>JBDUEJ010000060.1:0-32009 GCA_040002475.1 bacterium | reverse complement strand
GCCGCGCCAGCCGCGCGACCGCCGCGACCGCCGCCACCACCGGCGCCGCCGGCGCTCGGGCGAATGCTCATCTGCTGACCGGTGTTCAGATCGTAGCGACTGGTGTTGCCGTCTTGCGACTCGCAGTACGCGATGTTGGGATGATCGACGTTGACGCCGGTGTAGAATCCGTCGCCGCCGCACATGCCGAACCAATCCATGTTCGTGATGCCGCTCCGGCCGCGCTTCGAGCTCGGGCCGCCCCAACTGTTGTTGTCCTGCAGGCCAGTGTAGACGTTGTACGGATACTCATTGTCGGCCGTGACGACATAGGCGAGCGCGGTGGCCATGGTCGGCACGAAATCCCACGTATCGCCCTGGTTATACGAAATGTCTAATCCACCATCGTTGCCGATCATCAGGTGTTTGGGATTCTTCGGGTCCACCCAAATGGCATGCTGATCGACGTGCGCCGGCGAATGATTGCCGCCGGCGTCGTCGAGCGTCGCGAACGTCTTTCCGCCGTCGAGCGACTTCGCCACGGGGAGCCCGGCGACATAAATCGTGTTGGGATTCTGCGCGTCGACGCGCAGCTGACTGAAGTACATCGGCCGAGCGTTGCAGTTGGTGATCAGCGAGAACGAGCGACCCTTGTTCTCCGAACGGAAAATCCCGCTGGTCGCCGGGTTGAGCTTGGGCGCAACCTGTTCGGTTGCTGGTGCACCGCCGCGCCCGCCGCCGAACCCGCGACCCGGCCCTCCGTTATTGCACCAATCGAATCCGCCACGACCGCCACCGCCGCCGCCGCCACCACCGCCCGCGGGCGCGCCCGCCACCGGCGGTGGAGCAGCTTCGGTCGCTGTTTCGACCACGCCACGTCCGCGGAGATCGCTGCCGCTCTCGCCCGCCTCGATCTGCGCATACACGATATTCGAATTCGACGCGGACACGCCGATCGCGATGCGACCAAACGTTCCCGGCGGCAACCCGTTCGTCAGCTTACTCCAGGTTTTGCCTGCATCCCCGGACTTCCAGAGCGCGCTGCCCGGACCGCCGCCATTGAAGCAACAGCTCGTGCGGCGGCGTTGATAGCTCGCCGCGTACACGACACTGCTGTTCGACGGATCGAGGGCGATGTCGGTGAACCCCGTGTTCTCGTCGATGTACTTGATCTTGTTCCACGTCTTTCCGCCGTCCGTGGTCTTGAAGACACCGCGTTCCGGGTTCGGTCCAAAGAGGTGGCCAGGCGACGCGACGTAGACTACTTCCGGATTCGTCTTGTCGATGACGATTCTCGCAATCGTCTGCGTTTCGCGCAGGCCGATATTCGCGAACGTCTTGCCCCCGTCCGTCGTCTTGTAGAGCCCGTCGCCGAACGACGAGGTCTGTCGATTGTTCGGCTCGCCCGTGCCGACGTACGCGATGTTCGGATTCGTCGGATGGATCGCGATGTCACCGATCGACGCGCTGCCGTAGGTCTCGAATATGGGTTTGAACGTCGTGCCGTTGTCTTCGGATTTGAACACTCCGCCAACGGCGTAGCCAATGTAGATGACGTTCGGATCGCTCAGCGACACCTCGATGTCGTCGAGCCGGCCGCCCATGCTCGCCGGACCGATCGACCGAAAGCGGAAGGTCGACAGCAGCGGGTTATCCGAGGTGTTGATTGCGGCCTCACGTTCTCGCGCGCCTCGGCCCTGGGCAAGCAGTGGTACCGCGAGGAACGGCAGCAGCAGGAATGGGATGCGGCATTGTAGCAGTTTTCTCATGGCGTCCGTCCCCGGTAAAGAGTAGCGCACGCTCAGAACATGGTCGCTCCGGACGCCGATCGCGAGCTATGGGCGAGGACCCCACAAACGCGCAACGTTGTAGACGGCGCCTGCGTAAAGCGCGTGCGGCTGCGGGCCGCTAACCGGGACAATCACGCCGGCGTCGAACGCAAGCCACGAGCGAGCCTGATAGGTTGGACCGGCGAGCACGGCAACGATCGACGGCTGCCCGGACGGACCTGCCGTGGCTGGGTAGCCGAAGCACTCAGCGACCCACCCGAAATCGCCGACGAACGGTCCGCCGACGGAAGCGGTCCACAGCGTCGCATTCCGCGGCGCACCTGATCCGTCGCCGCTCCGCCGGGTGTAGCCGGCGTTCAGGTCCATGGCCACGTCGCCGAACTTGTGGCTGGAGATGAGAAGAATAGAAACATCGGTGGTGCCCGTGCCGGTGCCGCGATCGAGCGAGCCCGTAGGCGCTTTGATTGCCGGAAGGATCGCGAAGTCACCGAGGACCGGAGCGTCGTCGATCAGTCGCCACTTCACGCCGACTCCCGCGTCGCCGAGCGATACGCCACTACCGCCGGCAGGATGCGCGAGCGTTCCGAAAACGCTCAATTGTGCATGGCTCGCGATGCCAACCTTGAACACCGTGGGGCTGACGGTTCCGATTGCCGACGGCGCAAAGCGATCTCGCTCGACCCCGGTTTCGATCTCGAGCCACCCGCGCGCGACGGTTCCCGCGTGCGTCGCAACCGTGGGGCGCTCCGGCTGAACGGCGTGGGGATCGTTCGCGGTGTCCGGCGGCGTCTGTTGCGCGCGACACGTTCGCGCCGCAATGAACCCCAGCGCGAGCACGAGAACGACGCCGGTGAACCAGGGCTTTCTCACGTATTCGCGCCCGGCGGCGCCTGCCACGGGTTGCCGCCTTGCCGCTCGTATGCACCGACGTCGGCGAAGTAGCGTCGAGCCATGTCGGCGGACGAGGGATTGGTGTACACCTCGGCCACGGGATTCTCGATGATGTCGGCGACGATGTCGGCGATCTGCTCGGTCGTCTGCACGTGGCCGCCTGCGTACACGGCGGTGTCGGGCGGCGCGCCAATGGCGTTGCGCGCGAAGTCCGTCGCAACCATTCCCGGCATCACGAGTGTCACGTGGACGTTCGGATTACGACTGTGCAACTCGACGCGCAGGTTGGCCGTCAATGCGTTGAGCGCCGATTTGGCCGCGTTGTACGCCGACCGATGCAGGGCCATGGGCACGCGGCCGAGAAAGGACGAGACATTGATGACGTGCCCATGACCGCGCTCGAGGAAATGTTCGGCGGCCACTTGCATGCCGTACAATGCGGATTTGACGTTCACCGACATCATCTCGTCGACGTCGTCGCCGGACAGGTCGAGCACGGAGCGCGTGATGCCGCGTCCGGCGTTGTTCACCCACACGTCGAACCCGCCGAACTGTTTGATGGCGGCGTCACGCAACGCTTCGACATCCGCGCGACGGGTGACGTCTGTCGGCACGGCGATCGCTTTTGGCGAGCCGGCGCGTTCGGCCTCGGCGGCAACCCGCTCGAGATCGGTCGTGCGACGTGCGGCCAGCACGAGCTGTTCGCCGGCGGCGCCGAGTCGAAGAGCGATTTGAGCGCCGATGCCGCCGCTCGCGCCGGTGATGACGATTGTCCTGTTTGGCATGTGTAATCCGGCTTTACGCGTGGTGAGCAGCGCGGTACAATGGGTTGAGACCGATGCTGACGGAAGCCTTACCGGCTCAGGAGATTTAACGAGATGATGAAGGCTACACTGGGATTCGCGACGACGCGCGCGACGGTTTTGCTGGCATTGGTGTGCGCGGCAGGAAGCGCGAAGGCCCAGGATCGGCTCAAGTCGATGCCGGGATACGAGCGCTACCAGCGGATGGCTCCGCTCATTCGCACCGCGCTCGGATCCGCGGGAGGGTTCGGGCGCGGCGGTGGCGGTGGGAGTGTCAAATGGTTGCCGGACGGAAAGTCGCTCGAGTACGACAATGGCGGCAAACGATATCGGTTCGATCTGGCGTCAAAAAAAATTAGTGAGGCCACGGACGGCGCGGCGCAAGCAGCGGGTGGACGCGCGGGCCGCGGCGGCGGCGGCGGGCAACCGTTGCGAGGCCGACAGTTTGAGCTCGCCGTCGCGCCGGCCGGCAATCACCGGGCGATTTACAAAGACCGGAACGTGTGGGTTGGCGATTCGACCGGAGCAGGTGCCGTGCAGATCACGACGGACGGAAGCGTCCAAAGTCGCCTCAAGTACGGCACGGCGAGCTGGGTCTATGGTGAAGAGCTCTCGCAGCGCACGGCCATGTGGTGGTCGCCCGATGGGAAGAAGCTCGCATACTACCGTTTCGACGAGAGCAAGGTGCCGGACTTTTATCTCGCCACCGGGCTGACGCGAATCCAGGACACGCTCGACGTCGAGGCGTATCCGAAACCAGGAGTGTCCAACCCGGTTGTCGACCTGTTCGTGTACGACGTTGATACCAAAAAGAGTACGCGGGTCGACGTGCGCGATGGAAAGCCGTTCGAGAACAGCACCGTCGGCTACTATGTGTTTCGCGTCGACTGGTCGCCCGACGGCAAGGAGCTCTGGTTCCTCCGCACGAATCGTCGTCAGAACACCATGGATATGGCGGCGTGCGATCCGACATCGGGAAGCTGCCGCGTCGTGATCCACGAAGAATGGCTCACCGGATGGATCGACGACGATCCGGCACCGACCGTGACGTGGCTCAAGGACGGCAACCGGTTCATCTGGGAATCGGACCGCAGCGGATTCAAGAACTTCTATTTATATGACTTCAAAGCGGCGAAGTTGATCACGCCGCTCACGCAGCTTCCCGCCGAAGTCACCACCATTGTACGGGTCGACGAAGCATCCAACGCCATGTACTACGTGGCGCGCGACGGCGACAACTATATGAAGATGCAGTTGCATCGCGTCGGCCTGGACGGGAAGAACGACAAGCGGCTGACGGATCCGGCGTTCACGCACACCACCTCGCTGTCGCCGGACGCGAAGTACTTCACCGACATCGCCGAGACCCACGATCAAGCGCCGGTGACCCGACTGATGGACGCGACCGGCAAGGTGGTCGCGGAGCTCGCCAAAACCGATCTCTCGAAGTTCAACGAGCTCGGGCTCAAGAAAGTCGAGATGTACACATACAAGACGTCGGACGGAAAGGCGACGTTGCACGGCACCATTCATTTTCCGTCGAACTTTGATCCGAACAAGAAGTATCCCGTACTGGTGAGCGTGTACGGCGGGCCTGCCGTTGGGAACAGCACGAACGAGCGTTTCCAGCTGCCAAGCGCGACGACGGAGTATGGATTCATCGTGCTCAACGTCGAGGCGCGCACTAATCCCGGCATGGGCCGGAAGTATCTCGACGACGTCTATCTCAAGCTCGGCCAGGTCGAGCAGGACGACATGGCCGACGGCGTAAAGGCGCTATGGAACCGCCCCTACATCGATAAGGATCACGTCGGCGTGTTCGGCACGTCGTACGGCGGATACACGTCGGTGATGGAGATTCTGCGTCATCCCGAAGTGTTCGCGGCCGCGTCGTCGTCGTCGCCGCCGACGGACTGGCGGAACTACGACACGATCTACACCGAGCGATATATGTGGATTCCGCAGGAGAACAAGGAGGGCTACGACAAGGGTTCGGCCATGACCTATGTCGACAATCTGCGCGGACGCCTGATGCTCTACTTCGGCACGGCCGACAACAACGTGCATCCGTCGAACATGATGCAGTTGATTGACGCGCTCCAGCACGCCGGCAAGAGCTTCGAGGTGCAGCTTGGGCCGGACCAGGAGCATTCGGGAATCAACCAACAGCGCATGATGGAATTCTTCATCGAGAATCTCGTCATGACGGCGAACGGACCGAAGGCGAACTGAGTGTTTTTCGGCGAGCAAATCGCCGAGCTCCTCGACGAGCTCGGCGTCACGCATGTCGTGACGGTTCCTGACAGCACGGTTGGGCAATGGCAGCCGGCAATCGAGTCGCGCGGCTGCACTCGTCTGATTCGCGTCTGCCGGGAAGGTGAGGCCTGGCAGGTCGCCGCCGGTCTGCACTTGGGAGGCGCACGTCCGCTCGTGATGATTCAGTGCACCGGGCTCTTCGAGTCAGGCGATGCGCTCCGCAACACCGTCCACGACTGGCGTCTGCCCATTTTTTCGATGATCGGCTACCGCAGCTATCTCAATCAGGACACCCTTCCGGGCGATACCTGCCTCGTGTTCACCGAACCGCTGCTCGACGCCTGGAAGATCGACTATCGCCTGGTCACGCGGGCATCGCAGTTCGGCGAGATCGCCGAGCACTACATGGAGTGCCAACGCACAGGCAAAGCCGGCGCGATTCTCGTGGCCGAGGGCAAGGCATGAGCAACCAGTCGCGCATGTCGGCCAAGGACGCGATCATCGCCGTTCATCAGGCGCGCGGCGAGCGCGACGTCGTCATCACCACCATGACGCCGGCGCGCGACTGGATGACGCTGGCGCAGCATCCGCTCGACGTCGTTCTCGTGCCGTCGGCGATGGGGCACGCCACGTCGCTCGGGCTCGGGCTCGCGTTGGCGCAGCCCGATCGCCAGGTGATCGTGTGCAACGGCGATGGATCGATGTTGATGAATCTCGGATCGCTGGTGTCGATCACGGGTAGCGGTGTGACGAATCTGACCGTGGTGTTGTTCGACAACGGCGTGTACGAGGTGACGGGCGCGCAGCCGACGCCGGCGTCGGGCGCCGTGGACTTTGCCGCGATCGCGCGCGGCTCGGGCTTTCAGTCGGTGTTCGAGTTTACTGATCTCGACGAATGGCGGGACAGCGTCGGACGAATTCTCAAAGCGCACGGCCCGACCTTCGTGATGTTGAAGGTCGAGCCGGTCACCGGAGTGGCGGGACCTCGATCGCCCGGGCCCGCGCCGGAGCGCGCCCGTCGATTGATGGACGCGTTGGCCGGTTGAGCTCTGCGCTTTAACCGCCGTAGCAGTACGTGCACCCCGCCTGTTGCGCGCGGTTGACGGCATAGACCCCGGACGCCGCGAGATTCACTCCGGGGATCAGTCCAGCTGTCCACTCCTTCTTCGCCTGATCGGCCGACACGCTGGCTTTGGGCGCCGCCATCCCGCTGAGCACTGTGAGCGCCATGTTGCAGGCGACGAAGATCGCGCCGCGCGTCGTCATCTCCTGCTCGTAGGTGAGCCCGGGACGCAATGGGACGTTGTCGCGGAAAACGTTCCGCGTGGCCGGCGCGTTGGTTTTGGGATCTTTGATGCTGAGGACTTCACCAATGTGGTACTTCGCCCATATGGAGTCGTTCAGCATCAGCGGCATCGCCATGTGGCGGAACACGGCAACGCCCGTGATGTCGGCGTCGGTGACTTTCAGCGCCTCCTTGGTACTGTCGCTGAAATTCAGCGGGAATGCCGCGCCCCAACCGTCGTTGGGACTCGTGCAGTCGAACACCTGGCGGTATTTGCCCTTGATCCGCGCAACCCACTCGTCCGCGAAGACCAGGGAGGCTGAACCGGACCCCTCGGCGCTCGCGGTGGACCAACGGCCGAGGACGAGCCCTGCGGCGCCGACAGCCATGCTGCCGAGAAAGCCGCGGCGTGGCGTACCAGAAACCGAGTTCAACATGAGTTTGCTCCGGGTCGGAAGGATGGAACAGCGAAACGCTGCCTGACCGTCCGGGGAGATGATACGCGGGCAACCGTCAAAGGCCAGGGGATCGGTCCAGCAGACCGAGCCGTGAGCAAAGAGGAATTGGATACAGTCTCGTGTGGGGGTGATGTGAGACGACACCGGATGCGCATGACACGGCGAGCGATTCCATGTCGCGCCAGCGGTTCCTCGCGCGCACGCGTAGTTCTGCGTAAATCACATCTGACGACCGGCGACGAAAAACCGCCGGGTCGTCACTTGGTCGTTCCAGTCATTCATCGTCTTCCCTCCCCCGCCCCTTTTTCAGAAGGAGTTCGGATGTCGCGTTCGACAGGTTCGATGCGCCGATGGAGTAGCAGTGCGCTGCTCGTCGCCGGCGTTCTGTCACAGGCTCCCGCAGTGATGGCGCAGGCCACCCAAAAGGTGGATCAGGAATACACGGCTCTGATCAAGTCGACGTTGTCGGATCCGCGCATTTCGACCGAGTTGGTCGATCACCTGCCGGCATCGGCCACCGTGCCCACGCCGCTCAAGTTCCTCGGGCATATCGTGGGAGCGCCGGGCATCCTCGATCACGCCGCCGACATCCATCGGTATCTGCAGGCCGTCGCCAAGGCCGCGCCCAAGCGCGCCAAGTACTGGACGATCGGCAAGACCGAGGAGGGCCGCGACATGGTGATGCTGGCGGTCGGCAGCGAAGACGCCATCGCCAATTTAGAGAAGTACAAAGGCTACCTGAACCAGCTCACCGATCCGCGCAAGACGACGGAAGCGCAGGCGAAGGCGTTGATCCACACGGCCAAGCCGATCTACTGGATCACGAGCGGCATGCACTCGCCGGAGTCGGGCGGACCCGAAATGCTGATGGAGCTCGCCTACCGATTGGTGGTCGAGGAGACGCCGTTCATTCAGAACATCCGCAACAACGTCATCACGTTCATCACGCCCGTCATCGAAGTGGACGGGCGTGAGAAGTACGTGGACAACCACTACTTCAACGAGAAGTGGGCGAAAGACCATCCGTCCCGCGACACCGCGGCGGCTCAGGGCGGCCGCGGCGGCGGTCCGCTGTCGCTCATGTACTGGGGCAAGTACGTGCAGCACGACAACAACCGCGACGGCATGGGCCAGTATCTCGACCTGACGAAGAACACGACCAAGGCGTTCCTCGAATGGACGCCGACGGTGTTGCACGATCTGCACGAGGCGCAGACCTACCTCTACTCATCGACGGGCACGGGCCCGTACAACGACGCGCTCGATCCGATCGTCGTGGACGAGTGGTGGTACTTGGCGAAGAACGACGTGATGGAAATGACCAAACGCGGCGTCCCGGGCGTGTGGACCTACGGGTTCTACGATGGCTGGGTCCCGAACTACATGTTCTTCATCGCGCACACGCACAACGCGATCGGCCGGTTCTATGAAGTGCAGAGCTACTGCCAGGGCTCGTGCAAGGACTACACGGTGAAGCCCGGCATTCAGACCACGAGCAAGGAATGGTTCCGTCCGAACCCGCCGCTCGACTCCATTCAGTGGAGTCCGCGCGCGAACACGAACATTCAGGAGTCGGCAATCCTGTTCTCGCTCAGCCGCACGGCGAAGGACAAGGAGATGTTCCTGGAGAACTACTGGCTCAAGAACAAGCGCGCGGTCGCCAAGGGGACGCACGGACCGGTCGCCGCGTGGGTGATTCCCGCGGGCCAGCACGCGCGGGAGAACGCGGCCGAAGCCGTGAACGAGCTCAAGACCCAGGGCCTCGAGTTCTACACCGCGAACTCGGCGTTCAAAGCGGGCAACGTGCAAGTCAACGCGGGCGATTACATCATCCGCGGCGATCAGCCGTACCGCACGATCGCCGACATGTACTTCTCGCTCCAGAACTTCTCGCCGTCCAATCCGTCGCCGTACGACGACACCGGCTGGACGTTCCCGCTCATGCGGAACATCACGGTCAACGAAGTCGGCGATCAGAGTATTCTCAAGCAGCCGATGACGATGGTGCCGATGAAGAAGGACGTCGTCGCCTCGGGCGGCATCACCGGCTCAGGCGGCACGATCATCGTGGAGAACAACAGCGACAACACGCTGGTCAGCCTCCGCTTCAAGCTGCCGAGCGTGAAGATGGCGGCCGCGGAAGACGCCTTCGACGCCGACGGTCATCACTTCGGTGCCGGCGCGATCGTGGTCGCCGGGTCGAGCCGCGCGCAGGTCGAGCCGATGATCAAGCAGCTCGGTCTCACGGCGTACGCGGTGAGCGCCGCGCCGACGGTCAAGACGCACGATCTCGACATCCCGCGCATCGGCTACATCCATAGCTGGACGCGCACGCAGGATGAAGGCTGGGTCCGCGCCGCGCTCGATACCTATGGCGTTCCCTATCAGTATTTCGGTGAAAACTCGCTCGCCAAGATGGGCGACCTCCGGACGAAGTTCGACGTCTTGATCTACCCGCACGGCGGCAGCGGCGTTGGTGCGGGCGGTGGCGGACGCGGGCGCGGCGGCGCCGGCGCCGATCTCGCCGTGCCCTACAAGAGCACGAAGGAATTCCCGTCGCTCGGCTTCCCCGATTCGACCGACGACGTACGCGGCGCGCTCGGCGAAGACGGCATGAAAGCGCTGTTTGCGTTCGTGCAGCAGGGTGGAACGGTGATCACCGAAGGCAACACGTCGCAGATTCTGCCCGAGATGAATCTCACGCCGGGCGTGAAGTACGAGGCCGCGGCCGGACTCTTCGCGCGTGGAACGATTCTTCGCGGCATCATTTCCGACGCCAAGAGTCCGTTGGTGTACGGCTACACGAAGACCGACGTCCCCGTGTACTTCAACTCTGGTCCGGTGCTGAACGCCGGCGCCGGCGCTGTGGCGATCGCCGAGGCGCCAGGTGGTGCAGGACGCGGTGGACGCGGTGGCGGCGCGCTGACGCAGAACACGACACCGATGGCCAGTCCGCTCAAGTTGTCGGTGTGGGATCCGGATCACACGGGAACGGCGTACGGACTCGCGACGAGCATCGGCAATGACTTCAATGTGGCACAAGCCGGTCAGGCGGCGGGTCGTGGTGGTCGCGCCGGCGGCGGTGGTGGTGGTGGATTCGGCGGCGGTGGCGGGGCTCCGGCCGCGGTCGCAGGCCTGTCGGCGGATCCCAACTCGTCGACGCGCGTCGTGATGCAATTCCCGGCAAAGGCCGAGGATATGTTGCTGTCCGGCACGCTGGAGCGCGGCGAGTTGTTGGCGAGTCGCGCGCAGTTGGTTGATGAGAAAATTGGCAACGGCCATCTCGTGATGTTCGCCTTCCGTCCATACTGGCGGTGGCAGACCCAGGGCACGTTTGCCATGGGCTTCAACGCACTGATGAACTGGAACGACCTGGACGCCGGCAAACCCTGAGGCGACAACGTTCGAGCCAGGCTCGAATGAACACACAGAATCCCGCACGATCTCGTGCGGGCTTCTGTGCGTTCTGCCCGGTGGTCGTCGCGCGCTACTTCTCCTCCGTCTGCTACTTCGTGCCGGGGCCTACGCGGCGGCCGAGAATCATCTTGATGATACTCTTATCGCCGCCGGCGGTGAGCGCCGTTCCGTAGGCCAGATTGAACTCCCACGCCGGGCCGAGGTCGAGGTTGACGGCGCCGAAGATCTGGTGCTGTTGATCGGCGATCGGAGCGACTTCCTTGATCGTGCCCGTCGCACCGTAGTACTCGACCGCGAGGTTGATCTTCTTCGTGAGATCGTAGCCGACGTTCACATTCGGAGTGAACTCGAACGGCTCCGCCGACGATGGCCCGCGAAGCGATTTGCCGAGCACGGGGTTGAGCGAGATGTACCACGGTCCAATGTTCTTATCGATGATCGGCCGCAGCTCATACGTCCAGGTGTCCGGCGAAAACTCGGCGCGCGCATAACCGATTTCCTGCGAGATGCTGAGGCCGACCGGCAGACCCCAGCTTTCCGGCGCGCGTACACGCGGGCGAAGGTGTGTGCCCACCCAGCTCAGACCGCGGCCGGAGGGAACGGCCATGAACCAATAGAAGCCGAGCTCGGACCAGTCGTTGAAGCCGTGTGTGATCTCGACGGTCTCGTGCACCTGGTGTTGCGTGGGCAGCTCTCCGAACGGCGAAACGACGCGGCTTCCCTTGAGCGTGTAGTTGCTGTGCAGCTCGAACATCGTGACGCCGCGGGGGATCGTCTCGGAGCCGTAGACCTGGATTTCGTAGTTCTCCTGTGCCGCGAGACGGCGCGGGGGAACGAGAGTGGCGGCCGATAGACAAACGAACACGGCGATAGAGGAGCGCCTGAGCGCGCCCGGGGGAATGGATAGCATGCCGGAAGGAACGAGAGTGTGAGGGATGCTAGAGAACGCAGGTTTGCGACCTCTTACGGCGTGGACACGCGCGGCGTTGATTAGGCGCGCTTCCCTACGCGGAGAGGATGATGGCGCACTGCGGTCGGCCTTGGAAGGTGTTCGCGTTGATAATCGTGCTCAGGGCGTCATTTGCGACAGCCCAGGCGCCAGTAGACTCGGCGCTCGCTCGATACATCAACGCCATCCGTGCGATCGACAACCACGCGCACCCCATGCGCCCCATCGCCCCCGGCGCGCCGGCGGACACCGACTTCGACGCACTGCCCCTCGACGGCGTTCCCCCATTCGATCTTCCAAACCGCCTCAAACCCGACGACCCGATTTGGCGCGCCGCGCAAAACGCACTCTACCACATTCCGCTCGACCTGAACGGCGCTCCGTATCACACGGCTCTCAAGACCGCGGCTACGAACGCCATCCGCAGCCATGGGCAAACGTTTCCGGACTGGGCGCTCGACCAAGCCGGCATCGACATCATGATGTCGAATCGAATCGCCATGGGTCCGGGACTCGCGGCGGCCCGCTTTCGTTGGGTGTCGTTCGTCGATCCGCTCATGCTTCCCCTCGACATTCGTGGGGAAGCCTCGCGCACGCCGGACACCAAGCCGCTCTATCCGCGAGAAGCCAGGCTTCTCCAGCGGTATCTGCGCGATCTCAAGCTCGCGTCACTCCCCGCCACGCTCGACGACTACGTCCGAACCGTCGTGAACCCAACGCTCGCACGCCAGCGCGCCGGCGGAGCCGCGGGCGTCAAGTTCGAGGCGGCGTACCTTCGCCCCCTCGACTTCGACGTGCCTGACGTGGCCGCGGCTCAGCGAACGTACTCGCGCTATGTGAAAGCGGGCGCCGGCGCGCCCACGCACGCCGAATACAAGAACCTTCAAGACTACCTCTTTCGCGCGATTGCGCGCGAAGCGGGACGACAGAAGCTTGCCGTGCAGATCCATGTCCTGGAGACGTTCGGCGGATTCTACTCGACGAGCGGCAGCGCGCCGCACCTGCTCGAGTCCGCGTTCAACGATTCGACCCTGCGCGCGACCAAGTTCATCATCGTGCACGGCGGCTGGCCGCTCGTCGGCGAAACGCAGGCGCTGCTCGGCAAACCGAACGTCTACGCCGACATCTCCATGATGGACAACATTCTCTCGCCCACGCTACTCGCCGGCGTTCTTCGCCAATGGCTCGGCGAATGGCCGGACAAAGTGTTGTTCGGCACCGACGCCTTCGATGGCGGCGCCGAGCAGGGCTGGGAACAGATCGCGTGGGTGGCGTCCACGACGGCGCGCCGCGGGCTCGCCATAGCGCTCACCGGCATGTTGCGCGATGGTGAGATCACGCGCGACCGCGCGCAAGCGCTCGCCCGAATGGTGCTGCGCGAGAACGCCGCGTCCGTCTACGGACTGCCCAAGTAGCGCCCGACTTCATCCGGTGTCACACATGATCGTGAATTCTCGCCTCGCCGCGCTCCTCTGCCTCTTGACCGCACGAGCAGCGTTTCCGCAGGCCCGCACCTCCGTTGCCGACAGCTCGCACTTCCGACCGCTCGACCTGCCCACCCCCACCGAGTATCGCACGGCGTCGGGCCGTCCCGGGCAAAAGTATTGGCAGCAGCGCGCGGACTATCGCATCGACGTGACGCTCGACCCCGACAAGAATGAAATCCGCGGCCGGGAAACGATCCACTACGTCAACCACTCGCCCGATTCACTGCCTTACCTCTGGTTGTTCGTCGAGCAGAACATCTGCGAACCCGCCGGTGTGACGAATGTCTTGAATCAACCGCCACTCGTCTTCCTCGGCACGACGTTCGACTTTTCCTGTCAGGGTTTCAACAGCGCGCCGCGTCTCGAATCGCTCAAGACGGCGGGCAAGGAGGTGCGCCGCACGCGGTTCGGCACTACTCTGCGCGTGGACCTCGAAACGCCCGTCGCGCCCGGCGCTGCGGTCGACCTCGATGCGGTCTGGCACTTCAACGTCCCCGCGCAAGGCGCAGGACGGATGGGGCACGACGGCCCTCTGTATGAGATCGCGCAATGGTACCCGCGCGTGGCCGTGTACGACGACGTGAAGGGATGGAACCACGATCCGTATATCGGCGCCGGTGAATTCTACCTCGAGTACGGCGCGTTCGACGTCTCGGTCACCGTCCCGTCAAGCTTTGTCGTTGCGGCGACAGGAGAGTTGGCCAATCCCGAGCTCGTGCTCACGCCGGCCCAGAGACGGCGCCTGGCGCTGGCGCGGACGTCCGACACGGCCGTCGCGATCATCAGCGCCGACGAGGCTGGGAACGCCGCGCGCACGCGGCCCGCGCAGTCGGGGACGCTCACCTGGCACTACACCGCGAAGAACGTGCGCGACTTCGCGTTTGCCGCCGGCCCCAACTTTCGCTGGGACGCCAGCGGCTATTCCGGAATACTCATCGAGTCGCTCTATCGCACTCACGCCGACAAATGGGCCGAGGTGAACAAGATGGGCCGCGAGGCGATCAAGTATTATAGCGAGCAGTGGTTCAAATACCCGTACTCGCACGCGACCACGATCGAAGGCCCGATCGAGGGCATGGAATATCCCATGCTCACGTTCACGCCGAACAGCCCGACTCGGGAAGATCAACAGTGGGTCATCGCTCATGAGTTCGGGCACGAATGGTTTCCGATGGTCGTCGGCTCCAACGAGCGGCTTTACCCGTGGATGGACGAAGGGTTCAACACGTTCATAGATCTCGCCAACGCCGCGAAGTATTTCGCCGGCACGCCGTACGGCGACACGATCGAAGTCCACCCGCTTCATCTCTACGCCGAGCATGCGGTCGCGGGAAACGAACAGCCGTTGATCACCAAGCCCACGGAAGTGCGCGATCTGTTCTGGGGCGGCTACCAAAAGCCGGCGCTCATGATGCAGATGCTCCGCTACGAAGTGCTGGGCAAGGATCGCTTCGACGCAGCCTTCCGCGAATACATTCGCGCGTGGGCGTTCAAGCATCCAACGCCGACGGACTTCTTCCGCGTGATGCGCGACCAATCCGGTATGGAGCTCGACTGGTTTTGGCGTGATTGGATCTACACCACCGCGCGCCTGGATCAGGCGGTCGATTCGATTGCCCACGGTGCCGACGGCGTGACGAGCATACATCTCAGCAACCGCGGCTCGATGGTCATGCCGGCGGAACTGTCGCTCACGTTCGGCGACGGCACGAGGCAGACCGTCAAGCTACCGGTCGAGATGTGGAATCTCGGTGACCGCTTCGTCTATCGCGTGCCGGGTACGAAGGCGGTCGTTGTCGCGGAGATCGATCCGCGGCGCGCGCTGCCCGACGTCGATCGATCGAACAATCGAGTGAGCCAGCGACAATAGCTCCACGCCGGGCGTCTCGCTACGCGAGCACGGCGACGATGTCGCGAATTCGGTTCTCGTCCAAGTCGCAGCGAGCATGGACCTCGCGGACGCCGCTGCGCGCGACAATTGCCGCCGCGTTGCCGCTCCGTACTTTTCCGCCGGCGAGTATCCCGATGCGGCCCGCCGCGCGCTCCACCAACGACGCCAACAGATCGGCGCCTTCCTCCGCGGTGCCCGGACCACCGCCAGTCAACACGCGGCAGACGCCGGCATCGATCAACGCGTCGAGCTCGGCCAGCGGATTTGCGACCTGGTCGAACGCACGATGAAACGTGACCGGCGTCTCGCCTGCGCGCGCCACCAACTCCCGCGTTGTCGCCGTGTCGACTTCGCGCCTGTCATTCAACACGCCGAACACCAGCACGTCGGCGCCAAGACCCTTGGCCATCTCCAGGTCGCGCCGCATTTGGTCCAGCTCGGCGCGCGTGTGAACGAACGAACCGCCGCGCGGCCGGATCATCACCGCGACGGGAATCCGCACTCGTGTTTTGACGGCGGTGATCAATGCGGACGTTGGCGTGATTCCCCCCACGGACAGGTCGTCGCACAACTCGAGGCGGCCCGCGCCGCCCCGTTCCGCCGCGAGGGAATCCTCGAGTGACTCGACGCATCCCTCGACGAGAATCGTCACCGCCTATGCGCCTTCTCGAGCGACGGATTCTGGTTGTACTGCTTGGACTGTCCTTTGGGGATGCTGAGCGTGTTCCATGTGTTGGTAGCGACGATGCGCGCCAGCAACACGATCTGGCCGACGTGCGACGCCGAGTGCGTCACCGACCGGCAGAGCGCCTCGTGCACCGTGAGCGCCTGGCCTCGGATCGTGATCATTCGCTCGAGGTCAGCGTCGGTCAGCTGAGCCAACGCATGCTCGACCACTCCCCAACCCGTCTTCCAGGCCGCGTCAATCTCGCCGCGGTCGAATGTTCCGTCGGCAAACTCGCCGTCGCGATCGCGCGACTCCTTCTCGCCGTCCGAGGTCAGAAAATCCGTGAACCGCGAGACGAGGTTGCCGCTCACGTGGCGAACGATCATCGCGATCGAGTTGCCGTCGGTTGCGACGACCTGGTTGAGCCCATCGTCCGACACCTGCGCCATCGCTTTTTCGCCCATCGCGCGGTAGCGGCCGTATTCGTCGGCGAAATCCTTCACGAACATATCACGTCTCCAGATCAGGTTGAGGGCGAGGAGGTTGCCGCATGGCGAGAGGCCGCTGCGCCCCTGTATCTTCACCACTTCGCTTCGTTCCCCGCAACATCACGGGCACTCTCGATGTCGTTTCACGATACACCAGTTTTTCCGCACGGCTTTCGCTGCGCCAGCCGCAACTGCGGACTCAAGCCCACGGCGAAGGACCTCGCGCTGTTCGTCAGCGACGTCGAGGCGGCGGCGGCGGCGCTGTTTACGCGCAATCATTTTCCGGGCGCACCGATCATTCTCGGGCGCGAGACCATTCGGGCCGGGAAGCTGCGCGCAATCATTGCCAACAGCAAGTGCAGCAACGTTGCGACGGGGGCAAAGGGGGTCGACAATGCCCGGCGGATGGCCGCGGCAACGGCGGCCGAAATCGAAACGACTGCCGATCGCGTCCTGGTGAGCTCGACCGGCGTCATCGGCGTCCCGCTGCCGATCGACACGATCGAGCGGGGCATTGTCGGCATGTCGGCGGATCTTCAGTCGAATCCGCTCGTCGGCGCCGAAGGCATCATGACCACCGACACGCACCCCAAGGCACTGTCGGCGAGCGTGGGCAACGCAACGATCACCTGGGTGGCCAAAGGCTCGGGCATGATCGAACCCAACATGGCGACCATGCTCGCGTACATCTTCACCGACGCCGCGTTCGACGCCGCAACGCTCGATCGGCTGTTGCGCGTCGCCGTTCGCGATTCATTCAACATGCTCTCGGTGGACAGTGACACGAGCACGTCCGACACCTGCGCCATACTCGCCAACGGGTTGGCCGGTCCGGTTGACGAGCGCGAGTTCGCCGAGGTGTTGCGTGCGGGCTGCGTTCGGATGACGGAAACGCTGGCGCGCGACGGCGAAGGATCGAAGCACCTGATTCGCGCCATCGTGAGGAACGCCGCGAGCGACGATGACGCGCGGCATATCGCGAAAGCGCTGATCAACTCTCCTCTCGTGAAGACGATGGTCGCCGGCGCGGATCCGAATGTCGGACGCCTGCTCATGGCGATCGGCAAATGCTTCGGCTGCGTCATTCGTGCCGAAACCACGGACGCGTGGATCAACGCAACTGCCGTGGTGCGCGCCGGTCAACGCCTCGACTTTGACGAGGCGCTCGTGCGCAAAACGCTCGCCGCCGAGACGGTGGATCTCGAAGTGTCGCTCGGCGTCGGGGCTTCGTCGGCGACGGCGTACGGCTGCGATCTCACGCAGGGGTACATCGACGAAAACGCGGCGTACTATTCGAGCTGACAAACACACTGTAGTACCGAAGTACTAAAGTACCAGGTACGTCAGTGTCCCACTGGATCGCGGCGCGACTCAGTTTACAACCGCGATACACTCGATCTCGACGCGTGCATTCATCGCGAGGCCCGTGGTTCCGAAGCTGCTGCGCGCCGGCTTGTGATTTCGGAAATACGTGGCGTAGATCTCGTTCATTGCCGCCCATTCCTTCATGTCGGCCATGAACACGGTGCACTTGACCACCTTGTCGAGCGACGAGCCCGTTTTCTGCAGTACCTCGCTGATATTGTTGAGCGTTTGACGCACCTCGGCCTGTAGCCCGCCGGCGACGAGTTGGCCGCCGGCGTTCGTCCCGATCTGTCCGGCGAGGAACAGCAAGCTTCCCACGCGGACCGCGGGCGAAAATGGATTGGCCGACGGACCGTTCGGCGAAAGGAACTCCGGATTGACCGACGTATCCACGGTATGCGAGCAGGCGGTGATGAGGGTCAACACTGCAGCGAAATAGAACGTGCGGCGCATGAGATGGCCTGGTTGAAGTTTGGACGTGCTTTCATCTTGTATGCTGGCCGTGAACAACGCCAGAGGAGTCATTGTGGCAACTCGCACGAAGGCCGCCCCAGGAACCGGTTCGCCGCTCCGAGCCAACCGAATTGCGCCTGAGCCAATCCCCCGCCGCGCACTTGGCGCAACCGGCGAAACCGTCTCGGCGATCGGGCTGGGTGGATACCATCTCGGATTGATTGACACTGAACGCGAGTGCACGCGAATCGTTCACGCGGCGATTGACGCGGGCGTGACGTTTCTGGACAACGCCTGGGAATACCACGACGGCAAGAGTGAAGAGCGCGTCGGCAAAGCCATCGCCGGAATGCGCGATCAGGTTTTTCTCATGACCAAAGTGTGCACGCACGGCCGCGACGCCAACGTGGCGATGCGTCAGCTGCACGATTCGCTTCGCCGGCTCAAGACCGATCACCTGGACCTCTGGCAAGTGCATGAAGTCGCGTTCTACAACGACCCCGAGCGCCATTTCATGAAGGGCGGCGTCATCGAGGCGCTCGACCGAGCAAAACACGAGGGCAAGGTGCGGTTTGTCGGATTCACGGGGCATAAGGATCCCGCGCTGCACCTGCGAATGCTGTCGTACGGCTACGCGTTCGACACGGTGCAAATGCCGCTGAATTGTTGCGACGCCACCTTTCGAAGTTTCGAGCAGGTCGTGTTGCCCGAGCTCGTGCGGCGCGGCATCTCGCCGATCGGCATGAAGAGCCTGGGCGGCGAGGGAGACATGGTGAAGAAGAAGGCGATCTCCGCGCCGGATGCATTGGCGTACGCGATGAGTCTTCCCGTCGCGACGACCGTGAGCGGAATCGACTCCATGCGAGTGCTCAAACAGAACCTGGCCGTCGCGCGCGGATTTCGGCCGCTCAGTGCAGAGGCCATGCAGGGCTTGCGCGCGCGCGTGGCGGAGGTCGCGTCGGATGGGCGTTTCGAGTTGTACAAAACCACCGCAAAACATGAAGCAAATGTGGGGCGGAAGCAGCACGGATTTCCGCCGCAGGGAGAGGCATAGCTGGAAAGGGCATTGAAGTACTCGGTACGCGGAACGTTGGTACAGGGACTGGCATACTCGCCAAACCAATGAATGGAGAGTTCCCGGTCGCGGGGCACACTTTCCCCTTGCGAGGCCAGGGCAGGAAACGTACCTTCCCTAGCGTCACGAGGGGAGAAGGCACTATGGCCGACGCGGAATCCGATCTCCTTCGCAGCAGTCTCGATCTCCTGGTGCTCAAGGCGCTGACCTGGGGGCCGATGCACGGCTACGGCATCAGCGAATGGGTCGAAGGCGCGACCGACGCGGTGCTGCTGCTCGAGGAAGGCACGCTCTACCCCGCCCTGCACCGCCTTGAACGACGAGGGTGGTTGACCGCGGAATGGGGCGTGTCCGACAACAACCGTCGCGCGAAATTCTATAAGCTGAGCGCCGCGGGTCGCGCCCGATACCGCGCCGAAGCACCGGTGTGGCACCGGCACGCCGAGGCCATCGCGGTGGCGCTGCGTCGCACGTCGGCGCAAACGGCATGAGCGTCGCGCCGGGATGGCGTCGCATTTTTCGTCTCGCGCCTCGCGGGGCGCGTTCGCTCGAGCGAGACGTCGACGACGAACTGGCGTTCCACCTCGCCATGCGTGAGGAAAAATTGCGCATGCGCGGCGTTCCCCCCGACGCGGCGCAGACACAAGCCCGTGAACGATTCGGCGACCCATCGAGGGTTCGCGACGAATGCATCACGATCGACCGGCAATACGCCCGCGAGGTACGGCTCATGGAATGGCTCGAGTCTGTCTGGTCGGATTTTCGCTACGCACTGCGCACGCTTCGCCGCATGCCGGCGTTCACCACCGTGGCAACGCTGACGCTGGCGCTCGGAATCGGCGCGACGTCGGCAATGTTCACGCTCGTCAACAGCATCCTGCTCCGCCCGCTTCCGTATCCCAACGCCGACAGACTGGTCAAGTTGATCCAGTCGTATCCGGAGAAGGGGCTCGACACGTGGGGCGTATCGCAACAGAACATCGTGATGTATCGGGATGGCGCCACCGACTTCGCCGCGTTCGCCGCGTATCGCGGCGCGAGCTTGACCATGCGCGCCGAGAACGGACCGGAGCGACTGCCGGCGGTGCGGGTGACCGCGGATTTCTTCAAGGTGATGGGTGTGAGTCCCGCACTCGGACGGCCATTCACGACCGACGAAGACGCGCCTGGCCGCAACAACGTCGTCATCGTGAGCCATGGCCTCTGGCAAACGCACTTCGGCGGAGCCATGAGCGTTCTCGGAAAGACCATCGACCTCGACGGACAGCCAACGCGCATCGTGGGTGTGATGCCGCCCGACTTCGCCTTCCCGCGTGCCGACGTAAAGGCGTGGATTCCAATGGGACTCGATCCGTCGCGAACGCACGGCTGGGTCAACAGCGGCATTGCGCGACTCAAGCCGGGCATCTCGCCGCAGCATGCGGAGCGCCAGACGACGGCGATCATGTGGAATTGGGCGCGGCGCGAGCCGGAGTTGATCGGCGCGGGTTCGAGCGCACCGGAAAAGACGCGAATGAAGACCATCGTGACGCCGCTCCACGAGGCGATCACGGGCCGTACAGCGCGTCCGCTCACCGTGCTGATGGCCGCCGTCTCGCTGATTCTGCTGATCGCGACGGCGAACGTTGCAACGTTGCTGTCCAGTCGTGCCGCCGCGCGACAACGCGAGATCGGATTGCGTACAGCGCTTGGCGCAACGAGCGGACGGGTGCTGCGTCAGTTGCTCACCGAGAGTGTCGCGCTCGCCCTGTTAGGCGCTGTCGTCGGAACTGGTCTCGCCGTGATGGCCGTTCGAGTCTTCGTTCGTTCGGCGCTCGTGACGTTGCCGAGGCTGGCGGAAGTAACGGTGGACGGACGCGTGCTGACGGTGACGCTGGCGGTGTCTGTGCTGAGCGGTATTCTTTTTGGTTTGCTTCCCGCGCTGCACGGCGTGCGTTCACAGGGCACGTCCGATCTCAATGCGGGCCAACGCGAGAGCTCACATCGATCGACGCGTCGGCTCAACAACGCGCTCGTCGTCGCACAGCTCTCGCTGTCGGTCGTGCTGCTGATCGCCGCGGGATTGGTGCTGAAGAGCTTTCAACGGCTCACGCACATCGACATGGGCTTTCGTCCCGACGGCGTGACGTCGATTGCGCTGGCGCTGCCGGCGCGCTTGAACAATGCCGCGGCCACGAGCGCGTTCGTCGGCACGATACTGGAGCAGGTTCGTGCCGTGCCTGGCGTACGATCCGCGGCACTCGCATGGTCGCTGCCGTTCGAGGGAAACAGCAACGTCGACGGGTATCTCATCGACGGGCGACCGGTTCCACCGTCGGGGAATGAGGATCAGACTTTTCAGACCGCGGTGAGCCCGGGATTCTTCGGCACACTCTCCGTTCCGTTGTTGTACGGCCGCGATTTCACCGCGGCCGACGACACGACTGGCCTTCCCGTGGCTGTCGTGAACGAGACCCTCGCGAAGCGCTATTGGACGGGCGCGGCGGCGCTGGGCAAACGGATCCGCGTGACCGGCGACGACACGTGGTTCACGATCGTTGGTGTCGTCGCGAGCGCGCGCGACCTGGACGCGGCGGCCACGCCCCTGCCGCACATCTACGTCAGTGTGTCACAAGCCGGCGGTACGCGCCTGTCGCTTGCCGTACGAACAGCGGGTGATCCACGAAGCGTCATTGCCGGCGTTCGTCGCGCCATCACGCAGGTAGAGCCATCGATCCCGCTCGACGGCGTTCGGCCGTTGTCCGGTGTCGTCGATCAGTCCCTCGACACCCGGCGGCTCACCGAGATTCTGCTCGGAGGTTTTGCGTTGCTCGCCGTGATTCTTGCCGGCGTTGGGATCTATGGGGTGATGTCGCTCCACGTCGCAAACCGGAATCGCGAATTCGGAATCCGGCTGGCGATCGGTGCCGAGCCGTTCGCGCTCGTCCGCCTGGTCCTCGGCGAAGGCGCGTTGTTGGCCGCGCTTGGCGTGGGCTTGGGCGTTGGCGGCGCGCTCGTCGCGACACGCTGGATCGGGAGCTTGCTCTACGATGTGAGCGCCACCGATCCGGCGGTGTTCGTGTCGCTGCCGTTGCTACTCGCGGCAATCGCGGTAGCGTCGTGCTATCTGCCTGCTCGTCGCGCCGCAAAGAGTGACCCGATGCAGGCCATGCGCGCCGACTGACGCGCGGTCTCGTCGAACACTGGGCGACGACGAACAGATTCGTCACTGTTGAAAGAAGAGTCCATTGGCGTTGGTTCGATCGATTGAACCGACACCAACGGATAAGTCTCTCGTTGACTAAAGCTTATACAACTTCTTCGCATTCTCGCCGAGGATCTTCTTTCGCTCCTCTTCCGACACGCGGAGCGCGGCGAGGCTCGACTTCATTTTCGGAATGCTCCCGATCTGGTGCGGATAGTCGCTGCCGGCCAGAATGTGATCGGCGCCGGCATAGTCCACCGCGAGCCGCACGGCGGTCGGATCGAAGTTGACCGTATCGTAATAGAAGTTGCGAAGATACTCGCTCGGCTTGCGCGACAGATCGACGCGGCAGTCGGGGAACGCTTCCCATCCGCGGTCGAGGCGCTCGGAGAGATAGGGAATGGCGCCGCCGAGGTGACTCAGCACCCACTTGATGTTCGGATACTTCTCGGGGATGCCGGCGAACACCAGCTTGGCCGCGGCCAGCGTAGTATCGAATAGAAAGCCGACCAGCGGCATGAGCCAGTAGTCGGTCATTGCCTCAACGCCGACCGGATCGGTCGGATGAATATGCAGCACCGCGCCGAGTCGATCGGCCTCGGCGTACAGCGGATGGAAGCGCGCGTCGGCGAGCGCAACGCCGTTGATGTTGCTGAACAACATCGCTCCGGGCATGCCGAGCGTGGTGACAGCGCGGGTCAACTCCGCAACGGAGGCGGCCGGGTCGCAGAGCGGAAGGGTCGCAAGCGAAGCAAAGCGCGGCGAACGTTCGCGAGTGATTTTGGCAAAGGCGTCGTTCACCAACGTCGCGAACCGCACGGCGCGATCGGGCGGCTCGACGTGCGTGCCTGGGGTGGTGAACGTGATGATCTGCGTGTCGACGCCCTCTTGCTCCAACACTCGTTGGCGATAGTCGATGTCGCGATGGCCCGGCACGGCGACGTTGTAGTCGCCCGGATAGTGAAGGCAGGGATTGCCGTCCGCGTCGATGGTCATCTTGACGACGCTGTCCCCCGACTTGAGCGCGTCGAGGTACTCGGGCGGATAGAAATGATCGTGGACGTCAATCAGCATGTTGAGCCGTAGGTGCCTGGTGGGTGGACGTGGGGGTGGGAGACGACGGAGGGACCTTCTTGCGCAGCCAGATCATGTACACGGGCCAACCCGCGCCCACGAGCAGCAGCCCGACCCGACTCTCCGCCGGGTCCGTCACGATCTGATTGTATACGATGTAGGCCGACGAAACGATGAAAATGATTGGAACCACAGGGTACCCCCACACGCGGTACGCCGGGGCATACCCCGGCCGGCGACGCAACCGCATCAACCCGACTGCCATGAGCGCGAAGAACACCCACTCCGTGTAGACCACCCGGGTAAACAGGACGCGGTAGGTTCCGGTCGAAACGAGGATGACCGCCCACACACCCTGAAGGACGATGGCGCGATGCGGCGTGTGAAAGCGTGGATGGATTGCCGCCGCCCACGCGACCAAGAGTCTGTCGCGCGCCATCGCGAGATAGGCGCGCGGCCCGGAGAGGATGACGCCGTTGAGCGCCCCAAACGTGGAGACCACGACGATCGCCGACATGAAGGCCGCGCCGCCGCGACCGAGTGCGGCGTTGGCGGCGTCGGCGGCCACGCGATTCGATCCCGCGATCACCGACGCGGGCAGCAGGTGGAAATACGCCGCGTTGAGCGCGACATAGCACGCCGTCACCAGGAGCACGCCGGCAACCAGCGCTCGCGGAATGGTGCGTTCAGGATCCCGCGTCTCCTCGGCGGCGTAGGTCACCATGTGCCATCCGCCGAACGCGAACAAACCGGCGACGAGCGCCAGCGCAAACGCACGGATGGTGAGCGTCGGCGCTACCGCCGCGGGTACCGGTGCGGCTGCCTGCACGACGGCTGCGTGGCGCGGACCCAGGGTGAACGCGATCGCGATGATCGCGACGATTGCTCCGACCTTGAAGATCGTGAGCGTGGTCTGCACGAGGCTGCCTTGGCGAACGCCGAGGTAGTTGACTCCTGTCAGGACGACGATCGCCGAGACGGCGAGGACGCGGAGTCCGGCGTCGCCGACGGGGATGAAGAACGCCATGTAGCGGGCGAAGACCATCGCGATTACGGCGATGATCCCGGTGTGCATGGTCCAGAACATCGCCCAGCCCCACAGAAAGGCGACGGCCGGCGAGAAGGCTTCGCGAAGAAAGACGTACACGCCGCCCGCCTGCGGGTAGGCCGACGCCAGCTCGGCGGCGATGAGCGCGCCAAACAGCGTCAGAACGCCTGACGCAATCCAAACGGCGTACACCGCACTCAAGGTCGGAACCGTGCCGGTGATCACCGACGGCTGCACGAAAATCGACGCGCCGATGATGATGCCGACGACCAGCGCGGTGGCCTGCAGCGGAGTGATCGATCTCGAAAGCATGGGCCGCGAAAGCTGCGGCTCCACGCCTGGCGCTGCCAGTGGCGAGCGGGGCTGTCTCATGAGACGGACGCGCGATTGTCCCGGCACGCGGACGAGGCGGCCGCGAGGGTGGTGCGGCAGGTCACATGGCTGGCCGATGCCAAATGGAGAAAAAGCGTCGCAAGTGGCGCGAGCGCTAAGAGTTGCACGCCAATGTGCCAAATGCCGCCCTTCAAGAGCACAAACGGCACGACCGCTGCCTTGTAAGGGCATGCAGCTACGGGCGCACTGGACGCGACCCGAGTCTTCAAGGAGTCACACATGAGAATGCATCGTTGGATTCAGCGCTCGATTCCCCTCGCGACAATCGCACTGCTTGGCGCGGCGCCAATGGTTCTGGCCCAGAACGGGGGGCAGGAAATCTTTCAGTGGACCGGCCCGGTCGATCGTGAGGTGCAGATCTCGATGCGGGGCAATCAGATGTGGACGCGCGACGTCGGCGGCAACGAGATCAATCGTGCACGGGCGCGGGTCGTCTCACAGATTCCGCGCCGTGATGGGCAGGTCGTGGTGCAGGTGCAGGACGGCCGCGGTAACGTGGACGTCATTCAGCAGCCCTCATCGCAGAACGGCTACATGACCGTCGTCCGCATTCGCGATTCGCGCGGTGGTGCAGATCAGTACCACATCACGGCGTACTGGGAGAGCTACTCGAACGGCGACTACGCGGGCAAAGGTCGTGGACGCGACAACCGCGACAACCGTGACGGGCGCGACGGCGGCTACCGGCCGCGCGACAATGCGCAAAATGGACGCCTTGGAAATCAGGGATTGCTGCACTGGAGCGGGAACGTAGACGGCGAGCTCGAGATCCGAATGCAGAACGGACGCGTCGAGTATCGCACCATCAGCGGCGCGGCGCCGACCAGCATTCGGGCCAACGTTGGCAGCGGTTCGAGCCCGCGCACAAACGCGACGGTGAACGTTGCGCAGAGTTCAGGTCGCGGTTCGGTGAACGTGGTTCAGCAGCCGTCGTCGTGGAACGGGTACACGACCGTGGTTCGCGTCAGGGATCCGCAGGGTGGATATGGGTTCTACGATTTCGATCTGATGTGGCAGTAGGAAGTTTGGCGTGGGGAAGAGGCGAACGGGTGAGGGTCACCCGTTCGCCTCTTTTCTTTCGTCACAGGTCCCTTGTTCCGGATGCGGCGCGGGCTGCATTGTTGTCGGCAGCCCGTTTCCGCGTTTCGCCAAGGATCGTCGCACATGTCAACGACTCGCCGTTCTCGCCTCGTCGCCGTTCGCGCCGCACTCGTGTGTGCCACGGTCGCGGCGCTCTGTTCGCCAGCGACGTCAGCCGCGGCGCAGGATTTCCCGTCGAAGATCACCGATAGTGTTTTTTGGAAGTTGGTGACCGATGTCTCCGAGTCGAACGGCTATTTTCGCAGCGACAACTTCGTGTCGAACGAGACCACGTTTCAGTGGGTGATCCCCGATCTGTTGCGCACGACCAAGCCCGGCGGCGTGTACCTGGGGGTTGGACCGGATCAGAACTTCACGTACGTCATCGCGCTGAAACCGAAGATCGCCTTCATCTTCGACATTCGGCGCCAGAACATGCTGACGCACTTGATGTACAAGGCGATCATCGAAGCGTCCGCCGACCGCGCCGATTTTGCGTCGCGACTCTTCTCACGGCCTCGGCCGGCCGGAGTGGACACGACGTCCACGCCCGAGGCGATCTTTCTCGCGTTCGCCACGGTGCCTCCCGACAGCGCCGCCTTTCGCAAGAACATGACGGCCATTCGCGATCGTCTCACCAAGCAGCACGGATTCAAACTGTCGGAGGAGGATCTGGCGACGATCGCGTACGTCTATGAGGCGTTCGTGGCGGCGGGACCGGACATCACCTACAACTTTGCGCAACGCGGCGGCGGGTTTGGTGGATACGGCGGTCGCGGACGCATGCCCAGCTACGCCGAATTGCAGGTGGCCACCGATAGCGATCGTGTCCATCGCGGCTACATGGCGACCGAGGTCAACTATCGCGCGCTCAAAGACATGGAGACGAACAACCTGATCGTCCCCGTGGTGGGAGACTTCGCCGGCCCAAAGGCGATCCGTACCGTTGGCGCCTATCTCAAGGAGCACAAAGCGACCGTGACGGCGTTCTATCTGTCGAACGTGGAACAGTATCTGTTCCAGCAGGAAGACGACTGGCGGAAGTTTTACACCAACGTCGGCACGCTGCCATTGGACTCGACGAGCACGTTCATCCGCTCAGTGTTCAACAACATGGGCTACTACGGCGGCGGCGCGGGGTCGAGCATTCGCGGGCAACAGCTGCTCGCGTCGATGCTCGCGCAGGTGAAGGCGTTCAACGAGGGCCGATTGACGTCTTATTTTGATGTGATCCAGACGTCGCGATAGTTTCCGCCCGATGCAGAACAACCAACCGGCGTACGACCTGGACGCGTGGCGCAAGCAAATCCCACTGCTCGCGTCGCTCATTCCTATGAACAACTGCTCTCAGGCTCCGCAGACCGCGAGCACGCGGGCCGCGGCCGACCGGTACCTCGAGTCGTGGAACCGGAGCGGCATGGATTGGGATGCGTGGGTGGAGGAAGTCGCGCTCGCCAAGCGCGAGTTCGCAACGCTGATCAACGCGAGCCCCGATGAGATCGCCGTGTTCAGCTCAGTCTCCGAAGCCACGAGCGCAGTCGCGAGCGCCATCGATTTCGCGGGATCTCGGCGCCGAGTCGTCGTGACCGAGGCGGAGTTTCCCACGATCGGCCATGTGTGGCTCGCGCAGGAACGCCGAGGCGCGTGCGTCAGTTGGGTGCCCGTCAGTAACGGCATGATCGAGCTCGACGCCTACGACGCCGTGCTCGACGATCGCACCGCGGTCGTGTCGGCATGCCACGGGTATTTCATGAACGGCTATACGCAGGACCTCACGGCGCTCGCGGCGCGCGCACACGCGAGCGGTGCGCTGCTCTACGTTGACGCCTATCAAACGCTCGGCACCGTCCCCGTGGACGTACGCGCCACGAACGTCGATTTCCTCGCGGCAGGCAATTTGAAATTTCTCATGGGCGTGCCCGGCGTGGCCTTTCTCTACGTGCGGCGCGAGCTGATCGAGGCCCTGCATCCGTTGATGACCGGATGGTTCGGTCGCGAAAACCCATTCGCCTTCGAGGTCAAGGCGCTCGACTGGTCGGCGAGCGCGAGCCGATTCGACTCCGGAACCCCGCCGGTCGTCAACGCCTACATCGCCCGGGCCGGCATGGAGATCATCAACACGGTCGGCGTGAACAACATTCGGCCGTGGCTCGAAGTGCTTGGCCGACGCCTGATCGACGGAGGCAAGGCACGCGGGCTCACACTGCACGGCACCTCTGATATGGCGCGGAAGACGTCCACCACGGCGTTCGTTGTCGCCGACTCGCACGCCGTCGAGATCGGAATGCGGGCGCGAGGCATATTGCCGTCGGCGCGCGGCACGGTCATCCGTCTCGCGCCGCATTTTTACAATACGGTGAACGACGTCGACGTCGCTCTCGACGTGCTCGCCTCGGTCGTCGCCGGTACGTGACGACTTCCGCTCCGCGCGAGACCTTCGCGTCGCGGTTCGGCACGCTGATGACGATCATCGGCGTGGCGATCGGGCTTGGGAACGTGTGGCGCTTTCCGTATATGGTCGGCCGTTTCGGCGGCGCCGCCTTTGTGCTCTTCTACATTCTCGTGTCGGTCATCATCGGCGTGCCGGCGTTGATGGCCGAGTTTGCGCTCGGGAGGTATTCGCGGCGTGGTCCGGTCGGGGCATTCGCGGCGGCGGGATTGCCGTTCGGGACCTTTGTCGGATGGTTCTTCTTCGTCGTGGTGACGGCGGCGACCGGCTACTACACCGCGGTGATCGGTTGGGTGTTGTACTACGCCATCGGTCAGCTCGCCGCGGCGTTTCACATTCCGCTCGACGCATCGGCGATTCTTCCGCCGGACACCGGGTTCGTCGCGAAATCGTTTGTGTTGCAATTGGTCTGTACGGGCGTGGTGATTCTCACGTGCGCTCTGGTGGTGATCAAGGGACTGCGCGGGGGCATAGAGCGCGCGAGCAAAGTCGTGTTGCCAATGTTGCTCGTCGTCATTCTCATTCTCATGGCGCGGTCACTGACGCTTCCCGGCTCGATGGAAGGCGTGCGGTGGTACATCCTCAAGTTTCGATTTGCCGACCTCACGCCCAACGTGATGGTCGCCGCTATTGGGCACGCGATCTTTTCGCTCTCGCTCGGCGGGACATTCATGGTCGTGTACGGCTCCTATCTCGACGAGAAAGAGAGTCTCGCGCGGCCGGCGATTTGGACCGTGATCGGCGACACCGGGTCGGCGCTTCTGGCGGGTTTGGCTGTGATCCCGGCGGTGTTCGCGCTTGGCCTTCAACCGACGTCTGGCCCCGGGCTGATTTTCGCGACGTTGCCGAAAGTCTTTGCCGCAATTCCGGCGGGCGCATTTTTCGGCTGTCTGTTTTTCATCGGGCTCTTCGGCGCGGGCTATCTGTCCGACATCGGCGCGTTCGAGGTATTGATCGCGGGGATCACCGACAACACGCGCGCCACGCGCACGCGCGCGACGTGGATCGTGTCGATCGCTGTCTTCGTGTTCGCTATTCCGCCGACGATCAATAACGGCATCTTTGTGCCGTGGGACCTCACCTTTGGGTCGGGCATGCAGACGCTCGGTTCGCTCGTCGCGGTGCTCACGGTGGGCTGGTGCATCCATCGCTCGGCGGCACTTCGCGAGCTTGGGCGGCGCGGGGAGAGTCCGGTCCCAATGTGGCTGTTCTACTGGATCAGATTCGGCATTCCAGCGGCCATCGGTGGGGTGGGCGTATGGTGGTTGTTGTCGAGCGTGTTTGGCACCGTGACGTCGGTGTAACTCCTCCGGATTCCAATGCCAGTTTCCGTCTCCAGTTCCAAGTTGATCTACGAGTGCCTCAAGGACGTCGGCGTCCGCATCGTGTCGGCGTTGCCGGAGACGTGGCTCGTGCATCTCATCCGGATGGCCGAAGACGACCGCGACATGCAGCTCGTGCGTCTCGCCAAGGAAGAGGAAGGCGTGGGCATTTCGGCGGGCGCGCATCTGGCCGGCGTGTCGTCGGCGATGCTGATGCAGAATCACGGATTTCTCGCGTCGGTGAACGGTATCGTGTCGTGCGCGCAGCTCTATCGAATTCCGCTGCTGATGTTGATCAGCCATCGCGGTGAGTTCGGTGAGCGCGACCCATGGCAGACGGAAGGCGGCGGGGTCACCGAGCATGTGCTCGACGCGCTGCGCATTCCGTACGACCGCCTCGAGGCGCCCGAGCATGTCAGCCATCGAATTCGAAAAGCCTACACGCTCGCGCAGTCGGCCAGCCGTCCCGTCGCGCTCTTGCTGTGCCGCGATCTCATGTGGGAAGACGCGTGAAGCGCCGCGACGCGATCGAGTCGGTGTACGCCGACCTGGAACAGTGCGTCGTGGTGACGATCATGGGTGCCGTCGCCGCCGAGCTGCAGGGTATAGGGCACAAACCAAACTTCTTCTATCTGCAACACGCGATGGGGTTGGCGTCGTCGATGGGACTTGGCATCGCGCTGAGCCGTCCGGAGCTCAAGGTCGTCGTGTTCGACGGCGACGGGTCCATCCTCATGAACCTGGGCGGACTCACGACGCTGGCGCGTTATCGGCCGCGCAATTTGGTGCACGTCGTGTTCGACAACGAGAGTCTGCTCTCGGTGGGCGGATTCCCCACCGCAACGTCGACGGGCAGCGACATCGCGGGCATGGCGGCGGCGGCGGGCATTCCGCGAACGTCCACCGTTCGGGAGCTCGACGCGTTCGGCGGCGCTTTCCGTGAAGCGCTCGCCGCCGGCGAGCTGACGACGATCGTCGCGAAGGTCGAAGCGGTCGGACCTGGCGGGTATGTCACCGATTTATCGTTACTAGAGAATCGGTATCAATTTCAGCGCTACTTACGAGAGGCTTCAAAACGCACATGACCATTCTTGCTCAACTCGTTGACGAGCTCAACGCCGGCTCGCTCACGATCGTGGACCTGTCGCAGCCGCTCGGCCCCGACACACCCGTGATCTCGCTTCCTCCGCAGTTCGGTGGGTCGCCCGGCGTCACGATCGACGTCATCTCCCGCTTTGACGAACAAGGCCCCGGCTGGTATTGGAACGTGCTGCACTTTGGCGAACACACCGGCACCCATTTCGACGCGCCGATCCACTGGATCACCGGAAAGGATCTGCCGGCCAACTCGGTGGACACGATTCCGGCGCAACGGTTTGTCGGTCCCGCGTGCGTCATCGACGTTTCGCGAGAGGTCGCGGCCAATGAGGATTTTCTGCTCATGCCGGAACACGTTGTGGCGTGGGAGAAAGAGCACGGCCGCATTCCGAAGAACGCGTGGGTGCTGATGCGCTCCGATTGGAGCAAGCGGTCGGGAGCGGCGGCGTTTCTGAATGCGCGCGCCGACGGCCCGCACAATCCCGGCTTTCACAAGACGACATCGGAGCTTCTCGCGCGCGACCGCGACATCCTCGGCGTCGGCGTGGAATGCGTGGGCACGGACGCCGGCCAGGCTGGGACGTTCGATCCTCCGTTCCCGAACCACACGATCATGCACGGCGCGGGGAAGTTCGGCCTCGCGAGCTTGCGAAATCTCGATCAGCTGCCGGCGACGGGGGCGGTCGTGATCGCGGCGCCGTTGAAGGTCGTCAATGGCAGTGGGAGCCCGTTACGGGTGTTGGCGATCGTTCCGGCGTAGGCATTCGTCGACGCCCGTTCGAGATCATTTGAGCGGGCTCCTCGAGCGTTGGCCGCGGAATGCGCCGAGTGGCGGAAACAGCGCTGAACAGAATTATTCGTTTGTTGTTGCCGTTTCCGCGTGTGTTCCGCCAATCGCCGGATTCCGTGGCCAATTCAAGAAATTGAAAATCGCCGGGGAGGCCAGTCCCGGCGAAATGCCCTAGAATGCCTGATCGGCCGCAAGCACCGACCGCAGCAACACGTTTGCCCCGTTCGTGATGTCCTGCGGGCGCGAGAATTCCTTCGGCGAGTGGCTAATACCGCCGATGCTCGGAATGAAGATCATGCCCATGGGACCAATCATCG
>JBDUEJ010000059.1:0-32472 GCA_040002475.1 bacterium | reverse complement strand
GATTACAAATCAGGTGCTCTGCCAATTGAGCTACGTCAGCAGACGGCCAATTTTGCGCGAGACTCATAGGATAAGGGGCAGCGGAAACGGTGTCAAGACACGCTCGTACCGACGCTTAGACCCTTCACTCCAAACCCCCACGCTTCCCCCCGCGCTTCCCCGCAACGCTCTCACCCAAAATTCACCGCCAAACAGAACGATCCTCTACCGCACACGCTTCCACTTCGTTCCACTCGGACCATCCTCAATCGTCACACCCTTCCCGCTCAGCTCGGCGCGAATCCGATCCGCCTCCGGAAAATTCCGCCCCTCCCGAGCCGCACGGCGCGCCTCGATCAGACCCTCCACCCACGACACCAACTCCGGATCATCCACCGTCCGCTCCGGAACGATGTCCAACACCCCATTGATCCGCGCAAACGCCGCACGAGCACGCTCCAACGACTCCGCATCCGACCCGTGACGGTCCAGCTCGGCATTCGCCCGCGTGATAAACGTGAACAACCCACCCAACGCGTTCGGCGCGTTCAAATCATCAAACAACGCCCGGTCCACATCCGCCACCGCCGAGTCGGCCGCGATCGACAACTCGGGCGTGCCACCGGTCGCCGTCGCCAACCGATCCGCGAAATCACTCACTCGACGAACCGCGTTCATCGACGCCTCCAAAGCCTCCTCCGAAAGATTCAGCTCCTTGCGGTAATGCGTGTTGAACACGAAATGCCGAACCGCCGCCGCCGAAATCCCCGCCGCCCGCATGCCCTGCACGTTCGTCACGTTCCCAAGACGCTTCGCCATCTTCGCGCCTTCGGTGAGCAGGAACGCCCCATGACACCAGAAGCGCGAAAACGTCGCGCCGGTCGCCGCTTCCGACTGCGCGATCTCGTCCTCGTGATGCGGGAACACCAAGTCGATCCCGCCGCTGTGAATGTCGAGCGTCTCACCCAACAAATCGATCGCCATCGCCGAACACTCGAGGTGCCAACCGGGGCGGCCGCGCCCCCACGGTGAATCCCACGCCGCACCCGCCGTCTCATCCTCCGGCTTCGCCGACTTCCACAGCGCAAAATCCTGCGCGTTCTCCTTGGTGTAGTCATCCTGCGCCACGCGCGCCCCAGACTTCACCTCACGCGTATCCAGGCGCGACAGCCGGCCATAGCCCGGAAACCGCGCGATGGCGAAGTACACGGAATGATCCTCGGCGACGTACGCCACGCCCCGCGCAATCAGCCGCTCCACGAGACTGATCATCTGCGGGATGTAATCCGTCGCCTTGGGATAGACCTCGGCGCGCTCGATCCGCAGATACTCGCGATCCTCGTGAAAGATCTTGCTCACGGGCTCCGTCACTTCGCGAATCGTCTTCTTCTGCTCGCGAGCACGACGAATGATCTTGTCATCGACGTCGGTCAGGTTCATCACCTGACGCACCTTCCACCCACGAAGCCGCAACGTACGGCGCAGAAGATCGCCGAACAGAAAGGTCCGAAAATTCCCGAGATGCGCCGGGTTATAGACGGTTGGACCGCAACTATATATGCGCACGGTCTCCCCGTCGGCGGGCGCAAACGCCTCGATCGAACGGGACATCGTGTTGAACAAGCGAAACTCGGTCATCGACTCACGTGACGGGGAAGGTCCGTGAATGCTAGAGGGCTTGGATTGACCGGTCAACAAATACGAGCACGCTCGGCAACCCGTGCCGCGGTCGCCGGACGACCGTCGCCATGCAATTCCCCACAGCGCATGGTCATACAGCGCGATGCCAACCGTCGGCCCACGTCGCCGTCCCGGGCGGCAACCAGGATCGCGTCGCCGCGCTTGCGGCGTCGCTCGATCCACCCCGCCAGACGCTGGATGACGTCGCCCGCGAGCGCATCCACCGAATCGATGACGTGCAGATGCGGCGCGCCGCGCTCCTGCCGGCGACCAGCCGCTCGATCGCGCTCATACCGCCCGGGCGCAAAGTGGTACGTCGCGCGCAAGATGGCGGCGGCTCGACCGTGGTCGCCAAACCAGCTCACTTCGCCTGAATCAGGAACGAGCAGTCCAGCCGCGCACAGCAGCAACGTCGACTTTCCCGCCCCTGCACCGCCGACAATGGCAATCGACTCGCCCTCGTGGACCTGGACATCAATGCGACGAAGCACCTCAGCCGACGCCATGCAGCCTCCAACCCCCGCCACGTAGCGTTTTGTAATAGCTCTGAGCTCGAGCGCGACCGCCATGGCGATCGATACAACGCGCGGCGCCAACGATCGTGACCACGGCGCCGCACGCATCATCCAAATCGCCGAACACGACGCTAGGCGCTGTGGAGAATACCCACGTGCTCGGCGGCGGTGACCACATCGACGCCGCTCCCGGGTGGAGAAATCACGCCGCCCCCAGGCACCGGAACGCGCAGCACGAGCGGACGTTCACGCGTCGTCTTGCGAAAGCCTTGGCCTTCGTAGATCCGCGTGATGAGGATTCGGCGAACGATCACCATGACCGTCGCAAGCGTGGGAAGTGCAACGACAAGCCCCAGTCCGCCGAGCAGTTGTCCGATGACGAGGACCGCCATGATGGTCAGCACGGGAGGGAGATCGACCTTCCGCGACATCACGAGCGGCGAAACGATGTTCCCCTCGATCAGGTGCACGACCACACCCAAGCCGACGACGAGCAGCGCGTGACCCACCGGGCTGACGCCGTGATATCCCGTGCCGGTGAGGACGAACAGCGCCGGCAGCGTGGTGGATAGCAGTGTGCCGAAGAACGGCACGATCGCGACGAGGCCCGTGAAGATTCCGAACGGCAGCGAGAACGGAACGTTCAGCAAATACAAACCGAGCGCCGTGATGGCGCCGAGGAACGTCATCGTCATCAGCTGACCGACGATATACGCACGCAGCGAATCGGCGAGGTCGGCGAGCACGTCGCGCACGAGATCGCGATGACGGGGCGGGAACAGCGCGATCAACCACTCGCGATACAGCGAGGGGTGGACCGCCAGGTAGATACCCATGACGCCAACGGCGAAGATGTCGATCGCCGCATGCACGATCTCGAATAGCTTGGTCGGCAGCGTCCCGGCCAACCCGCTCAATTCTTCGTACGCCGCGCGCACCGTCTTGTGATCGGACTGGTTGCCGATCACGTCGCGCAGCGCCGGAAACTTTCCAGCGAGCTTGTCGAGTCCGGCCTCCCACGCCGTGAGGAACGTGGGCATCTGCTGGATCAACTGCCGCGTCTGCTCGATGACCGGCGGGGCGAGAATCCAGACGAGCAGCGCGAGCGCGCCGACTGACCCAATGATGGCCGTGGCGAACGCCATGCCTTCCGGGACGCGAATGCGTCGCTGAAACCACGCGGCAACGGCGCCCAGGTACAGCGAGACCAGCACGCCGAGCATGAGTAGAACAAAAACCTGAGCGACGGTCTTGAACAGCCAGATACCAAGGACTGTCAGGACCGTCGCTGTCAGAATGGGGCCGAACTTGAACCCGCTCGTGCCCCCACGCCCAGAACTCTCAGCTGTCAATGGCTCTTCTTCTCGGCTTCCTCGATTTCTGCCGGTACGGTCTCTTCATCAGGCTGCCCGGCGCCCAGCGCTCGCTTGTCGGGAGAACCAGCAGAAATCATTCCCATTTTCTGCTTGAGCGCGAGCAGCTGTACGTCGACGCTGCCCGCCACAGCGCCCTTTTCCAACGCCTTGAAATCCTGCGCGAGCCGATCGCCGGTGAACTCTTCCTCGATTTCCGCCGAGGCCTTGAGCTGCCGTTCGCTGTTGTCGATGCGCTCTTCCATGCGCGCGAACGCTTCGAACGCCGACTTTTCGTTGAGCGATGACATCGTTTCGGCGATGCGCGCCTGTGCCTGCGCGCGCCGCTGCCGGGCAACGAGAAGGTTCTTCTTGCGCTTCGCTTCTTCGATCTTGTCGTTCAGATCGCGCAGCGAGTTCTTGAGCTTCTCCGTCTCCGAGCGGTGCCCTTCCCACGCCTGTTCGAGCTGCTGCCCGGCCGACATGTGCTCGCCCTGCCGCATCAACGCCTGCTTGGCGAGGTCGTCGCGGCCTTCCTTGATCGCGAGCATGGCCTTCTGTTCCCAATCGTGCCCCTGGCGGTACTCCGCGTCCGCTTGATCGCGCAGCCGCTTCTCGTCCGCGATGGCCGTCGCAACCTGCTGCTTGGCTTTCGCGAGCTGCGACCGCATGTCGACCAGAATCTGCGTCAACATCTTCTCGGGATCTTCGGCCCGAGAGATCAGGTCATTGATGTTCGACCGCAACAGGGTCGAGAATCGATCGAATAGTCCCATGGCTTAATGTGCCTCGCGGTACGAGCCGAGTTCACGGAGATGCGCGGCGAGCGCGGACGTGATGCCTTCGTAGGCCGCGAGAAATTCCTCATAATCCAGATGAGAAAGCTCGAGCGCCTCGGTCATCACAATGGCCTGTTCTTCGATACCGTACGATCCATGAACCAGATCGGTCGCGTTCAGCTCGAGCAGCCGCCGGCTCAGCGTTGCTAGGGCTTCGGTATTCGTTGGCAGCGTCATGACTTTCACCCGCAGAATGACGACGGGCGGTGAATAGTGCACTACGACGCTGAAATCCAGCTCCCCACTGGGCCTCACTACCCACAGGCCCGGCTCCACCTCGGTATGACTTGCTCCGTCGGAGCCGAGTCGGTTGAGAAAGCCTTCGATGTCTTCCTTGGTCACCATCGCGATTCCTTGCTGGGATGCTGTTAGTCGTACGAAGGAGAGAGCAGGACGTTTCAGACAAGGGCTAAGCTACGGCGCGGGACGGCGTTGGTCGAGGGAGTCTCCCGGACATCGTTGCGCTGGGACCGGCTCGGTCGCGCCCGTTTCGGGAGCGGTGCGGGGTTGGCCGCTTGGCCGCGTTGGCCGCGGAATCCGCGGAATGGCGGAATACCACGGAATACCACGGAATGAGAACTTTCGATTTCCCGCGACAACAGATCCTTGACCAAGGCGCGGAACCATCTCGACGGCAGGCCGCGGAATTTCATTGGCACTGATCTGTTCCGGTCAGCACGCGAATGGGCACGGAGACTTTCGCTGGACCGACGCTGTTGTGCGCATCGAACAATTCTCTTTTTTGACTCCGCTTCAAATTGGATTCGATGCGTCTCGAGCAACGTGTCTGACGCGGCCACGCATACCGTTCGGTTCGAGCAGGACGTGACGTTCGCACTCAACAGTTGTCCCGCCGCGGTGCCTGCAGTTGGCGGTCTGCAGGCAAAGGCTGCCCGATATTTTCGTGGGAACGTGGGCCGGCGGTTTGCGCCGGTTCCAGTGACGTTGAAAATCACGAGTGCCAGGAGTTGGGACTCAACCCCGCACCCCCTTGCGCCAAAGGGATTTTGAGTCGAGGCACCTGAGCGGCAACGCGAATTTCACGTCCGTCGTACGGCTTGACCGAATCTCATGCGGTCGCGTGGGTCAGCTGAGAATCATCAACCGGGTCTCGGCTTTATCGGCCAGGCACCGCTTGCGGGGCAGGCTTTCGCGCCGATCCGAGCCATGAGTCGGCTGAAGCGCGGATCGCTCTTGAGAGGATCGAAGAGCGGATCGCACGCGACGCTAACGATCGAGTACAGCGGCTCACGACCCGCCACGCCTCGCTCCACCGATGTCATCGCCGGGGCGATCTCGCCGTAGGCAAGCTCGACGAGCATCTGATGATAGTTGGGCGACGTGCTCCCGCGCTCCTTTCCCACCAACTTCCGCTCGCGCGCCGCGTCATCCCATCGGCCGGCGACTGCGTACGCGAACACCAGGCTCGCCCGGCCAAATATCGTCGAGTCCACCCTGAACGTCGACTCGAACGCGGCGACGGAGCTGTCGCGTTGTCCAGCATATGCGTAGGCGTATCCTAGCGCCTCGCGCCCGAGCACATTGATCGGGTCGAGGAAGACGGATTCCCGCCCAGCGGCGATTGCTTCGCCCGTCTCGTGCGCGACGCTCAGGACGTACGACAGCATGCCGACGGTGTTGGCTGAGAGCGGATCTCGATCTCGGGCGCGACGGTTTTGCACCACGGCCTCGCTCACTCTGCCAACCTGGACGAGCGCAAAGCCATAGTTCTCGAGCACATCCGCGTCGTTGGGATCGATCGCCACGGCCCGTTCCATCGGCTTCATGGCCTCGCCAAACCGCATCTCGTCGGCGAGCGCGATCGATTGCGCGACATAGGCCTGCACCAGGTTTGAGTCGAGAGCCAGGGCGCGATCCGCGCTCGCGCGCGCCAGCGCGAGCAGCGAATCGAGCGGGCCGGTCCCAACGATCGGAAGGTTCGCGTACATCATGGCGAGGTAGCCGTGCGCGCGGGCGAAGGTCGGATCGCGCACCGTGGCGGCGCGGAAATACTCGGCCGACCGCGGGAAATCGAACTTGTCGAAGGCATACAGCCCGCGAAGAAACTCATCGTACGCCGCGACGTCGTTCGTCTCGCGCGGGCGCGGGCTGACGGTCGCCGGAGACCTCGTGGCCAGACGCGCCCTGAACGCGACTGATACGCCGCGAAAGAGTGAGTCCAGCGCGGCACGCGCGTCGGTGATCGGCACGTCGACCGCGCCGCTCCAGAGCGCACTTTCGTCCGTGACACTCACCAGATCCGCCGTCATCCGCATCCGATCGCCGGACCGCCGAAAGGCGCCCTGCATGACCATGCCGACCGAGAGCTTTGCCCCGATATCGCGCACACTGACGTTGCGCCCGCGGAACCGTTCCGAGGAGCTGCGCGCCCTGACGCTCAACTCCGGAAAGCCCACGGTGATCGCGCTCCGCAGCTCGTCGCTGATGCCGTCGGCTAGGTAGGCGAACGAAGAATCGCCACGAGCGTTCTCGAATGGCAAAACTGCAATCGAACGCGCGTCGCGCTCGGTTGGCGGACCAGATCGACTGAGGGCGAAGGCGACCACCGCCGCGGCGGCAACGACGATCGCGCCGCCGGCGATCCATCGCGTGCGTCGAGCGTTCTCGGAGCCCGCCCCGCTCGCGCGCGGCGCCGCCGTTGGCTGGGTCGTCATCGCGATGGACTCGAGCGATTGGACGAGCTCCGACGCGTTTTGCGGGCGGTCGCCCGGCCGCTTTTCCAAACACCGCATCACGAGCTCGGCCAACACCGGCGGCGTGGTCGGCCGGAGCCCGACAATGCCGGGCGGCGTCTCCGTCGCATGCGCCGCCATCGTGGCCTGTGTGCCTCGACCGCTGAACGGCGTGTGGCCGGCGAGCATCTCGTACGCGACCACGCCAAAGGCGTAGATGTCGGCGCGGAGATCGGTGGACGGATCGGCGGCCGCCTGTTCGGGCGCCATGTACGCCGGCGTTCCCAGCGAGACACCGATCGACGTCAGCGGCTCTCCGATCACGGCCTCACTCAACGCCTTGGCGATCCCGAAGTCGGTGATGACTGCCGTCGTGCCGGCGAGGAGGATGTTGTCGGGCTTGATGTCCCGGTGCGCCACACCCTTTGCGTGGGCGCACTCGAGCGCGCGGGCGACGTCGCGCAGAATCGAGATCGTGGCGGGGACCGACAGTTCGCCGTGTGCGACCTTGGCGCGCAGCGATTCGCCGTCGACGAACGGCATGATGTAGTACGGCTGCCCGTCGACCTCGCCGGTCGAGAGCACCGGCACGATATGAGGATGCTGCAGTCGCGCCGCGAGTGAGACCTCGCGCCGAAAGCGCGCGATCGAGACGTTTCCCGAGAGCTCATCGGGCAGCACCTTCACGACGACCCGCCGGCAGAGCGCGGTCTCTTCGGCGACGAACACGCGCGACATACCGCCGCCGCCGAGCTCGCGCTCGACGATGTAGGCGCTGCCGAGCGACGTCTGAAGTTGGGTACGGAGGTCGGCCACTGCTCGCGGAAAAGGGGGAGGCGGCTAACATAGCCTGCCAGCCGCACGTGGAATAGGCGGGAGAAGTAGCGGCACTTGCACGAACGCCAACGGGTATTCGTGGGCACAGTGGTCACAGCGGATGCGCGCAAACACGTGCTCCAGCACGGCACGCGAGGAACTTGTCCGCCATTCACGCCGGCAAAAGGCTCCGTCTCTAACCAAGGCTTTGAATCGCGCGTCAGACCGTATCCCATCGAACGTCGGATTGACGCGCAGCCATGGCTTCGTGGGCGGCGACCGCTTGGCAAGCAGAACTCGCAGTGCCGCGAATTCCGCGATCTGCTTCGTTTGCCATCGCATACACCTGGGCACGATCGAAGCTGTCCATCCGCCAATGAACACGTCGTTCGACAGCGATCGTTCAGCGCAGCATGCGTCCGCAGCGGAGACTGCATCAAGTGAATCGCCCCCGAGTGCAAGTGCCCTTACTGGCCGCGAGCTGCAGGTCGGTATCCGATCGGCAAAAAAGTGTCACAAGCGTGCAGGGCTATGCCTCAACCAACACGATGAATACGACTCGTGTCGCAACCACTTAAGGGCATTACGCCCGACGAGTTACGGCGGTATCGTAACGAGACTTATCTCTTCGTCGCGGCACGGCACGCTCGGGATTGACCGCAGAAGTCCCGATGTCGGACTCGGCGGAGGGGCGTTGGTGGACGAAGTACTCGCGCCGATTACGAGTGACCAGCCATGAGAACACCTGCGGTTTTCATTAGCTATCGGCGTGACGATTCAGTGGGCCATGCTGGCCGGCTGTACGATCGGCTCGCGCAGCAACTCGGAGCCGAGCGTGTGTTCCGCGATCTCGATGGCATTCCCGCCGGACAGGATTTCGTCGCGGCCATCAAGGGCGCGATCGAGAAGTGCGACGTTCTGCTCGCGGTCATTGGCCCGCGTTGGCTGACGGCGGTTAATGCCGATGGTCAGCGGAGGCTGGCCGACGAGCACGATCTTGTCCGCATCGAGATTGCGACCGGTTTGAAGCGTGGCATCCGCGTCATTCCCGTGCTCTTGCAGGGCACGACGATGCCGCGAGGAACGGAACTGCCTCCAGACTTGAGCGACCTGTCCAATCGTAACGCGGTGGAGGTCCGCGACGCACGTTTCGACGATGATGTTGAAGCGCTCCTCACCTCGATTGCCCCGCGTTGGTACCAGAGGATTTTAGGGGGACGCGCTCGCTGGCCTGTGTCTGCTGGTCTCGCCGCACTTCTGGTCACGGGCACGGCCGGCGCGATCCTGCTCTCGACGCGGTCGCTGACTCCGGAACGGGCACGCGCGAAAATTCAGGAAATGGGAGTTAGGTACGAGCCAGCCGAATTCATACGTGCGGCGGAAAGTGACGATGCGAGTGCGGCTCGACTAGTGGCGCTGTTTTTGAAAGCCGGTATGGATCCCAATGTGAAAGATCGAGACGGAGCAACGGCGCTGGTCCGCGCGGCGGCCGGAGGCCGTTCCGCTGTTGTGCACACGTTGCTTGAGAACGGGGCAAGCTCGAACGGGGCGTTGGAGAAAGCGGCTGCACACGGCCACATCGAGATCGTGCGCGCGCTGCTGACCAAACCACAGTCTGCCGACGCCGTGGAGGCAGCTTTGGACGAGGCCGCGCGCGCGGCGAAGCCGGAGATCGTGTCGGTACTGCTCGGCGCCGGTTCCCGAGTGAAAGCGAATGATTGGAAAGCGCTCATCGAGGCCTCCGAAAACGATTCCCCTGAGAACCTTGCGGCTGTGCGTCTGCTGCTCGAGCACGGCGCCGATGTGAATGGACGATACGAATCCGGGTGGACTGCACTCCACGAGGCGTGCGAGGGGCGGCGCGATCCGAACCACCGCGACTTTTCGCCGAAGGTCGCCGCACTACTCCTGCAAAAAGGCGCGCGCGTGGACGCACGCAGCGAATACACCAATGACGCCGCGGGGTGGACGCCGCTACTCGTCGCGATTCGCCAGCAGCGGATGGCCATCGCTCGTTTGCTCCTCGACGCCGGCGCCAATCCGAACGTGCAGGCGGAAGATCCGCTGAAGAAGGAGACCACCGTCACCGGTATCATGGTCGCGGCATGGGGTGGCGTTCCCGCGGCTGTGGATCTGCTCCTCGCCCGAGGCGCCAAGCTGGATGACCGCAACCCGGCTGGGGTAACGAATCTGATCTACGCTGCCAGTCATTCCATGGGCAAAGACGTAGCGCTCAAGTTGATCGCGAGGGGCGCGGATGTGAATGCCGCCAGCAATCAGGGCACTACGGCACTCATGGGTGCGGCCTGCGAAGGCGGGACTGTGCTGGAGCAGCTCGTCGCGAAAGGCGCGGACGTGAATGCACGCGACGGCAAGGGAAGCACCGCATTGATGAACGCCGCCTCGTGCGGCGAAGCCGCCAATGTTTCGAGGCTAATGATCGCCGGTGCGCGGGTGAACGAGGCACGAAACGATGGCAAGACCGCGTTGGTGCTGGCGGGAGAGCGCGATAACCAGGACGTAGTGCGCATTCTTCGAGCGCCCGTTGTGCGCGGTGCCCGCTGATCTCGGGCGGCAGCCTATGATAACCCGAATGTCACGCCAAGTATCACCGTCATGCGCGCTACGGCTATCGATCAGGTGTACCTTCGCTACGGCGTCCATGGAGGAGTGGATTTTCGTAAGTCAAGCCGTCACAGCCAGGCCGCAGCGACTTCGAGTCCGATGGCTGCTGTACTCAAGCGGCGGGCACAGCGCGGAACGCGTCGGTAGGCGGGCGAGGAACAACCAGTCGCGTGAGCGAGCCATCGGTCGGCTCCGAGAGATGTTCGGAGTTCGAGGCGCCCCGTTTCGCGGTTCCGCTGCCGAAGCGCGGAATGGGCGCGGTATTCTCGATACGGCATAGCCGTCTGGCTGCCCTATCGATCAATTCCCCCGAGAAGTCATCCGCTGAAACTCGGGCAAGTTGCCCAGCATCCGTCGCCGAATCTATCGTACACGCGGCGACGTAACTCCGAGATTCTGACATTCATGCTTAAAGAACTCTGAACATCATCACAAAAAGACCCACTCAGTTGGAGAAGACCCTTAAGAATCCTCCGGACTCGTGGGACACGGAGACATCGTCGTTCCCGATGCCGTCGGTGCTGAATCCGTGCTCCGTCCGTGTACGTCCGTGTCAACGCTGTTCCGGCGACCGCCACAACACTCCCGAAGGGCTCAACTCCGCTTGATCTGCACCAGGCGCTCCCGAGCGAGACGTCGGCCCGTGGGTGTGGCCGCCAATCCTCCGCCCGCGGTTTCGCGGTACCGAACATCCATGTCGCGTCCGATCTCACCCATCGTGTCGATCACTTCGTCGGCGGGGATGGCGAACGTGATACCGGCCAACGCCATCTCGATCGCCGCGAGCGCGATCGCCGCGCCCGTCGCGTTTCGAAAAACGCAGGGCAACTCGACGAGTCCGCCGAGCGGATCACACACGAGGCCGAGCGTTCCTTGCTGAGCCAGTGCGACGGCATTCGATACCTGCGTCGGCGTTCCGCCGAGCATTTCCGTTGCCGCTCCCGCTGCCATGCCGGCGGCCGCGCCGGTTTCCGCCTGACAACCACCCTCCGCGCCGGAGAGCGACGCGCGCTCGGCGACGACCGCGCCGATCAATCCCGCGGTGGCGAGGGCGTCGACCAACTGGTCTTCGGATAAATTTCGCGCCGCGGCGAGTCCGGTGAGGACCGCCGGCAACACGCCCGCGCCACCTGCTGTCGGTGCGGCGACAATCACGCCCATCGCGGCGTTGACCTCCTGCACAGCGAGCGCGCGCGCGAGCACGTCGCGAAACGGCGTTCCCGACAGTGGACCCGGCGGCCCATTCACCAGCTTCGCCGCGTCTCCGCCAACGAGGCCCGAAGCAGACCGGAGATCGCCAACGAGTCCGCGATCGACCGCGCCCTGCATGACGTGCAACGCCCGGCGCAGCACGTCGCGAATTTCGCCGACTGGGCGTCCCTGGTCCTCGGACTCTGCCTCGAGCGCGAGCTGGGAGAGCGTGATGCCCCGAGCCTCTGCGTCGCGAACGGCGGCCCCAAGCGAGCGATACACTAGACCCCCATCCCGGGTGTCATCGCGAGCGCCATGGTCATCGCGAGCGTCATGGTCGTCCCGAGCGCCATGGTCATCCCGAGCGCAGCGAGGGATCTGCGCTTATCAGTCTTCATTAATACCAACACTCTCATGCCGACACCTTGTCGAGTCGAAACGCCCACCGCACCCACGGCAGCGCCCGGATGTGCTCGCGAACGCGCTCGTCGGGATACTCGTCGAGCTCGATCACCATGAACGCGTCGCCGCCCCGCTTTTTTCGCGTCAAACGCAACGTCGCAATATTCAGGTTGTCGTCGGCCAACGCACTCGCGATGCGCGCGATCGACCCCTTCACGTCCTCGGCGACCAGCACGATCGTGTGATAGTTGCCCGACACCTCGACCGGATATCCGTCGATCGACGTCACCATCACCCGACCGGCGCCGAGCGACGACCCCATCATCACGGCGCCGCGGTCGCCGCGCTCGAGCGTCATTCGCACGCTGTTGGGATGCGCCTCCTCGTCGAGCGTGGTCTTCTCGAACGTGTACGCGAGGCCGTCGTGCTCGGCGATCTCGAGCGCGGTGCGAATCCGATCATCATCCGGACGAAACCCCATCAATCCGGCGACGATCGCCTTGTCCGTCCCGTGCCCTTCGCCCGTACGCGCGAACGAGCCATGCAGCTCGATTCTCGCCCGCTCCGGCGTTCCACCAACGAGTCCACGAGCGAGCAACCCAAGCCGGCACGCGCCCGCGGTGTGCGAGCTCGAGGGACCGACCATCACGGGGCCGATGATATCGAGGAGGGAAACCATGAAACAAAGGTAGTCGCGTTCCAACCGATCAACGGATCGACGTTGGCGGTCGCTAGCCCGTCTTTCTCCGTTTCACTCTCGCCAGCAACGGCTTGAGAAACTGCCCGGTGTACGACGCGTCGGTCGCAGCCACGTCCTCGGGACTTCCCGCCGCGACGATCATCCCGCCGCGGTTTCCGCCCTCGGGTCCGAGATCGATGATCCAATCCGCCGTCTTGATCACGTCGAGGTTGTGCTCGATGACCAGCACGGTGTTGCCGCGATCCACCAACCGATGCAACACGTCGAGCAACACGCGCACGTCTTCAAAGTGCAGACCGGTGGTTGGCTCGTCGAGGATATAGAACGTCCGCCCGGTGTCACGCTTCGACAGCTCGGTCGCGAGCTTGACGCGCTGCGCTTCGCCGCCGGACAGCGTCGTTGCGCTCTGGCCGAGATGGATGTACCCGAGTCCGACGTCGGCGAGCGTTTGGAGCTTTTGGAAGATGCGCGGCTGGTTCTGAAAGAAATCGACCGCATCGTCGACCGTCTGTTCGAGAACGTCGGAGATCGTCAACCCGCGAAAGCGAACCTCGAGCGTCTCGCGATTGTACCGTTTGCCTTTACAGACCTCACATGGCACGTAGACATCGGGCAGGAAATGCATCTCGATCTTCACGAGACCATCGCCCTGGCACGACTCGCACCGTCCGCCCTTCACGTTGAACGAAAAGCGCCCGGGCCCGTAACCACGAATCTTTGCCTCGGGCAATTCGGCGAACAGCTCACGGATCGGCGTGAACAACCCAGTGTACGTCGCCGGATTCGACCGCGGCGTTCGACCGATCGGACTCTGATCGATGTCGATCACCTTGTCGACATGCTCGAATCCCGTGATGCGTGTGTGGGCTCCCGGAATGACCCGAGCGCGATAGAAATGCCGCGCCAGCGCGCGATGCAGAATGTCTTCGATCAGCGTGGACTTCCCCGACCCGGACACGCCCGTCACCGCGACGAACAAACCGAGCGGAATGTCGACGTCGAGATTGCGCAGGTTGTGCTCCTTCGCGCCTTCGATGCGAAAGGTCTTGTACTTGTCAGGCGGCCGCCGCGTAGACGGTGTGGGAATGCTCATCTCGCCAACGAGAAACTTTCCCGTGATCGACGCCGGATTTCGCATGATCTCGTCGATCGTGCCCACGGCGATCACCTCGCCGCCATGCTTCCCGGCGCCAGGTCCCAGATCGATCACGTGGTCCGCCGCACGCATGGTCTCTTCGTCATGCTCCACGACGATGACGGTGTTCCCCAAATCGCGCAGCTGCTCGAGCGTCGCCAGCAGGCGCGCGTTGTCTCGCTGATGCAATCCGATCGACGGCTCGTCGAGAATATAGAGAACGCCCACAAGGCGTGATCCGATCTGCGTCGCCAGCCGAATGCGCTGTGCCTCTCCACCGGACAGTGATTCGGCCGCGCGCCCGAGCGTGAGATAGTCGAGCCCCACATCCACCAGAAAACGCAGACGCTCCCGCACTTCCTTGAGGATCGGGCCGGCGATCTCGGCGTCGAGTCCCGGCGTTCCATCGCGGCGAATCGGAATGCCTTCAAAGAACTTCAACGCTTCCGTCACCGCCATTTCCACGACCGCGCCGATGCTCGTGTGCTGCACGGTCACCGCGAGCGCTTCCGGCTTGAGCCGGCGGCCGCCGCAATCGCTGCACGGCACTTCGATCATGTAATCCTGAAGCTCGAGGCGGACGGCATCGGATTCCGACTCGTCGTACCGCCGTTCGACGTTCGCCAACACACCTTCCCACTCGGTCGACGACGCCGGCGTCCGCTTGCCCGCCGTCTTTCGATCGCCCGTTGCCGCCGCGCGCTTCTCCCCGTACAACAGGCAATCGCGCGCCGACTTGGGGATGTCGCCCCACGCGGCGTTGAGATCGAACTTGAGCTGCCGCGCGAGCGCAGGCAGTACCACTTTTCTCAAATATCCGCTCGGCTCGCCCCACGGCAGAATCACGCCCTCGAGGATCGAGATGCGCGGGTCGCCCAGCACGAGCTGCTCGCTCACGCGCCGGCGCGTGCCAAGCCCGCCGCAGGTTGGACACGCGCCGAACGGCGAGTTGAAGGAGAAGTGGCGCGGCTCCAACTCGGGCAGAGAGATCCCGCAGTTCGGGCAGCCGTACCGTTCTGAAAACAGCTCGGCCGATCCGCTGTCGACGTCGTTCACCTCGACGACCCCGTCGGCGAGCTTGAGCGCGGTCTCGATCGAGTCGGCGAGTCGCCCTCGGTCTTCGGTGCGGACCGCGAGGCGGTCCACGATGATCGAGATCGTATGGTTCTGCCGGCGGTTCAACTTCGGCGGCGACGCGACCTCGATCAGTTCACCGTCGACGTATGCTCGAATGAAGCCCTGCTTTCGAACCGTCTCAAACAGCTCGCGGAACTCCCCTTTGCGTCCTTGAATCAACGGGGCGCGCACTTCGATGCGGGCGTCGCGCGGCCAGGCGAGCACAATGTCGGCGATCTGAGCGGCACTCTGGCGCTGCACCGGCCGACCGCAGTTCGCGCAATGCGGCGTGCCGGCGCGCGCCCAGAGAAGGCGCAGATAATCATAGATCTCAGTAACCGTTCCCACGGTGGACCGCGGGTTGTGTCCGGCCGTCTTCTGCTCGATGGAGATCGCCGGCGACAGGCCTTCGATCGAATCGACGTCGGGCTTCTCCATCAGGCCGAGGAACTGGCGCGCGTAGGCCGACAGCGATTCCACGTACCGGCGCTGCCCCTCGGCGTAGATCGTGTCGAATGCCAACGACGACTTGCCCGATCCGGACAGGCCGGTGATCACCGTGAGCTTATCCCGCGGAATCGTGACGTCGATGTTCCGGAGGTTGTGCTCCCGGGCCCCTCGTATAATGAGTGCGTCTTCTGCCATAGCCGGGGAAAACTGCGGACCGGACCCCGCAGAGACAAGACGCTATATTGCCTGCCATGCCCCATACGGACGCCATCGTCGTTCTCACCACCGTCGCTTCCGACGAGGAGGCGGTGACATTCATCCGCACACTTCTCGAGCGACGACTGATCGCCTGTGGTACGCTCTTTCCCGGGGCGCGATCACTGTACCGGTGGCAGGGCAAGATCGCTGACGAGCGGGAAGTTGTCCTCCTGCTCAAGACGCGCTCGGCCCGTTTGGAATCATTGCGGGCCGCGTTCGTCGAGCTGCATCCGTACAAGGTGCCGGAATTGCTCGCCCTTCCGGTCGAAGCCGGCCTGGAGAAGTACCTCGAATGGATCAATGGCGAGACGACGCTCGCATTGGCATAACCCCGACAAGTTGACGTAGCACCATGACGGAGAAGGCTGACGAAATGAACGCCGACGCGCAGCTCGAGCTCGGAATTTCGCTCTGCCGCCGAGCGCGCTGGCGTGAAGCGATCGAGCCATTGCAGCGAGCGGTCTCGCTCGACCCACACAAAGCGACAGCGCACTACCAACTCGGCGAAGCGTACAACCAAACTGATCGCCTGGCCGAGGCGCTCGAAGCGTACGAGACCGCCGCCGGTCTGCAGCCCGACTATTGGCGGGCCATGAATCGAATCGGCGTCGTGCTCGATCGAATGGGAAAACCCGTGGAAGCCACGGCAGCATACCAGCGGGCGCGCGAGGCGCAGCGGCGGTGATCAAGCGGCGAGCGATGGTCGGTGGAGCGATCATCGCCGCTTGGATCGCCGGCCTCGGCCTCCTCGTCCACCGCGAGTATTTCCGCCCGCGCCTCGAGCGGCTCACCGAGGCCGCCCTCCGTGTCACACCCGGCGCCGTCTACTACGGCGTCATGCAAGGCGAGCGGCAGATTGGCTTTGCGTCATCGACGATCGACACCGCCGAGACGACGATCGTCGTCTCCGACTACCTCGTCGCGGACCTGCCGTTTGGCGGAAAGGCGCATCGCGCCACGGCTCGCACGAACGTCACGCTCACACGCGCGCTCCGCGTCACTCAGTTCGACGTGTCGCTCGATACCGACGGCGCACCCATTCGCGCCGACGGGCGGATCGATGGCGACAGCCTTCTGGTCCTGTCGATCACGTCAGGATCGGCCAAGCCCGACACCCAGCGCATTCACCTCGCGGGTCCGATCCTTCTTCCCACTTTGGTTCCGCTCGCTCTGGCACTCGGCGAGCAGCCAAAGGTCGGCAAACACTACGTGCTGCCGGTGTTCGATCCCACGACCATGGCGCCAAAAGACGTCGGTTTGGATATTCGCGCTGAATCGTCCTTCGTCGTCAACGACAGCTCGGTGTTCGACTCGACCACCGGCCGCTGGCACGGCGTGCAGCCGGACACTCTTCACGCCTGGCGTGTGACAGCCGAATCGAGCGGCGGTTTCGGAGGATGGATCGACGAGCAGGGGCGGGTGGTCTCGACGATGCAGCTCGGTCTCGAGCTGCGTCGTCTCCCGTACGAGGTCGCATTCGAGAACTGGCGAACCGAATCACGACGTACCGAGGTGGCCGAGGATCGCGACATCATCGAGACAACGGCGATCGCGGCCAACAAGCGGATGGACAAGCGCATTGATGCATTGCGCGTGCGATTGTCGGGCGTATCGCTTGCCGGATTCGATTTGGACGGACAGCGGCAGCGGTTGATCGGCGACACGCTCATCATCTCCTCGGAAGGCAGCGCGGCGTTGACGTCGCCGACCATCCTTCCCATGGACAGCCGGAGTCCCGCCAACACGCGCCCGGAACCCTTGATCCAGAGTGACCAGCGGAAAATCGTCTGGCTCGCGCAGCGGATCGCCAACGGTGAACGCGACCCCCGAATCGTCGCCGAGCGGATCAACACCTGGGTGCACGATTCGATCAAGGATCGGATTACGTTCGGCGTGCCGAGCGCGCTGCAGGTGCTCACGACCCGAGCCGGCGATTGTAACGAACACACCCAGTTGTTCGTCGCGCTCGCGCGCGCTCTGGGTCTGCCGGCGCGCATCGCCGCTGGACTCGCCTATCTCGACGGCAAGTTTTATTACCACGCGTGGCCCGAGGTGCTTCTGGGCGACTGGGTGGCGGTGGATCCGACGTTTGGCCAATTCCCCGCTGACGCAGCGCACCTCCGGTTCGTCATTGGTGGGCTGGGACGGCAGACGGAGCTCTTGCGTTTGATGGGGAATCTCCAGATCGACGTCCTGGCGACGGGTGGGACCTCACGACGATCCAGTGGCCGACCATGATCAAGCTGACCAATCTCTCGAAGCGCTACGGCGGCTTCACCGCCGTGAACCAGATCAATCTCGAGGTGCAGCGAGGGGAGCTGTTCGGCTTTCTCGGTCCGAACGGCGCCGGCAAGACGACGACGCTGCGAATGATCGCCGGCATTCTGCGCCCCACGGGCGGCACGGTGGAGATCGGCGGGATCGATCTCGCCGCGGATCCCGTCGGCGCCAAGAGCAAGCTCGGGTTCATCCCCGACCGCCCGTTCATCTACGAAAAGCTCACGGGCGCCGAGTTCCTGCGTTTCGTCGCCGGGTTGTACAACCAGCAAGGCCCGTTGATCGAGCATCGCGCGCGCGAGCTCCTCGCCCTGTTTGACCTCGAAGCGTGGAAGGACGAGCTCGTGGAGAGCTATAGCCACGGCATGCGACAGAAGCTGATCATCTCGAGCGCGTTCGTGCATCGGCCTGAAGTGATCGTGGTGGACGAGCCGATGGTGGGCCTCGATCCGAAGGCGGCGCGCATTCTCAAAGATCTCTTTCGAGAATACACACGTCGCGGCCATACGATCATGATGTCCACGCACACGCTCGAAGTTGCCGAAACGCTGTGCGACCGCATCGGAATCATTCAGGGCGGCGTCATCCGCGCGCTGGGCAGCATGAACGAACTGCGATCGAGCGCCGAGTCGGGCAGGACCGGACTGGAAGACATCTTCCTCAGACTTACCGGCGAGAACGCGGCGCGCGCGCTCGTGGACGTCCTCGATGCCTGAACAGGAACGCGAGGCACTGCCCGATCCGTCCACGCTGCATCTGCTCGTTCCGAAGTGGCTCACCGCGCGTGCGCGAGCCGCTTCGGGCGAGCGAGGCAACGGGCTCCGACTCGGTGTCTTGTCCGTTCTTGGACTCGGCTTCTGGGCATTCATCTTTCTCGTGCTGTTTCGACTGCTCCGCTACTTCCGCGGCGTGCAGGAGATCGGGCCGTTGCTGGCCGGCAAGCTGCTCGGGCTGATTCTGGTCGGGTTTTTCTCGATCCTCCTGCTGTCGAACGTCATCACCGCGCTGTCCAGCTTTTTTCTGGCGCGCGATCTCGATCTGCTCGCGTCGTCGCCGGTGGATTGGCTCAATCTGTACATCGCGAAGCTGATCGAGACGGTCGTTCACTCGAGCTGGATGGTCGTGCTCATGGCCCTGCCGATGTTCGCGGCCTTCGGCGTAGTGTATTCGGGCGGTCCATTCTTCCCGCTCATCGTCATCGTCACGTTCGGGCCGTTCCTGCTCATTCCGGCAGTGATCGGCAGCGCGGTGACGCTGCTGCTCGTGAACATCTTTCCGGCACGGCGCACTCGCGACATTCTGAGCGTGATCGCGGTGCTCGCGGCGGGCGGTGTGGTCGTCATGTTCCGGCTCGTTCGTCCGGAACGCCTCGCGCGCCCCGAAGGATTTCGCTCGCTGGTGGATTTCATCGCCATCCTTCGCGGACCCACGTCGCCATTGCTGCCGAGTGAGTGGGTGCAGCGCGCGGTGATGGCCTGGCTCACGCGAAAGACGGATCTCCTGCCCTACTATTTGTTGTGGTCCGGCGCGGCCGCCGCGCTCGTGCTCGGCGCCCTGCTCCACCGATCGCTGTATGCCAAGGGATTCAGCAAGGCGCAGGAGAGCGGTCAGCGATCGGCGAGAAGCGGCGCGCGCACGCGATGGGCGAGGGCCCTGCTCGCACCGCTCGGCATCGTCAGGCGCGAGCTCGTGCTCAAGGAAGTACGAGTGTTCTTTCGCGATACCACACAGTGGTCGCAGCTCATTCTGCTTGCCGTGCTCGTGATGGTGTACGTCTTCAACATCAAGTTCCTGCCGCTGCGCGGCGAAGGCATGACGTTCTTTCTCGTGAACATCGTGCCGTTTCTGAACCTTGTGTTGGCTGGATTCGTCCTGGCCTCCATTGCCGCGCGATTCATTTTCCCCGGCGTGAGTCTGGAAGGCCGCACGTTCTGGCTGCTGCGCTCGAGTCCTTTGTCGATGCGCTCGCTGCTCTGGGCCAAGTTCTGGGTGGGCACTTTGCCGTTGCTCGTGCTCGCACTTGGCATCGTCGGCACCACGGACTATTTGCTGCAAGTCACCCCGTTCATGTTCGCGGTGTCGGTGCTGACGATAACGCTCATGACACTTGCAATTGCCGGACTGGCCGTGGGATTTGGGACATTGTTTCCTCAATTTGAAACTGAGAACGCTGCTCAGATTCCCACGTCGTTCGGCGGCCTAGTGTTCATGATGAGCTCCGTCGTGCTCATCGGCGGCGTGGTCATCCTGGAGGCGCGGCCGGTTTATTCGTACCTCGGCGCGCAGGCGTTCGGCACGCCGGCGGATCCGGCCGAAATGGTGATTGGGTTCGGCCTGGCCGTGGTTCTGTGCGCGTCCGCGACGCTGGGGCCTATCCGCGTGGCCCTCAGGCGCCTGGAACAGATCGAACGCTAGCCGGTCGTCTTTGTGCGCTGAGTTCGGGACGGGGGTGTGACGCGCCGATGCCTCTCTGGGTCTTTCCTGCCGGGTCCCCGAACCTCTCGGATACCCGTTCGTCTGCTAGACCTCGCTCGTCCTCGGTCGACCAGGGCGAGCTGATTCAACACCACCCCTCCGGAGGAAGTTCTCATGAAGCGCATTTCTCTCATCGCCGCCGCCGCGCTGTTGTTCGCGGGCGCGCAGCTCCACGCGCAGGGCACGAAGGCTGACAGCGGCAAGAAGTCGTCGAAGCCGGCTGCTGCCAAGACCGCCGCTGCCAAGTCTGCTACCACCGCGGCGATGCCCGCGACCAAGACCGCCGACAAGCCGAAGCGGAAGTCTGGCGGCAAGAAGCCGTCGACCAAGAAGGACACGACGGGCGCCAAGAAGCCATAGTTCTGCTTGAGCTGACGCCCGGCGCTCGGTCAGGCCGCGAGTTGGTTCCCGCAGGTGATGCAGTATCGCGCGTCATGCGCGACAACAGGTGCGCCGCAATCGGCGCACCTGTTGTGCAAATACCGCCCGCAATTCGAGCAGAACGCCGCGTCGTCTTCCGGGCGCGGACCGCACGACGGGCATGCGGGGTGCTGTTCGCGATACGCACGCACCGCCGCTTCGATCGCATCCTCGTCGAGCGGAATCACGCCGGCCGCACGACTTTCCTGCCGACGCATCGCGACCACCGCCTCCTGCGTGTACCGCGCCTTGAGCTCCGAGTAGTCAACGTCTGACAGCTTGCCGGTCGCACGGTCGAATTCGATCTCGCGCAACGCGGCGACCGCCGAGTCCTGCTCACTCTGTCGCGGCACCACGGGCGCGTAGTGCGTTTTCCGCGGCGCGTTGAAGAACAACGGATAGAGCACGAACGCGAGCGCACTCACGGCGAGCACGGTCCCGATGATCAACGCTGCGATCATGCCTCGCCGTGCCCCTTCACGGCCGCTTCCAGCCGATCGAGCTCGTCGCGCGTCGCCCCGGTCGCGGTCAACGGCGTGGTTGGCTTCACCGTGGGTTTGGTGCCCAATCGGCGAACAATCAACGCCACGGCAGCGCCGCCGAGTATCAGGGCGATGCCCGGCGCGAACCAGGCAAGCAGGTTGAACCCCGACTTGCTCGGCGCCATGAGAACTCTCTGACCATACGTGCTCACGAACGCGTCGATGATTTCCTGCGCGCTGTGGCCGCCCTCCACCAGCGCCATGACGTCGCGATGCATGGCGGGAGAGATCTGGCAGGTGAAATCGGTGGTTCGACAGGTGTACACGTCGAGGATGCACGTTCCGCACTGACAGTGCAGATGATGTTCGAGCTCGTCGCGCTCCTGTGCCGTCATTGATGGAGCAGCGCCAGGCTTGGCGGGAAGGCGCACCGGACGAATCTGTCCGCTCATGCCCGGCATCGAGTCGGCGCCGGCGGTCGTCGCATCGCGGCCAGGCGACTGCGCCTCTTGTGCACCAAGCACGTCACCGCCCGCGGCGAGCAGTGCGACTCCGCCCGCGAGTCGCGTCATGAACTCCCGTCTCGACGTCATACGCCCGCCATCACCTCGGCCGACTCTCGTCCGCCTTCGCCGCCGGGCCGCATCACCGCGGCGTATCCGCTCTGACTTCGCTGACGCTCAGCCTGCGGCCACATCACCACGAGCCCGCCGATCATCATCAGGAATCCGCCGATCCAAACCCACACCACCAGCGGGTTGAACGTGAGACGAAGCTCGGCCGTGTCTTTGCCGCGAACGCCCGCCAGCACGATGTACGTGTCGAGCTTCGCCGTCGAACGGATGCCGACTTCCGTGATGGGCGAGAAAAGTTGATTGCCCTGCGAGTCGTGGTACGTGCGCTTCTCGCTGGCAATGACGCCGACGCGCTTTCCGTCGCGAAAAGCTTCGAGTCCGACCGCAATCACGCTGCGATCCGGACGGTCGAAGTACGACGTGCCCTGGCTCACGAACCGCCACTCATGTCCGTACGGATCGCGCGTGGCGAACGTCTGGCCGGTATTGAGCGTGATGTCGAACTCCGACTTGAACGCCATGCCGGCGAACGCCGCGAACAACATCACGATGCCGGCGTGCACGATGTAGCCGCCGTAGCGCCGGCGATTCCGCCCAACCAGATGGACGAACCCCATGAAAACCGATTCGCCGTGAATCGATTGCCGAGCGCGAATGCCTTTATAGAACTCTTGCACGATCGTGCCGGTGACGAATCCGCACAGCGCGTACGTCATCAACGGATACGGGTCGCGCATGCCGGCGACGAACAGCGCGACACCGGCCACGATACCAGAAATTGTGGGCGCCGCGAACTGTCGCCGGAGATTCGAGACCGACGCCTTCCGCCACGCGATGAGCGGCCCAATGCCGGTGAGCGCCAGCAGCAACAATCCGAGCGGCACGTTTACCGAATTGAAGAACGGCGGGCCGACCGTGACCTTCGTCTTGGTCGCCCATTCCGACAAAATCGGGAACACGGTTCCCCACAGCACCGCGAACGCGATGCCGCACAACACGAGATTGTTATAGAGGAACGCCGCCTCGCGGCTCACCATGCTCTCGAGCTCGGCCTTCGCCTCGAGATCCTTGAGGCGCGTGCCGACCAGGTAAATGCTCGTCCCCGTCGCGAGGAAGAAGAACGTCATGAACCACGGACCCACCGGCGACTGCGCGAACGAATGAACGCTCTCGATCACGCCGCTGCGCGTGATGAATGTCCCGAAGATCGCCAACAGGAAGCTCACGACCACGAGCACCACATTCCATTTGCGAAGCATGCCGCGCTTTTCCTGAATCATGATCGAATGCAGGAAAGCGGTCGTGGTGAGCCACGGAAGGAACGACGAGTTCTCGACCGGATCCCACGCCCAGTACCCGCTCCACCCGAGCTCGACGTACGCCCACCACATGCCGAGCACGATGCCGATCGTGAGAAAGAACCACGACAAGAGCGCCCACCGCCGCACCACGCTCAACCACTCGGCGTCCAGCTTGCGCGCGAACAGCGCGGCAATCGCGAACGCGAACGGGATCGCCGTCGCGACGTAGCCGAGGTAGAGATTCGGCGGGTGGAGCGCCATGCCGGGGTTCTGCAGCTGCGGGTTCATCCCCTTTCCGTCGATGGGGATGAAATCCAAACGCGAGAAGGGATTCGCCTTGAAGCACGTCGTCGCGATGAAGAACAGGAGAATCGCGGCGAGTGTTCCCGTCGCCCATGGAATGAGCTCGCGATTGCGCGCGCGACTCGTGGCGATGGCGATCGTGCCGTACATCGAAAGAATCAACGCCCAGAAAAGCAACGAGCCCGCCTGGCCGCTCCAGAACGACGTGAAGACGTACACGTTCGCCATGTTCGCGCTGATATGACTCGCCACGTATTCGAGCGAGAAGTCGCGCGACAACAACCCGGTCCAGAGCCCGATCGACGCGAGCACGACCATCGCGAACGTTGCGTACAGACCGCGCACTCCGCTGTTCACGAGATCGTCGCGCTTGAGGGCGCCGCCGGCGAACGAAACAGTGGTCGACCAAGCCGCCATCAACAGAGCAACCCACAGCGACAGCTCACCAATGAGAATCACGCGCGGCGCGCTCCTGCTTTGTAGCCCGGCGTCTGCTTGTACTTGTCAGGATTCGTTGGCGCATTTTCGTAGCGCGACGCGCACTTCGCCAGCAGCTCCGTGGCCTGAAACGTTCCGTCCGTCCCCATGCGGCCGCTCACCACGACATCGACGCTGTCGGTGAACGTGTCGGGCGCGATTCCGCGGTAGACAACCGGAAACGTGCGCGCCCCATCGGTCACCTGAAAGCTGTACTTTTTCCCGCCCGGATCCCGCTGAATGGTGCCCGGGACAACGCGTGCGCCAACCTTTACTCCCGCGTGCACAAAGGTGGGGTCCGCCTGCACCTTTGCCGTCAGCTCCGTGGGCGTGAGATACATGACGCCGGTCTGGTTGATCGAGCTGGCCATCAGGTAGCCGGCAACCCCAAGCACCAGGGCGCCGCCGATGAGGAATTTCGTGCGTGGCTTCATTTTCAGGGGCCTCGAGAGTCGGCCGAGCGGATGCGCTCGCTACGCGCCTCGCCGCCGGCCTTCAATATAACGTCCGGAACACGAGGTCAGGCTCCGATCGGGTCAACGCTCAGTTCTACGCAACAACGCCGTCGCGGCGGCCAAACCCGCCGCATCCCACGTTAAGTCCTTGACGCTCGCGGCGCCGCCGGACGACCGATCGTGAATCTCCTTTCCAACACTGATCACCGACGTGATCGCGCTCGCCCCGATGAACGAGCCCGTTCGACTCAAGCCGGTCGTGCGAAGACCGGTGAATGAAATGCTCTGAACGAACGCCGCCGTAAAGAAATGCTTCGTCTTGTCGGACGACAGCCACCGATCCCCGCCCGAGTGCTCATCGCCCGCATGCATCCCGCCAAAATGCAGCGTGAATAGCAGGACCATTCCACGCATCAGGCGACGCTCCGATTCGCCGCTTCGATTCCAAGCCGACGCAACTCCGCTCCAATCAACTCGAGCGCGCGCGCCAGCAACTGCGGATGATTCCCCTCATGAATCCAACTGCTCGCGCCCGACGGATGCGGGAGCGGAATCGCGAGCGTTTTACCATGGGCATGTTCCACTTCGTGCACACGGCCGATCAACTGGTCGAGCGGCACGTTTGGTAGAAACTTGGTGATCGCCAACCGACCAACGGGAATCAACAACTCTGGTCGAATGAGGCGAAGCTCCGCGTTGAGCCAACTCGCGCAACGCTCCTGTTCTTCGATCGACGGCACCCGATCGCCGCGGCCGCTCGCACTCGCCCCAGGAAAACACCGTGTGACTGCGGCGATGTACACGCGATTTCTGAACGTCGCTTCATCGACTCCGGCGCGCTCCAGCCAGCGAAAGAGCGTCCTCCCAGCTCGGCCGGCGAACGCCTTTCCGCCCGCGGCTTCCACCTTGCCGGGCGCTTGTCCGACCAACATCGCTCGCGGCTGCTCGGCGCGAGACACAATCGGCATCACACCGTCGGCGAGACCGCACAGACGACACGCGCCGAGCGCGCGACAGTGCTTCTCGAGTGCCGACGTCGTTGCCACGATCAGCGGACCGCGCCGTGGTCGCGCGCCCACGAGATCGTCGCTCGCACCGCGCGTCGCCACCCAGTCATCAGCGTGTCGGCCGCCGCTCGATTCATCCGCGGCGCAAACGACGTGAAGCGCCGCGTCGCGAGAAACTCGTCGGCGTCCTTCCACACTCGGGCCGCCAAACCGGCGAGACCCGCCGCACCCAGCGCGGTGGTCTCGATCATGTCCGGTCGCTCGATGGGAACGCCGAGTATGTCGGCCTGGAATTGCATGAGCCAATCGTTCATTGTGGCGCCCCCGTCGACGCGCAACCGGTCGAACGGCGCGCCGCTCGCCTGACTCATGCTGTCCAGCACTTCCGCGGTGCCGAATGCCATCGCTTCGAGCGCAGCGCGCACGAGATGCGCGCGGCCCGTTCCACGCGTGAGTCCGACAATCGTTCCGCGCGCGTCGGGCTCCCAGTACGGTGCACCGAGTCCGGTGAGCGCCGGAACGAAGTACACGCCGTCGGTGGACTCGATGGATCGCGCAAGTGCGTCCGTCTCGCCGGCGTTCGCGATGATCCCGAGCCCGTCGCGCAACCATTGCACGGCGGCGCCGGCGATGAAGATCGCCGCTTCAACCGCGTACGCCGGACCACCCGTCGCATCGCAACCAATAGTCGTGAGCAGTCCGTCGCGCGATGCCGGCCGCGTCGCACCGGCGTTCAGCAGCAGAAATGCTCCCGTTCCGTACGTATTCTTTCCGGTCCCGCGGGTGAAACAACCCTGCCCGAACAGCGCCGACTGTTGATCGCCGGCAATTCCGAGAATCGGCGCGTCGAATCCGAGCACGTCGCCACGTGCCAGACCGAAGTCCCCGCTCGATCGACGCACCTCGGGCAGCATCTCCATGGGCACACCGAACAGATCGCACAGCTCGGCGCTCCACGCATGTTGATCGATGTCATACAGCATCGTGCGCGACGCGTTCGTTGGATCGGTCGCGTGAACGGCGCCGCCGGTGAGCTGCCACACCAGCCAGCTGTCGATTGTCCCTACGGCAAGATCGCTCGCGTCGTAGCGATCGAGCAGCCGCTCGTGCTGCAGCAACCACTCGATCTTGCTCGCCGAGAAGTACGCGTCGGGCACGAGGCCGGTACGCGTGGCGATCCACTCGCTGCGCGGTGCGAGCTCCTGACAGCGCGCCGTCGTGCGACGATCCTGCCAGACGATCGCGGGGTGCACCGGCTTGCCGGTCGCGCGCTCCCAGACCACCACGGTCTCGCGCTGGTTGGTCACGCCGATCGCAACAGGATTTGCGCCCGCCGCGCGAACCGCGTCGTGCGCCGCGCCTCGCACGCACTCCAGGATTTCCATCGGGTCGTGTTCCACCCAACCGGCGCGCGGAAAAGACTGCGGAATCTCGCGGTATCCGCGCCCGCCCACGCGTCCATCGTCGCCGATCATCAGACAGGTCGCGCCCGTCGTCCCTTCGTCGATCGCTAAAATGTATTTCATCGGTCGGTGGTCTTGCTCTGGTCGACGTCGAGATGAGTAAAATTGAATGGAGGTGTATGAGCTCCCTGCTCGTTCACGATCGCCGTGATCAAGTCGGCCGGCGTCACATCGAACGCGGGATTGTACACAGACACCGACGCCGGCGCTGTTTGCACACCGAACCCGCAGCGCACTTCGTCCGCGCCGCGCTGCTCAATGCGAATGTCTTCGCCACGCGCCGTGCGCGGATCGAACGTCGTCGACGGCGCCGCGATGACGAACGGAATCCCGTGACGCTTTGCGGCGATCGCCAACCCGTACGTTCCGATCTTGTTCGCCGAGTCGCCGTTCGCCGCGATGCGATCGGCGCCCACCATGCACAGATCGATTCGACCTTCGCGCATCAAAGACGCCGCGGCGCCGTCCACGAGCACCGTGACCGGAATCCCGGCGCGCGTCAGCTCCCACGCCGTGAGTCGGCTGCCCTGGAGCAGCGGCCGTGTCTCGTCGGCGAATACCTCAACGCGTTTCCCCTGTTCGACAGCGACGTACACCGCCGCCAGGGCCGTTCCAATTCCGCCGGTCGCAAGCGCGCCCGTGTTGCAATGGGTCAGAACGTGGGCGCCGTCTCGAATCATCGTCGCGCCATGCTCGCCAATGCGCCGGCACATGGCGCGATCTTCCTCGAGAATGTCGGTGGCTTCGCGCCGAAGTCGCGCGATCAACGACGGCGTGTCCCCCGCTTTGCCCCGAACGCGCGTCGCTACGTGAAGCATTCGGTCGAGCGCCCAACCCAGATTCACCGCCGTTCGTCGCGTTCCACGTATTCGTTCGGCGGTCTCGTTCAATCGTTCGACGAACGCATCGAGCGATACGCCGGCACTTGGCAGCGCCGCAACGACAAGCCCCATCGCGCCCGCGATCCCGATCGCCGGCGCCCCACGCACCGCGAGGGTGCGTATCGCGTCGCAGACCTCGTCGATCGTGCGAAGATCGAGGGTTGTCTCGCGCGCCGGCAGTTGTCGCTGGTCGATGATCCGAACACCGCCGCCGTCATCCGACCATCGGACCGCTTGAACGATCTCCATGCGGCGAAACGTAGGATTCGGCGCGGGTCTCGGAAAGCCGTCTCACTCGTCCACGCGACGCGACTTTCTCCGCTCAGGAAAGTGGCGATCGAGAAAGGCGATCAGCGCGCGCTCCTCGGCCGAGTGTGCGCGGCCGCGGTCCACGGCGGTCCGGCGCCGCCGCGGCAGAGCGATCGTCTCGCCGTCGTCCACGTAGCGCGCGATGATCATGGGATGCACGTACGACGCACGGCAAATGGTCGGCGTGTTGCCGAGCTCGGACGACACGAGCCGCATTGCCAGCGCGACGTTCCGTTTGGCTTCCGTCGGACTCTTGGGCGGGCCAAGCTCGGCGAGCACAGTCGCGGCGCGCAACGTTCCACCCCAGGTTCGAAAATCCTTCGCGCTGTACGGGCCGATGCGTTCTTGCAGGTACGCATTCACATCGTGCGCCGCGATCGTGTGCCACGAACCGCCGCGTTTGTATCGAAAGAGTTTGGCGCCCGGCGTTCGACGTTGGCGCGCCACGAGCGCCACGAGCGTCGGATCGGAGACCATCTGCCGCTGCCGGATGCTCCCTTTGCCGCGATACTCCAATCGCGCCATCCCGCGCCGAATCTCCACGTGCGACTTTTTCAGCGTGGTGATTCCGAACGTCCCGTTTTCCTTCAAATATCGCTCGCCGCCGACGCGGCAGAAGGTTTCGCTGATCAACCGCAGGACCGTCGCTGACACAATGTTTGCGTCAACCGAATCAAGGCGCGCGGTCGGCCGCGTGTCACCGTTCAGCGTCTGTCGCACGCGGGGAAGATCCTTCGCGAGTTGACGCACGCGGTGATACTTCCTCAGTTCACGCCGCTCCACCGCCCGCGCGTTGTAGCGATACTGTTTCCGGCCGCGCGCGTCGAATCCCCACGCCTGGATCGCCGAGCCCGGCGACGCCGCAATGTGCACGTCTCGCCACGCCGGCGGGACGCGCAGCACGTCGATCCTCGCGAGAACGCGCTTGTCGCGAACAGGACGCTCGGCGGCATCCACGTATCGGAATCCCTTCTGCTTGGTGCCGAGTCGGCGAATCCATGCGCTCATGCCAACCCGCATGGGCAAAAGGCGGTCCCGACCGCTTCCCGCGCCCTCGGCCGCTCTTAGATTCTCCCGCATGGACTTCCAGACCATCACGCTCGCGGTCGACGATCGCATCGCTACGATCACCGTCAATCGTCCCGACAAGCTGAATGCACTGAACGACCGGGTGATCGCCGAGTTGGGCGAAGCAATCGATTCGGCGCGCAGCGATCCGGACGTGGGCGGCGTGATCCTCACCGGCGCCGGGCGGGCGTTTGTCGCCGGCGCGGACATCTCCGAGCTGGAGCAGCACGGCGGCGTGGCCGCCAAAGCGCTGGCTCAGCGAGGCCAGGACGTGTTTCGCCGCTTCGAGACGTCGCCCAAGCCAACCATCGCCGCGGTGAACGGTTTTTCGCTCGGCGGCGGCTGCGAGTTGGCGATGGCCTGCCACCTCCGCATCGCGTCGGACACGGCAAAGTTTGGCCAACCCGAGGTGAAGCTTGGACTCGTGCCCGGGTATGGCGGCACGCAGCGTCTGCCACGGCTGATCGGAAAAGGCCGCGCGCTGCAGCTGCTCCTCACGGGGGAAATGATCGACGCGGCTGAAGCCTATCGCATCGGCTTGGTAAATCGCGTCGTGCCCGGCACCGAGCTCATCGCGACCGCGACCGCGATGCTTCGCCTGATGCTTGCCAACGGACCACTGGCGCTCGCGCATTGCATCGAAGTCGTGAACAGCGGCTGCGATCTTCCGCTCACCGAGGCGATGACGCTCGAGGCGACCGCGTTCGGCCTCCTCGCTTCTACCGGCGATAAACGCGAAGGCACGCGGGCCTTCCTCGAGAAACGCGCCGCGAACTTCACCGGCGCGTGAGAGAAGTGTGAACACGCCGACGGCGCGACTGCTTCGGCTCGCCGTCAGCGACTACCGAAACCTCGCTCGCGTCGAGCTCACGCCGCCGCCCGAGGGGCTCGTCGTCATCGGCGACAACGGTCAGGGCAAGACGAACCTGCTCGAGGCCATTTACTACCTGCAGATCCTTCGCTCGGCGCGCGGTGCGCGCGATCAGGATCTGGTCCGCTTTGGCACGGACACCTTTCACCTCTCCGCGACCGTGGAGACCGACGCGCGCCACGAAATCGGCGTCGGTTTCGATCGGCCGCAGAGGCGCAAGCGTGTTCGCCTCGACGGCGTCGTTCGCGACAAACTGAGCGACGCGCTCGGCGCGCTTCCGTCCGTCATGTTTTCGCCCGCCGACGTCGAGCTCATCGCCGGCGCGCCCAACACGCGACGCCGTTTCCTCGACATTCTGCTCGCTCTCTCGGAACCCGGCTATCTCGCGGCATTGCAGCGCTATCGAGGAGCCCTCGCGCGTCGCAATGCCGCGCTCCGCGAGGCCGCGCGCAGCGGTCGCGCGTCGGCGGCGAGTGTAGCGGTGTGGGAACCGCCGCTCGCCGAACACGGCGCCGTGCTCTGGAACGCGCGGCGCGCGTGGATCGCGTCGGTCGAGGGCCGCTTCGAGCAGCTCTCGCACGACATCGGCGAGCGCGCGCGCGTCTGCATTCGATACGCGAGCACGCTCGCCCCGGCGGATCATTCGCACACAATCAGCGCGGAAGCCCTCGCGGGAGCGCTCGAGGAGAAACGCCCGCTCGACCTGCGTCGAGGGCTCACGCATGCCGGCCCACACCGCGATGACCTCTCGATCACCCTCGACGGTCGCGATTTGCGTGTGTTCGGCTCAGCCGGGCAACACCGCACCGCGGCGATTGCGCTTCGAATGTTGGAAGCTGCTACCTTCACTGAGCGCGCCGGCCGCGCGCCGCTGTTTCTCCTCGACGACCCGTTTGCTGAGCTCGACGCGCGTCGGGCGTCGCGCATTCTTGATCTCCTGACGCGCGACGGACTCGGTCAAACGGTTCTGGCAGTGCCACGCGAAGCAGACATCCCCAACGAGCTCACGGGCCTTGAGCGCCTGCGCGTCGTCGCCGGCGAGATCACCTCGTTCAACGTCAAATGATCGACCGCAAAAAAAAACCGGAGGCGATCGGCAACATCGTCTCGAGTTGGCTCGGCAGCAGTGGTCTCGCTGAGCGCGTCGATCAAGCCGGTGTGATTCCGGAGTGGCCCAAGCTCGTGGGACCGCAGATCGCGGCGGTGACGGTCCCGCAGTCGATCACGCCGAACGGCACGCTGTTCGTGAATGTGACGACGAACGCGTGGATGAACGAACTGTCGCTGCTCGAGCCCGAATTGTTGCGCCAGTTGAACGCCAATCAGACCCGCGTGCCGGTGCGCCGGATACGGTGGGTGCTGGGTCGGTAGGTTTGTCGTAAATCATTGTCGCACAGAACGTTGCAAATCGTCGTGTCTGTTGCATGGCGACGGGAAATTCGTTAATTTTCTGAGATTGATTCCGAACTGGGATTCGGCGTTTGTACGGGCGGTCTTAACCGGGTGAAAAATGGCGACAAAGAACGGCGACGACGGCGATCAGAAATACGATTCCGCGCAGATTCAGGTCCTCAAAGGACTCGAGGCTGTTCGAAAACGTCCGGGCATGTACATCGGCTCGACGTCCGAACGCGGGTTGCATCATCTCGTCTCTGAAGTCGTCGACAACTCGATTGATGAAGCCCTCGCCGGGTACGCGGACAGCGTTCGCGTCACCATCCATCAAGACAATTCCATCAGCGTTGAAGACAACGGTCGCGGATTTCCGGTGGACATTCACCCCACGGAAAAAATTCCGGGCGTCGAGCTCGCGATGACCGTATTGCACGCCGGCGGCAAGTTCGACAAGGACAGCTACAAGGTGTCCGGCGGATTGCACGGCGTCGGGGTGTCGGTCGTCAACGCGCTATCTGAAATCTTGAAAGTCTGGGTCAAGCGCAACGGCAAAGAGTACTACATGGACTTTGCGCGCGGCGACACCACGACCAAGCTCAAGATCCTGCGCGACGTCGGAAAGAAAGAGACGGGCACGAAGGTGTGGTTCAAGCCCGATCACCTCATCTTCACCGATCTCATTTACCGGTACGACACGCTGTCCCTCCGCCTGCGCGAGCTCTCGTTCCTGAATAAGGGCGTGATGATCACCATCACGGACGAGCGCCTCGGCCAGGAAAAGTCCGAGACCTTTCACGCCAAGGGCGGACTCAAAGAGTTCATCCAGCACCTCAACGCCACGCGGAAGCCGCTGCACCCCGAAATCCTCTACATCGATACCACGAAGGACGACGTCGGCATCGAGTTGGCCATGCAGTACAACGACGGCTACAACGAGAGCGTGTTCTCGTTCGTCAACAACA
>JBDUEJ010000058.1:0-33955 GCA_040002475.1 bacterium | reverse complement strand
CAGCACCATCGACTGCTTGCCGCGCGACTTGAGATGGTGGTGCGTGAGCATGACCTTCGAAAGGTCGATTCCCTCGCGCTCTCGGCCAAACTCCAACAGCGGTAGTAGCCGCTTATGGAAGATCGCGCGCTTCTCGATGGCGGTGTTTCCGTAGTCAAAGATCTGTGACAAGAACGTGTACAGGCGCACGAAGGAACCCATATCGGCCTTGAACAGGACCAGTGCGTCGAGATCGTCTTGCGCCGCGGTGGTCGCCGCTGAGTCGTTCTGTTCCATCGCGACCTGAAGCGCGGCCTGCGCCGCCTTGAACCGTTTCATGAGGCGGTCCTCAACCGGCACAATCGCCGCGAGCAGCGCGCCTTGCGTCGCATTGGGATCTAGCTCTACGGCGACGACGCGATCGACCTCGAAGTCGTCGTAGTGGCCGGCGGCATCCAGCTTGGCGCGCAGGTTGAAGACGAGATTTGGATCGGTCGTGGCCGACAGACGCGCCGTCGTGTAGTACGCCTTGAACGACTCCAGCACCTCCTCGGGGTCGTTCACGAAATCGATGACGAAGGTCGTGTCCTTGCCCGGGTACGCGCGGTTGAGGCGCGAGAGCGTCTGCACGGCTTGAATGCCGGCGAGCCGTTTGTCCACGTACATGCCGCAGAGCAGCGGCTGATCGAATCCGGTCTGAAACTTGTTGGCAACGAGCAAAATCTGATACTCATCGCCCTTGAACGCTTCGCGGATCTCACGGCCCCGGAGTGTGGCGTTGAGCGAGACGCTATTCTCCGTGAATGGATCGGGGCCGGACTCCGCGTCGTTCACGTCGCCGGAGAACGCGACGAGGGTGCCGATCTTATAACCGTGCGCCTTGATGTATTTCTCGATCGCCAATTGCCATCGCACCGCCTCGACGCGACTGCTGACGACAACCATCGCTTTCGCGTGGCCATCGAGCAGCGGCGCGACATACTCACGGAAGTGTTCGACGACGACCTGCACCTTCTGAGCGATGTTGTATGGGTGGAGCTTCACCCAACTCATGATCCGCTTCAGCGCCGCGCTCCGCTCGACTTCGCGGTCGTCAATCTCTCGGCCGTCGTGCGCCAGCTTGAACGCGAGGCTGTAGGGCGTGTAATTCTGGAGGACGTCGAGGATGAATTTCTCCTCGATCGCCTGCCGCATCGAGTACACATGGAAGGGCGCCGGCACGTTGTCGGCCGCGGGCTTGCGTGAAGGATTAGGGCGCGTGCCGAACAGCTCCATCGTCTTGTTCTTGGGCGTCGCGGTGAATGCGACGAACGTGATGCCCCGGTCGTCGGCACGCGCGGACATCTGCGCGGCGAGTACATCTTCGGAGCTGATCTCGCCGCCGTCCTCGAACTCCCTGAGCTCATCGGGAGATAGCACGGCCTTGAGCTTCGCCGCCGCGTCGCCCGTCTGTGAGCTATGGGCTTCATCCGCGATCACCGCAAACCGCTTACCCTGCGTCGCGGCCAACCGCCGCACCTCGCCCAGCGCAAAGGGAAACGTCTGAATGGTGCACACGACAATTTTCTTATCGCCGGACAGAGCTTCCGCGAGCTTGGCACTCTTGCTGCCGTCCTCGTTGGTGATTGTCGCGACGACACCCTGAATCCGCTGAAAATCGAACAGCGCTTCTTGAAGCTGTGCGTCGATGACGTTGCGGTCGGAGACCACGAGCACCGTGTCGAACACCTTATTGTGCTCCGCGTCATGCAACTCGGCGAGAAAATGCGCGGTCCAGGCGATGGACTTGGTCTTGCCAGAACCCGCCGAGTGTTGGATGAGGTATTTCCCGCCCGGTCCGTCGTGGAGGACGGCCTTTTGGAGTTTGCGGGTGACGTCGAGTTGATGAAAGCGTGGGAATACGACCTCGGTGATTTGCTTTTTCTCGTTGCGGATCGTGACGAGGTAGCGCCCGAGGATCTCCAGCCAGCTGTCGCGTTGCCACACATGTTCCCAGAGGTACGCGGTCCGGTGGCCGCCCGCGGGGTTGATCGGATTGCCCGCTGCGCCGTCGTCGCCCTGATTGAATGGCAAGAAGGCCGTCGTCGCGCCGTCGAGCTTCGTCACCATGTGGACTTCGCTGTTGCTCACGGCGAAATGCACCAGCGCGCCATTCGGAAACGACAGCAGAGGCTCGGGCGGCTGGCCCTTCGGGCGCGGCAGACGATCGAATCGATACTGGTCGATCGCGTCGTCGATGCTCTGCGTGAAGTCGGTCTTGAGCTCGACGGTCGCGACGGGTACGCCATTCAGGAAGAGGACGAGGTCGAGACAGTTCTTGTTGTTGAGTGAATACTGAACCTGCCGCACAACACGCAGCTGGTTAGCGGCGTACCGCGCGAGGATGTCGGGGTTGATCGCGAGCGCCGGTTTGAACTCGGCGAGCTTGAGCGGCTGCTTGAGCCCGAGCAGCTCGATGCCGTGACGGAGGACATCGAGGGTACCGCGCTGGTTGATCTGATCGCGGACGCGGGCGAGGAGTATGTCGCTGGCGCCGGCGCCGTGGTTCTTGATGAGCGTGTCCCACGCCTGCGGCTGCGTCGTCTGCACGTATGCCAGTACATCGGTCGGATACAGAGCGCGCGCTTTGTCGTAGTTCGCCGCGTCGCCCTCGGCGTACAGCCAACCATTGGCGTCGAGATGTTCACAGATCTCTGATTCGAACGCGATCTCCTTGTGCAGGCTCATATGGTCCAACCCGAGCCAACCCGCCGACTCGGACACGTCATCGTCAGACCTACTGGGCGCCTTGCGCCACTACGCGATTTCGGCATATATTCGGGTACTGTGAATAAATCGTTCGCTATCATGAGTACCATGCGACTTCGCTACCGACAGGAGCGTGCGACGCAAGCCGCGGCTCGCTTGCTGCAGCTGCGCGGCGGAACCATGGCGTATATGAAGCTTCTCAAGCTTCTCTACCTGGCGGACCGCAAAGCGTTGCTCGAACATGGACGGCCGATCACGTACGATCGTTACGTGTCCATGGATCAGGGTCCCGTCCTGAGTCAGACCTACAATCTCATCGTCGCTGAGGAAACGCCAGACCGCCCGACGTACTGGCGGCGTTACATCTCCGAGCCGGAGCACTACGAGGTGCGGCTAATCGGAGAGGCCCCGACAGGTGAGCTCTCTAAAGCACAGGAAGCGATTCTCGATGAGGTCTTTCGAGAATTTGGGCATCTCGGGCGCTGGGCGCTGGTGGACCTGTGCCACACGCTGCCGGAGTGGGTCGATCCGCAGGGGTCTTCGATTCCGATATCCATTGGCGATGTGTTGAGGGGTGCCGGGCTCGAGGCAGATGCCGTCGCGGCGATCGAGGAGGCGTTCTTGGCGGAAGACGCACTGGCGTCCCTGCTCGACTGATCGGTCGCGAGTCACGTGAACTTCATTTGCGCGGGCCGGACGCTGCTCCTGCGCGATCGGCGGATGGGCGCGCATCTCTGGTTTGTGCTGACGGACCCCGACGCGGAAACGCATCGAGTCGTGATAGTCGCGGTGGTGACCGAGCGGGCACACACTGAGAGGACCGTCAGGCTGCTCGCCGGCGATCATCCGTTCGTCAGGCACGCGTCGAATGTCGATTTCGGAACTGCGACGTACGCGCCGGCGTCGAAGCTCGAGGCGGCGCTCGCCGACAACCGCGGCTCATTGAGCGACGACATGAGCAACGAGCTACTCGAGCGGGTCAGGCGTGGTTTGCTCGCCTCATCGCACACGCCGAATGACATCGTCGCCCACTGCGCGGTCGCGTTCAAGCGGTAGCAACGGAGGCGAAGCTTCGCGCGCTCACGGGTTCGGCGAGGCCGCGGACGTCGATCTGGCCGGTGACCGCGGCGGAGATGAGGGCTGAACGACGCTCGTGCAGAAGTCGAATGGTACCCAATGCTGCCGCAGCCATGTCGTCGACCCGGGCAATTTCGGCAGCAAGATACTTCGCGATCGCATGCTGCTCGTCCCAAGGCGGAAGAGGCACCGCGGTTTCGCCGATGTCTTCCAAACCGAGGCCCTGCTTCAACCCATATTGGGAAAGTTCAAAATGAATCTGGCCGACATTTCCACTGAGGGACAGCCCGAGGAACATAGGCATTACATCTTGCAATAGGCGAATAAGACAGAGGTGCTGATTGATATACGCGGGCTCGGAAACCGCGTTACACACGGCGACATTTCCCGTTTTTGCTCCAGTAATGCACACCACGATGTCGCCGTCGTTCAAACGGGTTCGGACGGCCTCGGCATTGTCTTCGACTAGCACTCGTTTAGCATCGGAGAAATCGATGGTGAGGTTATCGGTAAGATCGCCACTCTGAATGAAGAGCGCTCCCTCTTCGCCGGTTCGCTCCGACCAGCCGCGCGGCCCACTTGTCGTGAATCCGGCGAGCGTTTTGAGCCGACGCAGCGCCCAATGCGCAGGCACATCCCCGAGCCACTCGACGCCTGAGGACTTCATCGGCGCGTCGGGATTCAGGCCCTTAGTGACGGCGTGCGATATGACGGCCTGACGTTTCTCCTTCAGCAATGCCATCAGCCGCCGCTGCTCGGCGACCAATTCGTCGATCTTCGCCGTCTCGCGGTCGAGGAACATCACGATTTGGGCTTGTTCGGCTATCGGCGGTAGGGCAGCGAAGTAGTTGCGGACGAAGTCATCTGGAACGCGCTTCTGACCGCCGGCGCCGTACATGTAGGACACGCCGAGGTTTCGAAAGTTCGACGATGTGAACAAGTAGTGGAGGTACGCCCCTGTCACCTTATCGTGGCGAGGCCTTACAACGATCAACTCGGTCGTCCCGAACCCAATGCCGTTCACGAGCCCCTGAACAAAAGCTCCTTTACCGTTCTCGTAACACGGAGTGATCTTCGCAACCACGACGTCACCATCGCGCAAATATGTATACCCAGACTCGACTTCGCCGATCGTCTTTTCCGAGTCTAGGCTCAGACAGCCATTGTCGCCTATGGCCGCCATTGGCAAGAACGAGACGCGCGTGCCTTTGGCAATGCTGGAGATCTCTATCTTGGAGGCATTCAGCTCGGCTGCGAAGCGCAGCCGCATAATGCTCCAATGGTCTGGTACCCGGCCGCCAAATCCGACGCCGCCTTGCCTATACTTCGGGTATTCGCGAAAACTCATTTGAATTCAAAGAGGACGGTTGGGCTATGAGTCGGCACGTTGGGCCGACATTGCGTCGTCGCCCGTTGACGGTTCGGCCGGTGCTCCCTCCACCTCATTGCGTGAGTCCCGCAATCATCGTCAGAATCCGGTCCGTCACGCCTTTCAACTCCTCGTCAATCTCTTCCAGCGCGCGCGGTGGTTTGAACACGTAGAAGTGCCGGTTGAACGGAATCTCATATCCAACCCTCGTCTTCTCATGATCGATCCACGCATCCGGCGCATGCGGCAGCACCTCGCGCTTGAAGTACGCCTCGACATCCTCGCCGAGCGGAACATTCTCCGTGTCTCGCAACGCTGAATCGGGAACGGGTTTTCCCTTCCCCTTGCCTTTGGTTCCGACGACGGCCTTTCCGTCCTCGTCGCGCTCGGGCCGCTCGACCGTGATGGTGCGATACCCGAACTCCTCGTTCTTGAAGATGCGGCTGATGGGCACGCCGTCCTTCGAGCATTCTTGAAAGTTGCCAAACAGCCGCGTGATCTCGTCAATGTGCTCGGCGCTCAGCTCCTTCCGCTTGCTGCCGAGGCTCTTCCGCATCTTCTGCCAGAAGCCGCTCGCGTCGATGAGCTGCAGCTTGCCCTTCCGCGCCGCCGGCTTCCGGTTGCTCACGATCCAGACATAGGTGCTAATGCCCGTGTTGTAGAACATGTCCGTCGGCAGCCCGATGATCGCTTCGACGAGATCGTTCTCCAGTACGTAGCGGCGGATCTCGCTCTCGCCGGAGCCCGCGCCGCCCGTGAACAGCGGCGAGCCGTTGAGCACGATGCCGAAGCGGCTGCCGCCATCTACGGCAGGCCGCATCTTCGAGATGAGATGCAGCAGGAAGAGTAGCGAACCGTCACTCACCCGCGGTAAGCCCGGCCCAAACCGGCCGTTGAACCCCAGCTTCTCGGCCTCGGACCGGACCTCTTTTTCAATCTTCTTCCACTCCACGCCGAACGGCGGGTTCGAGAGCATGTAGTCGAAGTGCTTCCCCGGGAGCCCGTCGTTCGAGAGCGTGTTGCCGAAGATGATGTTGCCGATGTCCTGCCCCTTGATGAGCATATCGGCTTTGCAGATCGCGTAGGACTCTGGGTTGAGCTCCTGCCCGTACATCACAAGCCGCGCATCGGGGTTGTGGCCTGCGAGATGCTCGCCGGCAACGCTCAACATGCCGCCCGTTCCCGCCGTTGGGTCGTAGATGGAGCGGACGACGCCGGGTTTCGTCAGCGCGTCATCGTCCTCGATGAAGAGGAGGTTGACCATCAACCGGATGACTTCCCGCGGCGTGAAGTGTTCTCCGGCCGTTTCGTTCGACAATTCAGCAAACTTGCGGATCAGCTCCTCGAACACCGCACCCATCTGCGCGTTGCTGACCACGTCGGGATGCAAATCGATGTTCGCGAATTTTTCGGCGACGAGATATAGCAGGCCCGCCTTGGCGAGCCGATCAATCTGCGCGTGGAACTCGAAGCGCTCGAAGATGTCGCGCACCGCAGGCGAAAACGCCTGCATGTACGCGCGCAGGTTCTCGCCGATGTGGTCCTGGTCGCCCATCAGCTTCTTCAGATCGAGAGGCGACGTGTTGTAGAAGAGCAGGCCGGACTTCTGGAGCAGGAACGGCTCAGGGTTCAGGCCGGCCTTCTGGCGCTTCGCGAGCTCGGTCAGGACGGCAGTCTTCGTCGGCTCGAGGACGCAGTCGAGACGGCGGAGCACGGTGAACGGCAGGATGACGCGGCCGTATTCGGATTGTTTGTAATCGCCGCGAAGCAGGTCGGCGACGGACCATATGAAAGACGAGAGGTTCGGATCGCTCATTCGGAGGCTAGTCCATGACTGATGCTGAATGCGCAAAAGCTACGGTCAGCGCGAGGTCGTTGCTACCGTCCGCCCGCCGGCTCCGTTCCGTGTTCCGGTGGAACTATCGCCGCTCTCCCTGGAACTCTCTCGCGATCCACTCATCGCGCGCCGCGTTCCCTTGCCATCGTTCTTCGTTCCGGGTCCTTTCACTCGTGATCCGCTGCCTCCGCGAAACGACACGCCGCGGCTGTGACCGCGCCGGTGCCTCCGCGAACCGACACGCCGTGACCCGGGACCGCGCCCCTCACTCAGCGCACTTCGACGATGTCTTCACGGACCTTTACGGCGTCATGTCGGCCGCATCCCTCACGTCGGCGAGTCAGTCCGCGCGATTCCCGCCCCGTTCCGCCGACACAGCGGCACGCCACGCGAGAGCGCGGGACACATCGCGCTGATCGCGTCTAGGCCCGCGCGATCACCCGACCGCACCGCGACCCCACCGAACGTCCGCACAACGCCATCGGCCGCCGCACGACAGAACCGGACCTGGGCTCGCTGCCTTCGTATCTCGTGCCGCGATCACCAAGCACGTCGCGACGTCATCGGCAAACGCCCCGAAGCATCCGGCACACACCGCGATGTTCACGAACCGCGCCTCGACGCTCGCGGACTCGTTCGACGACTTCGCTCGCGTGACCGGCGTCCGCGAGAACCGGCCCCCCCACTTCAGATCGCGTCCCGGCGATCGCGCGGAGTCGGCCGTCGTTGGGCAGCAGGTCCGACGCCACCGCCACAGTCGGCCCTGCCTGCGCGCCGTGGCCCCCCGCCACCGCGGCCCATTTCCCGGCCCCGATCGGCCGTTCGGCGACACCAACCTACTTCTCGGCGACGCCTGCCTCTCGAGCGCCGACTCCGTCCATTTCGAACGTCGACTCCGTCATTTCGAACGCCGACTTCGACTTCTTCAACGCCCAGTTCGACCCACTGCTCCAGCCGGAGCCGACGAATCGGCGCTCATGGCGCCCCCGGCTCGACGCGTCGTCCGTGCCGCGCTCGCCAGTGTGGCTTCCTTGGTCACGGTGCACTGTCGGCCGGTCACGCGGATTCAAACGACGTGGGGAAATGACTTTCTGTCGGGTGATTCCCCGCGGAGGCTTCCGGTCGACGCGATTGGTGAGGATGGCAAAGTCGTCACCCAGCTGCGCGGCTCGGTTCGAGTCGTCGATAGCAACGTCGCGACCCTCGAGCGAGGCCTGCTCACGCCGCGCGCGAGCGGAGCGTCGCCGCTCGTCATCTCGATCGGCGACGCGCGTGTGAAGGTGGCCGTCGTGGTCCACGAGCTTGTCGAGCGCTTCGACAATCTCACGCCTGCGCAGCGCCATGTTGCGATTCCGTTGCGCCTCGCACTCCGCGACACTCTCCACTTTCTCGTTCCGGCCGGAACATCTGGGTGAAGTGGATGCCCCGCGGTGGATCGCTGACTCCTCCGGCGATCACCGCCGAAGGGTCAGGATATTGTCACGTGGGCAGCGACGCGTTCGCCCGTTGGCTACCGGCCGGCGAATACGGCGCGTACTGCGACGTCAGTGCCGGCGCGCGCATCCGTGTCGCCCGGAGTACCGTGGGCCCTCATGAACTGACGGGCGCGCTATTGCTCGAGCGGCTGCCGCAGTAGTACCGCAGATGACGCTTGTTATAGTGTCTTCATTTTCCTTCTCGCGTTCAGCGCCATTCTTGGCAACGAGCCTCTTGGCGGGATTTTCGTTTTTTTGCCGGCGGAACCCGCCGGCCGTTCCTGCCAGACGTTCGCGCGCCCGATCACCCCGGCCACGGCCGAGCGTGTCCCACGCCCTTCAGGGCCGGAACGCACCGGTCCGTCGGCTTGGCGTGCCCGGGACAGGTCGACCACGCGCAACGAAAGCCGAGTCGCTTCACCTGCTCTTGATACGGAATCTTGGTGATGTATCCGTTGCGTGCCCATTTCGAGAACACCGAGTACTCAGTCAATACGGGCCGGCCCTTCATCAGCTTTGCCGACATCCCCCTCATGAAATTGTCGCCGTCCAGAACCTGCCCTGGCGCGGTCGGCAATCCCTCCTGCGCCATCGCGCCATTGATCGTGAATCCGACCACGTGAGTGTTGGGCACGAGCTTGGAGACGCCGGTAAGCAGCGCGTCGCCGTCGGCGCCGATCGCGGCAATGCAGCTGATGAAGATCAGTTTGCCGCCGCCCTCCTCGAAATACGCGTTCAAATCGGTGAAGGCTGAGATGAAAGATCCGATGCTCAGCGGCGTGAGATCGCGGTCGAGCTGGACCAAACCGCCCGCATCGCCGTGTGCGACGATCGCAAGCGTGTCGACTTTGCGCTCGAGCCGTTTCGCCTTCAAGCTCGCAATCAGTTCGTCCAGCCCATGGAAATGAATGGAGTAGCTCCACCCGGTCTTTGCATCGCTGGGAAAGTTGCCCACGCGGTACGCCCACACGTTCGTGCCCATGTTGCCTCCAAACGCCTCGTATGCCCGCACGACTCGATCTCTGCCGCTACGATCGCGGCTCCCCGTCATCGCGGCGTCACCACGCAGTCATCTCGCACGAGACATTCGGTAGCGCAGGCGGGAGGGTGGCATCAGAGCTGTGCCGTCCCGCAGTGGCGGTTGGCGATCCTGGCGTCGGCGAACGGGTGACGTTTTCGTCTCAGCTCGAGGCGGGCGTCGGCGGCGCGACGAATTTCTTCGAATGCTGCTCGTACGAATGGGCCAGCGCGAGCAATCTCGCATCACTGCCAGGCAGTCCAACGAACGAGATGTTGCCCGCCGGCATCCCGTCCGATCCTAGACCGGTCGGCACAGAGATCTCAGGCAGCCCCAGCCAATTGCCATACCCCAGCGCCGTCCGAACGTCCGGCCACGCATCGACCGCGCGCGGCGCAGGGAAGGGCATCGTGGGATAGATCATCGCGTCGAGACGCTGCGCCCGAAACGTCTCCGCAAGCTGCGCGATCACCGTCGCGCGCGACCGCGCAAACGAGACACCGGCTGGGTCGCGCTCGTACGGCTGCACGATGAGCGTCGACATCTCGTCCCACTCTTTCGGCAGCACGTCGTAGAACGCGCGGTATGCGGCCAAGCCGCGTTCGACGTCGCGACGCGCATCGCCGCCGTGTGTTTCGAAATATCTAAACAGTGCGTTTGCCGTTGCCGCCGGCGAATTGGGATTCGGTGTCACATCGCCGCGCGCCTTCGCCGCGTCGGCAAAGAGCGTTCGCACGGTGGCGCGCGTGACGGCTGCCGTACACGGTTCCACGATCGCTCCCGCGGACGTCAGGTTCACTACGGCGCGATTCCACAGCCCCACCGACTCGGCGGACATTTGTGCGAGCGGCAGATGCGCTTCGACCAGCCCGAGCCGAGCGTTGCCGAGTGCGTCGTTGCGCAACGCGGCGAGCGTGCCTCGCGTCCAGGGCGAGGTGAGCGCGAGACCATCGGACGCGTCCGGCCCGGCGATCGCGTCGAGCAACAGTGCGGCATCGGCGACGGTGCGTGCGAGCGGACCGTGCGTGTCGAGATACGGCCAGGTGGGAATCACACCGGTGCGCGGCACGAGTCCGAACGTCGGTTTCATTCCCACGATACCGCAGAACTGCGCCGGAATGCGATTCGACCCTCCGTCGTCGGTGCCGAGCGCGGCGAACGCAATGCTGCAGGCGACGGACACCGCGGAGCCCGCGCTCGAGCCGCCCGGTGTCTTCACGCCCGCGATATCGTACGGGTTGCGCACTTGCCCCGAGAGGGAGCTCGTGCCGTTGCCGTGATACGCGAAGTCATCGGCGACCGTCTTGCCGAGGACAACCGCGCCCGCGGCGCGCATGCGGGTGACCTCGAGCGCGTCGCGACCGAGTGATGCGGGAAACAACTTCGCCCACTCGGCGTTCGACGCGGTCGTGGGAAGGCCGTTCATGTCGTAGATCGCCTTCGCGAACACGGGAACGCCGTCGAGTGGCCCGCGAAGCGCGCCGCGTTGTGCGCGCGCATCGGATGCGCGAGCGTCGTCCATCGCGGCGCCGGACAATTGGTCAACAGCGTGCAGCGTGCCGTTCCATGCCTTGATTCGATCGAGCGCCTGCTGTGTGACTTGAGCGGCGGTCCAATCCCCGCGCGCGCGCCCGGCCTGATACTCTACGATCGTACCGGCGAGAGGATCGGCGAGGCGCTCGGGCCATCGAACGAACGGGATGACGAACAGTGCGCTCAGTTCGCGGAGTGCTTCGCGTCGGGAGAGGGGCATGATGGCTCGCGATTGATTCGGCCTGGCCGGCCCATGAGCGCGGTTCGATCTCGACTCACAAGGTACGGCTCGACCTCACGGCGGGCGAGCCTAGGTCGTCCGTGACTCGCCGGTGTTCGTCCGCGGCCAGTGCCTTTCGGGCCCCGAGCGACAATTCCCAACCACACTCGACTTTCTTCCAGCCGCGCTGCATCACTAGAGCGATGCTCACACTCACACCGCCGGTGCCAGCCAGATCGTGAAAAAGACCGCGCTGCTCTACGGTCTCGTCGGGGGTGTGCTGATTGCTGCTCTCAGGCTCATGGAGTACCGATTTCTGGTTGTTGAACACTCGCTCGAGATCTACGGCGGGCTCGTTGCACTGCTCTTTTCGGCGATTGGCATCTGGCTCGGGCTCAAGCTCACGCGAACCCGGGAGACGGTGATCATTCGGGAGGTCGAGGTCCCGGTTCCGGCGCCGCCGTCCGAAGCGTTCGCGATCGACTCGGCGCGCCTCGCGCAGCTGGGCGTCACGCCGCGTGAGCTCGAGATTCTACAGCTCATCGCCGCGGGGCTCAGCAACCGCGAAATCGCCGCAAAACTGTTCGTCAGCGAGAACACCGTGAAGACGCACTCCAGTCGTCTGTTCGAGAAACTGAGCGCGAAGCGGCGGACCCAGGCCGTCCAAATTGCCAAGGAGGCCGGGCTGCTTCCGTGAATGACTCACGCGTAGGGTGATTTTGAACGTTCGAACGCAAATCACCCGTTCGGCCGTCGGCTCTCGACGCGCGCCTAGCACAGCGGTTGCAGTATCGAAATAGTCTTCCCCTGAGTGGACGTCTCGATCTGTGAGCACCGGAGGCAAATATGCGTCACTCGATTCTACGTGATGGGCTCATCGCCGGCGTACTGGGCGCAACGTGTGTTGCGGGTTGGTTCTTTTGCGTCGACTTGTTTTTCGGCCAACCGCTGGCAACGCCGTTCGCGCTTGGGCGTGGTCTCCTCGGCATTCTTGAAATCACGCCGACGAACAGGCCATTGGTCGTCGCGGTATACACCGTGTTCCACTACATCGCGTTCTTCGGCGTCGGCGTCGTTGCCGCCGGCATCATCCACTGGGCGGAGGCCGTGCCGTCGGTGCTGGCCGGCGCATTCCTCTTCTTCGTCGCGATCGAGGCAGGCTTCTATCTGATGACGCTCATCCTCGCGAGATCGCCGTCCTACGGCGGGCTGTCGGCGGGCCAGGTCGCGACGGGCAATTTGATCGCGGCACTCGCCATGGGCACGTATTTGTGGCGGACGCATCCGAAGTTGAAGGAGGGTCTGGACTACGCGCTGAGTGGCCGGCCGTAGTCAGCTGGCCCTCGCTATCGTGCCGGCATGATGATTCCGTAAACATTCGGGCCGCGATCGAGCGGCCCGCCGATCCACACGCGCGCGCCGGCCATTTCGCGGAGCGCCGCGGGCGGATTGCCAAGGGGAATGCGCCCGGCTGCGGTCTCGAGAAGCATCTGCTCTCCGTCGCGACGAAGAATTCCGTCCACGACCGGTTGGTTGTCCACGCGTCGCACAGTGAAACGCACCACGCTGAGACCGCTCGCGTTGGCCTGACCTCGCGCAACAACCTCCACGCCTCCGAGTCGCGACAAGGCAGCAGAATCCGCCGCGTTGGTCCATAGGCGAGCGAATCCGCGATCGGTGCGAAGAATCAACCGTTGCTCGAACGAAGCGCCGGTAACGGCGACGATGCCGACGACCGAGTCGGCGGCAACCTCCGACGGACCAATGGCTGCACTTCCGCGGCGCGTGCATCCGAGAGTCACGGTCAAAGCCGCGGCGTATGCCCCAACGAGGAAACGCGTCACTGCACCCGGAGAATCGACATGCGTATCGTCGTTCCTGCCGGAAGCAGGCTGAGATTGAGGAGTTGCTTCGCGGTTTGCACTCCGCTGAGCTCGATGATGCCGGCCGCGGCTCCCGGCAGTGTGCCGGACAGAGCGAACGGTCCAAATGACTCGCGGTTCACGTGCAGCGGGAACAGCGGCGTACCGCGGTCCGCGTTGAACCCTGCCCAGATGCTCCGCGTGTTCCACGAGGGAAACGTGTACTTTGCTCCCGCTGGGGGCGTGAACCCGGGGTAGTCGTCGGCAATGAGCGTCATCGTCCAGTCCGCGAGCAGCGTGGCAAACGACTGACCCGTTTTTGCCGTCACGTTGCCGACGCCGGTCAGGTTGGCTTCCTGCACGAGTGATCTCAGAAGTGCCGATTCGGTGGCGCCGCCGTATTGGTCCACGAGCCACCGCGCAAACATCCATGCGCTTCCGTAGATATCGCCATCGAACGAAGCCGGCCAGAGAATGGATTTCGAGTCGTTGTACTGGTAGTACTCGAGGAGAAAGTTGAAGTGATTCTCCATCAAGAACTGGCCGGCGGGACACTGCGCCGAACCGATATGGGCATCGCAGAACAACGAGTTGGCGTAGGTCGTGTTCGTCTTCCACGACGTTCCGGGATACACTCTCCGGCTATAGATCTCCGGCGCAATTTGCGCGGTTGCTTCTTCGAGCCAGCTTTCCTCGAGCACCGCGGCGTTTCGCGAGAACCGCTCGGCATACGACGTAAGATGCTTGGCCTCGTGGACCAATGTGCCGGGCATGGTCGCCTTCCACCACGCCTTCGAGTCCAGCGTATCGGCTGAGCCGGTGAGTGTGGTCGGCACGCGCGCGTAGAAAATCTTGGTTTGGTTGCTCGCAGCAGTTCCCGCCAGTGTCGGAGGGAACAAATCGCACGCAGTGACGTGTCCGAGGAGGACGCCTCCTCCGGGGAATGGCCGATTCTCCTGCGGCGTGAACAGCATCAACACGCGACCGGGATTGTCCAACGCGCCTGCCACATCGTACGCATTGATGTCGCCAAAGTTCGCCTCGATCGGATAGAGCGTCGACTCGAACAATTGTCCAAAGGCGATCAACTCTGCATCGACGGTCCCCGCGGTTGGCGACGCAATGTCCTCGAGCACGACTCCGTGCGGCGTGACGGAAACGACGCGCGCCGAAAGTTTCGAATAGCTATTGCAGCCCGCGGAAGCAAAGCCTCCGTACCGAACGCTGACGCTCGCTCCGACGGTGAGTGGAATTGCGTTGGCCCTCGTCGCCGCTCGTGTTCGAGCCATCCGCGTTGCTTCCGCGAGGCCGGGCGTACCGCGCATCTGGAGATAGATATCGCGATCGCGCTCGAGGACGGTGGCGTGTGCGCGCGCGTTCGCCGCGCCAACGGCAGACTCGCGGGACGGAACATGCGCCGCGCCGCGCACGAGCGGCGTGGCGATCGGAGCAGCGGTCGCCGCGGTCGAACCAATTGGCGCGGCCACAGCGGAAGCACCGCGAATGATGACTGGCGTGTTTGCCGACGGCGCGGTGCTCGTGTTGAACACGCTGATCAGATATCGTCCACCCGTCACCGCAAGCTCGTTGCATCGCACCGACGCCTCGCTCAACAATGCAATGCTTTGACCGACAGCCAACGTCTGAGTCGTGCCGACCAGATTGGCGTTCATGGTATTGCTGCTGATACCGGCAATCGATGTGACGACAGGAACGGAGCCGCCTGCGACACACGGAACGGTCGCAAAGAGCTGCGTCGTTGATCCACTGGTGATGGTCGCGTCAACGCCGCCGATGCTAAGGGTATTGTCACCAGGCGTAGCGGCGAAGCCTGTTCCAACGACGGTGACTGTGCCGCCGGGGGTCAGCGTAGAGGGAGAGATGGCCGTGATTACCGGCGCCGCCGCAATTACGGTCACGGTCGACGTACCGCTCTTTCCGTCGGTGGTTGCCGTCACGGTCGCAACCCCGGGAGCGACGCCGGTGACCGTGAGAACGTTGCCCGCGAACAAGCCCGATGTAACGCTCACGTTTGTCGCCCATGTCCATGTGCGACCCGACAGCACGTTGCCACTCGCGTCGCGCGCGGTCGCGGTGAGCACGACGGTTCCGCCAACGGGAATCGACGCGGCCGGAGGAGCGATGGTGACGCTCGCAACCGGCGCCGGCGTAGTCACAGTGATGGCTGACGTTCCAGTCTTTGATTCGCTCGTCGCCGTGATGATGGCCGATCCCGACGCCACCGCCGTCACGAGGCCGTTCGCGTTGACCGTTGCCTTGGTCGAATCAGAAGTGGACCACACGACGGCGCGCCCCGTGAGCGCTGCGCCACCGTCGCCAAGTGTGGTTGCTGTGAGTTGTTGTGAGACGCCTGCGGCGAGTGTCACCGCTGCAGGCGCAACCGTGACCGTCGTAACGGGGATTGCAATAACTGTGACGACAGCGTTCCCCGCCTTGCCCTCGCTGGAGGCAGTGATCGTTGCCGCACCAACCGCCACGGCGGTCACCAACCCGTTCGCGTTGACGTTGGCCTTGGTCGAGTCTGACGTCGTCCAACTGACGACTCGACCCTGAAGCGCAAGTCCGGCCGCGTCGAGCACGGACGGCGTGAGCTGCTGTGTCGCACCAATCACGAGCGTCGGTGCCGCCGGCCCAACGGTCACTGTGGCCACGGGGACCGGCGTAACCGTGATTGTCGCTTGGCCCTGCTTTCCGCCGACCGTTGCGACGATCTGTGTCTCGCCGGGCGTCAGACCGGTGACGGTGCCATCGGCCTTCACGGTCGCGACGGTCGGGACGCCTGACGTCCAGGTTACTGTTCCCACGCCGATCGCTGCGCCCTTCTGATCGACGCCGGACGCGCTCGCTGCGCCTGTCTGGCCCACCGTGATCGTGGCGGTCGTCAGCGACACAACAACGGTCGTGAGAACAGGTGTGACAGGTGGCGGCGAAGTCGAACCGGCATCTGCTCCCCCGCTGCCGCACGCCACGGCGATCGCCGCGACAACGGCAAATGCCAACGCAACAGCAGAGGAGCGCAAACGGGCGACGGCGGCAGGCAACATCAAGAAAGTCGGATTGGGATAGCGAGCGCGCTTCCGTCGTGCGCCGAACACACTGTCACGACGACCGCTCGCCAACTGGAGATACACACGCGGGCAGCGCTTCTCGGCGAACTGCCGCATTGCAAACTACCTTGCACCACGCCATCACGCGTTCCGCCGCCAATCCGGGAGACCGTCCATGCAGCGCTGTTCGTGGTCCGAAAGCGATCCTCTGCTCCTCGAGTACCACGACGCCGAATGGGGCGTACCGGAGTACGACAGCCGCGCGCTCTGGGAGAAGCTCACGCTGGACGGCTTTCAGGCCGGTTTGTCGTGGCTGATCATTCTCCGCAAGCGTGATGCGTTTCGAAAAGCATTCAAGAACTTCAACCCGGAAACGGTCGCGCGCTTCGGCGAGGCGGATATCGCGCGCCTGCTTGGCGACGCCGGGATCGTCCGCTCGCGCGCCAAGATCGAAGCCACCATCGGCGGCGCGCGCGCCTACCTTGCGATGCAGGACGCCGGGGAGGACTTTGCTGCGTTCGTTTGGGGCATGGCGGGCGGAAAGCCGATCAACACCGTTGGCCCGGTTCCCACGCAAAGCCCGTTGTCTGAGGAGTTTTCAAAAATACTCAAGAAGCGCGGCTTCAAGTTCGTCGGGCCCGTGATCGTCTACGCCTGGATGCAGGCGGTCGGGATCGTCAACGACCACTCGGCCGCCTGCTTCCGCAACAAGGCCGTGCGCGCCCTCGCCAAAAAGACGGTTTGACCGCAAGCCAACAATGGAACGATTGAGTATATGAAAGTCATCCTGGTTTGTGTCGCCATCCCCGTCGTCGTCGCCTGCTCGCGGAGTGAACCCACTAGTGAACCCACCACGGTCTCGGCGATTCCGCCCGCGTGGAGCGCCGCACATCCCGCCGTCGTTGCCACTGGCGATTCGGCGATGGTCGTCACGGCATCGCCGCTGGCAACGCGCGTTGGCGTGGACGTGCTGCGCTCCGGCGGCAACGCCATCGACGCCGCGGTCGCCGTGGCCTTCGCGCTCGAGGTCGTGTATCCCACGGCGGGAAATATCGGCGGCGGCGGATTCATCGTCGCGAGAATGGGACAGCAGGCGGCCGCGCTTGATTTCCGAGAGGTCGCGCCAAGTGGGTCCACGAAGAACATGTATCTCGACGCGGCGGGCAACGCGACCGACAAGAGCCTCACGGGCGCGCTTGCGGCCGGCGTCCCTGGCAGTGTCGCCGGTCTGTGGGAGGCGCACTCGAAATTCGGCAGCAAACCGTGGGGCGAGTTGGTGCAGCCGGCCATCGATCTGGCGGAGAAGGGATTCGCGGCGGATTCCGCGTTCATAGAAGGTCTCGAATACGACAAGCCACGGCTTCAGAAATTTCCCGCTAGCGCCGCGCTCTTTCTTCCCAGTGGCGTTCCGATCGCATTGGGCGCCGCGTGGAGAAATCCGAATCTTGCTGCGACACTGCGCCGAATCGCCGAGCATGGTCGTGACGGCTTTTATGCTGGCCCGACGGCCGACTTGATCGTGAAGGAGATGAAGCGAAGCGGGGGCATCATCTCGTCGGCTGACCTGAAGAACTACAAGCCGGAATGGCGCGCGCCCGTGGAGTTCACGTATCGCGGACACCACGTGATCTCGATGCCGCCCGCGTCCAGCGGCGGACTGACACTCGCGCTCATCGCAAACATCCTCGGCGGCGTGGATCTCCACGCCATGGGATTCCACTCGGCCGGCGCGATCCATACGATCGCGGCGGCCGAGCGAGTGGCGTTTCTACGGCGCAACACGTTGCTTGGCGATCCGAAGTTTGTCACGATCAACTCGGACGCGTTTCTTTCACCCGATACGGCGGCGGCATTGCGCGCGGCGATCGTGCACAGCTCGGGCGACGAGCGTCACACCACGCACTTCAGCGTTGTTGACGCGCACGGCAATGCCGTCTCGATGACGACGACTCTCAACAATGGTTACGGGTCGGCAGTGACGGTGACGGGCGCAGGCTTTTTGCTCAACGACGAGATGGACGACTTTACGGTGAAGGCCGGCGCGCTCAACGCCATGGGCCTGCGGCAGGGGGACATCAACGCTATTCAGCCAGGCAAGCGGATGCTCTCGAGCATGACGCCGACGATCGTCCTCGACTCGGCGGGCGCGCCACTACTCATCACCGGCGGATCGGGCGGTGCGCGCATCATCACCGGCGTGGCGCAGGTGATCTTCAATGTGATCGACTTCGGGCTCGATCTCGGAGCGGCCGAGGTGGCACCTCGCTTCCACGCGCAGGATTTTCCCGACTCGCTGCTGATCGAGCAGGGCGGCTACAGCGACGCTCTCGTTCGCGCCCTCGGCGCGCGCGGCGACAAGCCGAAGATCAACGTGAGCCAGTGGCACTCCGATGACTTCGCGTTCGTGCAGAGTATTTTGCGCGTCAATGGCCGCTGGCAGGGCGCCCGCGAGCCTCGCGGTTTCGGCCTGGCGCTCGGATATTAGAAAATCGTGATTGCCGCGAAGAGAGGCAGCGATGCGTAGGCCGCTGCCTCAGGGCGCTCGTCGATAGTCGATTGCAAATCGATCGCAGCAACCTTCGTCGAGGGTCAACAGGGTGTCGCCGGCGAATGACACCAGCAATGGACGCGGATCGACCAGCGGGCCGCCACCAATGGTCAGCGTGGCTCGCGGGTCGTCTTTTGAACCGGGTACGATTATGTAGTTGCGCGTCGACGGCCCGCCGACTTGTGGCGTGAGCGTGACCGTGCCGTTCGAACGAAATACGTATTCGGTGGGTTCCGTGGTTTGGCCGATCGACCGGCAGGTTGGCGCGAGGCCCCCGCATGCCCGAACGAACGTCCAACGCCCGACGATGGCTCGCGACGCCTCGCTCGTGGGCACGTCAGTGGCCGACACGGTCGACGAGCACGCCGAGCACAGGATGAGGTATCCTGCGAGGAACGCGCGAGGTATTGAGAAGCCGTGACCAGCATGGCGCATGATCGACTCGCTCTGATGACTGTACCAGCCCAACTGCGTCAGTGACGAAAGCGTCACGATAGGACGCCGATCCCCCGGCGGTGCCGTCTCGGCCCACCGGCGAGTGGCCCGATGAAACCTACGATAGACCCGGTCCGGTATGTGCATTTTAATGGGTCGTGCCGACTTCCGTCGGTCATTGATGCGCCAGGCCTCCAACGAACGGCGAAGGTGTCGAGATGTGTAGATGCTGAAACAGTCGTCGTCGAACGAACGCCCTCGCGGCTTTGGAGCGACCCTTCTGCTCGCATGCTCGTTGGCCGCATGCGGCGATGGTACCGCGACTGCGCCGCTTTCGCACGGGAATGTGTCGGTCGCGTCCAAGCTTGCCACCGTGGCCGTGGCGATCGCGACGGCATCAGAGGGCGCGGGCTTTTTCGATAATTACTTGCCCTGTCCTAGGCGTGGTATCGTGGATTACAGGAACTCTGATCACGGCCGACTCGCCACGTTCAGTGGGTGCGATCTCGGCGACGGCATTGTGGTCGACGGCAGCACCGAGCTTCGCTGGACGACCCCGGGCGCCGATCGCTCGCGCATTGTCGCGATCGACATTCCGGGAACGTTGCGCGTCACGACGGTCGGCGGCCAGCCACTCGACGTTGCCGGCGTCTCCGTGTCGAGCATCGCGTTCTCGGCGGCGACCATTCCCAACACGCCGCCGGCCGTCGAGCGATTTCAGTACGCGTTGGCCCGCGTCACCATCGGCGACGAAACCTTCACGCCGAATGCGCTCGCGGATCCAGCCCGCGTGTTTGTGAGCGGATTGTCGCTCGACGCAATCCCCGCGGTCACGATCGACGCGCTCACGGACGCGGACATGAAGCGCCTCGCTTACCACGCGGCGATCGCGCTCGCCGCCGTGCTGTTCGACGAAACGGAGGATGTGCGCGCCAGTCACATCCACACGCTTCGGTGCGGCACGATTCGGGTCACCGCGGATCCCGTGCGCAACCTCCCCACGCTCGACATGAACTGGAACGCCTGCGACCTCGGGCAGGGGTTGATCATCAGCGGTTCGTTCACGGTCGACTGGGCGCAGTTCGACGTGCAAACAGGAGCGATCGCCATGCGTGTGGTGGGGCCGATGACGCTTGGTGGCGGCCTGCCGCGAACCGACCTCACGCGTCTCGACTGGTCATTGAGCGGCGTCGGCGCATTCCCGGCGAACGCCCACATGACGATGCAGATCGCGGGCGGCGGCAAGCAGCGGAGCTTCAGCGTCAATTTCGTCCTGGACGATTGAAGTTCTTCCACTCAATGCGGCTGGTTAGCGGCGCCAGCAGGGAAGTGGCGAGTTCAACGCCCGCTGCGCCTGGCGAGTAGACTCTGAGTCGGCAGGGAGGTGTTGACGCGACCAGGCCTCTGGACGTGGCGGCGCCCCCGACGCCTTTTTGTGCAACGGAAACGCCTCGCCGCCCTCGGCGGGTAACGACTCCCGACTGAATCCGGACCACGACATTCCAGGTTCCGCTCGCTCGCTCATTCCAATGAGGACATGATTTATGGATGACCGCGTTTCACGACTGCTGCATGTCTCCGGGCGCCGCTGGCTCACTCGCGGGATGGCGACCAGGGCGCTGGGCGTCGCCCTGTTGATTGCGCCTGCGGGCGTCGCGTCGGCTCAGGGCCAGTGCAAAGGTCGGCCGGCAGAAGGCACACCGGCTTGCGATACGACGCCGGCCAAAGCGCCGTTTGCGCCCACGGGTTGGAAGACGGTCGCCATGGATCATTTTTCCATGCAGACCGTGGACTACAAGAAGGAAGCGGCCTACTACGCCACGCTCATGAACTGGAAGGTTCGGAGCGATGATGGAAAGCAGGCCGTGCTCGATATCGGCGACATCGGCTCCGTGATCATTCGCGGTGGGTATGTGGCTCCGCCCCCTCCGCCCCCGCGTGTCCCAACAGCGGCGGATAGCGCGTCCGGTCGCGCTGGTCGCGGGGGCGGTCGCGGCGGTCCGCGGGCGCCAGTCGAGGCGGTGTGGGATTCATTCTCTTGGCAAATCTCGCCGTGGAACGCAAAAACCGTCGAGGCTGAGCTCAAGAAGCGTGGGTTGAACCCCGTGGCCGACAACGACGGCAAGGGCTACGAGAGCTTCCACGTGAAGGATCCCGACGGCTTCGATGTGCAGATCAGCAATGGCGGCTACGCCAAAGCGCGCAAGGCATCGCCGGCGAATGCGGCGCTGCCGGCGCCCGCTCCGTTCGAGAACACGAAGTGGAAAACCGTGTGGCTGGACCACATCTCCTTTGGCGTCTCGAACTACAAGGAGAGCGTGGCGTGGTACCAGGCGCTGCTCGGCTGGATTCCGACCGGTGACGAAGGCAGCCAGAACGAAACGATGATCTGCGACGATTGTGGCAACGTCATCATTCGCGGCGGCAATCCGATGAACACGGCGCGCCCAATGCCGGCGGTTCGGAGGGCGTCGATGGGTCACATCTCGTTCGGTATCGACCCGTTCGACTGGGCCAATGTGAAGGCCGATCTCGATAAACGAGGATTGAGCGGCCGCGAGGATACCGGAACGCAGATGAAGATTGACGATCCCAAGGCGCTCTACAAGAGCTACCACACCACGACGCCGCAGGGTTTCGATCTGCAAATCAGCAACGGCAACAAGGCGAATCGTACCGTTCGTTGAGGCCCGTTCACCGGCAGCACAACGGCGACCCGAGAGTACTCGGGTCGCCGTTTGTCCCTACGGCCGCTTCACGATTCGCAGTTTGGGTTTTCCGGCAGTTGACCACGGCGGCGGCGGAGCCGTTCGCCGGGCCGCCGCATTCGTCGGCGTGAACGACCCGAAGAGAATGGCGTTTTGCGTGGCCGCGAAAGTGTAGGTCGTGCTGGTCGACAGCGGCGCGCCGCTCGCATCTCTCCACGCATTGAACGCGTAGCCGGCGGCCGGCGTCGCGGTGAGTGTTACGTTGGCGTTCGCGGCGTACACTCCGCTGCCGGTAACCGTGCCGCCTTCGGTCGGACTGGGCCGCGCGCTGATCGTGTATGGTCCGCCAGGCGTGGTAAAGTTTGCGACGAGGCTTGTCGAGCTCACGGCGACGAACGTGAGGCTGGTGCTGCTCGACACCGCCTGCCCGCCGAAGGACCAAGAGTCAAACCCGTGAGTGCCGGTCGGGGTCGCGGTCACCGTCACGGTTGTGCCGCATGCGTAGTCGCCACCGCCACTCACCGTGCCGGCATCCGGCGGAAACGCCGAGACCGTGATCGTGCACGGCGCCGGGAGAAAGTGTGCGACGAGCGCACGATTTGCCGTTGCCGCAAACGCATAAGTCTGGCTCGTCGCGGCGACGGTGCCGCCCTCGGTCCAATTCGTAAACACGTAGCCATCTTCCGGAGTGGCCGTCGCGGTCACCGGGCCATTCGCCGGGAAGGTGCCTCCGCCGTTCACCGTTCCACCTTCGGGAGGCTCGGCCGTCAGCGTGATCGTGAAGCTTCCCGATGCCAGGGTGAACGTGACGGTCACCGCGCGCGGGCTGTTGCCCGCATTGGCCGACACGATTGGAATCGTCGCCGTGTACGTGCCGGCGGCCAGGCTCCCCGTGGCCGGCTGCACCGTCAGCGTCGCTGACGGAGTTGCCGTGGCGCTGTTCAAGCTCGCCTGCGTCAGCCACCCAGTCGCTCCTGGTCCGTAGCTGATCGTGCCGACACTCAGGCCGCTCAACGTGCCGCCGCCACCATTGGTGATCACGACGGTTTGGCTCGGGGGATTCGCTCCCCCCGGCGGCGCGCCGAAGTTCAGGTTCGACGCCGAGAGTGCGATGATCGACGGTGCGGCCGCGATTGTGAACGTCACCGTGACGGTCTGCGGACTGTTGGCCGCTTCGGTCGACAGCACCGGGATCGTCGCGCTAAAAGTGCCGACTCCCAATGTCCCAACCAGCGGCTGCACCGTAAACGTCGCCGACGGATTCGCCGTGCCGCTGCTCAAGCTCGGCGGCGCCAACCAGCCAGTTGCTCCCGGTCCGTACGTGATGGCGCCAAGACTCAGGCCGTTCAAGGTTCCGGCCACCGCATTGGTGATCGTTATCACCTGACCCGTGGGGTTCGACCCACCCTGCGTCGCGCTGAAGCTGAGAGTCGCTGACGACAGCGCGATTCCCGGCACCGGCGGCGCGACGGTAAACGTCACTGTGATGGACTGCGGACTATTCGACGCGACGCTCGATAGCACCGGGATCGTGGCCGCGTACGTTCCCGCGGCCAGGCTTCCCGTTGTCGGTTGCACCGTGAGCGTTGCGGACGGACTCGCCGCCGCGCCACTCAAGGTTGGTGTGCCGAGCCAATCCGTAGCTCCCGGACCGTACGTGATGGTGCCGAGGCTCAGACCACTGAGTGTCCCGCCGCCGCCGTTCGTGATCGTCACGACCTGGCTCGCCGGGTTCGCCCCACCTTGGGCAGCGCCATAGGTGAGCGTCGTTGTCGAGATCGAAATCGAAGGCACCGGCGTCACGGTCACCACGGCGGTGTCCGCCTTACCTTCGCACGTCGCAACGACCCGCCCAGTGCCGACGCTCACGGCCGTGACTACGCCGCCTGCGCTCGTGACCGACGCAATTCCCGGATCGATCGCCGACCACGTCACTGGTCGGTCGGGCAGGGAGCCGCCGTTGGCTTGGCGCGCCATGGCGGTGAGCGTCTTCGTCGCGCCCACCGTCAGCTCGACCGCGCGTTCCGCGATCGCCACACTGGCCACCGCGGGCAGTGTGACGGTGATTGTTGCCGTAGCGGTCGCGGCCCCGGACGACGCCGTAACGTGAGCCGTCCCCGCGCCGCGCGCGGTCGCCGTGCCGGTGGTCCCGCTGCCTTGCACGTCCACGACGGAGGGGGCATCGGACGACCACGTGAGGCTCGGATTGTTGATTGCCCCCAACTTGCCAAACGCAGTGGCCGTGAGCGTTGCCGTTTCCCCGACGCTCGTGAGCGTCTGGCTCCCCGTATTCAGGCTGATTCTCACGACGACGTCCTGTCCGCCGCCACCGCTTGGGGCGCTTGTATCGCCCGCGCACGAGAAAGCAAACAGCTCGACGGCGCAGAACATGACAACAGCGGCGACGCGCCGCGCAGGAGGTCTCATCTGGGGTCGTTGTTGGGCGCGGGAGACGTGGCGGAGAGGGCAAGAACCGCAATGGTTGGCTGCATCGGGGATACTAATCTGTGCGGCCGAACTTTTATGTGACGACGCGCATGTTTTGCCCGTAACGGCCGACGCGGAGTGCGGGCCGCCTGTGCCGTCGGTCTCTCGCAGGCGCTGTCTCGAGCCACGAGCCTTGATCTCTCTGCAATTCCTAACGGTGACCGCCGTGAACGAGTGGCCCGTGCTGACCCTCAGCAACGAGTGCATCGATGAAAGCGCATGCCAGTCAAACTCATCCGCCGGGAATGGAATTCCTGGGAATTGTCGCCTCGGGCCAACGCGGTTCAGGCCAGCCACCGCCTTCGCAGAAAGTCCCGATGAAGCAATAGTTAAAAGTTGGTTACGTCGCGCGCGAGCGTCTTGCCCGTGTGGTTTGGTTCGGCCTACATATACGTTGTCACCACATATGTGGCCGCCATGCTTGGAACCGATCTGAAAAAAGGCAGCGCCGAATTTCTCGTACTCTCGCTCCTCGAGCACGAGCGACGCCACGGCTATGAGCTCAACAAGCTCATCGAATCCCGCTCCAAGGGTGTTTTGACGTTTCACATCGCGTCGCTCTACCCGCTGCTGTACCGCATGGAGGATCGCGGCTGGATCGTCGGCCGCTGGGTGGAGAAAGCGGGGGAACGGCGCCGCCGCTTCTATTCGATCAATGCCGCCGGCCGCCGCGCGCTCGGCGAGATGCGCGATGGATGGCTCGAGTTCGCCGCTGCGGTCGCTCAAGTCACGGGAGTCCGATATGGATGAATGGCGTGCACGACTCCGGAACGTCGTCGCCGGCTGGGGCCTTTCCCCCGAAGAACAAACCGGAATTGTCGACGAGCTCGAACAACATCTCGAGCAGGAGCTCGCGGACCTGCGACTCCGAGTGGGCGACGCTGCGGCGCGCGAACGGATCATGAAGCAAGTCGACGACCCCGCGCTTCGCGACGCGTCGGTGCGACCGCGGCATCGTCCAGCCGTGAGCGTTCTGTCATCGAGAGAACGCGGCGCCGGGGTGGCGGGACTCGCGCGCGATGTGCGATACGGCTGGCGGTCGCTCCGAACCAGTCCGGGAACAACGGCCATGGCGACGATCGCGCTGGCGCTCGGCATCGGCCTCACGACGGTGATGTTCACCATCATCTACGGCGTGCTGCTGCGCGGACTGCCGTTCGAACAGGGCGACCGCATCGCGATGGTCATGGAGGCGAATTCGTCGCGCCGGGAAGGAGAGCTGTCGCTGTCGATGCACGACTTCTTCACCTATCGCGATGCCCAGCGGTCGTTCGAGACCTTCGGCGCCTGGGGACCGATCACGGTCAACATCAGCGGCGACGAACGACCGGAACGGGTGGAAGCGGCGCGCCTCACGGCCGCCGCGCTGAGCGTGACACGCGTTCGACCGTCACTCGGCCGAGCGTTTCGCGCCGACGATGAAGCGCCGAACGGATCGCTCGTGGTTCTGCTGTCGCACTCATTGTGGCGCGATCGCTACGCGAGCGACTCGGGCGTCATCGGACGAGCCGTGCGCGTGAACGGCCAAGCGGCAACCGTGGTTGGCGTGATGCCGGACGGCTTCGGCTTTCCGCACGAATCCAAGCTTTGGGTTCCATTTCGGCTCAACCCGAGCGCTGTGCCCTGGGGATCGGGCACGCACGTCAACGGCGTCGGACGCTTGCGCACCGGCGTGACGTACGCGCAGGCGAACGCCGAGCTGGCGGCGATCGCCGGCCGAATCGCCCGCGATCATCCTGAATCGAATGCCGGAGTTCGCGCGGTGGTGCAGCCATTCATTCGCGCCACCATCCCGCCCCGCGTCTACGCGTTGCTGTATGCGATGTTTGGCGCGGTGGGACTCGTGTTCCTCGTGGCGTGTACGAACGTCGCGAATCTCCTGCTGGCGCGCGCCGCCCATCGAACGAAAGAAGTAGCCATTCGCACGACCATGGGCGCGTCGCGCGCGGCGATCGCGCGACAGTTTCTCGTCGAGGCGCTGGTGCTGTCGACGGTGGCGGCGGCGCTTGGTGCTGCGATCGCGCAGGTGGGAATCGCCGCGTTTCGCTCGGCCATCGCTGGGCAGGCACCGTTCTGGGCGGACTTCCGCCTGCATCCGCAGGTGTTCGCGTTCATCGCGTTCGCGGCGATCGTGGCGAGTCTCGCGTCGGGATTGCTGCCCGCGATCACCGCGGCGCGAGGCAACATCACCGACGTGCTGAAGGACCAATCGCTCGGGTCGTCGTCCCGCCGCAGCGGACGGCTCAGCCGAGGCTTGGTCGTGTTCGAGCTCGTGCTGTCGTCGGCATTGCTCGTCGTGGCCGCGCTCACGACAAAGAGTGTTCTCAACCTGCGTTCGATCGAGCCCGGCTTTCGCACTCGCGATGTGATGACGGGGCGGATCACACTCTCCGCTCGCGGCGCCGAGAATCAGTCCGCTTTTTTCGATCGCGTCGAAGAGGAGATCGCGCGCTTGCCCGGCGCGGTGGCGACGTCGCTCAGCACGAACCTGCCGGGGAGCGGATGGAGCGGTCGCGCCGTTGCTGTGGAGGGGCGCACGTATTCGGGGGCCAGCCGTTGGCCAGGGGCGCGACATCTCGCCGTGACGCCCGGCTTTTTCAAGACATTCGACGTCGCCGTGTTGCGCGGTCGCGCGATCGGCGTAGAAGATCGCGTGGGTACGGTGCCGGTCGCGGTCGTCAATCAGAGATTTGTCGACCGGAATTTTCCCGGCGCCGATCCGCTTGGCCACCGCATCAACCTCAGCCCCGACGACACGGTCGCGCAGTGGGTGACGATCGTCGGCGTCTTTCCCACGCTGTACGCAACCGATCAAGGATCAATAAACGCCAACAATCCGTGGCCCAGCGAGGTGCTCACGGCCTTCCGCCAGGAGTCGAGCGGCTCGGCGAGCATCGCGATTCGTACGGCCGGCGATCCCACATCGGTCGCGCAGTCGCTTCGCGCTGCGGTCGCGTCGCTCGATCCCGACCTTCCGGTCTACTCGCTCGCTCCCATGAGCGACGTGCTCGCACAGTCGAGGTGGGACGTGCGCATCTTTGGCGGGCTGTTCGTGGTGTTCGGTATCGTCGCTCTCGCACTCGCGTCGATCGGTCTCTATGCGGTGCTGGCGTTCTCGGTCAGCCGGCGCGAACGCGAGATGGGCATTCGCATGGCGCTCGGCGCCGCCGGCGCGGATATCGTTGGCCTCGTGTTCAGAGGCGGTGCCGTCCAGTTGGCGATCGGCGTATCGGTGGGCGTGTTTCTCGGCGTTGGCGCGGCGCGGCTCGCCGGCGCCGTGCTCTTCCAGGTTCACGCAACTGATCCGGCGATCATCTCGGTCGTGATTGCGACGTTGGCGGCCACGGGTTTCGCGGCCTGCGTTGCGCCGGCGTGGCGAGCGACAAAGTCGGATCCGGTGCGCAGCCTGCGGTCGGAGTGATCGACCGTCGCGCTGTGGGCTAGAGTCCCAGCCCTCGCGCGATGATCGCCTTTTGAATGTCCGACGTACCCGAATAGAGCGTTCCGCCGACGGCGTCGCGCAGATCGCGCTCCACTTCGTATTCCGTGGTGTAGCCATAGCCGCCGTGCACCTGGACGGCGTCGAGGCAGGATTGAATCCACGCGTCGCCAAGGAACAGTTTGGCCATGGATGCGTCGACGCTCGCGGTCGGCAACCGTTGTTGCTTGCTCCACGCCGCCCGATAGAGAATCAAGCGCGACGTTTCCAGGCGCAGCTTCATCGCCGACAACCGGTTGGACACCGACTGGAAGTCGCTGATCGGCTGGCCGAATTGCTTGCGTGTTCTCGCATAGCTCACGCACGCGGCCAGCTGGCGATCCATGGCGCCGACGCACGGGGCCATGATGCAGGCGCGCTCCCACTCCATGGAGTCGTTGAAGATCGTTGCGCCGCGGCCTTCGCGGCCGAGCCGGTTCGCGACGGGAACGACGCAGCCGTCGAGGACGAGCTCCGCCATGGGTGACGTCGTGAGCCCCATCTTGCCGATCTTTTTCCCCACCGAAAAACCAGGCGTGTCGCGGTCGACGAGAAATCCGGTAACGCCTCGCGCGCCCAAGCTGCGATCCACCGTTGCAAACACCACGAACATGTCGGCCACCGTCGCGTTACTGACGAACGTCTTCGTGCCGTTGAGCACATAGTGATCGCCGGTCAGCACCGCGGTGGTGCGGAGGCCGAACGCATCGGACCCGGAGTCCGGTTCGCTCATGCCATGGGCTCCGATGATCTCCCCGCTCGCGAGACGCGGGAGATAGCGACGCTTCTGCTCGTCGGTACCGTGCGATGCGATGGGCATCTGCACGCTCCACATCTGCGCGTTGAGTCCAAAGACCAACCCGCCGTCCTTGCAACCGGCGCCGAGCGCCTCCATGGCCATCACGGTGGTGACTGCGTCGAATCCGCTGCCGCCGTACTCGGTCGCGAAGGGAAGACCCTGTATTCCAAACTCGGCGCAGAGACGCCAGAGCTCTCGCGAGAACTGTGCGTCGCGATCGCGCCCAATGAGATCGTCGCCGAGGGAGCTCTTGGCGAATGCGAGTGTCGCGTCGCGCAGCTCGATTTGTTCCGCCGACCAGGAAAAGTCCACGCCTATACCTGTGCTTTGAGCGCCTGGTAGTCGATTTTATCGGTCGACGTGCGCGGAAGTTCATCGACGAAACCGAATTCGTCAGGAATCATGTATCGCGGCAAGTGCGTCGCCGAGAATTGCTTGAGCTGTACGATGGAGCGTCGCTCGCCGTTGTGCACACTGAGGAACGCCTTGATGCGAGTGCCGCTCGACGGGTCTGCCACCGCGACGACCGCGACTTCGCGTACGTCGGCATGCGTCGCGAGGCCCGCCTCGATCTCTCCGAGCTCGATGCGGTAGCCGCGACGCTTCACCATGCGGTCGCGACGTCCGTGAAACAGGTATCCGTCCGCCGGATCCTCCACGACCAAGTCGCCCGTTCGATACCAGCGCGTTCCATCGTCATCCACCAGGAACACCTGCGCGTTGATCGCCGGAAGATTCCAATATCCTTGCATCACGCCGGCGCCCGTGACGACGAGCTCACCTTCCTCACCCGGCGCGACGGTGGTGCCGTCGGGACTGACCACGCGACAAACGACATTCGTGCAGCTGCGTCCAATGGGAAACGACTGCGTGCGGTCCGCCGGGACCTCCGCCGGGACCTCGTAGTACGTGCAGACGTTCGTCTCGGTTGGGCCGAAGAGATTGACGTAGCGTGGATGCGGCCACGCTGCCCGGACCTTGTGGAATTGCGGCACGGGAAACACTTCGCCGGCGAAGTTCACCACGCGAAGCGCGCCGAAGTCGTGCCGATCGAGCTTTCCGTACTGTGCGAGCAGACTCAAGATCGACGGAACCGAATACCACATCGATATCCGTTTCTCGGCAATCACCTGCGCGAGCGCGAGCGGTTCTTTGCCGAGCGATTCGCCAAGGAGGACGAGTCGCGCTCCGTGTTTGATCGGCAGGTAGATGTCGAGAATGGACAGGTCGAAATGAAACGGCGCGTGCGACGAGAACACGTCCGCTTCGGTGGGCGAGAAGACGCTGGAGCACCAGTCGACGTAGCTCGTTCCAGCGCGATGACTCAGCATCACGCCCTTGGGCTTGCCCGTGGATCCCGATGTGTAGAGGATGTAGCCGAGGTCGTCGGGCGACGGATACACCGTTTCGGCGGTTGGTGCGCGATCGATTGCATCTTCGGCGTCGAGCATTGCCGCGAGCGCAGTGCCCTTGGACCTGTCGGCTGCGTCGGACGTCGGCGGCGCGACAAGGATTCGAGGCGCAGCGCCAAGCTGCGCCAGCTCATCGCGAAGCGCAGTCTCGAGGCGTGACTCCGTAAGGATTGCTGTGACCGAACAATCATTGAGCGTGAACGCGCAGCGCGCCGGCGGCGCTTCGGGGTCCACCGGAACGTACGCCGCTCCACACTTGAGAATGCCAAAAATCGACGCGACGGAGTCGATCGATTTGTGCATATAGACGCCGACGCGGTCTCCTGGCTCGACACCAATGTGTCGGAGCCGGTCGCGCACGCGGTCGGCCAGGTCACCGAGACCGCGATAGGTGATCGTCGTTCCGTGCGGTTCGTCGATGGCGACGCGATCCGGAAAGCGGCGCATCGAGCGATCGAGAAAGGCGTGCAGCGTTCCGTCCACGGTCGCGATCCTAGGCTACGACGCCTTTCGACGTCACGAGCTTCGCGATGTCGGCCAGTGTCCCGATGCGACTGGCGTCCGTCTCGTGCGCCGCGAGCTCGATGCCGTAGGTGTCCTCGAGAAACGCAACGAGATCGAGCGTGGCGAGCGAGTCGAGGATGCCGCTGGAGATGAGCGGCGTCGACGTCGTCAGCGACTGCGGGTCCTCACCGGGGAGGAATTTGGTGAGAATGAACTCTTTGACTGTGCGAATGATGGCGTCCACAGGATTACTCCGTCAGTTATTGTGGAAGAGGTGCGCTTGGGCGTCGTGAAGTCGCAATTGCCGGTACAATCCGTCAGCGATTTTTTGCATTCCACGCGCGTTGGGATGCGGGTCCCACGGGGCCACCATGAACTCGTCGCGCGGTTGGCCGTTCCAGATGTCGGCAAGCGAAACAACGAGGAATCCCGCCTCGCGCGCATGGCGCATCATGGGCGTATCTGGTCCGGTCGAGTCGGTGGGGAAGGCGCCGTCCATGAACACGGGGACGGCGCCGTGCGCGCGCGCTTCCTGCGCCATGTGTCTGAACGACCACGCGACGACGTCGTCGAGCGCCGTGTTCGCTCGCAGCGCGACCTCGCGCTCCGGCATGCGCACGGGTACGCCGAGCGCCTTCGCCGCCCGGCGCAACCACGCGATGGGAAGCGGCGGCCCGTGACCGGGAAAGTCGGAAATGCCGGCTTTCCGAAGAATCGAATCCAGCTCCGGATATGCGCCGACGGTAATTTGACCCACCGCGCGCGTCAGGTGCGAGACGATGGGTCCGTCGGGCAGCCGGCCGTCGGTGAGCACAACGACATCAGGATGGAAACGATAAACGCGGTCGTCGAGCATCCGCATCTGATGGAGAATCGAATACGCCGCGACGCCGAAATTGAGTACTTCATAATGCGCCGGCGCGGAGGCGTCTTCGTTCAGCTTGGTCTCGAGGTAGGCGTCGTACGTCTCGTTGTCCTCCACGCCCGTGCCCATGGTAAACGACGGTCCCGTGAGCGCGATGCGCAGCGTACCGGCGGGTTTGTCGAGCGTGTAGTCCCGATCGCGCATGCCCCACCGATTGGTCGTCTCCTTTTTGCCTTGGATGACGCCTTCGGAGAGCGGCTGCAGATCGTAGCCGAGAAAGTCGTTCGCCCGCGTCCGGTACATCTTGGTGTCGGAGAGCGAGAGCAACCCAGGCGGCTGTTGTTGAACGACATTCCAGAGTTGCATGCTCAGTCCGCCGCGGTTATCAAGCTTTTCGTAGTAGCCCTTCTGCTGCAGCGCGCGGTCGCGCGAATTGAGCGCGGTGGATTCGAGTGATCGCAGCACGCCGGCAACCCGCTCGCCTCCGCGATCCTGAACCGTGGGAATGCGGATGACCAAGAGCGCCGCGAGCACGCCGGTGGTCCGAACGTCGGGCCTGAGATACCACGGCGTAGGTCCTTTTTTCGCGGCGAGCGGGGCGTCCCACACCACACCGCCAATGGCCAATCCGATCGCCAGCAGTATCGCGATCAGCAGCAGGTCGCGCGGCTGAACGGTCGCCGCCTGATGCCACATCCACAGCCAATCGATGATCGACTCGGTGCTCCACAGCGACCAGAGCACGGCCAAGAGCGTGAAGGTCCCCGCGACGCGTAGCGCGAGCGAAGCACTCCAGGCGGTCTTGTCGGCTTTGAGCGTGCGCTTGCGCCCGCGCTTGGTCTCGCGAAGCGAATTCACCACGACCAAACCACCGAGGAGCGCCCAAAACAGCAGGTCAGGCGCCGTGACCGGAAAGACCGAGCGCAGCCAGAACCATTGGTAGGAATGCAGCAACCAGGTTGCCGCAAACACGACGATCGTGGACCAGATGAGCGCCGTGCGGTCGCCGCCCATGCGTCGCAGCCGGAAGAAGCTGGGGTAGAACGCCAGCTTCATCATGAAATCTTTCCAATAGATATTGATCCGGCGCCAGTAGTCGGTGATGCTCGACGCCAGGTAGTACAGTCGGTGGGTCTCGGGAAGGTTGAAGCCGAAGAGGTGCAGAATTCCCGCGATGAGGTGGAATTGGCCGGAGACGCGGAGATAGAGGAAGAACGTTGCGAGGATCGCCTGAACGACGTCGCCGAGGCTCCTGATTGCCGTGACGTCGAGCGACAGGTGGAGATAGACGAACCGATAGAGCAACAGGTGCAGCAGCCCTCGCGTGATCCACTTGGTTCCGCGCTGATGGATCTCGGAGGCGTCGGTGTCGTAATGCGTGCGGGTGAACGTCGTGTAGTCCACCACCGGAAAGAGCGGATAGCAGACGTTGGGCAGCATGAAGAAGTACGCCAGCGTCCGCGCGACCGTGGGCGGCGTGGGATCGTGCTTGAGCGCGTGCAGATACACCGCGAGGCGGAACATGAACATCGATCCGAGGATCGGCCACACCTCGCCGGCCACGATCGGCGGCAATGTTCCGGCGCGTGACAGCGCGAGCACCACCGTCATCGCGAGCAGCAGCGCAACGCGCACGCTGAAGCGAACCGGCAAATGGCACGTCGCAATGAGCGTGAGGCCAACGGCCACGAGCATGGCGCCGTTGCGCGGCCCGAAGACGAGCGCGATTCCGGCGAAGGAGACCAGCGCGAAGAAAGCGAGACGGTGTTTGAGCGGCAGCACGGCGTGGATCGCGAACGCGCCCGTCGCCAACAGAAACACGTTGTAGAACGTGCGACTTTCGAGTTGGAATTGACGAATGACGAGCGCCGCCAGCCCGAGCTGGACGAGCACGACGAGTGTCTTCCCGAATTCCACGCCGCTCAGAACCGCCCCTGCGCTCTCCTCCGTCGGCGCGGGTGCGGCAGGTGTCATCACGAGTGTCGTAGCCAGAACATCCTCCGGTGCGGCGGGTCCAGTTAGGTTGGGCGGCATCCGGATGCGCTCGACGTGGAGCGCGCGCCGACGCAAACGCGGTCAGCGCGCAGTGCTCGGGGAATGTGATTCGCCTGTCGTTACTATCGATTTCGACTCCACAAACCGGACATCGGGCTTGTGCGTGCAAAATCGAGTTGGGACGGGATCGTATTCGGCGGGCTGTTCGCGGTCGTCGGCATTGTGGCCCTGGCGCTCGCGTCGATTTGGTCTGGACGCGGTCCTGGGGTCGTCCGTCAGCCGACGCGAGCGTGAGATAGGCATCCGCATGGCACTCGGCGCCGCCGCCGGGGACATCATACGGCTCGGTTCAAAGGCGGTGCCATGCCGTTGGCGATCGGAGTGTCGTGGGCGTGTTCCTCGGCATTGGTGCGCGGCGGCTCGCCGGAGCGCCCCGTGCTTCGAACCCAAAGAAAATTCTTGACCGCCGCCGCCCCCAGACTGTATTCTAACCTAACCTCCTTAGGTTTGGTGACGATGCCCCCGGCCGATGGTCTCG
>JBDUEJ010000057.1:0-33983 GCA_040002475.1 bacterium | reverse complement strand
TTCACCGCGCATCCGCCGATCATGCACGACCTGCACGAAGCGCAAGCGCTGATGTACACGTATAGCGGCGGCCCGCCGCAGAATCCCAATCTCGATCCGCTGCTGTTCGCCGAGCTTCCGTGGTTCTCGAATTGGGAATTGTCGCAGATGACGAAGTGGGGCATGCCCGGCGTATACACGCACGCGTTCATGGATGGCTGGTCGCCCGGCTATCTCGGATCGGTCGCGTACAATCACAACGGCATGATGCGCATGTACGAGACGCAGTCGGGGCGCGATCCGGGGACGCCGGACGTGGGCCGCGGCGGCGCGCCTGTCGTGGCCGCGAGTCCAGCCGCCGGTGCCGCCGGTGCCGCCGGTGCCTCTGTGGCGGGCGGCGGCCGTGGAACGGATAGCACTGCCGCCGCAGCCACGGGTGCAGCAGCCGGCGCGGCTGTTTCGGGTCGCGCCGGCGGCGGTGGTGGCGGCGGCGGACGTGGTGGTCGCGGTGGTGGTGGTGGTCGCGGCGCCGGTGCCGGTGCAGCCGGTGCGGCTGCCGGTGCGCCGGCCGCAGGCGCTCCCGCCGCTGGAACACCCGCTCCCGCACCGGCCGGCGGCGCTGCAGGCGCACCGGCATTCCCCTTCCCGGGCGCGGGCGGAGGACGCGCCACAGTGCCAACCGGTCGCGGCGGCGGTCAGCCGCGCGAATGGTATCGCGGCATTCCCATTCCTCCCAACGGCGTCGCGACGTTCACGCGACGCAACAACACCAACTACATGCAGACCGGCGTGCTCTCGGCGCTGCAGCTCACGTCGATGTTCCCCAACCTCGTGTTGGAGAACTTTTATGTGAAAACTCACAACTCGATCGAACAGGGCAACACCCAGGCGCCGTACGGATGGGTCTTCCCGGTGCAGCGCGACATGACGCGGGTCATCACGCTCGTCAATGTCTTCCGCGCGCAGGGAATCGAGGTGGGACAGCTGACGTCGGAGCTGAAGATCGGCGCCGACAGCTACCCCGCCGGCTCGTACGTCGTGAAGCTCAACCAGCCCTACGGCCGCCTCGCGAAGAATCTGCTCGAGCGGCAGGACTATCCCGATCCGGCGCTCACCAGCTACGACGACACCGGCTGGTCCATGGGCTACGCGATGAACGTCGACGTGAAGGAGATCAAGGACAAAGCCATCCTCACCGTCGCGACGACGCCCGTGAAAACGGCGGAGCTGAAAGGCAAAGTCACCGGGAGCGGCACCGCGGGTCTCGCGGTAGCACACCTCGGCTCGAACAACATGATTGCGTTCCGCTATCGGCTGAAGAACCTGCCGATGAAGGTGGCCGAGCAGTCGTTCACCTCCGATGGCGTCACGTTCCCGGCCGGTTCGTTCGTCATCACCGGCGGCGATCTGCAGGCCGCACGGTCGGCGGTCGAATCGCTCGGACTCACCGCCTCCGCACTGTCGTCGCTGCCGACGGTCGCGACGCACGACGCCGACGTGCCGCGCATCGCCATCTACTCGCAGTGGAGTGGAACGCAGGAGCTCGGCTGGTACCGCCACGCGTTCGACCAATTCGGCATTCCCTTTGATCTCATCTACAAAGAACGGGTGATGAAGGGCAATCTGAAGGCGGACTACGACGTCATCATCATGGCGGCGCAGAACGTCAGCCGCACCGCGGTGCTCGCCCCGCCGGCAGCGCGGCCCCAGCCCTATCAGAAGAGCGACAAATACAAATTCCTCGGCATGTACGGCGAGACGGCCGACATGAGCGGCGGGTTCGGGCAAGCCGGCGTCGACGCGATTGAGAAATTCCTCGATGGCGGTGGCACGCTCATCACGACGCTGCAATCGGTTCGCTACCCCATCGAGTTCGGTCTCGCGCGCTCGGTCGATACCGAAACCCCGACCGGCGTCGTAGCGCAAAAGCCCCTGATCCAGGCGCAGATCATGCGCCCCGAGCACCCGGTGTTCTACGGCTACGCCGACAAGATCTTCCCGATCAAGTTCGGACAGGGCTCGCAAGTGTTTCACGTCGGCGTAGCGGATCAAGCCAACGTGCTCGCCCAATACGTCGGCGGCGACGCCTCCGTTCTGAGTGGTCTCATGGCCGGCGCCGACAATCTCCGCGGTCGCGCCTTCGCCATGGACATTCCCAACGCGCACAACGGCAAGGGTCGCGTCATCATGTTCGCGAACAATCCCATCTATCGCTGGCAGAACCATGGCGAGTTCAACATGGTGTTCAACTCGATCATCAACTGGAACGACGTGCCGGCAGCGGCTCCGTTGGTGCCGGTCGCCGGTGGTGCGCGCGGAGTTCCCGAGCGCCGATAGGCGTCGCCGCAGGCCGAAGACCCTATTCAAGGTCGGCGTCGATCGCGAGTATTGAGGCATTCGATCCGCCGCGTCTCCCAACGACGCGGCGGATCGCCCCGCCTCCCAGGGTCCTCGCCATGCACGTCGCCAGATCTTCAATCGGTCACAGATCCTTCACGCTCGTCGCCGCCCTCGTCACACTCCACATCGCGGCGGCGCGCGCCCGCGCCCAGGTTCCTGCCGAGTGGCGCGACTCGCTCGTTTTTCACACCTTCTCGATCGCCGCCATCGACCCGCGCACCGGTGAAGTCGGTGCGGCGGTGACCACCCGCGTTCCATGCGTGGGCAACGGCGTTCCATGGGTTCGTGCCGGTGTTGGCGCGGTGGCGACACAAGCCAACACGCGGACCGAATACGGCAACGAGCTCCTCGACGCACTCGCCAAGGGCGAGGCACCGGCCGACGCGCTCAAACGTCTGCTCGCCGCCGACTCCGGCGCGGCATCTCGACAGGTCGGCGTCATCGACATCAAAGGACGCTCGGCGCAGCACACGGGGACGTCGCCTCAGCCGTGGGCCGGACACCGCGCTGGTCTCAACTACGTCACGCAGGGCAACGTGCTCGTTGGACCCGAGGTGATCGAAGCCGTCGCCAAGAGCTTCGAGGCGAGCGAAGGGCAATCGCGCCACCTCGCCGACCGTCTCATCGACGCCATCGCCGCCGGACACGCGCTGGGCGGAGACCGCCGACATGGTTTGCGCCAGTCCGCCGCCGTCATCGTCGCCGACCCGCGCCCCGGACGCTCTCGTCGCACCGACGGCGTGACGGCGAACATCTCTGTATGCGAGAATCCTGATCCCGTCGCCGAAATGCGGCGCATCTATGACGCGATCTCGCAGACACTCGGCTACCGAACGCTTCAGCAGTTCAGCGGCGGCGATGTATGGCAGCTCAAGGTGATGCTGCAGGCACTCGGCCTCTATGCCAAGGATGCCGGCCCGCTCGACGCCCGCGCCGGCGGCGCGAACAACTACACGCCCGACGTCATTGCCGCCGTGGACACCTTCCGCACGAACGAAAAGCTGGGGACGCCTGTCTTTGGTTCGCCGTCGGGGCTAGTCGATCCCGAGATGGTAGCGCACCTTTGGGCAGCACTCGAGCGCGCAGGAAAAGCACAAGCGGTTCGCCAGCAGCTTCTCGACGTGACGGCGGTTCGGAGGTAGCGACATGCAACGACGCGATCTGCTTCGCGCATTCGGCGCGGCAACGGCACTGGCCCTCCTTCCGCGAGACGCCGAAGCCGCCTGGGCGCGGGTCGCGGCAATCTCGCGGCCCGCGAGCGGTCTCTCCGACGCTCACCTCGCGCTCATCGGCTCGATTGCCGACGTCATTCTTCCACGCACCGACTCGCCGAGTGCGACGGACGTTCGCGTGCCCGCATTCATCGATGTGATCGTCAGCGAGAACTACACCGACGACGATCGCGCCGCCTTCATCACGGGACTCGATGCGATCGAGGCGCGGCTTCGCGGTGGCGACACAGCAACCGGGATCGACGCGATCGAGAGACTGACCGACCGACGCACCGAACCGGCGCGCACCTATTGGCGGCTCAAGAGTTTGATCATTCACGGCTACTTCACCAGCGAGCCCGTGATGAAAGGCGTGCTCAAGACGGAGATCATGCCGGGCAAGTTCGATGGCGCCGCACCGATGCCCGCCAAGCGCGCTCGTCCCGCCGGCCGCGGGGAGCACGAGGACCACTCTCATGCGTGAAATCACGAACTTCGACGCCATCGTCGTCGGCTCGGGCATCAGCGGCGGATGGGCCGCGAAAGAGCTGGCCGAGCGCGGGCTCAGAACTCTCGTGCTCGAGGCCGGAGGGCCAGTCGATCCGCGCACTGACTTCGTTGAGCACGTGCAGCCGTGGGAAATGCACTTCCGCGGACTCGGCGATCGTAAATCGCTCGAGCGCGACTATCCCGTGCAGCGCGGCTGCTACGCGTGCGACGAGGTCGGCCACAAATTCTTCGTCAAGGATTCTGAGAATCCTTATACCAATCCGGCCGACGCTCCGTTCAAGTGGTTTCGCGGGCGACAGGTCGGCGGCCGGTCGATCACGTGGGGCCGCCAGGTCTACCGCTGGAGCGATCTTGATTTCACCGCCAACGTGGAAGACGGCCACGGCAACGACTGGCCCATTCGCTACGAGGACATCGCGCCCTGGTATTCCTACGTCGAGAAGTTTATCGGTATCACCGGCGCACACGAGGGACTCTCGCAGCTTCCCGACGGCGAATTCCTCCCGGCCATGGCAATGACGTGCGTCGAAGCCGACGCGCGCCCGAAAATTCTCAAGGCATTTGGCGGCGAGCGCGTCATGACGATTGGCCGCGCGGCCATTCTCACGCAACCGCACAACGGCCGCCTGCCCTGCCACTACTGCGGCCCGTGCGAACGTGGCTGCGTCACGCATTCGTACTTCAACAGTCTTGGCTCCACGCTTCCCGCCGCACGCAAAACCGGCAACCTCACGCTCCGGCCACACAGCGTGGTCGCCGAAGTGTTGTACGATCCCAAGCGCGGTCGCGCGCGCGGCGTGCGCGTGATCGACGCGCAGACCATGGAACAGCGCGAGTTCACTGGCCGACTCGTGTTTCTGTGCGCATCGACAATCGAATCGGTGCGGCTGCTGCTCAACTCCACGTCCACGCGCTTCCCCGATGGCTTGGGCAACACCAGCGGAACGCTCGGCCGCTACGTGATGGACCATCATTACGGCTCCGGCGCGTCGGGCACGGTGCCCGGATTCACCGACAAACGTACGATCGGACATCGGCCGAATGGCATCTATATCGCGCGCTTTCGAAATGTCAAAACCAAGCATCCCGATTTCCTGCGCGGCTACGGCATGCAGGGCGGGTCGAGTCGTTCGGGTTGGGGTCGCGGCGGCAACCTGGCGGGCTACGGCGCCGATTTTAAGCAATCTCTCATCGACGAGCTCGGGCCGTGGGGGCTATCCGCCTCGGGATGGGGTGAGACGCTGCCGCACGAAGACAATCGCGTCACGCTCGACGCCAACATCAAGGACAAATGGGGCATCCCCGCCGCGCGAATGGACGTACGCTGGCGCGACAACGAACACGCGATGGACAAGGACATGATGGTCGCCATGGCCGAGATGCTCGACGCCGCGGGCTGCACGAACATTGGGCAGCACGGATCGAACAATCCGCCGGGTCACTGCATTCACGAAATGGGCGGCGCGCGCATGAGTCGCACGGCCAAGGACGGTGTCGTCAACCGCTGGAACCAGGCGTGGGATGTGAAGAATCTCTTTCTCACCGACGGCTCGTGCATGGCCAGCAATGGATGCCAGAACCCGAGCATCACCTACATGGCGCTCACCGCGCGTGCGGTCGCTCACGCCGTGGCGGCGATGAAGCGGGGGGAGGTCTGATGCGCGACATCACGCGCCGCCAGGCACTCGGTGCGCTCGGCACGGCGGCAGCCGGGGTCGTCATCAGTCCGTCCCTCGCCAAGTCCGTCGAGGTGACTGACGCTTATCGCGCCTCGCGCATCACGCAGTCGGTGTCGCGCTGGTGTTACGGCCGCATTTCGCTCGACGACCTCTGCGAGTCGGCAAAGACGATTGGCTATCGATCGGTCGAGTTGTTGAGCGAACCGGAATGGGGCGTGCCGAAGAAGCACGGTCTCGAGTGCGCGATGGCCAATGGCTTCGGCACGATTCCGGTGGGCTTCAACCGCCCCGACAATCACGACAAATTGGTCGCCGACGCCGAACGCATGATCCCGCTCGCCGCTGCCGCCGGCATACCGAATATCGTCGTGTTCAGTGGCAATCGCGCCGGACTCTCCGACGGTGAAGGGATCGCAAACTGCATTACCGGCCTGTCGCGCGTGACGCCGGCGGCGGAGCGACACGGCGTGACGCTCTGCCTCGAGATGCTGAACAGCAAGGTGGACCACAAAGACTACCAGGCCGATCATACCGCCTGGGCCGTGAAGGTTGTCCAGGGCGTGAATTCGCCACGTCTCAAGCTGTTATATGACATCTACCATATGCAGATCATGGACGGCGACGTCATCGCGACCATTCGCGCCAATGCGGCGCACATCGCGCACTATCACACCGGCGGCGTACCCGGCCGCGCCGAAATCGACGAGACGCAGGAGCTGAACTACCGCCGCGTCATGCAAGCCATCGCCGATCTGGGATTCACCGGGTTCGTCGGGCAGGAATTTGTGCCAAAGCGCGATCCGCTCACGTCGCTCAAGCAGGCATTCGATATTTGCGACGTGTGATCGTGTTCTCATCCGCTGCCGGCCGGGCCTGCGCTCTTGGTTGGAGCTTTCTCTGCGCTGCAACGACCGCCGTCGCGCAGACCGCGAGCCTCACCGGCTTCGTCGCCGCCGATTCGAATGGCGCGGCGCGCCTGACCAACGCCGAAGTCATCATCGCGGCCCAACAAATCACCGCGCGCACCAACTGGCTCGGCGAGTTCGTGATCGGACCCATCGCGCCGGGGCGATACCTCGTGAGCGTGCGCCACGTCGGCTACGTGAGCACGGCGGACTCCGTCACCATTGGCGATGATACGCAGCACAACTTCGTGCTTGCCAAACCGCCGGTCACCCTCGACTCGGTCGTCGCGACCGCGACTGCGCCACGCAAATGGATCTCACCCGGCCTCAATGCGTTCGAGGAACGCCGCCGTACGGGGGCCGGAGGCCACTTTCTCGACGCCGACCTGCTTCGTCGATCCGAGAATCGGAGTTTGGTCGACGTCCTCGCCGGCTATACGCCAGGGCTGTCGTTCGTCCGATTGGGCGGGAACGCCGCCTACGGATACTCCACGCGCAACCAAAAAGGCGCGGCCTGCGCGATGTGCGTCTCACGCTCCAGCAAAACGGGTTACGGGACGCTCCCTGGTGTGTGCTACGCGACGGTCTATCTCGACGGAGTGCTCATTTACGATATTTCGACGACAGGTGGCGCCCCGCCCAATCTCAACGACTACCGCGTGAACGACCTTGGCGCCGCCGAGTACTACGGCGGAGAGGCATCCGTTCCGCTGCCGTATAAGTCGAGTGGCTGCGGCACGCTGCTGCTTTGGACCCGAGAGCGATAGGACGCACACCAAATTTGTGACTCTTTGCGGTCGGCGACTGGACATCCCCCAATCCGCGCCGCATAGTGCCCCTCCGCGCGGTATGACGAGCCAATCGCGGCCGTGTGAAAACCGTGATCGCGAAGGCTCATTCCCGAGTTGGAAGGACGGTGGTGGGTGTATCGGCTGATGAACGATAGCTGCGACGCGGTCCTCGGCGAGCTCGATCGGATCGGCGACGTCAGTCGCTACATAGAACTGCGGGAGTTCATGGCCCGAGTCGACGTCTCGATCGACCTCGCCTTCCAACACGAGTATCGTGCGTACTGGAAGATGAATGTCGCGCGTCTGGGCGACGCGTTCTATTCCGAGTATTTCTCGCGGCTCGAGAGTCTCAAGACCGATGGCATCGAGGACATCGACGACGCCATTCGGGAAATCGCGTTGCTGTCCGACACGACCGAACGCCCATCGCTCCAGTTCTCGTTTGCGACAAAGCTGCTGAACACCAGCGACCCGCGGGTCCCCGTGTATGACACGTTCGTCTCCATGTTCTACTTCTTCAGCCCGCCCGCGAGCGATCAGCCCGTGGACACGCGGCTGGAGGCGCTCCTGGCATTTTACGCGTTTCTTCGCGACGAATACGCCCGCATCATCGCGAACGGCCTGCTCGATCCCGCCATACGGCGCTTTCGAGAACGCTTCGACGAGCAGGCGACGCTCTGCGACGAACGAGTCATCGACCTCCTGCTGTGGAGCTTCGCGTCATTGATGCGAAGCGGCGCTCAGCGACGCGGCATCCTGTTGTATGGCTGAGCGGTGCGCTCACTCCCGGTGCGCCAAGCCGAGGAATTCACTCCGCGTCATTGGGCAGTCGCGAAACTGTCCGCGCAACGCCGACGTGATCGTGCGCGAGTTCTGTTTTTCCACGCCGCGCATCATCATGCAGAGGTGAACCGCCTCGACCACCACCCCAACTCCCTTGGGCGCGAGCACGGCCTGCAACGCCGCGGCGATCTGCTCGGTGAGCCGCTCCTGCACTTGCAGACGCCGGGCGAACACCTCGACGATACGCGGCAGTTTCGACAATCCTATGATCGTGCCGTTCGGGATATAGGCAATGTGCGCCTTGCCGTAAAACGGCAGCATGTGATGCTCGCACATCGAGTAGAACTCAATGTCGCGGACGAGCACCATGTTTTCGTGGCTTTCGGTAAACAGCGCGTCGCCCACCACGTCAGCGATCTGCATCTCGTAGCCTCGTGTGAGCCACGTCAACGACTCAGCGACCCGGTGCGGTGTCCGCAGCAGGCCTTCACGCGTTGGATCTTCGCCGATCAACTCCAGCTGGCGCGCGATCAGCGCCGACAGCTCGTCTCGCGCGTCGAGAGCCGGCGTCCGGAGCGTCATCGGCTCCGGAGCGGACATACGTATAGCGGTCACAGTTCCGTCTCGAGTGATGGTATCGTGGTGGCCCGTCGCCGCGCGAGCGATCGCGCGAGTGATCACGCGAGTGATCACTTGACGGCGAGCTTCTTGTCGAGGTTCTCCGCGGCGAGCATGTGGGCCTGGAACGCCGGCGCCACCTTGACCACCAAGTCCTTTAGCTCGGCGTTCTGAATCGCCGGAAGCAGCGTGGTCGTGACCGCGTCGATCACGGCTTTGTGAAACGCGATTTCGTGCTGCAGAAACGCGTGGTCGAACTCGGCGCCCTTGAGGCCGCGTAACTGCTTCATCACCGCCGCGTGATCCTTCGCGCCCTGGTCGCCCTTTGGCGGCGTCGGCGTGACGTGCAGCTTCGCCGCAAGATCGCGTCCCTGTTGCCGGACCTGTTTGTGGTCGCGGAGGAGCATGGCGCCGAAATCACGAACGTCCTTTGAGGAGCCGCGCTCTGTCGCCAACGTACCCGTTTCGATATCCGCTGTGTTCGCTGCATCGAAGATTGCGACGATGGTCGGGTCGTCGAGAGCCGGAACCGTTCGAGCGTTGACCCGCCCAGCCGAGGCGAAGGTGGAGACGACGGCGAGCGAGAGTGCCGCCAAGATGTTTGCTGTTCGCATTTGAGCTCCAAAATGGGTTGGTAGTCGTGTTACGTCCCACCAACAAACGCCATTTACAACAATTTGTCAAGTATTTCTTTGACTTATTTCTCACAGTGCGCATCTTCGTGGTATGTTACGACATGCGACGAGGTGGACGATGAGCGCAGCCTCCTTGGGCTCGAGATTCATGGAGACGACGCGGGGGCAGATGGTCTCGCTCCTGCGGCGCGGCGCGCGCACGGTCGAGGACCTCGCCGGGGCGCTCGGGCTCACTGACAACGCCATCCGCAATCATTTGGCGACGCTCGAGCGCGACGGCATCGTTCGTCCGGAAGGCGTCCGCCGCGGCCCAGGCGCCGGAAAACCTGCGGTGGTTTACGAGCTGCATCCGGACGCCGAAACACTCTTCTCCAACGCGTACGTCCCCGTGCTCCGGACACTCGTCGACGTGATGGTGAGCCAACTGTCGCCGGAGCAGACCGATGCCGTTCTGCGTCAGGTTGGCGATCAGCTCGCCAAGGGAGCAGGAGGCAAAGCGAAGGGCGACCTGAACGCCCGCGTGCGCGCCGCGGCCGCCGTTCTCACGTCACTCGGCGGCGACGTGGACGTTGTCGAGGAAGACGGCACGTTGCGCATTCGCGGCAGCGGATGTCCGTTGGCGGCAACAGTCGCCGACCATCCGCAGGTGTGCTGTGCGGTCGAGACTTTGGTGGCCGGCGTCACCGGCGCCGCCGTGCAGTCGCAGTGCCAGCACGGCGCGCGGCCGCGCTGTTGTTTCGCCATTCAGCCGTAGGCCAGCGCGCGCCGACTACGGCCCGTGCGCGCGCTCGATGTCGTTCAGCGCATGGCGCGCGAGCTCGTAGTTGGGAGCAACCGACAGAACTCGCTTCAGTAGTCGCGACGCCTCGGTTCTGTTTCCGAGTCCGGCGTTTGCGATCGCGAGTCGCGTCACAGCCTGAAGGTCGTTGGGACTGAGACGCACGGCCTCTGTTAGATACGTCACCGCGTCTCGGAACCGCCCGATGGCTTCCAAGCCACGTCCAGCGAAAACGTAGACCGACTCATCGCCTGGAGCGCGCGCGATTGCCGCACTCGCGGCCTCATTCGCAAGAGTTGGTTGATGAGCTTGCGCGTACGCGACGGACATGAGCGCGAGGGTGAAGCCGGAGCTGGGGTCGAGCTGCGCGGCGCGAACGAGAAACGGCAGCGCTTCCGCACCGCGTCCGCGCTCGATGAGCGCACCGCCGAGGTAGGTCAGCGACTCCGTTCGCGACGAGTCGAGTTGCACGGCGCGCAACAACACCGCGGTGGCGGAGTCGAGTTGTCCCTCGGTGAGATACGCGACGCCGAGGTTTGTGAGCGCCTCACTCGTCGGCGCCCATTGGACCAACCGTCTCAGATACGGCGTGGCGCGTTCCGAGTGGCCTGCCGCGACGAGCACTCTGCCGAGCCGCTCCGTCGCTGCCGAGTCGTCCGGCGCAATGCGGAGCGCGCGCGTGAGCAGCGACTCCGCGTCAGCCAGTCGATCCTGTTTGATCGCAATCGCCGCGCGGCTCACCCAGACCGGCACGTACGTTGAATCCAGCGCGAGCGCGCGTCGAAAGAGACTGTCGGGTTCGGAGAAACGTGCGGGATCTCGGCGTAGCTCTTCGACCCCCACGCCATTGATCGCGCGAGGGTTGTCCGGATATTTGAGGGCGGCGTCTTTCCAGAGCGCTTCGACGCTCATGTAAGTGCGGCTCCTGCCATAGGAGCCGATCAGCATGAGGATGGCGACGCCAATCACCGTCGCGAGACGCACGCGACCGCGAAGGCCGAACACCAGAGCCCAGGCGACGAGCATTGCCGCGCCGGCGATGCCGCCGCGAATCGCCAACTGTCCGCCGAGAAAATTTGGCGCGAGCCGTTCGGCCGCCCAGCCCGAGGCCCAGGCGTATATCACACCCACACCAATCAACACCGCGGCGATCATTCGGCGTCGTTCGACCGTGTTGCCTTGCCCGGCAGCAGCGAACCGTCGGCGCAGCGCTTCCGCACCAACGACCACCGCGACAATGAGCGCGACGAGCGCGAGGTAGCTTCGTCGCTCGGCGGCGATCTCCGTTTGAATGGGCACAACGCTCGACGACGGCGCGAGCAGCAGAAAAAACCACGCGCCGAGGAAGCCTGCCCAGTGCCACTTCGAACGTGACCACGCGACGAGCGTGGCCCCGCCGGCGACGATGAGCGCAGCAAATCCCGGCGCGGCGGTGAGATTGCGAACAGGATTCGAACCGTAATCGTACGCCAGCATATCCGGCCAAATGAATAGCTTGACGTAGTGCGGAATCGCCCAGCCCTGACTGTAGAGATACTCCCAGGGCGTCACGCGAAGGTGGAATCCAACGGTAGCCGCACGAGCGCCGCTCAGGATGAGATAGGCCGACAATCCGTAGGTCGCGAAGAGCGCGATGTACAATCGTCGGCGCCACGCAGTGGTCCAGAGCTCTCGCCAACTCGTCGCAAGAAAGGCGCGATCGAACAGCACCGCGAGAAGCGGCACGCCCAACATCACCTCTTTCGTGCCCATGCCGAGCACGCAGGCCGCGATCGCCGTCAACGACCAGGCGACAACTCGACGCTCCTGCCGGTCGGACGGACAGCGATTCTCCTCCCACACGCGAATTACCGCATAGATCGTGATGAGAGACCAGAGCGAAACCAGAAGCTCGGTGCGCTGGCTGAGGTAGTCGACCGCCTCGGTTTGGATTGGGTGGATGAGCCAGACCCCGGCAACCAACGCGGCAATCCGATCGCCCGAATCACGCCAGTCTTCCGGCACTCGGCCCACGCGGAACGTGCGGCGGACGAGTGCGAATATCAGCAACGCACACAGCACGTGCACGAGTGTATTCACCAGGTGATAGCCGACCGTTGCGTTCGGCCCGGCCGTTGCGCTGGACCCGTCCGTGTCCAACGGTTGCTCGACTCCCAGCAAGCGATTGAGCGCGTAGTTGAGCGCGAATGAATAGTTCGCGACCGGGCGGCCAGAGACCGCTGTTCCCAGCCCCGGCGTGGACACGAGCGCGGACGGCGGCCACGCTTGGCGAATCGACCGGTTGTGCAGAATGGCCGCTTCGTCGTCGAACCCGAACGGTGCGGAGAGTGCCGGGCCGAAAGCGATGAGCGCCGCGATGAACGCGAAGGGCGCAATCCACGCAATTCTCACGGCGCGTCGCGGCGCGCTCGGGCTTCGTCCAGCGGGTCGGCGGCTTCGGCGAGTCGTCGTCAGAAATCCCACCACCCGGCCGCGCGGACAGACCGGGCGGTCGTCCGATGGGCTTAACGAAGGTTATTTGAGAATTTGAATTCCCTTCGCGGAAGGATATGCATCGCGACCGTGGATCGCAGCGGATCGGTGACGGGGTGGCCGCCATGGGTGATGGACCGGCCTAGTACTGACGATCCCGATCGACGATGCGTGCCGGAACGACTCCGCGTTCCACCTCGCCGAGGCATTCGAGGAAGCCGGTGACGGCACCGTTGATCGTGGTCAGTCCGGAGATATGCGGAGAGATCATCACGCGGGCGTCGGACCACAATGGCGACTCGCTCGGCAGCGGCTCGACGGTGAACACATCGAGCGCCGCACCTTTGATCCATCCGTTGTCGAGCGCTTCGGGAAGCGCCGCCTCATCAACCACTGCGCCGCGGCCGGCGTTCATCAGGAACGCGCCACGACACGCCTTCAGGATGTCGCGGCTGATCAATCCGCGCGTCGCCGCGGTCAACGGCAGCGTGAGGATGAGCCAATCCGCCACCGATGCCGATTCGACCAACGCCGACACCGGCGACGCCGTTGCGAACACCGATGCGTCGGCGCTCCCCGACCGCGATACGCCGTGAACGCGACAGCCCAACGCGGAGAACAGCCGAGCCACATGCGTGCCCACGTCGCCCGTGCCCACCACCACGGCCGTGGTTCCGCGCAGCATGGAGGCATCGCGGGGCGACCATGCGTGCTGCTGCTGCGCTCGCGCGAGGTCGTGCAATTGCTGCGCGAATGCGAGCGCGCGACCAAGCGCCCATTCGGCGATCATCGGTCCGAACGATTCGGACGTTCGCGTCAGCAGAATGTCGCGAGAGAGCTCGGTGGGGTGGAACCACGCATCGACGCCGGCGCCGGTGCAATGCACCCAGCGAATGTTGCCCATCGACGGCAGCGGCGGACGCCTGAACCCGAGATAGGTGTCGCCCCAATCGAGATCGGCAACGGTGAGATCGACCGACTTGGCGCCGCGAATTTCCAGGTCGCCGCGTGCGGCGCGCACGGCTTGTCCGAGCTCGACGTGCGCGTTTGCGCCGATGACGATTCGGCGCGGAGCAAACGTCGCGAAGCTGAATGACGACATCGGGCCCGGCGTGAAAGGGGAACGGTCGAGTGTTCGTCGCGCTCCCCAAAACTACCGCCGGCCAGTGCCGCGATCAGGTGGGCGGGCGCGGAATCGCAGTTCTGCCGGCCGACGCTCCGCTGCTCGACGAGCCGGAGCTCGATGACCCGCCGCTCGAGGACCCGCTCGAGCTGGAGCCGGACGAGCCGCTGTTGCTCGCTCCGGATGACGTTCTCGACGACGCGCCGCTCGACGAGCTGCCGCCTCCATCGTCGCCGCGTGAATACCCGCGACCCTTCACGACTTTGCCGTGCGGAGTTTCCTCTCCCTTCACGACGATGATCGGCGCCGAGTAGTAGCCCGCGCCGTAGCCGCCGTATCCAAAGTACGGATTGTAGCCGTACGACGCGTACCCGTACCGCGAATACGCCGACCCATAGCCGAGTCCACGGAGTCCGTATCGGTATGCGCAGGGGTTAAAGGTGTCGAACGAATACAGGAGCGAGGTCGTCAACGCGTCACAGCCGTCTCGCGCGTACTCCGCCGCGATGCGCGCCGAATCGCGCGGTGAGATCTGGTTGCCGAACGCCATGGTGCCGACCGACGACTGTTGCAGCGCGAAATGCTCCGGGTACGAGATGCCGATCATGACGTCGGTCACCGATCCGGGAACGCCGGCATCGGCCATGGCGATCAGTTCCTTGGCGCTCAGCACGAACCGCACGCCGCGCTGCGCGATCCACGTTTGAACTACGGCGGTGTCGACGCTATTCACCGCTTCGACGACATCATTGATGCCGAGCGGCGCGCCGGCGACAGCACGCGCGGTTTGCACCGCCAACTCACGCCCAACGCTCACGTCGGCCGCTCCGGGCAACGAAGCGCGCGACACCGAATCAGCGTTGTGAAAGCGCATCGCGCGAACGCCGGAGTTTGCTCCAGCGCTCAAGCCTTCCACATCGAGCCAGTCACCGGTGGGCGACATCGCGAGTATGCCCGTGCCCACGCGCGCGACGCCACCGGTGCACGTCAGCTGCGATCGAAGGTAGACGCGGCGTGCGTCCGCCGACCATTCGCCACGCTGCCAGCCCGCGCACCCTTGCTTGTCGACCGCGCGGTGTTGGCCGCTCGCGTCGATCGTGTCGTCCGACACGACCGCACCCCTGCTGAATGTTGTGACGCGGACCGCCGACGTCACGCGCGTGGGCGCAACGCAGACAACGGGCGACGACGTCGGAAGGTCGGCGGCGGAGGCTGCCGACGTTTGCCAGCATCCGAGCCACGCTTGCCACCGTGCGTCTGCGCCGGCGCTTTGTGCTTGCGCTGACACGGCCGCGGTCAGGGTGAACAGCGTCGCAAATGCCACGGCGGGAAACGCGGGATAGGCGCGATGCGCACGAATGAGATTCATTGTCGTCACCTGACTAGAAGCGGACGGAAAGCCCGACGGTCGTCGAGAGACCCGACAGGTCGAGACGTTGGAAATCGACGAAATCGTTGGACAGCTCGGCGCTCGACCAGAGGTAGCGTGCCTCGGTCGTCAGCGCGAAACGCGAGCCCAGGGAGTAGTCCACCCCGGCCATCGCATGCGCGACGCGTGCCCATCCGTCCGACATGTACGTGTCCGGAAAAACCGCCGTCGTGTTGAAATCAATGAAGTCGCCGCCCTGCCTGAAGCGGTAATACATCATTCCCCCCGCGGCTCCGACATACGGCGCGAAGCGCGAAGGAATCCACGCAAGCTTTCCGATTGAGCGACCGGTGGACGTGAGATACTGTTTGATGCCGACCGTCACTGGAATGCGACGGAACGACGTCGCTTGCTCAATGGGGTGATGGTCGTTGTCGATGAATGCCCGGAACTCGGATCGCTTGTCCATCCCCGAGATATCCGCCGAGAGCACGAGATCAGTTCGCGGCAGGATGCGGAAGTCGAGATCTACGCCGAGCGACGGGGAGCTGAAGTCGCCATGATTGAGCGTGAGGCGCTCAGTCGAGAACGCGAAGAGATCGCTGTGCGCGTTGGCAGCCGCCCATCCGCCACGAAGCGTGAAGCTTCCTATTGGAGGCTCGAACAGGAAACCGGGTCCGGAGTCTGGGCTCGCGCCATCGCGGGAATGGCGGTGAGAACTGCAGCGATGAGCGCACTGCGACTGAATCGAGACATGGGTCGGTCCGAAGTGTTAATTGTATTCTAAATCGTATCCTAATTTGGCGCAAGCATTTCTTGCCGCGGCTCCGTGACCTCCCATTCCACCGAATCTCCAACGTGAATCACGGCGTCCGCGAGCACCTGAGCGAAGACGCCGCCGCCCCAATTCACGGCGAGCGCAGCTTGCAGCCCGGCGTGGACTTCTTCCATTCGCTCGCAGGGCGTGAGCTCGCCACCGATGGTAAGGCGCGCGTCGCCAATGCGTAGAACGCGCGATCGCGTTCGCGCCAATGAGATTCCGCTCACCAGCAGGTTCGCTCGACGCGCGGAAGGATCGGCGGTTCCGGTCGTTTCGGCGAGGCACCGCGCCCACGCCTCTTGCTCGAGGATCGTGACCTGGCGTCGCCGGCTGCGGTCGACGCTTCCCTCGACACCTTGACCCGATATCAAGCGGACCTCGGACGCGGCATCCATTTTCCCGCGATGAGCGCGCTTGATCCAAATACCCTCAAGCCTGCCAGAGCCGGCCGGGGTGCTCACCAGCGTTCGTCCGCCGTCGGGCCGTAGATCTGCGGAAGCGGAACGTCCACCAGACGCAAATAGACCGTGAGTTGTCCGCGATGGTGAATGAGATGGTTGAGGTGCTGCCGTACGACTTCTCCTCGCGGCGAGGTGAACAGCACCTGCTCGCCCATCTTGAGCGACCAGGGCTCATCGAGCGCGGCACCGGTCACCGAGGACAGGGCTTCTCGCGCCGCGGCGGCGTTCGCCTCGAATTTGGCGACGAGAGTTTCCGTGCTCTCGAACGAATAGCCGGGGCCGGCGGACAGATTGATGAAGGGTTCGCGGAGCGTGCGAGTCATCCACGACGGGATTCCAGCGACGAGTTGTGCCAGATGACCAAGCGCAAACGATTTCGCGTGCGGCTTCCAGGTTCCTCGATCGCTCGGGACGCGCTCGAGAAGTTTGCGCGTGCTCGCCATCTCCAGGTCGAACTCCTTGAGCGGAATCGCGGGGGTCGTCATTGGGGGAATGGAACAGGTTGGTGAGTGGGAACTCGGGAGAGAAGCATTCTTGCGACGGGCGAACGCATGAACACTGAAGTACCGCGTACTTGGTACGGATGTACCGGGATATCGGGCTGCCCTCCCAATTCTCGGAGGATTGCTCGCGGCGGATGGCCGTCACCGCATCCGCGTGGACGATCCCGTCGGCAGCGATAATGCGACGATTTCTCCAAAAGAGGGCCGAATTGGGATGGGCAGTGTGCCAGTCCTTGTACCATTGGTGCCGGAGTACCGTAGGTACGGCGGTGGGGCTGTCATTGACGATGGGCGAGAATCCACCGAATCGCCAGCGGCGGCGTCCCTGGCGGCATCTCGGCGCACAGCCGTAGCTTCAATGAATGAACCGCTCCGCGACCCGCGGCTCGGCATCGCACCCGCTTCCCCGCCCATGCACTCCCTAAGAAAATTCTCCGCAATCGCGGTCGTAGCGCTGATCGGCGCGACTCCCATGCACGTCGGCGCGCAGCAGTCCGCGACCGATGACCCGAACCTGCAGCGCATCTGGCGCCTGGGCATGGATAGCTCGCACGTGCAGTCGCTTGCCCAAACACTCTTCGATTCAATTGGGCCGCGTTTGACCGGAAGCCCTGGGTTGCGCGCCGCCAGCGACTGGGTCATCAGCAAATACAAATCGTGGGGCATTGACGCGAAGCGGGAGCAGTACGGCACGTGGCGCGGATGGAAGCGCGGCGTGTCGCGCATCGAGCTCGTGGCGCCTCGCGTGAGGTCGCTCGAAGGAACCATGCTGGCGTGGAGTCCGGGCACGAACGGCACTCCCGTGACCGCACAGGCGATCATTTTGCCGAAATTCAAGGACAGCAGCGAGTTCGTGAAGTGGTTGCCGCAGGCGAAAGGAAAGATCGTACTGCTGTCGCCCGCGTGGCCCACCTGCCGTCCGTCGGAAGATTGGATGCGGTGGTCCACGACTGAGTCCATGGCGCGCATGGACACGCTCATCGGGAAAATGCAGGAAGACTGGTCGGTGATGACCAACGCCGAAGGCAAGCCGGACAGCGCGAAGCTCTACCGCGGTACGGGGTACGGGCTCGCGCTCGGCACGGGCACGCTCGGCATGCGTCTCGAGAAGGCAGGCGTGGTCGGCATGATTTCGTCGCGCAACAAGCTGAGTGGATTTCCCAACCCGCTCGCGCCGGCGGCTGCCGGGCGAGGCGGGCGCGGCGGCGGCGGCGGCGGCGGTGGACGCGGCGGCAACGCTCCCGGAGGTGCGAGCGCGCGCGGCGGCGGACCGGCGGCGAGTCTCGCCCCGGCCGGCGGCGGTCGCGGTGGTTTTGGCGGCGGCCCCGGCGGCGCCGGCGGATGGGGCACGATTGAGGTATTCGAGACATATAACAAAACCGCACCGGCCGTCACGCTGACGTGCGAGGACTATGGCTTGGTGTTCCGCCTCGCCGAAAACAACCAGAAACCCATGGTCCATCTGGACCTCAATGCACAGCTGTTGGGCGAACAACCGGCGTTCAACACCGTCGGGATGATCCAGGGCTCGGAGAAGCCGGACGAATACGTGATGCTGTCGGCGCACTTTGATTCGTGGGATGGGTCATCCGGCGCGACGGACAACGGCACCGGAACGCTGATGGCCATGGAGGCGATGAGAATTCTCAAAACGGCCTATCCTCATCCGAAGCGGACGATCATGGTCGGACACTGGGCCAGCGAAGAGCAGGGCCTCAACGGCTCACGCGCCTTCACGGAAGATCATCCCGGCGTCATGAAGGGGCTGCAAGCGTTGTTCAATCAGGACAACGGCACCGGACGCGTGCAATCGTTGTCCGGTGCAGGGCTCACGGACATGGGCACGCACCTCAAGTCGTGGTATGCCAAGCTCCCGCGCTTCTATACAGATAGCATGAGTTCCAACGTGGTGTCGTGGAGCTTCAACGACATCCCCACGGGCAACCCGGGCGGCACCGACGGAGCCGTCTTCTCGTGCTACGGCACGCCGTCGTTCGGCATGGGCGCCGTGAGCTGGAACTACAATACGTATACGTGGCACACGAACCGCGACACGTACGACAAGGTCGTGTTCGACGACCTCAAGCACAACGCGACGCTGGCGGCAATGATGGCGTACCTGGCGAGCGAGGACCCGACGTTCATCGCGCGCGACAAGTCGCCGGGAACGTGGCCGGCAGACTGGCCGGCCAACTGCGGAAAGGCGCCGAGGCAGACGAAGCCGCGGTACTAGCTCAGAATCTCCACGCTCGCCTGATGACTGACGTCTCCGCGCCGGTACCACGCCCCGCTGTCGCCGCACCACCGGCGGCAGCGCGGGCGGGCGCGGGCCCCACGACGGGTCGCTTCGATCGCTCGATCGTCGAGGGACCGTTGCGGTTGGCCGTGTGGAAGAACGCGTGGCCCACGATGTTGGCGAACATCATCGGCGGCCTGCAGGGAATCATCGATCACGTGATGGTCGGTAATTTCGTTGGCTACAAGGGCAACGCGGCGATCGGCGTGAGTTGGCAGATCTTTCTCGTCGTCATCGTGTTCATCTCGTCGCTGTTCACCGGGATGAGCGTGCTCGTCGCCCGGTTCGTGGGCGCGGGGCAGGACGAGAAGGTCGACCGCACGGTGTATCAGGCATTCTTGACGGCGATCGGACTGTCGCTGTTCATCATCGCGCCGCTCGGCTACGTCGCGTCGCCGTATCTGCTCGACTTCGTGAATGCCGCGCCGGCCGTGAAGGCGGAGGCCCTGCCCTTTCTCCGCATCATGTTCATGTTCAGCAGCGGCATGCTCGTGTTCTTCATGTTGGGCGGCGCGCTGCGTTCGGCTGGCGATGCACGAACGCCGATGGTCCTCGGCATCTCGATGACCGTGCTCAACATTGCGCTGAACGTGATTCTGATTCGCGGGCTCGGACCCATTCCCGCGTACGGCACCGCGGGCGCGGCGATGGGGACGTCGATGGCGTCGGGACTGGTGGCGCTGTATTCGTTGTTCAAGCTGTGGACCGGCGGTTGGGTGGTCTCGTTCCCTCGCGGACATGGCTTTGGTCCCGACTGGACGATCATCCGATCGCTGTTCCGCTTCGGGCTGCCAACGGGATTTCAGGGAATCGCGATGAACATTGGCGGCATGCTGCTGCTGGGGTTCATCGGTTCGCTCGCGCAGGGCGCGGCGGCGCAGGCGGCATTCGCGATCTCATATTCACAGCTGTTCTCGCTCATCACGTGGACGTCGCTGGGTCTGATGGGCGCCGCGGGCGCGGTGGCTGGACAGAACCTTGGGGCGGGCAAGCCTGATCGCGCCAACGAAGCGGTGCACGTGGCCGCTCGAATTGGGTTTGCCGGCGCGGCGATCATCGGCGCGTTCTTCCTGTTCATGCCACGCCAACTGTTGGCGATCTTCGGCATGCACGAGCCCGCGGTGGTCGAGATTGGCGTGCTGCTGTTGCGCGTTCTCAGCGTGTCCGGATTGCTGATCGCCGTGGCGCTCACATATACGGGCGGACTGCAAGGGACGGGGGACACGAAGAGTCCGTTGTACATCTCGATCGTCTCGCAGATCGTTGTGCCGTTGGGGATCTGTTTCGTGATCAAGCATACGAGCACGCTGGACGCGATCGACATCTGGATCGCGATTCTCATCGGTCATGCGACGCGTTGTCTGCTCAGCGTCTGGCGGTTCAATCAGGGGAAGTGGCGCACCATCACGGTGGATGTTGCCACGCACTGAGCCCGTTCAAATCGCACGCCAGGTCGTCACGCATTTTCGTTGACTCGTCACGCCGTGGCTGGTGATCGCTGACGAATCACCGTATGGATGTGCACGCGACGGCTGTCGTCGCGCTCTCACCCCATCGAGGCGATCATGCTCGAGTCACTCAGCCGCGACCTGCGGTATGCCGGTCGTTCGCTTCGGCGCGAGCCGACGTTTGCCGCCGGCATCGTATTCACGTTCGCACTGGCCATCGGCACGAACGCAGCCATGTTCGGACTCGTGACTCGCTTGATGCTGTCGCCGCCGCCGGGGATTCGGCAGGCCGATCGGGTAGTCCGAGTGCAACTGGAGCGAAGCGGGCGCACTGGTGAGCCGTCAGTGTTGTCCACGATGTCATATCCCGCGTTTCGCGCGTTCGACGCATTGACGGGAGCATTCAGCGCCGTCGCCGCGGTTCGCCGAGATACCGCCGCGGTGGGGCGTGGCGCAGAGTTGACGCAGGCGGCAGTGGTTCAGGCATCGGGAAAGTATTTCACCGCGCTTGGTACCACGCCTCAGCGTGGTCGTTTCTTTGGTCCGACCGACGACGAGCTTCCGCGGGGCGCTCTCGTGGTCGTCCTGAGCTACGCGTATTGGAAAAGCCACTTCGCCGGCGACAACGCGACGGTTGGCAGAACTCTCGTCATCGACGGTGATCCGTTCACGGTGATCGGCGTCGCTCCGCGCGATTTCACCGGGGACGACATCGCGCCCGCGGACCTGTTCATTCCGCTCGCCGCTGGGCAGCGTCGCGCAGCACTGGGATGGTGGAGGAACGAGCACCTTAACCTCGTCACGGTCGTCGCGCGACTCGCGGACCGGTCAACCCCGCAGCAAGCGGCAGCGATGTCCACGGCGGCGATCCGCGCGCGTGAGACGGCCACCAGCGAGGCGCGCATCGCCGCGCGCCTCGATGCACTGGTCCCGGACACGGCATCGGGACAATCTCCGCAGGCGAAGATCGCCCTGTGGCTCGCCGGCGTATCGTTGATCGTACTCCTGATCGCGACGGCGAATGTCGGAACCCTGCTGCTGCTTCGCGCGGCCCGTCGTCGCCGCGATACGGCGGTGCGAGTCGCGCTGGGTGCGGCGCATGCGCAGCTCGCACGCCAGGCCGTTGCTGAAAGCGTGCTGCTCGCGTTTGCCGGTGCGGCCGTCGGCGTACTGCTGTCGCGTTGGTTCGGAGAGGTCTTGCGCGCAATGCTGCTTCCCAACATCGCCCCGACCGAGACCTTCATTGATCAGCGCGTTCTCGTGGGTTCGGTCGTTGCCGCGACGGGCGTCGGAATCGCCGCGGGAGTGATCCCCTACCTGCACGTGCGCCGAGCGAACGTGTCGGTCGATCTTCGCTCGGGCGCCGGGCACGGGTCATCCGGGCGTTTTGGATTTCAGAGTGCGCTGGTCGGAGTGCAGGTGGCGCTGTGCACGCTGCTGCTCATCGGCGCGGGATTGTTCGTTCGCAGTCTGCAACGCGTTCAGAATCAGGATTTGGGGTTCTCGACCGCCGAGCTGCTCTATGTGACGCTGGATTTCCAGGTGCATCTGCCCGCGGCCGACCAGCGCCTCGCATACGAAGCCGCCGTGCAGCGCGTCAAGGTGGTGACCGGAGTGAGCGACGCGTCGGTAGTCGACGCGATTCCGTTCGGCCCGCACCACATTCCACCAATCAGCATTCCTGGAATGTCCGAGATGCCGGGCGCCGGCGTACAGATTCCGCTGATGTACGGCGCGACGCCGAGTTATTTGAAGATGATGGGCGTGACGCTTCGGCAAGGACGCCTCTTCACGGACGCGGATCGCCGGGGCACACAGCTCGTCGTACTGGTCAACGAGACCATGGCTCGCACTGTCTGGCCGGGCGAGTCGGCGATCGGCAAATGTGTGAGCGCAGGCTTCCCTGCCGGCGGGTTCGATCCGGATCTCGGGAACCCGGCGGCGGGCCTTCCGTGCCGCGAGGTCGTGGGCGTGGTTCGCGATTCTCGAGCGCGATCGCTGCGGCCAAACGGCGTCGAGGAAAAGCTGATGCAGTACTACGTGCCGATCGAACAAATCCCGCCTCCACCGATGCCAAACTTTGTCGACGTGAACGGCATTCTCGTTCGGACAGTCGGGGACGCAGGTCGCGTCGCAGGTCCGGTCCAACGCGCCATTCAAGGCGGGACTGTCGTCCCGGTATTCGCGCGCGTTCGCGCGTATCAGGATCTCCTCGATCCCCAACTCCGATCGTGGAGGCTCGGCGCAACACTCTTCACCGCATTCAGCGCGCTCGCACTTGGCATCGCGTCGGTCGGACTGTTCGCCGTCGTATCGTATCTCTTCACACAGCGCACGCAGGAGATCGGAATCCGCCTTGCCCTCGGCGCGACGCGCTCGCTGATATGGCAAATGGTCGTCCGCGACGCGCTGCGCTTGGTCGTCGTGGGAATCGCCGTCGGCTGCGGCGCGGCGATCGTCGCCGGACCTGCTGTTCGCGGAATGTTGTTTCAGACGTCGCCGTGGGAGCCGGCCAACCTCGCGACGGCCGTTGCCGTGCTACTCACCGTGAGCGTGGGCGCGGCACTCCGGCCCGCGTGGCGCGCAGGACGCGTCGACCCACTGATCGCGCTTCGCAGCGAGGCATGAGGTGCTGACGCGCAGGTCGGTCCGGAGCTTGCGCCTGTGACGCGCGTCATCCGGATCGAGGACAAGCTGTTCTGGACCGTGGTCGGTGCCTCGGCGGCAGTGGTGGCGTTGACCCTCGCCGTCATGAGCCTGGCGCATCCCACGCCTCAGCCGCCATCGCTCCAGGGTCGCGGACCAATGCTGGCACGCATGCGAATGCCGCAGAATCCAGCGAACATGGGCGACCTTCTCCGCGCCATGGGCATTGGCTCACTCAACTGGTATGCCTGCGTGTTGTCGGCACCGCTGTTCGTGTGGATTGGCCGAGCATTGCCATTCGATCGACAGCGCTGGCGAATGAGCCTCGGTGTTCACATCGCGACGATCGCCGCGCTGGTGTCGTTGACGGCGCTGCTGCAGCACCGGCTCAGCTACGACGGATCGCCGCTGGCTCCGCCCATCGGTGCGTTTCTGCGAGCGGCGCTTCTCACCGGCGCGCTGCCCTTCGTCACGGTCGCCGTCGCGGCGCAGGCGCTGGAAGCTCGGACGCGCGCCCACGAGCGCGACCTCGACGCGGCTCGCGTGAAAGCGCAGTTGGCGGAAGCGCGCCTCGAAGCGCTGACGGCCCAGCTCCAACCGCATTTCCTGTTCAATACGCTCCAGGGAATCTCAACGCTCATCACGCGCGATCCGGCGGCCGCCAACTCGATGCTCGCAAGCTTGAGTGATCTCTTACGCGAGGTATTGCGGCGCGGCGAGCGGCGAGAGGTCACACTGGAGGAGGAGCTGCGCGTTCTCGCGCCATACCTCGACCTGTCACGCTGGCGGTTTGGTGAGCGGCTTTCCGTGCGGATCGACATCGAGCCTCACGTTCGGCGAGCGCGTGTTCCCTTCTTCGTGCTGCAGCCGCTGGTCGAGAACGCACTTCAACACGGGATCGGAACCAGAGCCGGCCCGAGCGTCATCCAGATCGCCGCGAGCCGAGAAGGCGATCGACTGTGGCTCAGCGTGATCGACGATGGGCCGGGCGCGGACGCGCAGGAGACGCGCTGCGGGGTCGGTCTCCCGAACACAAAGGCTCGTCTCCGCGAGCTATACGGCGCCGACCACGTGATCGAGCTCGGACGATTCTCGGAGGAAGGCGGCGGGTTTCGGGTACGCGTCGGCATTCCGTATCGCGAAATCCAAAGTGATCGTGGGCCCGCATGACGCTGCGCGTGGTGGTTGTCGACGATGAGCGGCTGCCGCGGCAACGACTTCTAGATCTTGTATCACAGCATGCCTCGCTCACCCTCGTGGGCGAAGCGTCGAACGGCGCCGAGGCGCTCGATGTGCTTGTCGATGTCCGGCCGGACGTCGTCTTTCTCGACATCCAGATGCCCGAGCTCGACGGGTTTCAGGTGGTCGCGGCGCTCGGCGACGACGCGCTCCCGGCCATCGTGTTCGTCACGGCGTACGACGAGTACGCCATTCGTGCATTCGAGGTCGACGCGATCGACTACCTCCTCAAGCCCGTGACTCCTGAGCGCTTTGCCGCCGCCGTCGCGCGCGTTTGCAGCCGCGCCGCCGACAGAGATCAATCTGAATCTCCGGCGCGCGCGCTCGCCGTTCGCGTGGTGCAGGAGCGCGGATTTACGACGCGCTTCGTCGCTCGCCGCGGAGCGAAGCACTACTTCGTGCGCGTCGCGGACGCGGACTGGATCGAGGCCGTGGGGAATTACGTTCGATTGCACACGGGCGAAACGTCGCACCTGATTCGCCAGACGATGAAGGGGGCGGAATCGAGGTTGGATCCCGCGGCGTTCGTTCGCGTCCATCGGTCGGCGATCGTCGCCGTTGACCGCATTCGATCCATCGAGGCGCGGGAGCATGGAGAGTACGTCGTTACCCTGGCCGGCGGCGTGCGCCTGGTCTCCAGCCGCACGTATAGCGGCCGAGTGCGCGCACTCCTGCGCTGACGGCCTATTCTGTTTTTTTGTCGGGCGAGGCATACTCTACTCGACCCGCGTGACTCCATCCCGAACGGAGAGCGACGCATGAAGCGAAGGGAGTTCGTTGTCTCGTCGGCATTAGGTTCACTCGCGCTGCTGGGCCGCCGCTTTTCCTTGGGCGATGCGGCCTCGAGTCTTGGCCGGCCGGCGGCCACACGCAAGATCCTGATCGCCGGCGGCAACTACGGCGAAGCGTTCGTGAGATACATGGGCGTGCTGACGGGGAAGAAGCGGCCCAAACTCTGTTTCCTGCCGACCGCCTCCGCCGACCGCGCCGACGGCGTTCTCGCGTGGTACAAAACCTGTGCTCCGCTCGACGTCGAGCCCTTCGTGCAGGAGAGCTTTATCGCGAGCACCAAGCAGACGCAGAGTTGGGAAGAGGTGCTCCTCTCGATGGACGGCATCGTTGCCTCAGGCGGCAACACACTCAATCAGCAGGCGATCTGGAAGGCGCAGGGCATTGACGTGGTGCTTCGCCAGGCCTGGGATCGCGGCATTGTGCTCGGCGGCGCGAGCGCGGGATCGCTCTGTTGGTTCGAAGAGGGAACGACCGATTCCAGACCAAAAGAGTTGTCGACGGTCAAGTGCCTCGGCTTCCTCAAGGGCAGCCATTGCCCGCACTACGACAAGGAGCCGGGACGCCGGCCACTCTATCAAAAGCTCATCGGCTCCGGAGAGATGAAGCCCGGTTATGCCTGTGACAACGACGCCGGCATCTACTTCGAAGACAACGAAGTGAAGCGGGTCGTGTCGGCCCGCGCGGGCGCGAAGGTCTACTACGTGAGCCGCGACGGAAATGCCGCGACGGAGCGCGTGATGGAGCCCGAGTCGATCACCTGACGTCACACGGACGGCGCATACGATTCGAGGTAGCCACATTTGGGACACCGCCACGTGAGCACGGCGTGGTGTTCCTTGCCCTTCGTCTTGATGCCCATCCAGCGGCTGCCTTCCGGCGCGCCTTCGACCCATTCGCTCTGCAGTCGCGCGCCGTAGGTGTTGTCGAGAACGAAGCCTTCTTCCATGATGGTTCCGCACTTCACGCACTGGGGTGGTGTGTCTGGCATGTGAGCTGAGCCTCGGTGGCGGCGTTTGAGTGGACGGTGCGTGACGGCAACGCTTGGCGAATGTGTCACGGACGCGGGCGAGACGCCAGCGAGAGCAGCGAGATGCGAGCGCAAGAATCGGATGGCCGCGGCGTCGTGGTCATTTGTAGCGTTGCGCATGCATAAAACCATCGATCCAACCATCCTGTATTTTGGGACGCCAGTCGCGCTCATCAGCTCGATGAATGAAGACGGCTCCTCCAACCTCGCACCAATGTCCTCGGCCTGGTGGCTCGGCTGGAGCTGCATGCTCGGCCTCGGCCAAATGGGACAGACGTCGGAGAATCTCATCCGTACGCGCGAATGCGTGATCAATCTTCCGTCGGTCGACCAGGTTTCGCAGGTCGATCAGCTTGCGATGACGACTGGTCGCGATCCGGTGCCCGAGAAGAAGCTGGCGTGGGGCTATCGTTACGAGGGCGACAAGTTTGGCTTGGCCGGATTGACGCCGGTCGCGTCGGAGTCCGTGGCTCCGCCGCGTGTATTGGAGTGTCCGGTGCAAATGGAAGGCATCGTTCATGATGTGCGACCCTTCGGCAAGAACGTCCAGGCAAACGCGTTCGAGGTGCACATCGTCAAGCTGCATGTCGACGAAACGCTTCTCACGCCGGGCAACGACCCGTCTCGTCCCCACATCGATCCGGTGCAATGGCATCCGCTGATCATGAGCTTCTGCCGTTTTTTCGGCGTGACCGGCGAGGTGCATCCGTCGCGACTGGCCGAGTCGAACTTTATGAAGCCGGTGGCGCGATAGCGGGCTCGTGCGTTGGTGCGATCCTGGCGGGACTCCGCCTTGACGGTCGAACCGGTGATGCCGACATTGCCTTGCTCGAACACCCGATTCGGGATCATTAGTAAACTCTCATAGCAGCCGCTCCGTGCGCCCCGCCGGCACGCAGCGGCGCAGTCGCGCGACATTCGCGTCCTACCTTTCGGGAGTCACATGCCCAGCTTTGGCGTGCTCGATCTCGTCATCGGCCTTGCGTTCATCTATTTGCTGTTGTGCTTCGTGTGTCTCGCGGTCAACGAGGGCATCGCCACGCTGACCAACATGCGCGCGCAGACCCTCGAGGAAGGCATTCGATCGCTCCTTCACGGACCGACGCGGCGCTGGCCCGATCTCGGCCTGGCGAACGAGCTGTATGCCCACCCGTTGATCGCCACGCTCCGCGAGCGACGCGTCTTCCCACTCGGCGATCCCAAGCTCCCGTCCTATATCCCGTCGCGGACCTTCACGCTCGCATTGATCGACACGATCCGAAGCCACACGCCCGCCGGTTCCCTGGCTCATTCGATGGGAACGCTTACCGACGCGACGATGCTGCGGCAGGCCGTCGTCGACGCGAACATTCCCGCCGACCTGACCAAACAGCTCACCACGCTGATCGACGAGTCAAAAGGCGATCTCGACAAAGCCAAGGCGTCGATCGACCGATGGTTCGACGACGGCATGAGCCGGCTGTCGGCCGTGTACAAGCAGCGCATTCATCTGATCGGCATTGCGATCGCGTTTGTCGTCACGTTCGCGCTCGACGCCGACACCATCCGCATGGCGAGGGAGCTATCGAACAACACGGCGTTGCGGTCTGCGATTGCCGCGGAAGCCGTCCAATTCGCGCAGCGTCCACCGGCAACGTTCAGCCGTGCGCTCACGGATAGCACACGGCCGCGCGCGGACACGCTGTTCCGCGAAACGAACACAGCGCTCGACTCGATTCGACTCGCGGGACTGCCACTCGGCTTCAAGAATGCGCCGGCGAAAGACACCGGGATCATCGAGAGCGCCGGCTTCTACGCGCGTGTTTTGTGGCACGACCTGCCGGGCCTGCTGCTGACGGCCTTCGCCGTCTCCCTCGGCGCGCCGTTCTGGTTCGATATCCTGAACAAAGTCGTGAACGTTCGCGGAGCCGGCCGAGCTCCGGAAGAGAATCCCAAGTCGCCCGAGGCACTTCCCGCAGCGCGCGCTTAGCCGACGCCGGCGAAGTCGTCAGGCCTACACACGTGGATATTTTCGAGGCACCATGACCAGGCTGCTCATTGTCGTCCATGGAATGGGATCGAACCCGCCGGGGTGGTCCGATTCCATCGTACAGAAGCTCGATGCGGTGGCGGCGCGCTATAGCGCCTTCTCCAAAGGTGCGCCCTTCAGCAAACAATGCACGATCCGCGAAGTCCGCTACGACAACGTCTTCGAGCGCTACATCGAAGACTGGGGCGCAAAAGCCACGGAGTTCAAAAAATTTCAGGACGATCATGAGGTGCAGCTACCCAAGCTGATGCAATGGCTCACGAGCACGACGCTTCCACCGGAGCAACAGAGCTTTTTCTGGTCGACGTTGATGGACCCGGTTCTCTACCGGGCGTTCGCCGTTGTTCGCGACGAAGTGCGGGCCATTGTGATGGCGCAGATCGTCGGGCATTGCGCGGCCAACATGCGCGCCGGCTCCGTCCAAGCCTCGATTCTCGCGCACAGCCTCGGCACCGCCGTGGTGCACGACACCCTTCAACTGCTCGCGTCGAAACCGCAGCTCGGCAACGATTCATTCACGGCGGCGGCCGGCTGGCACTTCGAGAGTCTGTTCATGCTCGCCGACGTCTGCCGACTCGGACCTCCCAAGCTGCTCGACTTCCCGGACTCGGGAGCCGGATATCTCGTACGTCCGCGGAGCGCCGGGACCGCCGGCGATCTCTCGTCGTTCTACTGCAACGAACTGTATAGCTTCCGCCACGAGTTCGACCCGTTCGTCCGCTGGGCGCCGTTTCTCCCAGCCAATTGGGGCGACGACTTCGGCAATCCAACTCCGCTCAAGCCGATTTGTCAGGCCAACGTCCACGGTTTCGATCACTACCTGGACAACCCGGTCGTGCATGTCCCCATCATCAACGACGTGCTCGGCTTTTCCGCGATCTCCACAAAGGAAGCGCTCGATGCCATCGCCAACTATCCGCCGAGTAATCCAGTGATGTGTTCGGCCCAGGTGAGCCAGCTGCAATCGCTCGTCTCGCAGCTTCCGGACGCGGGACAGGATCTCGAGCAGATGGCAATACTCGGCGCGCAGTTCTTTACCACGGCAAAGCAACTGGCGAACGACTGCAAGGCACTCGGCGGTGATCTCGGTGCGTAACATTCATCAGAGTACTCTCATAACGCTCGCGCTTGGCTTAGCGCTCGGCGCAACGCTTGGTCGTGAAGCGCGTGCCCAGAGCGCCGCGCTGGCCGCGGCCTGCAACCCGGCGAGCATTCCCGCGGGCGCTGGCACGCCCGCCGATTTCCGCGCGCGAACCATGAAGCTTCGCGGCGCGGCGGCGGCCGGCGGACCATCGGTCACCGGCGACGTCGACCTTCCCGGCCTCGTCGCCGCGCTGCGTGAAGAGCTCGACAAATCACGAAGCGCGCTGTCGCCCGCCGAGAGCCAATCCATCGAGCGACAGCTCGGCCGAATCATCGACATCGGTGCACGCAAGACGCCGCCCGACTTCGACGTTCGCGGACGCCCCGCCAAGCCGAACGCGAACGGCTCCTTCGTGCTCTTCGTCGGAATGCCCGACTCGATCATGGTCTTCGACGGCATGCCCGACGCGGAAAAACGCGCCGTGTGCTTCAGCGCCATCGAGGCGCGAGACGTCATCAGCGACTACATGCTACCGGCGCGCGCTGCGTTGGCCAGCGCGCTGAACGCACGCGTGGATCGGTGGAACAACTTTCACCAGGAAGGATATTCGCTGTTCGTTCCCGAGCTTCTGCTCAACAGCTGGGTGAATCTCGGACGTCCCGCGCTCGAACCGCCGCGCAACCAGATCATCTTCCTTCACCCGTCGGTCGGCGTCGAGGCGCCCATTCCCTTCAAGACAGGCGTCATGGGATCCGACGCGATGCTCCTCGAGGGACTCGGCTTCATCCACTACAACGATGACCGCACTGGATTCTTCGGTTTGTCGGCCGGATCGGTGTTCGGGCAGAATGAGCGACCGGGTGTGGCGATCATCGCGCACTACGGGCAGTTCGGCCACCTTGGATACGTGTTTCGCTCCAAGTCATCGACCGACGATTCACGACGCAACACGTTGATCTTCTCGGTGGATCTGCTCAAGGCGATCAACGCGGTGCCGGGATCGTGGAAGGCGGAGTCCGACTCGGCGAACAAGGCGTTGCAGGGCTGTGTACAGCATTTGAGCTGTAGTCCCTGACCTTGCTGCGCCTGAGAAAATTTCGGCTCGATGCCCGCAGCACCTTCGGGTATTGCGGGCAGTCCGTTCAAATCCGTGCGTGCACCGTACCCGTGGGTGCTTCCCCTTTTTGTTGACGCGCCGAGCACCATCCTCAGACCCCAACCTCCAGTTGCGCGGCGATCGTCGCCAGAAATTCCTGGTAGCGCATTGGTTTCGCGATATACCCGTCGCAGCCCGCGGCTCGAATCCGCTCTTCATCGCCTTTCATCGCGAGCGCGGTCAGGGCGATCACAGGAATGGACTTCGTCGCGTCGGACGCCTTGAGCAGCGCCGTCGCTTCGAGACCGTCCATGCCTGGAAGTTGAACGTCCATCAGAATCAGATTGGGTTGCGCGTCGCGCGCCAACGTGAGTCCTGCCTCGGCGTCCGTCGCGGTGAGCACCACGTGACCCGCCTGTTGCAGCAGGAACACGGCCAGCGTCATGTTCGCCGGGTTGTCTTCGATGACGAGAACGGTCGCCACGTCATGCCACCACGAGGTGACGCGTCATCGCGCGGCGCACTTCCGCCATGAAGGAGTCGGGATCGAACGCCGCCTTTTCCATGATCGTCGTGACGTAGCCATTCAGGCGTTCGCGATCTTCCGCGGTGATTTGCTTGGCAGTGACCACGAGAATCGGAATGCCGGCCGTCTCGGGATGATCGTGCAGCGCGGACACGACGTCGAAGCCGCTGACTCCAGGCATCATCAAATCCAGGACGATCAGATTCGGCAGTTCCCGCCGCGCGATCTCGATCGCTTCGCGACCGCCATACGCCCGCAACACGGTGCTTGCCAAGTCGAGAATGCGGACCGCGATCACTTCCACGGCCTTGGGATCGTCATCGACGATGAGGACTTTCAGCGCCTGGCCCTGCGACAGCGGAAACAGTCCAAGATCGACCAGCGTCTCGTACAGTTCCTGCCGAGAGATCGGCTTTTGCATGACGGCCGCGGCGCCAAGCGAGAATCCCTTGGCGGGATCGGCGACGATCGAGATGATCACCACCGGGATTCGCCGAAGGTCCGGCACCTGTTTGAGACGAGAGAGAAATTCCCACCCGTCCATGTTGGGCAGCATGATGTCCAGCGTGATCAGCGACAGCGGTTGCTGCGTTGCGATCGCGAGCGCGGCTTCGGCCGACGCGGCATGCACTACTTCGAAACCTTCGGCCTCGAGCTGGACGCGAACCAACTCCGCCGACTTGAAGTCATCCTCGACGACCAGCGCGGTGCGGACTCCGGGAAGTCGTTCGATGGCCGGCCCCACCGCCGCTTTCACCGGCCCCGTGATCTCGGCGGTCTGCGCGCGGAACGGCAGCCACACGGTGAAGCACGACCCCTTCCCCACCTCACTCTCCACCGACACCGCGCCGCCATGCAGCTCGGCCAACAGCTTCACCATTGCCAGGCCGAGTCCTGTGCCTTCGAACTTGCGCGCGAGCCCGCTGTCGATCTGGCTGAACGGTTGGAACAATATCTCCAGCCCGTCGCTCGAGATGCCGATGCCGCTGTCGGTCACACTGATCTTGAGGAAATCCGCAAAATCACTCTCTGGCAGCGGGAAGCTTCTTCCTTTCCACGCGCCGGTGAGTTGACCAACCTCGGCGCGCCGAACTCGGCGAGCCACGAGCGTCACGTGCCCGCCCTCGTTGGTGAACTTCACCGCGTTCGAGAGCAGGTTGTAGAGAATCTGCTTCACCTTGCGCGCGTCGGCGTGTATCGTCCCGAGTTCTTTTGGCGCATCCATTTCCAGCTTGAGCCTGCGGCTCGCCGCCTTCTCTCGAATGATGGAAAAGCTGTTCGAGAGCATCGACGATATCTGAGCCGGCTCCAAATCGAGAATCATCTTGCCGGCTTCGACCTTCGAGAGGTCGAGGATGTCGTTGATGAGCAGCAGCAAATGCTTTCCGCTGCCGAAGATGTCCCCGATGAACCCGCGCTGTTGCTCGGTGAGGTCGCCAATCAGCCCGTCGCGCAGTACTTCCGAGAACCCAATGATGGCGTTCAGCGGCGTGCGCAGCTCGTGCGACATGTTGGCGAGGAACTCGGACTTCATGCGGCTCGCGTCTTCGAGCTCGACGTTCTTCTGCTGCAAGGTCTGCTCGAAGTGTTTGAGCTCGGTCATGTCGCGTGCCGCGGCAAAGACGCCTTGCAGACTTCGGTCGCGGTCGTGGAACGTGGTCGCGTTGTACGACACCACCGTAAGCTTGCCGTTTCTGGCTCGCGCGGTGAGCTCGTAGTTGGTGACTTTGCCCTCGGTGAGCACGCGATTGATTCCCGCTTCGGCGCGAATTGGGTCGGTGAAATAGTTCTTGAACGGCGCGCCGATCAATTCGTCACGCGTGCAGCCGGTGAGCGCCTCCGTCTGCTTGTTGACGTCGGTGATGATGCCGCGGGGATCGGTGGTCATCAGCGCGTCGATGTTCGACTCGATGAGCGAGCGCGTATAAAAATGCTGGTCGCGCAGGCGTTGATCCAGCTTCATCCGCTCTTCTTCCACCTGTTTTCGCGCCGTGTTGTCCGTTCCGATCAGCAGGTAGCCGATGATTGCGTCCTGTGCGTCGCGCAGTGCGGTGACCGACACAACCGCTGGAAACCGGCTTCCGTCTTTGCGGAAGTACGTCAATTCATAGATGTCCTCGATGCCGCGCGACGCCTTGAACACGAGCGCCTCGAATCCCGGCGCGATGGGCGTCGAGAATTCCTGACTCAGTATGGTTGCCCGCGCAATCACTTCCTGCGGATCGGAAATGTCGGCCGGCGTGATCTTGTTCATCACTTCGGCGGCGGTGTAGCCGAGCATTCGCTCCGCGCCGACGTTGAAGATCTGTATGACGCCGTTGGCATCGGTGGCGATGCTCGAGAAGTTGGCGCTGTTGAAGATCGCGCTCTGCAGCGCGCCGGCCTTGAGCAACGCTTCCTCGGCACGCTTTCGCGCGGTGTTGTCGGTACCGATCAGCAGGTAGCCGATGATCGCGTCCTGCGCGTCGCGCAAAGCAGTCACCGAGACAACCGCCGGAAAGCGGCTTCCGTCTTTTCGAAAGTACGTCAGCTCGTAGATGTCTTCGATGCCGCGCGACGCCTTGAACACGAGCGCCTCGAACCCCGGCGTGATCGGCGTTTCAAACGCGTCGCTCAACACTTTGGCGCGGGCGACTACTTCGTCCGGGTCGGAGATGTCGGCCGGCGTGATTTTGTTCATCACTTCGGCGGCGGTATAGCCGAGCATGCGCTCGGCGCCGACGTTGAAGATCTGAATGACGCCCTTGGCGTCGGTGGCTATGC
>JBDUEJ010000056.1:0-34189 GCA_040002475.1 bacterium | reverse complement strand
TCGGGCTGAAACTGATTACCAGCCTCAGTGTATATACCCTCAACAAGCTCCTGATCTTTTCGCAAGCCGCACATTTGGCCTTCGCCGAAGGCCGGGCGCTCACGGAAAGTGAAACCAACCTTGCGCGTGCACGCTATGTGCGTAAAGCGCTGGAAGAGGAAGCGGGATCGGTCGGTTGAACGCAACGATCACCCGGATGTGAGGGAACAATGAACGGCTATAATTTTACAGAGCGAGTGCGGAAAGTCCTTGCGATGGCTCGCGAGGAAGCTGCCCGTCTTCACCACGAATATGTGGGGACGGAGCACATCCTGCTCGGACTGATTCGCGAGGGAGAGGGCGTCGCCGCGACGGTGCTCCAAAACCTCAGCGTCGAGCTGGACGACGTCCAGCAAAAGATCGAAGAAACCGTGAAGAAGGGGAAAGCCGGTCAAACGACCGGACCTGATCTTCCTTACACGTCGCGCGCGAAGAAAGTGCTCGAGCTCGCCATGAGCGAAGCGCGCGAACTCAACCACAGTTACGTCGGCACTGAACACCTCCTGCTTGGTCTCCTCCGTGAAGAAAAGGGGATTGCGGCGCAGGTTCTCACCGACGCGGGCGTCAATCTAGACGCCGCCCGCGCCGAGACATTGCGCATCCTCGGGACAGAGATGCCGCAGGGTGGTGCTCAGCAACCGGGTGGTCCCGCTCCAGCTGCGACTCCGCCGAAAGGGGAGAAAAAGTCGAAGACGCCGGCGCTCGATCACTTCTGCCGCGACCTCACGCAGCTTGCCGCGGAAGGTCAGCTCGACCCCACCATCGGTCGTGCCAAGGAAATTCAGCGCGTCATGGAAGTCCTGACGCGCCGCAAGAAAAACAACCCGGTGCTCATTGGTGAGCCGGGCGTCGGCAAGACGGCGATCGTGGAAGGACTCGCGCAACTCATCTCCAACGGTGAGTGCCCCGAGTCGTTGCGCGAACACCGCGTGCTGTCGCTCGACATGGCCGCCGTCATCGCCGGCACCAAGTATCGCGGTCAGTTCGAAGAGCGCCTCAAGGCGGTCATGAACGAGATCGCGCAGAACAAGCAGGTCATCCTGTTCATCGACGAACTGCACACGCTCGTGGGTGCCGGGGCGGCCGAAGGCGCCATTGACGCGAGCAACATGCTCAAGCCCGCGCTCGCGCGCGGCGAACTACAGTGCGTCGGTGCGTCAACGCTCAATGAGTATCGCAAGTACATCGAGAAGGACGGCGCGCTCGAGCGCCGCTTCCAGACGGTGGTCGTTGATCCGCCTTCGGTGGACGAGACGGTCGAAATTCTGAAGGGCCTGCGCAAGAAATACGAGGATCATCACAAGGTGACGATCCCCGATACTACGCTCGTGTTGGCGTCGAAGTTGTCGGAGCGCTACATCACCGACCGCTTTCTGCCCGACAAGGCCATCGATGTGATTGACGAAGCCGGTGCACGCGCACGTTTGGCGGCGCAGGCTCCACCGCCGGAAGTCGCGGCGCTCAAGGCCGAGCTTGAAAAAGTGAACGGCGAAAAAGAGGCCGCCGTTCGGGATCAGAACTTCGAGCGCGCGGCGTCGCTGCGTGACAAGGAGCGCGAGATCCAGGGCAACATCAAGCAGAAGCAAGCCGAATGGGAAGCGCGGCGCCAGTCGCATCGCCCCGTGCTTGGCGAAGAAGAGATCGCGTTCATTGTCAGCCGCTGGACCGGCATTCCGGTCACGCGCCTTCAAGAGGCGGAGACCGCGCGTCTCCTCCGCATGGAGGATGAGCTACACCTGTCCGTCATCGGCCAGGACGAAGCGATCAAGGCAATCTCCAAGGCCATCCGGCGCAGCCGCGCGGGCCTGAAAGATCCACGTCGTCCGATCGGCTCGTTCGTCTTCTCCGGCCCCACGGGCGTCGGCAAGACGGAGCTCGCTCGTTCGCTCGCCAAGTTCCTGTTCGCCGACGAGTCGTCGCTCATTCGCGTCGACATGAGCGAATACATGGAGAAATTCTCGGTGTCTCGCCTGATCGGCGCGCCTCCGGGGTACGTGGGCTACGAAGATTCCGGCACGCTGACCAAAGCCGTACGTCGCAAGCCGTACAGCGTGATTCTGCTCGACGAAATCGAAAAGGCGCACCCGGATGTCTTCAACATTCTGCTCCAGGTGTTGGACGAGGGCCACCTGACCGACAACTACGGGCGAGTGATCGACTTCAAGAACACGGTGGTGATCATGACGTCGAACGTTGGCGCGCGCGATCTCACCAAGACCAAGTCGCTGGGCTTTACCAGCGGGGATGCCGCACAGAATTGGGAGCGCCGGGCGGAGAAGGTCCGGGACGAGCTCAAGAATGTGTTCAACCCCGAGTTCTTGAACCGACTCGACGACGTCATCGTGTTCCATCCGCTCGACCGCGATCACATTTCTCGGATCGTCAGCATCCTGCTCAAGGATGTGCGGAAACGTTTGGCGGAGGAGGAGCTCACGCTCAAGTTGACCGCGGCGTCGACCGATTTCCTGGTCAAGCACGGCTACGACGAGCAGTACGGAGCTCGGCCGCTCAAGCGGGCAATTCAGAAGTACATCGAGGATCCGCTCTCGGAGAAGATTCTCATGGGCGAATTTTCGCGGGCGGACGAAATCGAGGTGGACGTGGCGCCGGAAGGCGATCACCTCGAATTCCGGGTCATGTCGACCACGCCTCAGGCGTAAACCCCGGCCGCGCGCTCGGCGCGCGGTTCGGGAACTTTGATCATCTTTGCGGCCGGTCAGTCCCAGTTGGGACCTGATCGGCCGCTTCTTGTGTATATTGCCACACTATGCGACAAACGCCCTTTGTGCTTGCGCTTGCGGGTCTCGTGGCGGCCGGGTCTGCCGTCCGGGCCCAGGACGCCACCGCCGTTCCGTGTGCTGCGTTCGACAGTATCGCATTCCGTGGCCAGACGCAGATCACCGATGCGGACCTGCGGAGCTACGTCGGAGTCACTCCAAAAACGACATTGAACGCTCGCGTGCTGTCGCGGGCGATCCATGATCTCTACGCCACGAATCGGTTCGAGGCAGGGGTGGTGACCACCTGTGAAACGGTCGACGGAAAGACGCTCCTCGTGTTCCACGTTCGCGAGCGGCGCGTCCTCAGCGACGTCCGGGTGGAAGGAGCGGACAGGGTCTCGCCGAACTCCGTGCGGGACCGGGTCGATTTGCTGATTGGCAAGGCGATTGATCCGGCACAAGTCGCCAAGGACGTCGGTCGCATCGACTCGCTGTACCAGGGCGAGGGCTACTATCTGGCGAAGGTGCGCGTCGACACGATCATTTCGGGACCGAGCCGAGAAGCAACGACGCTTGTCTTTCACATCGATGAAGGACGGCGGTTGGCGATTTCCGGCGTGGAGATCGAGGGCAACAAGGCACTCTCCGACAAGTCGATCGTCAGTGCGCTCGCGACCAAGCCTGAAGGATTTTTCTGGTGGCGGAACGGCGACTTCGACTCGGACAAGTACGCCGAGGATCTCGCCAAGACCATTCCACAGATGTATGCCTCGCATGGCTACATCGACATGCAGGTCGTGAAGGACACTCTCATCGTCGACCGCGAAAAAGGCAAGGCGCTGGTTCGGTTGACGGTGGCTGAAGGTCCGCAGTACAAGATCGGCGACTTCGAGGTGAACGGCGCGAAAAAGTTCTCTAATGAGGACATCTCGCGGCTCTATCCGTTCGGCGACAAGGCCAAGGGCGTGAGCGTGGTGGTGAAGGGCCTGATCGGTCGCGGGCCGAAAGACGACAAGGACGTCTTCAACGCCACGGCGTGGGACGACGCGACCACCAAGGTGCAGGACGCGTACGAAAACGAAGGCTACATCTACGCCAGCATTCGCCCCATCATGGAGCGTCGCAAGGTGGGGAAGGACTCGGTGCCGACGGTCGACCTCCGCTGGGAGATTGACGAGCGTACGCCGGCGATCGTGAATCGCGTCGACATCTTCGGCAACGACGTCACGACCGAGACGTGCATTCGAGATCAGCTGTACATCCTGCCGGGCGACGTGTTCAACAAGGAACGGCTGATTCAGAGCTATCGAAACATCGCCAACCTGGGATTCTTTGAGCAGGACATGCCGCCGCCGGATACGCACCAGGCGAATGAGCAGGGCGACATCGATCTGATTTTCCACGTCAAAGAGAAGCGCACCGGCAACGTCAATTTCGGCGCGTCCGTGGGCCAAGGCACCGGCGTTGGCGGCTTCATTGGGTTCGACCAGCCCAACCTCTTTGGGGAGTGCAAGCGCGGGTCGTTGCAGTGGCAGTTCGGCCGCTACATTCGCGACTTCAGCATGAGCTACACCGACCCGCGCATTCGCCAGTCGAACGTGTCGGGAACCATCTCGCTGTACAATCAGCAGTCCCGGTTCATCATCCGCGACATCGGCCAGTCGAACACGAGCGGCGGACAGTTGCAGTTCGGCTTCCCGCTCCCGAATTCGCGCCAGACCCGTTTCTTCGTCAGCTACGGCGGCGAGCGCGTGAGTTATGGCGGAGACGGGCTCGTTGCCACCATCAACTGCAACGGTTGCTTCAGGTCGACGGTTGGACTGACGCTCGACCACGATACGCGGTTGGGAGCGCCATTCCCCGTGGCCGGCGTCCACGAGGATGTCGCGCTCCAATTGAACGGCGGCATCCTCGGCGGAACGGCATCGTTCAGCCGGTTAACGACCGAAATGCGATCGTACTCGACGCTGGCGACCTTCGGCAAATCGCTTGGACCTGAGCCGCTGGCGTTGGTCTTGGGCCTGTCGGCGCGGGCTGGTGCCCTGTTTGGCGATCCGGGGCCGTTCTTTGTGTCGCAGGCGTTTTCGTTGGGCGGGGTACAGTATGGCAACCCGCTGCGTGGTTATGAGGAATTTTCCATCACGCCAAAGGGCTACCTCGCGAACGCCAGCCAATTCCAGGCCCAACGAAGCTCGTTTGGGAACGCGTATTATACGAGCACCGTCGAGCTTGGTTTGCGGGTAAGCCAGCAGATGTATATCGACGGCTTCTATGATGCAGGAAATTTGTGGGAGCGTCCGCGAGACTTCGACCCGACTCGGCTGTTCCGCGGTGCCGGATTCGGGGCTTCGCTCGTCACTCCGCTTGGACCGCTCGGCGTCGACTTAGGCTACGGGTTCGACCGAGTCGACGCCGCGGGCCGTAAAGATCCTAAGTGGCAGGTCCACTTCAAATTCGGTCAGATCTTCTAAATCGGAGTTTTCATGCGTTCCATGCTACGCGCGACAACGCTCGCGCTTCTGCTCTCGGTCCTCACCAGTGTTGCGCACGCACAGGGTGCGACCAAGATCGCGTACGTGAACGTGGCCGCTCTAATGGAAGCAGCGCCGGGCCGCGTTGCGGCCGAGTCACTGCTGAACAGAGAGGGCGACGGGCTCAAGACACGGCTTCAGAAGATGCAGGATTCGGTCAACACCATGCTGACCAAGTATCAGAAGGATGAGCCGACGCTGAGCGCTACGGCCAAGGACACCCGCCAAAAGGCGATCCAGAGTCTCGAGACGGATCTGCAGGCGCAGAATCTCAAGGCGCAGCAGCAATGGCAGGCGCGTCAGGCCGAAGTAATGGCGCCGATCCAGGACGCCGTGAAAAAAGTGCTCGACGATATTCGTATCGAGGACGGCTACGCAATGATTCTGGCGAACGACCCTGGTCAGTCGGTGATCGTGACGGCGGACAAGAATCTGGACATTACGGATCGGGTCGTGTCGCGCCTGCGCGCCACGAAGGCGGGTGCGGTAGCTGCGCCGGCCGCTGCGAAGCCTGGTGCCCCCGTCAGTCCGGCTGGGGTCACGAAGCCGAAGCCGCCGACGCAGTGATCTCCGGTTCGTCCGGGCAGGCCAACGGCGGTGAGGGCACAATCGTCCTCACCGCCGCGGCTATTGCCGAGCTTGTGGGTGGCGAACTGCGCGGTGATCCCTCGGCGGGGGTAAGTGGCATCGCCGCGCTGGACCGTGCGTCGCCGACCGACCTCAGTTTTCTCGGCGTCGCCAAGTACGCGCCGCTCTTTTCCGAGTCGCGCGCCGGCGTCGTCTTGGTCTCTCCCGAGCTCCAGGACACGCCAGGACGCGTTACGAACCGTGTGGTGGTGGCAAAGCCGCAGGAAGCGCTGCTGTCGCTCTTACCGCGCTTCCATCGCCTTGCTGTCGTGGTGCCGGGCGTTCATCCCACGGCGGTCATCGGGGCCGGCGCGCAGCTCGGGCTCAGCGTCTCGATCGGTCCCTACGCGGTGATCGGGGCCGGAGCACGCCTTGGCGAATCGACGGTCATCGGGGCGCATTGCGTCGTGGGCGACGGCGTGGAGATCGGCGCGCGTGTGCAGCTGTATCCGTCAGTGACGATCTACAGCGGCACGCGGATTGGCGATCGCGTCGCCATCCACTCGGGCGCCCGACTTGGCTCTGACGGGTTTGGATATTTCCAGCGCGATGGACAGCATTTAAAGGTCCCTCATGTGGGGCGCTGCATCGTTGAGAATGACGTGGAGATCGGCGCCAATACCACGATCGATCGCGGTAGCATCGATGACACCGTGATCGGCGCCGGCACCAAGATCGACAACCTGGTGCAGATCGCGCACAACGTGCGAATTGGCCGCGTTTGCCTCATCATGGCGCAGGTGGGGATCGCGGGGTCGGTGCACGTCGAGGACGGCTGCATGCTGCTGGGGCAGGTGGGCGTCTCGGGCCATCACACAATTGGCGCCGGCGCGCGCCTGGCTGCGCAGGCGGGCGTGTTTGGCGATATTCCGGCCGGTGAAACGTGGTCGGGCTATCCTGCCAGGCCGCACAAGGAGGCGCTGCGTGCGCAGGCGGCGTTGTTCAAGCTCCCCGCGCTCCTCCGCCGCATCGAACGTCTGCTCAGCAGCTCGAACGAAACCAAATGAATCGTCGTACCATCGCGCACGCGGTGTCGCTCGAGGGAATCGGGCTGCACCTCGGCGCCGCATGCCACCTGTCGTTTCGCCCCGCCGCCAGCGGCGCGGGTATTTATTTCTGTCGCACGGATCTCCCGGGCGCCCCCGTAATTCGCGCGCTCGCCGAGTATGCGGTGCTCACCGAGCGTCGCACGCAGCTTGGCGAAGATCCGGTGTCGGTCCATACCGTGGAGCACGTGCTCGCGGCGGTTGCCGGGGCCGGGATCGACGACATCGAGATCGCGCTCAACGCAGGTGAGCCGCCGATCATGGACGGCAGCGCGGCGCCCTTTACGGCCGCGCTCCTGGAAGCGGGGATCGTTGAGCATCCCGGCGCCGTGCAATACCTGACCGTGCGGCGCCCGCTGACGCTCGTGGACGGCGAGTCGACGTACGACGTGACCCCGTCGCCCGAGCTCGAGCTCAATGTGGCAATCGACTTTCCGCATCCGGCGGTCGGACGCCAGCAGGGTTGCTATCGCCTCACACCGGAAAGCTTCGCCACGGAGCTGGCCGGTGCCCGAACGTTCGGATTCGTGCATGAGGTGGAGGAGCTCCGCGCCAAGGGCCTGATTCAGGGCGCGTCGCTCGACAACGCCGTGGTCCTCGACGAGAATGGTGTCGTCGGGGGTGCGCTGCGTTGGCCGGACGAATTCCTGCGGCACAAGGCGTTGGACATCGTGGGAGATCTCGCCCTGGCCGGGGCGAGGGTGAGGGCGCGGGTGACCACATTCAAGCCAAGCCATCGCGGCACCGTTCGTCTCGTACGGGCGCTGAAGGCGGCGATTGCGAAGGAGACGAGCGTGCTGGACATCGAAGAGATCATGAAGGTCTTGCCGCACCGCTATCCATTCCTGCTGGTGGACCGCGTGCTGGAGATCGAAGACGGAAAGCGAATCGTCGGCGTGAAGAACGTGACGATCAACGAGCCGTTTTTCCAAGGCCATTTTCCCGGACATCCGATCATGCCCGGCGTGCTGATCATCGAGGCCATGGCGCAGGTGGGCGGCATGCTGCTCATGGGCTCGGTGCCCGATCGTGAAAACAAAGTGGTGTATTTCACATCGTTGAACAACGTGAAGTGGCGCAAGCCGGTAAAGCCTGGGGATCAGCTGCGTTTCGAGCTCGAGCTGCTGCAGGTGCGCGGCATGATGTGCAAGATGTCGGGCGTGGCGAAGGTGGACGGCCAGATCGTCGCCGAGGCGGAGATGGGCGCGGTGGTGCGAGACAAATGAGCTCCGGAATCCACCCGACAGCGCTTATCGACTCGACCGCGCAGATCGGCAGCGGCGTCGAGATCGGCGCGTTCGCGATCGTCGGCCCGGGCTGCGTGGTGGGCGACGAGTGCGTGATCGCGGCGCGCGCGTCGCTCGAGCGCAACGTGCTCCTGGCACCGCGCGTGAAGGTCGGCACCGGATCCGTGCTCGGCGGTGATCCGCAGGACCTCAAGTACAAAGGCGAGCACACGACCGTGGAGGTCGGCGAAGGAACGACGATTCGCGAATACACCACGATCAATCGTGGCACCACGCAATCGTTCAAGACCACGGTGGGGCAGAATTGTTTTCTGATGTCATACGTGCATCTGGCGCACGATTGCCACATCGGGAACGGCGTGATCATCTCGAACGGCACGCAGCTGGCCGGCCACGTCACGATCGATGAGAAGGTGATCGTGTCCGGGCTCGTGGGTTTTCATCAGTTCGCGACGATTGGCCGGTACAGCTTCATTGGCGGATGTTCGCGGGTGGCCAAAGACGTTCCGCCGTACGTGAAAGCGGTGGGCAACCCGATCAAGCTGTACGGCTTGAACAGCGTAGGACTCGAGCGCAACGGATTTCCCGAAGACGTTCGCCGCGAGCTCAAGCGCGCGTACCGATTGTTCTTCAAATCCGAGTTGAATCTGTCGCAGGCGCGCGAACGCGCCGCGGCGGAGCTGCACCCGTTCGCGGAGATCCAGGAGTTCTTAGCGTTCTTTGATCGCAGCGATCGCGGTTCGGTGGTCTGATGACGGTTCGCATTGGTGTCGTCGGCGCCGGCGCGCTCGGATTCCATCACACGCGCATTCTGCGTGACGTTCCCGGCGCGCAGCTGGTCGGATTTCACGAGGCAAAGCGCGAGCGCGCCGCTCACGTCAGCACCGAGCTTGGCGTAAAGGCGTTCCCCACGCTCGACTCGCTGCTCGACGAAGTCGACGCGGTGAGCGTGGTGGTGCCCACACCGGCGCACTATGCGGTCGCGGCACCGGCGCTCGAGCGCGGGCTGCACGTGCTCATTGAGAAGCCAATCGCCACGACGCTCGAGGAGGCCGATGGGCTATTGGCCATTGCCAAGCGCACTGGCGCGGTCGTGCAAACCGGGCACGTGGAACGGTTCAATCGCGCGGTGCGCGCCGGCCTCGCGTACGTGGATTCGCCGCGGTTCATCGAGAGCAATCGTCTGGCGCCGTTCAATCCGCGCGGGTCGGATGTGGCCGTTGTGTTGGACCTGATGATTCACGACATCGACCTGGTTCGAACGTTCGTCGGCGGGAAGGTGAGCGCGGTGTCGGCGGTGGGCGTGCCGGTGCTGACGCCATTCGTCGACATCGCGAACGCGCGCATCACGTTCGAGGCGGGCGCTGTTGCGAACATCACCGCGAGCCGGGTCTCGCGCGACCGCATGCGAAAGCTTCGCATCTTTCAACAGAGCGGATATCTGTCGCTCGACCTCGCGGCGGGCACCGGTGAGTTCTATCGGCTTCGGCGAGACGTGGATTTCAGCGCGCTGGTGCGCGACGCGCAGGGCGCACAGGCATTGGAGTCGTTCGTCGATCGTGTGGCGATCGAGGCGCCGGACGGAGAGCCGCTCCGGCTGGAGCTCGAGGCCTTCGTTCAAGCGGTGGCCGGCGAGGCCCCGGTTGCGGTGACCGGTGAGGACGGACGCGAAGCCCTCGCCGTGGCGCTCACGATCGTGCACGACATCGAGCGCACGCTGCCGAGTCTGAAGGGCATGGCGCAGGCCACCGTCGGTGCGTGAAATCCTGTTCGTCGCCGGAGAGGTCTCCGGCGATCTCCATGCATCGCGCGTCGCGCGCGAGCTTGTGGCGCGCGGTGCACCGTTTCACCTGGCGGGAGTGGGCGGCGATGCGATGCGCGCGGCCGGTGTGGAGTTGATCGCGCATGTCGAACAGCTGGCCGTGATGGGATTCATCGAACCCATCAAGCGGCTGCCGCGATACTGGGCGTTGCTGCGCGACCTCACGCTTCGCATTCGATCGGGGAACGTGGCGCTGGTCATTCTGATCGACCATGCGACATTCAACATGAAGGTGGCCGAGGCGGCGGCGGCGGCCGGCGTCCCCGTGCTGTACTACATCACGCCGCAGGTGTGGGCGTCCAGGGCGGGGCGGCTCGCCGCGTTGGCGAAGACCATCACGAAAGCCGCGGTCATTTTGCCGTTCGAAGAAGCCTTGCTCCGAAAGCACGGAATCGACGCGACGTTCGTTGGGCATCCGCTGATGGATCGGTTCGCCGAGTTGCCGGATCGCCAGGCGGCGCGCCAGCGGCTCGGTATCGGCCGGCATGAGAGAGTGCTCGCGCTCTTTCCTGGAAGCCGCGATCAGGAGATCGATCTGCATCTCGACGCGTTCGTGGGCGCGGCGCGCGAGCTGCAGCGGCGTGATCCGTCCCTCAAGGTGGTGGTGGGTGTTGCGCCGCACGTCACGCTCGACCCGGCGCGCTGCCCCTTCGAGATGGTCCGGTCCGAGTCGTTCACCGTGCTGCGAGCGGCCGACGCGGCGCTCTGCAAGAGCGGAACGACGACGCTCGAGGCCGCGGTGGCGGGGTGCCCGCTCGTCGTCGCCTACCGCGCGCGGGCGTTCGACTATGCCGTGGGGCGGTTGTTGATCACGATTCCTAATATCGGTTTGGTAAACATCGTCGCCGGGCGCCTGCTCGCACCGGAATTCATCCAGGATGCACTCGAGCCGCGTGCCGTGGCCGACGCGCTCGCGCCGCTGCTGAATCCGGACAGTCCGGAACGACGTACGATGGTCGAGGGGCTCGACGCCGTGCGCGCTTCACTGGGACAGCCGGGCGCGGCCGGCCGTGTCGCGACGATGGCCCTGGAGTTGGCGCAACGAGGGCGGGGGCGGAATGAGCAGTGAGGAGCGCGAGCAGCCGGGGGCACGAGTGGTCTGGCTCGCGCGCTTGGGGAGTTGGCTCGTTCGCGGGCTCGGGTGGACGTGGCGCATTCGCGTCTCCCATGACGATGCTCTCAATGAAATGCGGCACGCCAAGAAGCCGTTCATCTTTTCGCTCTGGCATGGACAGCTCCTGCCGCTGTTGTATCACCATCGACGGCAGAACGTCGCCATTCTGATCAGCGAACACGCCGACGGCGAGATCATCGCGCGCATCGCGATGAGCTTAGGGTATCGAACGGTGCGAGGGTCAACCTCGCGCGGCGCGGCGCGCGCGCTGTTGGGACTCGCGCGCGTCATCAACGAAGGCGCCGACTTGGCGATCACGCCGGACGGTCCGCGTGGTCCCGCCAAGTCGTTCGCTCCGGGCGCCCTGGTCATCGCCCACCGCGCCAAGGTGCCGATCATCGCCGTTGCGGCGACGGCGTCGTCGGCGTGGCGGCTTGGGACGTGGGATCGGTTCCTCATACCGCGTCCGTTCGCACGAGTAGAGATCGCTTACAGCGACGCCGTCTACGTCGAGGCGAGCGACGCGCGTCAGGCGGTCGAACACGTCGATCGTGCGCGAGACGCGATGTCGCTCGCCGAGCGTCGCGCCGAGGAGCGGACCGAGCCGCGCGGGGCGCGCGGGGCGCGCGGGCCGGATGTCTGATCGCGGATTTGTGGAGCGCCTTTGGTATGGGCACGACGCGGTTGCGTCGCTGACCCGCTCCGCGCTCACGCCGTTCGAGCGGATCTTTGGCGGCGTGGTGGGTGCGCGTGACATCTTGTACGACGCTGGCTGGCTTCCGGCGCGCGAGACCGACATCCCGGCCGTGAGCGTCGGCAATCTCACCGTGGGTGGCACGGGCAAGACGCCGATCGCGGCGTGGATCGCCAGCGGCCTCGCGGCGCGCGGGGCCCATCCGGCAGTAATTCTCCGAGGCTACGGCGCGGACGAAACGCTCGTGCACGAGAGACTCAATCCGAATATTCCGGTGATCGCCAACGCGGATCGCGTGGCCGGTGTCGCCGAAGCGGCGTCGAAAGGGGCGGACATCGCCGTGCTCGATGACGCGTTTCAGCACCGTCGTGTGCAGCGCCTCGCCGACCTCGTTCTCATCAGCGCCGACCGATGGTCGCAGGATGTTCGCCTCCTGCCGGCCGGTCCGTGGCGGGAGCCGCTCAAGGCCGTGCGCCGCGCAACCCTCGTCATCGTGACACGAAAGGCCGCGAGCGACCGCGCGGTTGACCTCGTGCACGAACGGTTGTCTCACGTCGCTCCGGCCATCCCGCGGGTGTCGGTGCGCCTTGACGCCGGCGATCTGATTCGAGCCGACGGTTCGCAAGAAACCCGTTCGCTCGATTCGATCGCCGGCGCGACCGTACACGTCATTCTGTCCATCGCCGACCCCGCGGCGTTCATTGCACAACTCGAACAACGCGGTGCGCTGGTGCGCGCCGCAATCTTTTCGGATCATCACCCATTTACCGAGAGCGAAGTCGCGCGTATCGCGGCCGGCTTCAGTGGCTCCGACTGGGTTGTCTGCACCCTGAAAGACGCCGTGAAGCTTGCGCCGCACTGGCCTCGCCTTGCGCCGCCATTGTGGTATGTTTCTCAGCAGGTGATGGTGGAGCGTGGCGTCGGCGGACTCGAGCGAGTGCTCGATGACCTCGTGCGCGCGCGTCCTCGAACCTCTCCCACCGCCGGGTAAACCGGCCCGTTTCGCTTCCCATGGCATCCGATCTCAGACTTCCGACCGATCGAATCGTACGTCCTGACAAGGACCGTTTTCTTGATGAGGAAAATCCGTTCGAAGCGATGATGTCGCGCTTCGACCGTGCGGCTGAACTCCTCGATCTCGAGCCAGGCCTTTACAAAGTTCTGCGCCACCCCGAAAAACAGATCACCGTGTCCATTCCGGTGATGATGGACAACGGAGAAGTCGAAGTCTTCATTGGCCACCGCGTGTTGTACAACACGTCGCGCGGCCCGGCGAAGGGCGGCATTCGCTTCGACATGCAGGTTACGCTGGAAGAGGTGAAGGCCCTCGCCGCGTGGATGACCTGGAAGTGCGCCGTGGTGAATTTGCCATTTGGCGGTGCAAAAGGCGGCGTGGTCTGCGACCCGCTGAAGATGAGCGCCGGTGAGCTCGAGCGACTGACTCGCCGATACACCGCCGGCATCATCAACACGCTCGGACCGGATTCCGACGTGCCGGCGCCCGACGTCAACACCAACGAGCGCGTGATGGCGTGGGTCATGGACACGTACTCGATGCGCGTCGGACACACGGTCACCGCCGTCGTCACCGGCAAGCCGGTGGAGATGGGCGGATCGCTCGGCCGCCGCGAAGCGACCGGACGCGGCTGCATGATCGTCACCAAGGAGGCCCTCAAGGATCTCGGGATGACGATGAAGGGAACTACCGTCGCCGTTCAGGGCTTTGGCAACGTCGGCTCGGTCGCGGCGGATTTGCTGCAGCGTGAAGGCGCCAAGATCGTTGCGATCAGCGATCGGACCGGCGGCTATCACAACACGAACGGTATCGACATCGACGCGGCGATCAAGCACGTCAAACAGGTGCGGTCGCTCGAGGGATTCACGGGCGGCGATCAGATCACGAATGAAGAGCTGCTGACACTCGACGTGGACGTCTTGTTGCCGGCCGCGCTGGAAAACGTGATCACGAGCAAGAACGCCGGGAAAATCCGAGCGAAGGTGATTTGCGAGGGAGCGAACGGTCCCACCACGGCCGGGGCCGACTCCATCCTTGACGAGAAGGGCATATTTGTTATCCCGGACATTCTCGCGAACGCGGGCGGTGTCACGGTGTCGTACTTCGAGTGGGTTCAGGATCGCGGCGGGTATTTCTGGACGGAAGAAACGGTCAACGAGCGGCTCACCGACATCATGACGCGCAGCTTCGACGCCGTGCTGCGGCTGTCGAAGCAGCACAAGGTGAACATGCGCACGGCGGCGTACATGGTCTCGATCAGCCGTGTCGCAACAGTGCATCGCCTCCGCGGGATTTATGCGTAAGGCGGTGGGGTGTTGAATGCAGTTCGTCGTGGCGGTCGTCGGAAAACCGCGCGACGCCAACCTGGCCGGTGCGATCCGCGAGTATGAACGTCGAGCGGCCCGCTATTGGCCCTTGGAATTTCACGAGGTCCGCGAAGAGCCGGCACGATCTGGCTCCGCGGACCTCGTGCGCGAGCGGGAAGGCGAACGCCTTCTCGCCGCAATACCCGCAGCCGCACAGGTGGTCACGTGCGATTTGAACGGACGCGCAATGACCTCCGAGCAGTTCGCTCGATGGCTGCAGGATCTCCGGGAACGAGCCCGCGATGTTGCCTTGCTCATCGGCGGAGCGATCGGCCTCGGCGATGTTGTGAAGCAACGTTCGACCGCCGCGGTCGCGCTCGCGCCATGGACGTTGCCCCACGAGCTCGCGCGACTCGTGTTGGCCGAACAGCTCTATCGCGCCGGCACGCTGTTGAGAGGGGAACCGTACCACAAGTGATTCGCGGCGCGCGCGCCGAGTGTGGAATCAGATGACCGGCGAGCCAGTCGTTCGCACCGAATCGCTTGGTGGCTCGCCGTTGTCGCGAGCCGCGCGCGCCGGAGATTTGCCACAATGGTATCGCGCGATTCCTCATGGCGTGGACGATTGGCGCCTGTACGCGCGGCGAGTCATGGAGAGCGTGCCGCCGACCTGGGCCGATCAGTTGTTCGACGCCATCGAGCCCTCGGGGCGCGCCGCGCAGCGCCTCGCGCGCAGCGCCAACGGCGCGGGACTCGTGATCACAACGGGACAGCAGCCCGGCCTGTTCGGCGGCGCGCTGATGACGCTCGTCAAGGCGTTGAGCGCACGCGCGATCGCCGATGAGCTTCAGAAGACCACAGGTATTCCGGTGGCCCCCGTTTTTTGGGCGGCGACCGATGACGCGGATTTCGACGAGGCCGCGGTCGTTTCCGTCGCGCTCAACGGCGGCGCGCGCGAGCTGCGCCTGGAGCGGCGATCGCCCGCGGGAACGCCGATGACGCGCGTGGCGATCAACGACGAGATCAACGGGTTGGCGGCGGTGTTTCGCCAAGCATGCGGCAGTGCGCCACACCGCTCATTCCTCGTCAACGCGGTCGACGCATTTCACGACGGCGCCACCGTGGGCGACGCGTACGTCACACTGCTGCGGCAGATTTTGGAGCCGTTGGAGATTGCCGTGTTGGATGCGTCGCATGGCAGTGTGGCGCGCGCCGCGGCGCCGTTGCTGTCGCGTGCCGCCGCACAATCGCAGCGCGTGGCCGACGCGATTCATACTCGGAGCGAAGCGATCATCGCGGCGGGATTCACTCCGCAGGTGGTCGAAGTTGCGGGTCTTTCTGTCGTCTTTCTAAACGCCGACGGGACTAAGCGACGCCTGACGCTCGCCGAAGCAGCGGGCATTGGTGAATTGCGCGGTGAGCAATTTCTCTCGTCGACGGTGCTGCTCCGTCCGGTGATGGAGCGCGCGATCCTGCCGACGGCGATGTATGTTGGCGGACCGGGCGAGGTGGCGTATTTCGCGCAGGTCGGTGCGGTGGCCGAAGTGCTCGGCGTCGACGCACCGATCGTCGCACCGCGATGGTCCATGACGATCATCGAGGCGCGCATGCAGGAAATGCTCGACGAGTTCGGAATCACCGCTGAGGCGCTCGCCGACCCGTACGCTGCTGAGACGCGACTGGCGCGTGAGCGACTAGCGCCTGACGCCGCCGTGAGTCTTTCGGCGTTGCGCGCCGGCCTGACGGCCGATCTGAATCGACTGCGCTCGGCCAGCGACGGAGTCGTTCCTGGGGTGGTGTTCGAAGGCGCGCAGCGGTCGCTCGAGCACAAGATCGAACGACTCGAGCGGCGACTGGTTGCCGGTGTCAAACGTCGCGAGGCCGACGTCATGCGACAACTCGCAACATGCCGCGGCGCGCTGTATCCGCACGGGTCGCGACAGGAGCGGAAGCTTTCCTACATTCCGTTTCTCGCGCGGTACGGTCCGGCATTGCTCGAACAGATGCTCGACGCGGCACGTGCGCATGCACGCACCGTGATCGCGACTACACCAAGCTTCGTCTCTTCGCCCGCGTCCGCGTCCGCAGGGGCGTGAGCGCACCAGTGGACGAAACCGGACGGCCGTCTCCGCGCCCGATTGCGCCGCGGCGCACGGGTGGCGCCGCGGCGATCGTCAGCGCGGGGATCATGGTCTCGCGGTTGTTCGGAATTGTTCGTCAGTCGCTGATGGCTACGTACCTCGGCGCCACCGGTGTAGCCGATGCGTTTCAGGCTGCATTCAAGATTACTAATACGATTCAGAATCTGTTTGGGGAAGGCGCGCTATCCACGTCGTTCATCCCCGTGTATTCCAGGCTGATCGAGAAGGGCGACGACGAAGAAGCCCGTCGAGTCGCCAGTGCGGTTGGTGCGGTGCTCTGCGTGGTGGTATCGGTGCTCGTCCTGGTCTGCATTCTCGCTACACCGCTGCTCATCCCGCTGATCGCCAAAGGGTTCGAGCCGGCGCGCCGCCAGCTGACGATCACGTACACGCGCATTCTCTTTCCCGGCGCGGGAATCTTTGTCATCAGCGCGTGGTGTTTAGGGATTCAGAATAGTCATCGCAAGTTTCTGTTGCCCTATCTCGCGCCGGTGCTGTGGAACGTCGCCATGATCGTGACGTTGCTGTGGGCCGGTCCGCGCCAGGGCCCCAGTGATCTTGCCGTCACGCTCGCCTGGGCGTCGGTGCTCGGCGCCGCCCTGCAATTCGGCATTCAGGTGCCGTCGACGCTGCGGTTGGTCAACGGGTTTCGGCTTACGCTGGGACTCGGGTCGCCGAACGTCCGAACCGTCATGAGAAATTTTGGACCGGCCTTCGTGGCTCGAGGCGTCGTCCAGTTCAGCAGCTATATCGACAATTGGCTCGCGTCGTATCTCCCGCTCGGCATGGTCGCGACATTCGGATATGCGTCGGCGATCATCTATCTCCCGGTGAGCCTGTTCGGCATGGCGATCGCGGCCGCGGAGTTGCCGGAGATGTCGCGCGCCATCGGCGACGAGACGGAGATCGCGACCTATCTGCGCGGCAGTTTGGCTCGCGGGCTCCGTCGGATTGCGTATTTCGTCATTCCGTCGGCGGCCGCGTTCCTGGCCTTCGGCGACTTGCTCGCGAGGTTGCTGTTTCAGCATGGCAAGTTCTCCGCGACAGATTCGCGCTACGCCTGGGGGATACTGGCCGGCGCGTCGGTCGGTCTTTTGGCGACGACCATGGGGCGGCTCTATTCGTCGACGTATTACGCGCTTCACGATACCAAGACGCCGCTCCGCTTCGCCATCGTTCGCGTCATCCTCACGACGGTGCTCGGGTACTTGTTCGCGCTCACGCTTCCGCGTTTGCTCGGCATCGATCCGCATTGGGGCGCGGCGGGCCTCACGGCGTCGGCGGGAATTGCCGGATGGATCGAGTTCGCGCTGCTGCGTTCGCGCCTGAATCGTCGGATCGGCGTGACCGGCGTTCCGGCGCGATTCGTGGCGTCTCTCTGGGGATCGGCAGGTCTCGCGGTGGCGGCAGGGTGGGGAATGCGCATGCTGGCCGCTGGCGAGAGCCGCTTCGTCGGTCCCGTGCTGGTGATCGGAACCTACGGCGTCGTCTATCTGGGCATGACGGTCGCCCTCGGCATCCCCGAGGCACGGACCGTCGTTGACCGAATTCGCCGTCGAAATTAGCTCCGCGGTTTGCGGACACCGCCTGTCGCCATCGGATATTATTCACCCATGGCCGTCCCCGATTCCGTTCTGGACAAGATCCCGCATCTCCCCGAGTCGCCCGGCGTGTATCTGTGGCGCGACGCGGATGGAACGGTGTTGTACGTGGGGAAGGCGAAACGGCTGCGGTCGCGCGTTCGCAATTACATCAACAACGATCACGCCGAATCCATCAAGACGCGCGCGCTGATGCAATCGGTCGGCGGGCTCGACACGATCGTCGTCCCCACCGAAGCGCACGCGCTGATCCTCGAAGCCAACCTGATCAAGGAGTACCACCCGAAGTACAACATCGCGCTGCGCGACGACAAGTCGTATCCGTACATCAAGGTCACCGTCGCCGAGCCGTTTCCGCGCGTCTGGGTGACGCGGCACCTCGTTGACGACGGCAGCCGCTACTTCGGACCGTACACCGACGTGGGCGGAATGCGCCGCGCGCTCAACGTCGTCAAGCGCATTTTCACCGTGCGGTCGTGCAACTACGACATGCCGCGGCAAATGCCCGAACGGCCATGCCTCGACTATTTCATCAAGCGATGCAAGGCACCGTGCATTCTTGCACAGAGTCAGGGCGAATATCGCGCGATGATCGACGAAGTGCTCGTCTTCCTCGACGGCAACGTGAAGGAAGTGGTGCGTCGCGTGCGCGAGCGCATGGAGCTCGCCGCCGAGTCGCTCGATTTCGAGCGCGCTGCGGAGCTGCGCGATGCGCTGCGTCATCTCGCGCAGCTCGAGGAGCCGACGGTGGTCATGGCGGTAGAAGGCGGCGATCGCGACGTGCTCGGCTATGCGCGCGACGGGAACGACGCCGTCGTTGCGCTCATGCGAATCCGCGGCGGTCGCCTACTCGCGCGCGAGCATCAGTTTCTCGAGAATCTCGAGGAAGAGGTGGACGGTGCAATCTTACAGGTGTATCTCGCGGGAAAATATCTCAACCTGGAGGATCGCTCGTCCGAGCTGCTCGTACCGTTCGAGCCCGATGAGCGCGAGCTGGTCGAGGCATCGCTCGAGCGGACGAAGATCCACGCGCCGCAGCGTGGCCCACGGCGCGAGCTTGTCGATCTCGCGACGCAGAACGCCCGGCACTTGCTGGAGGAGCTTCGTCTCACGGGCGACGAGGCCGAAGAGCGCGCCGGCGACCCGATCTATGAATTGCAGCGGCAGCTTGGACTTCAGAAAGTGCCGCGGTCGCTCGTCTGTTTCGACATCTCGCATGCGCAGGGAACCGATACCGTCGCGTCGTGTGTGTGGTTTCAGAACGGCCGGCCGTATCGCGCGGAATATCGCAAGTTCAAGGTCAAGACGGTCGAAGGCGTCGATGACTTCGCGTCGATGACGGAGGTCGTGTCGCGCTATTTCACGCGCCGTCGCGACGACGACAAGCCGCTGCCCGACCTGGTCGTCATCGATGGGGGCAAAGGGCAACTCAACGCGGCGCATTCGGCCCTCGTACCGCTCGGTTTGGGCGAAATGCCGATCATCAGCCTGGCCAAGCGCGAGGAAGAGATCTTTGTCCTCGGCCGCAGTGAGTCCCTGCGTTTGCCGCGCCGCTCGCCGGCGCTTCGGATCCTTCAGCAGGCTCGCGACGAGGCGCATCGGTTCGCCATCACGTTCCAGCGGAAGCGCCGCTCGATGCGCACGATCACGTCGGAGCTGATGCGTATTCCGGGCGTCGGCGAGTCCAAACGTCGCCAATTGCTCGCCGCCTTCGGTAGTTTGCAGGGCGTTCGCGACGCAGCGCCTGAGACCATTGCCGCGCTTCCGGGCTTTGGGCAGAAAACCGCCGAGCGAATTCTCGAGACCTTGCGAAACAATTCACCGACCGCGCCCGCGCGGGGCGAAACCGTCGTGGCACCGGCGACACCCGAAGCCGTCGCGGAACCGGCGGCATCCGAAGCCTCCATCGAACCCTCCACCGACCTCTCGTGAGCACCTGGCATCTCGAATGTTCGGCCTGCGACGCCCGTGAATCGGGTGACGCGCGCGCCAACGTCTGCACCGTCTGCGGGCAACCGTATCTCGTTCGTTATGATTCTCTCATGCCGGCGCGAACCGTCGTCACGCCGCGATGGGACATGTGGCGATATGCCCCGGTATTGCCGCTCAAAGACGGTGAGACGCCCGTGTCGCTCGGCGAAGGGTTGTCGCCGATGCACGATCTTCCCGAGTTGGCGAAGGAGCTGGGAGTCGCGCGATTGCTCGTGAAGGACGAAGGCCTCAATCCGACCGGATCGTTCAAAGCTCGCGGAATGAGCGCCGCCGTGACGCGGGCACGCGGCCTCGGTGTTCCGGGTCTGGTCGTGCCTACGGCGGGCAATGCCGGCGCCGCGCTCGCTGCGTATGGAGCCGCTGCCGGACTGCCCGTTCGCGTGTATGCGCCCGACACTACGCCAACGCCGATTCTCGAAACCATTCGCACGCTCGGCGCCGATCTTCAACTCGTGCAGGGACACATCGGCGACGCCGGCAAACAGGCCCGCGCCTTCTCCGCCGAATCCGGATACTTCGACGTCTCCACGCTGCGTGAGCCGTATCGGATTGAAGGAAAGAAGACTATGGGGATCGAACTTGCCGAGCAGCTCGGCTGGCGACTTCCCACGCACATCATCTATCCGACCGGCGGCGGCACCGGTTTGATCGGCATGTGGAAAGTGTTCGCCGAAATGCGCGATGGCGGTTGGCTGCCGCAAGACATCGCGATGCCGCACATGGTTGTCGCTCAGGCCGACGGTTGCGCTCCAATGGTGCGCGCATTTCTCGCCGGCGAGAGCAAGGCCACGCCGTGGGAGAATCCCACGACCCACGCGAGCGGACTTCGTGTACCGGGACCGCTCGGCGACCGCCTCATTCTCCGCGCGTTATACGAGAGCAAGGGAGACGCGCTCGCGGTCACCGAGGACGACATTCGTGCCGCGACGCTCAAGCTGTCGCGGATGAGCGGCATCGACACGGCGCCCGAAGGGGGATGCGCGCTCGCGGTCACGGAGCAACTCGTCAAGGCCGGACGCATTCCGCGCGACGCCGAGGTGCTCGTGTTCAATACTGGCAGCGGGGCGTCGTACCGCTTCTGATGCGGATTGCCATCTTCGATCCATTCAGCGGCATCGCCGGCGACATGGCGTTGGGCGCGCTCGTGCACGTTGGCCTCGACGCCGATTGGCTGCGCGCGCTTCCCGCGACGCTCGGCCTCGATGATGTTCGCGTCGACATTCGCGAAGTGATTCGCGGTGAGATCGTTTGTCGAAAAGTCGACTTCGACATTCCGCCGCAGCCGCACGGGCGCCACATCCGTGATATCCAGAAAATCGTGGCGAAGAGTGGCGCGCCGGATCGCGTTCGCGCGCGGGCCGACGAAACCTTCACGGCGATCGCGACGGCGGAGGGCGAGATCCACGGCATGTCGCCCGACGAGGTGCACCTCCACGAGGTCGGTGCGGTGGACGCGATCCTCGACGTCATTGGTGTCATCTGGGGCCTCGACCTGCTTGGGGTCGAACAGGTGCACTGCGGGCCCATCGCGCTCGGTGACGGCAGCGTGCGCGCCGCGCATGGCATTCTCCCCGTGCCGGCACCGGCCACGCTCAAGCTGTTGGAAGGACTTCCGGTTCGTCCGGGCCCTGAGGGCTCAGGTGAACTGGTCACGCCAACAGGAGCAGCGCTGGTGCGTACACTCTCCGTTGGTGTGCCGCCGGCGGAATACACTCCTGTGCGCAGCGGCTTTGGCGCGGGGACCAAAGATTTTGTCGGCCGGGCCAATGCGCTGCGAATCGTCCTCGCCGACTCCATGGCGAAGGGCGCAGGCGTCGACAACCTGGTAGAACTGGTGTGTGACATCGACGACATGACCGCCGAATATTTGGCGGCTGTCGGGGAGCGTGTTCGTGACAGTGGGGCGCTGGACGTGACAATGGTGCCTGTTACGATGAAACGCGGTCGTCCGGGAACGCGACTTGAAGTGCTTTGCCGCCCAGTCGATGCCGGCCGGCTGGAAGAGTTGCTGCTCATCGAGACGACCACGATTGGGGTGCGCGAACGAGCCGTCCGGCGTCGCGCTCTTCCGCGCGAGGTGATCCATGTCACTGTGTTAGGGCACGAGATCGCGGCAAAACTGGTGTCGCTGCCGAACGGACGACACCGGGCAAAACCAGAGTTCGCCGACGTCCAGCGCGTTGCACTGGCGACCGGACAGCCTCTGCAGGATATTTCCCGATTGGCCGCCTCCGAGGCGGAACGGCGCTCACGAGATTAGTGTACCGAGTCGAGGGGCTCGACGCCCGCCGGTTTTCCGAGTTGAAAATTTCAGGAGAAATCAGATGCCCGTTTTGGGGGGAAGACTACTTCCCGCGTTGATGATTGCGGCCTTTGCGAGTGCGGCTCGTGCGCAGCAAAAGGCCTGCGAAATCGACGAAGGGACGCCGAGCCCCGTAGCACGCGCGGTGCTCGACCTGCAGCTCGCGCAGACTGCGGCAAAACCTGAGGCCGCCGCGAAGAGTTTGGGCGACGCCGTGAAGCATGTCACCGAAGGTGACCGCACCAAGAATCCGTCCGGCCGTGCCTTCGTGTACGGAAAGACAATGGTGTACTGGCTCGCGCAGCCGAACATGACGAGCGGAATGACGACGCGCGGCGCGGTTGGGTTTGCGACCGAGCCCACCGCGCCGTTCGACCTCATCGCGCAGATCGATTCGGCGTTTACGGTCGTCGAGACGTCGAATCCGGAGTGCGGCTCGAGCACGGCCCCGTGGCGTCAGCAGAAGGGCTGGGTCGATCTCGTCAACAAGGCGATCGAGCAGAACAACGCCGGCAACACCGACTCCGCCGTCGCCACCGCCAAGCGTTCGTTGCAGCTGTCGCGCAACGCGCCATACGGCTACATGGTGCTGGCGCAGGCCGCGCAGAAGGCCAATCAGTCGAAGGAAGCGATCACGTATTACAAGCAATCAATCGCGGCCGCGAACGACACGTCCGCCGCGATGTCGGACACACGTCGCGGGCTGCAGATGGCGTTGGCCGCATACGCAGCCGACCTGGCCGAGGCGGCCACGGGTGCAGACAAGGCCACCTTCATGTCGGAATCCAAGGCGGCGTACGCGGCATTGGCCAAGGATCCCGGAACCAAGTACGCCGACGTCGCGCGCAACGGACAGGCGCGTCTCGCGACATTGAGCGGAGATACTACCGCGATCCGCGGATCCTACGCCGACCAATTGGCGAATCCGAGCGCGTTCTCCTACAACTCGCTCATGCTCGCGGCCGTGACGGCAGCCAAGGCTCAGCAAACCAAGGATGCCATCAAGCTCTTCGAGGCGGCGCACGCGGTGAATCCGTATCACCGCGACGTCTTGTACAACCTCGCGCGCCTGTATCTGCTCGACAGCGCGTTCATGCAGGGCATTCCCGTGGCGCGCCAGCTGATCGCAGTTGATCCGTCGAACCCGGACAACTATCAGCTCATCGCCATCGCGTACGCCAGCATGCAGAAGAAATTCCAGGCGCAGCAGAGGATGTACGACTCGACTGCCAAGGCGCTGGGAAAGCGCGCGAACGCTCCAAAGCCGCCGGCGGCCGCCGCCATGAAGGCGATCATCGATTCGGCCGCGAAAATGAACAAGTTCATCACGGCGTACTCCGACTCGACCAAGATCGCCGTCGACTCGGCGCTCAAGTACAACGACATCATGTTGAAGCTGCCGGCGCGCGTCTCGTTCAACGAGTTCACGCCGGGTGATGCCAAGACCACGCTGGGCGGCAGCATCGCGAACCAGACCGACGAAGCGAAGAGCTTCAATCTCAAGATCGAATTCGTCGACAAGGCCGGAACGGTGGTCTCGACGCAGGAGGTTCCCGTGGGGCCGGTCGGTCCGCACAAGAGCACGGCGTTCACGGCAACTGGAACGGGCGCCGGGATCGTGGCCTTCAGGTACGCGCCAATCGCCTGAGTTTTTCAAAGTCGGTACAAGGGAAGTACAAAGCGCGCCCGTCGGGATTTGCCGGCGGGCGCGCTCGTTTTCAGAGGGCCGCGGCGCTTCCAATCCGCACGCGGTGAGCGGGCCCAAGTCAAGCACTCAGCTTGATTTCCGCCCTCTTAGCTCCTACATTGCATGAGCTATGGCCGGCCTTACCGGCGCACGCGATAAGTATTTCGGGGGAGATCGCTCCACGTGGTCTCCCCCATTGCAATGGTGGGTCGCATGGTCCGGGTGAAGGGTGTTCAGGACGGCAGCATTGCCGAAGAGTTGGGAATCGTTGCCGGTACCGAGTTGCTTTCGGTCAACGGGCGCGAGCTCGCCGACTTTCTCGACTGGGAGTTCCTGACCGCCGACGACGAGTTGGTCATCGAAGCCCGGCTTCCCGGTGGTGAAGAGATCGTGTACGAGATCGAGCGGCCCGAAGGTGAGAGCATGGGCGTCGAGCTCGAGCCGCCCACCATCCGTCGCTGCGCCAATCGCTGCGAGTTCTGCTTCATCGAAGGATTGCCCAAGGGCTTGCGCAAGCCGCTCTACGTGCGCGACGACGACTACCGCCTGTCGTTTGCCTACGGAAATTTCGCGACGCTCTCCAACCTCAAGGATCGCGACATCGCTCGCATTCTCGAGTACCGCTTGTCGCCGCTCTACATCTCGGTCCACGCCACGCCGTGGGAAGCGCGCAAAGTCTTGCTCAACAACCCGCGCGTGCCGAACATCGTCGAGCAGCTCACCAAGCTCGCCGCCGGCGGCATTCAGTTTCATGGACAGATGGTAATCGTCCCCGGACTCAACGACGGGGACGTGCTCGAAGAATCATTCCGCGACCTGTGGGCGCTGGGTGATGCAGTCATGTCGGTCGCGATCGTCCCGGTGGGATTGACGCAGTTCTCTCACCTGTACACGGGACAATCGATGGACCGCACGAACGCCACCACGCTCCTCGAAACGGTTGACCGCTGGGCCGACCGCGCTCGCGCCGAGCGTGGACATGCGTGGGTCTACGGATCCGACGAGCTCTATCTCCTCGCCGAACGTCCGCTCCCCGACGCCGACTACTACAGCGACTTCCCGCAGATCGAAAACGGCGTCGGTGCCGTTGCGTCGCTCCGCATGCGGGTTCGCGAAGGCCTCGAGTCCCTCCCGCGCCTGGAAGGACGCCGCATTGGCGTTGTCACCGGCGTCTCCATGAAGGGCATCATGCCCGAGCTGCTCGATCAACTTTCGCAGGCGACGGGAGCATCGTTCCAGATGATCGTCGTCGAGAACTCGTTGTTCGGACCCACAACCACCACCGCGGGCCTGCTCGTCGGCGCGGACATTCGCGGTGCGCTCGCCGATCGCCACGACCTCGATCTCGCTCTCATTCCCGCCGAGTGTATCAACGACAACGGCGTCTTCCTCGACGACGAGCCGTTCATCACGATGCGCGAGCAGCTGAGCATGCCGGTCTATCCGTCGTACGACTTCATCGACGTGTTGGTCCACGAAGGCGAGCCGCGCATCGCGGGAGTTGCCGCGTGACCATTCCCGTCGTTGCACTCATCGGCCGCCCCAACGTTGGAAAGTCCGCGCTGTTCAACCGCATCGTCGGCGACGACAGCGCCATTGTCTCCGAGGAGGCAGGGACGACCCGCGACCGGCACTTTGCCCAGACTGACTGGGCTGGAAGAACCTTCTGGCTCGTCGACACCGGCGGCATTGCCGACGACCCCCGCTTGCCCATGGACCTCGAGATCCGCCGCCAGGTGGACGAAGCAATCGGCGAAGCCGATCTGCTGATGTTCATTGTCGACGCGCGCATCGGTCTGCATCCCAGCGACTACCACGTCGCCGACCTGCTGCGCAATTCTCGGAAGCCGTGGATGCTCGTCGCCAACAAGGTCGACGATCCGCGCGCCACCGACTTCTACGAGTTCTACTCCATCGGCGTCGAAGAAGTCTTCCCGGTGTCCGCGATCAACGGCAAAGGCTCGGGCGATCTGCTCGACGCCGTCCTGTCGCGCCTCCCCGAATCGGACGCCGAAGCCGAAGACGCGCTCCGCATTGCCGTGATCGGAAAACCGAACGTCGGCAAATCGTCGTTCGTCAACAAGCTCCTGGGCGCCGAACGTCTCGTGGTGTCGGAGATTGCCGGAACAACGCGCGACGCCATCGACACACCCATGAAGTATCACGGGCGCCAGCTCATCTTCGTCGATACCGCCGGACTCCGTCGCCAGAGCAAGATCGACGACGGCATCGAGTTCTATTCGTCGCTCCGCACACGGCGCGCCATCGAGCGCTCCGATATTTGCATCCTCATGGTGGACGCCACCGAAGGCGAGATTCAGAACCAGGATCTCAAGATCGCGGCGCTCGCATGGGAGGCGGGACGCGGATTGATCATGGTCGTCAACAAATGGGATTTGGCCGAGAAGGACGACAAGGCCACTGCAAAGTATGAAAAGGCCGCCGGAGAAAAGGCGCCGTTTCTCAAGTTCGTTCCGTTCCTGTTTACTTCGGCCCTCACCGGGCAACGGGTGAACCGCGCGCTCGACATCGTGCTCAAGGTCGAAGAAGAGCGGGCCAAACGCATCTCCACATCCGAAGTGAATCAAAAGCTCGCCGAGTTGCTCGCTCGCCTTCAGCCGCCGCAAGCGGCGGGGCGTGAAGTGCGCCTCAACTACGCCACGCAAGTCGAAACCGACCCGCCCACGATTGCCGTGTTCGGAAATGCGCCCGATCTCGTGGAGGAGCATTATATCCGCTACCTCCACAATGGATTCCGTGGGTTCTGGGGTTTCACCGGCAATCCGCTGCGTATCGTGATGCGCCGCAAAGCAGGCTGATGATTCCAGTCGTCGCCGCGGTTGTCGCCTCGTATCTCCTGGGGTCGATCCCCTCGGCGTACATTGCCGGAAAATCGCGAGGCATCGATCTTCGCAAGCATGGCTCTGGAAATCTCGGTGCCACAAATGTCATGCGCGTGCTCGGCACGAAGATCGGCTTGTTCGTCTTCGCCGTGGATATGACCAAAGGCGCCATTCCGGTCATCTTCTTTCCGCGGTGGATCTCGGCGGCGGACTTGCCCTTCGGCGATCCGATCATCATGGCGATCATTTGCGGACTTGCCGCGATCGTTGGCCACGTGCGACCGATCTATCTCAAGTTCGGGAAAGGAGGGAAGGGGGTCGCCACCGCGGCGGGGATGTTCCTCGCGCTCGCTCCCGTGCCAACCTCGCTCACGCTGCTCATCTTCGCCGTCGTCCTGTTGGCGAGCGGGTACGTCTCGCTCGGCTCGCTCACGAGCGCGGCAATGCTTCCGGTGCTCCTCGCGCTCACAGTCGGTCGGCGATCACCGGTTTTTGTGATCAGCGTCGTCGTCGCCGTGCTCGTCTTCTGGACGCACCGCGCGAATATCACTCGGCTTCGCAACGGCGAGGAGCACCGCTTCGGCAAGCGCGGACTGCCGTCGAAGAGTCCGGCCGCACCATTGGCGATCGGCCTGGTGATCGTGGTCGCGATTTTCATCGCGTCGAGGATGACGTAGTGCGCTGCGCCGTCGTGGGTGCCGGCGCCTGGGGAACGGCGCTCGCGCAACTGCTCGCCGAGAATGGAGCGGAGACCTCGCTCTGGGCGTTCGAGGACGACGTGGTCGCGTCGATCAACAGCTGCCGCGAGAATCCTCGCTTTCTTGCCGGCGCGCGTTTGTCGCCCGCCGTTCGCGCGACTGGAGACTTGGGTGAGGCGCTCCGTGGCGCATCATTCGTCGTCTACGCCACGCCGTCGCATCACCTGCGGCACATCGCTGCCCAAGGCGCACCCCATGTCCAACCCGGCGCCATTCTGACTGTGGCGACCAAGGGTATCGAGCAGCGCAGTCTCGCACTGATGACGTCGGTCATTGAGCAGGAAGTGCCTGGGCGCGCGGTCGTCGGAATCTCCGGCCCGAGCTTCGCCGTCGAGGTGATTGCGCAGCAGCCAACGGCGATCGTCGCTGCGTCGAACACTCCGGACGCCGCGCGCGCGGCCCAAGCTGCGTTGAGTGGTTCGACCTTTCGAGTCTACACGCATGACGACTTGATCGGCGTGGAGCTTGGCGGCGCGCTCAAAAACGTCATGGCGGTCGCGACCGGGATCGTCGAAGGCGTTGGACTGGGCTACAACTCTCGCGCGGCGTTGATCACACGCGGCTTGCACGAGATGACTCGACTGGGCGTCGCGTTGGGCGCAAAGGCATCGACGTTCGCGGGCCTGGCTGGACTTGGCGATCTCGTGCTGACGTGCACTGGTGCCCTGAGCCGAAATCGCGCGATCGGAATCGAGATCGGGAAAGGCGCGTCGCTCGACGCGGCGTTGGCGGGAAAGGAGACAGTCGCTGAAGGTGTGATGACGACATCGAGCGCGCTCGAGCTGGCGAACAAACACGGCGTGGACATGCCGATCGTTCAGATGGTGTCCCGCATCCTGTTCGACGGACAGGCGGCGCGAGACGCCGTGCCCCAGCTCATGGCGCGCGAACTTCGATCGGAGCAAGACCGGTGAGTCCATCGTCCGACCCCATTCAGGAATTCTTTTCGATCGGCGAGGTCTGCGAGCTCACCGGACTCAAGCCGCACGTGCTTCGCTACTGGGAGAGTCAGTTCCGCTTTCTGAGTCCCGCGAAGAACAGATCAGGCAACCGCGTTTATCAGCGCCGAGAAGTGGAGCTCATCATGCTCGTGAAGCATCTTTTGTATGATGAGAAGTACACGATCGAAGGGGCGAGGCAGAAGGTCGACGAGCACCGAAAGGGTGGCGACCTCAAAGTCGTCGCACGCGGCGCCCTCACGTTGCAGGCGCTCGAGTCGCTCGAGTCCGACCTCAAGGAAATGATTGCGGCGATCGGTTTCCCGTCTCTCGCGGACTGACCCCATGCGCTTCCTGATTACGAACGACGACGGCATCCTGGCGCACGGCATCGAATGCCTGTGTGCTGCCGCGGAACCGTTGGGTGAAGTGACGGTCGTCGCTCCCGATCGCGAGCAGAGCGCCACCAGCCACTCGCTCACCTTGCATCATCCGCTGCGCCCTATCAGCCGTGGCGAGCGTCGCTGGCAGGTCGACGGTACGCCGACCGACTGCGTCATGCTCGCGATCGAGGCGCTGATGCCCGAGCGACCGGACTTTGTCCTGAGCGGCATCAACCATGGCCAGAACATGGGCGAAGACGTGCTCTACTCGGGCACCGTGGCCGCCGCCATGGAAGGTCTTTCGCTCGGCGTCCCATCGATCGCTGTTTCGTTTGCCGGTGGCGATCTCCGCGCTGATGTGAGCCAATTGAAGGAGCAGGTGAAGGTGCTCACACCGCTCCTCAAGCATCTCACGTCGCTTCCCAACTTTCCGTCGAATACGTTGTTCAACGTCAACCTTCCACCGGTGCCCGTGGAGTCGGTGAAAGGCGTGAAGCTCACGCGACTCGGACGGCGCGTGTATTCGCAGTCCGTCGCACCAATGCAGGATCCCTGGGGTCGCAAGATCTATTGGATCGGCGGCGGCGCGATCAGCTGGAGCGGGGAACCGGATTCGGACTTTCGCGCGATCGAGGATGGCTACGTGTCGGTGACGCCACTCCACCTCGACCTCACACACTACGGAGTACTCGAGGGGGCGGCTGACTGGTGGCACGACCTATAGACGCAGGCGGCACCGCCGGCGGAGAACTTCGTGGCGCGCGCGAGCGCCTCGTGGAAACGTTGCGCGACAAGGGCATTCGCGATCTCTCGGTGCTTCGCGCGTTCGAAATGACGCCGCGACATTCCTTTGTGCCTACCGGCCTCCGCCATCGCGCGTACGAAGACTCTTCGCTTCCCATCGGCAACGGCCAAACGATTTCGCAACCGTGGGTGCACGCGCGATATCTCGAGCTGTTGCACCTCACGGGCAAGGAGCGCGCGCTCGAAATTGGCACGGGCTCCGGATACCAAACCGTGCTGCTCGCGCATCTCGTGGCGCAGGTATTCTCCATTGAGCGGATCCCCGCGCTCATGCAGCAAGCGCAAGAGAACATCCAGCGCGCCGGCGTCAACAACGTCTCGTTGCTCCTGGGCGACGGAACCATCGGTTGGCGTGAGTACGCACCGTATGACGCCATTCTCGTCAGCGCAGGCGCTCCATCAATTCCGCAGCCGCTGCTCGATCAGCTCGCCGAAGGCGGACGCCTGCTGATTCCGATTGGCGATCGCGAAGAGCAGAAGCTCATTGTCGCTGAGCGAAAGAATGGAATCATTGAGTTGCGAGACGAGGCGCCTGTGCGCTTTGTGCCGTTGCTCGGCTCACACGGTTGGACTACCGACGGAAGTCGGTAATGCGTCTGCACGTCGCGGTTCGCGGGCGAGTGCAGGGCGTTGGATTCCGTTGGTTTGTCGGCGAGTTGGCGCGGCGGCTCGACCTCGCCGGTTGGGTTCGGAATCGAGCTGACGGCTCGGTCGAGGTGGCCGCTGACGGCGACGATCACGCTGTCGAGACGCTGCGGGCCGCGTTAGGGCAGGGGCCGCACGGCGCCGGCGTCGCGTCCGTGGACAACCTGGAGTCGATCAGCGAGCAGTTGATCAAGCCTTTCACTATCACCAGGTAGGGGCTACGCGCCGATGCAATCATCGCACCCCAGCGGCGAACTGCAGCACCGTGTCGCGCGTCTCGTGCGCGACATCCCGAACTATCCAAAACCCGGCGTCATGTTCAAGGACATCACGCCGTTGTTGGCCGACGCGGCCGCGTTCACCGCCGTGACCGACGCCATGGCCGACGCCTTTGTCGATTCCCGCGCGACGCATGTCGTCGCAATCGAGAGTCGGGGGTTCATACTCGGCGGCCCGGTGGCGCAGCGCCTTGGCGCTGGATTCGTTCCGGTGCGCAAGCCGGGAAAGCTTCCAGCGGAGACGCGCCGGCAGACGTATGAGCTCGAGTACGGGGCCGACGCGCTCGAGATCCATGCTGACGCGTACGAGCGCGGTGCACGGGTCCTGATCGTGGACGATGTGCTCGCGACCGGCGGTACCGCGACCGCGGCATGTGAGCTCGTCGAGCAACTCGGCGCGACTGTGGTTGGCTTCTCGTTCTTGATCTCGCTGAGCTTTCTTCCCGGGCTCGCCCGGCTCCGCGACCGGTCTGTCAGTTCGATCCTCACGTTCTAGTAGAACCTGACGTTCCAGCAAAACATCATGCTCGCGCGCCGCATCACATAGCACACGCGTTCTGCTCGAGCACGGTGCACTCCTCTGACCTTTTCCCACCGAATGCGTCGACTTCACAAGAACCTCACGGTCCAGGTCCTCGTCGCGATCGCCATTGGTGTCGTACTCGGCGTAGTCGCGCCCGACGTCGCCAAGAAGATGAAGCCGGTTGGCGACACCTTCGTGAACTTGGTGAAGATGGTGATTGCGCCGGTCGTGTTTCTCACGATCGTGCTTGGCATCGCCAACATGCACGATCTCAAACGGGTCGGCCGCGTTGGTGGCAAGGCGTTGCTTTACTTCGAGATCGTCACGACGTTCGCCCTGTTGATCGGCCTCATCGTGGTGAACGTGCTCAGGCCGGGGGAAGGGCTGGCGGCGAGCACACTCGCCAAGGGCGACATCTCTGCGTTCGTAACGCAGGGCAAGTCGATGAACTTCGCCGACTTCCTCACGCACATCGTCCCCTCGAGCATGATGGACGCGTTCGCCAAGGGGGACGTGCTTCAGGTGGTGTTCGTGGCGGTGCTGTTCGGGGTCGCGTTGGCGTTGCTGGGTGACGCGGGGCGCCCGTTGACCCAGGTGCTCGAAACGCTGTCCACGGTGTTCTTCAAGATCGTGGGCATCGTGATGCTCGTGGCTCCGATCGGCGCGTTTGGCGCGATGGCGTACACGATCGGTGCCTTTGGACTCTCCGCGCTGGTTCCGCTCGGACGTCTCATGCTCGGCGTGTATTCGACGATGGCGATTTTTATTTTCATCGTGCTGAACATCATTCTGCGGGTCTACGGATTCAGTCTGTGGAAGTATCTCAAGTTCATTCGCGAAGAGATCGTGATCGTGCTGGGCACGTCGTCGTCGGAGGCGGCGCTGCCGCGCATGCTGGCGAAGATGGAGCGGTATGGGTGCGCCAAGCCGGTGGTGGGGTTGGTCATTCCCGCGGGCTATTCGTTCAACCTCGACGGCACGTCGATCTACCTGTCAATGGCGTCGATTTTCATTGCGCAGGCATTTCACGTCAACCTATCGATCACGCAGCAGATTGAGCTGTTGGGCGTGTTGATGCTGACGTCCAAGGGAGCGGCGGGCGTTACCGGGTCGGGATTCATCGTGCTGGCGAGCACGCTGTCGGCGCTGCAGGTGGTCCCGGTGGAGGGGATCGCGCTCGTCCTTGGCGTGGACCGCTTCATGAGCGAGGCCCGTTCGATCACGAACCTGATCGGCAATGGCGCCGCGACGCTTGTGATTGCCCGGAGCGAAGGGGCGTTCGACGAGGCGCAGCGTGAGCGGGCCGAGGCGGAGTTGCACGTGGAGCGCGCCGCGGCGCGTTTGTAGTCATCCCGACGAGCGCAGCGACGACGGATCTGCTCGTCGCTGCCTTTGGATGGCGTCCTGCGGTCGACTACCGGCGACCAACCGAGATGAGATAACCCGAGAAGTGCCGAACCGGGAACGAGAGCGATCCATATTTCCCTTTGGAGCTGATCGTTACCTCGTCGGTCGCCGGAATGAACTCACTGACGGCGACGAGACCGGTGGTCTGGTCGATCGACTGCGAATCGAGGAAATAGCCTCCTTCAAAATTCTTGCTGAAGTCTTTGGGCAGCTTGATCCCGGCAAAGTTCGTGTATTGAAGATCTTGCACGAACTTCAATGGAACGTTGAACACCGTACCATGCGGTTGGAAGTCGTAGGCGACGACATTGCCCGCCAACGTCGTGACTGTGATGGTGATGTTGGCGGCTACCGCACCCTTGGGGACCTGCACCTGCAAACCCACGGCGGGCAGTTCAATCGTTCCGCCGGCCGGCGTGATCAGCTTCGTCGCGGATACGACTGGTTGCGGAGTGGACCACATCAACCCCTGCGCGAGCGTCTGCTGCTGCGTGACGGTGAGCGATTTTGAGAGTGACGCCTGGTCGGGCGCCTTCAGACCGGTCGGGTTGGACGCGTCGCTGCCGCACGCGGCGACGAGCGCGGCAATCGCGATCGTGACCGGGACGAGCAGACGGCGAACGGAAAAGAGCCTCTTCAAAGACTGCATATAAAATTCCTCGAGTGGTGAAGAACCGAAAAACGCTGGCGAGCCGGTCGATTGAATGTTTCGACGCACCGAGCGCTCCGGCGGGTCGAATGCAACACTTCGTTAATGCATTTGGAACGTTTTGTTGCCGTTCTTTACGGGCGATCACATGGGGCCCAAATGCAGTCGCGTGATGTAGTCCGCCGCCCTTCGGTTGCAGCTATTCGCGACCCACCGAGATGAGGTAGCCCGAGAAGTGCCGAACTGGGAAAGACACGCGGCCGTTGTTCTTGCCCCCGCTAAATGTCACATCCGACGTGGCCGGAATGAGCTCATTCACCGAGGCGATACCCGTCGTTTGATCGATTTGGCGCGCATCCAGGTAGTAGGCACCGGCCCACTGCTGGGTAAAATTCTTCGGCAGCTTGATTCCCGCGAAATTCGTCGGTGCAAGGCTCTGCACAAACGTCAGCGGAACGTTGAAGACCGTACCATGCGGCTGGAAATCGTACGCCACGACGTTGCCGGCAACGGTCGTAACCGTGATGGTGATGTTGGCCGCCACAGCACCCTTGGGGACCTGCACCTGCAGACCAACGGTCGGTAGATCGATCGTGCCACCCGCCGGCGTGATCAGCTTGGTCGCGGTCACGGCCGGTTGCGGGGTGGACCACATCAAGCCCTGTGCGAGCGTTTGCTGCTGCGCGAGGGTGAGCGATTGTGACTGCGACGCCTGGCCGGGCGACTTGAGACCGGTCGGGTTGGATGCGTCGCTGCCGCACGCGGCGACGAACGCGGCAATCGCGATTGTGACCGGGACGAGCACGCGACGAGCGGAGAACGTTCTCTTCAAGGACTGCATACGAACCTCCATTGAGTAGTCAATGACCGAAAGACGCGTGGTGAGGCGGTCGACGTAGTGTTTCGGCGTGGCCGCCGCTCATGCGGGTCGAATGCATCACTTTGTTGATGCTTGTGGAACACTTTGTTGCCGTTTTGGTGAGCGACGGCGCCGAGGTCCGGCAAATCCCCGACGGCGTCGCGCGGCCCGGCTTCAGCTTCCACCATTGGCCGTCGATGCTTCTGATAGGTACGTC
>JBDUEJ010000055.1:0-34715 GCA_040002475.1 bacterium | reverse complement strand
CGAGTCCCATGCGCGGCCGTCCAGGAAATTCCGTTTTGCCGAGAACGCGGCGCGACTCCAGGTCGAACGTCCAGAATTGATAGTTGCCGGTCTCGCTATGGAGTCCGTACGCGCGCTTTTTGTCGGGCGCCAAGCGGAAGCTCACGGCCGCGCTTGGGCCGAGCGAATAGAAGTCGAGCTGTCGATTGGTGAGATCGAGCCGCGCGACGCCCATCTGCGTGCGATGGTTGACCGGGTCGGTCGTGCGAAACAGGCCGGTGTAGAATCCGGGATCTTCATAGATGTCGTATGGGAATCCGAATCCGATGCGGCCCAGGCCCTCCTCGTACAGCGTCTTGGAGATGTCCCAGCGATCGACTTCCTTGAGACTGTCCGTGCTGTAAATGAGCACGTCGTCCGGCGTGACGAAGTACATCAGATCGCCCTTTGGCGCGAAGATGATTTGGGCGAACTCTCGCTCTTCACCGCGCGGCCACGGAATCGTGTCGGTCACCGCGTGCTTGACGAGATCGTAGCGCAGCAGCGTGGGTTTGCTCACGACGTAGCGGTCGCGCTTCTTCGTGTATTCCTTGACGAGGAGGACGGCGAAGCGCTCCTTGGGGTCGAGGCTAAAGCCCGACATGCGAACTTTGGTGCTGTCGGTGGACAGCGTGAACGCGGCGAGCGATTTCTTGGTGGCGAGATCGAGGATCTCGACCTTCTCGTTGCCGGGATCGGAGACGTAGAGGTGCTTTCGGTCGAACGAGAGTGAGATCTCAGGGATGCCGACGGACGTGTGAAGCGTGTCGCGCACCTGCATCGTGGCTTCGTCGATCACGAGGATGTTGCGCGCGTACGTGCCGACGTAGATCGTGCCGTTGCCGCCCGGCGGAATCGGATCGCCGGCTTGCTTCGGCGCCGCGGACTGTGCGCCACCGGTGATCGCGGCTAGCGCGATGCACGACGCGGCGCCAACCCACGCTGCCGGGCGAACACGCCAAAAGAGAATGCTCATGGAAAAATCAGATCGATTTTACGCCAGTCCTTCTGCGCGGACGCGCACTTCGTCGTCCAGTCGGGCGCGTAGTTGTAGAGATCGGGGACGTGCGCGGGCCAGAAGCAGGTGAGATGGCAGTCGAACAGATCGCGTTCCACCGGCTGGCACAAGCCGGCCGTGCCGCCGCTGCTGTCCACCTCCCATCCGGGCGAGAACACGAACGAGCAGCCCATTGGGATGTGTGGCCCCACCGGCGGGCCGCCTTGCTGAAGCGCGACCACATCGGTGTCCAGTGTCGCCTCGATGCGGTGGGCTTTCTGATTGATCGGTTTCAGATGTCGCATGGCCGTCACTGATCGAAATGGGCGAGGTACTCGGGCTTCCGCTCGGCGAGCGTGCCGTAGACTTCGAGACAGGTGTTCGTCCAGGCGCGAATCCAATCGCAGTAGTGCAGGTTGGGTTCGGCGGTGGAACCGTACCGGGTATTCGCTTCGTGATAGCAGCCGCCGGCGCAGAGCGGGCGGGCCCAGCACGTTGCGCAATCCGTTTTGTTGGCGATGTGATGCCGCGTCAAGAAGTCATCCTGGCGTTCACGGTCCACGCCGCCGGTGACTGTCCCGAGCTTGTGTGCGTCGGAGCCGGCGAAACGGTGACAGAGCGCAACGTCGCCATCGGTGGCAACGCCCATGAGTCCGAGTCCCGCGCCGCAGGGGTACGCCTTGCTCATGCCCTTGTGGATCTCCTCGAGCGTGTCGCGGACGTTAGAGAATCCGTGTCGTCTTCCGGCGAGCGTGGCCTCGAGAAAGTCCTGTGCGAGCGCCTGGAACCCGCCGAGCAGTTGCTGAAAGCCCTCGTGCTGGATCGAGTATTCTCGCTGCCACGAGGTCGTGACCGGAGCGAAGCCCACTTCGTAGAAGCCGATCTCGTGATAGAGATGCTTGTAGATCGACGCGACGTCGAGATTCTGTCCGGTGAGCGTCACCCGCGCACCGACGGGCCGGCGGCGATGGCGCGCCAACAACTCCTTGATGCGCGGCAGGATGATGTCGTAGCTGCCCATGCCGTTCGAGAACGTGCGGAACTTGTCCTGCTGTTCGCGATCGCCGTCAATGGACACTGTGACGCCGACATCGTTGTCGGCGATCCAGTCGATGACCTCTTCGCGGAGCAGCGTGGCGTTCGTGGTCAGGCTCGCGTTCACGGTTTTGCCAAGCGCCGCGGCCCGTTCTCGTGCGTAGGCCAACGCCGATTGCAGGACTTTGAAATTGAGCAGCGTCTCGCCGCCGAAGAACGTGAGGTTGACGGCCGGCGACTCTCCGGCTTCAGTGAACAGGAAGTCCACGCTCTGGCGCGCGACCGTCTCGTTCATGAACCGCGGCTTGGTGGACGCCTCCACGATCTTGTCTTCGCCGTACTCGTAGCAATAGCCGCACGACAGGTTGCATTTGCTCGTGACGTTGAGCACGAGCGTTTGCAGCGGAATGCGGCGTTTCGGTTTTTCGGCGACGGGCTTGGGCGGCGGCGCGAGCACCGGATGAATGGCGCGCATGCCCAGCAGCTCGTCGATGGTCGAGCGAACGTCGTCGGCGCTCCAGCGTTCGCCAAGCGCCGCGGCGATTTCCAGATTCGAGCGATCGCCGGTCTCGAGGTCATCGAGCACGGCCTGCGTGAGATCGTCAATGCGGACGACCGCCGCGGACGGAACGAGATAGAGAAACCTCGCGTCGCCGCCGGTGAAGGCCTGATACTCGCCGCGCCGAAGTTGAATCATGGCTGCGTTCTCCAGGGGACGAACTTCACATACAGAGGAACCGTGACGATCAACTGCGCGCGCGCCTTGAGAGGACGAATGCGTTTGTCGGCAGGTTGGTACGTGGCGACGACCCATACGTCGCCAACGTTGTTGCGACTCGAGCTTCGCTGAGGATTGGGGCCGTCGACATTTGGCGTGAACAGCCCGGTCTGATCCAGCGCGCCCACGAACTTGATGTCGTCGTCGTCATACGTGACGCCGTATTCCTCCAAGCTCCACGTGGCGTTGACGCGGCCGATTTCGAGATCATCGTCGGTGTCCTGCTTGCCGTCGGGACCGTTGAAGTACGCGATGGCGTCGAACTGCTGCAGCTGTTTTGGAAACGTGATGCCGCCCACGCGCGAAAGACCGGCGAGCGGCGTGACCTTGATGCGACTGATCTGATTGTAGACGACAGCGCCATCGCGGAGCGACGCGCCGGCGACGAACAGGTCGCGTTTTCCGACGGGCGCCGCCGAGTCGACGTTGACGCGAACCGTGACCGAGTCGGGCGTGGAGCGCACGACTCGGTCGACCGTGACGCCCGGCCCGAAGTCGACGGCGGTGCCGGCGACGCTCTTCGGGAGATTGGCTCCGAAAATGGTGATGTCCTGGCCGGTCGTTCCGACATGCACCGCGCGGGGGGCGACGCCGACGATCACCGGATTCGTTCCGAGCTTCGTGAGAGACACGTCGAGGCCCGTTTCATCATACCCGCCGGTGAACCACCGTCCCGACATCTCTTCCCAGCCCGGCTCGACGAGCATGACCTCGCGCAGTCCCACGGTGTCGCGTGCGCGGAGCGCCGGATCCGTGGAGCGGCCACGCCACTGAAAGCCCGTGTACACGATCGAATGTCCGGTGCGATGCACGACCTGCCCGCCATCGGCGTAGCGATAGCTTGCTTGCGTGTTGAACTCGCCGTCGGCGGTTCCGCGCGTGACGGTCATCCGTCCAAAGAACGCGCCGTGTCCCGGCTCGCTCCCCGTGAGCAGCCACGTTCCCTCGAGATGCGGCGGGCGCATGGTCGCCGACCACGCGGTCCATTCGGGGGTGCGAAGCGGGAACGCGCGAGATAAGTGCGTGATCGCGATGTCCATCGGATGCTGCACCGGCGCGCTATCGCTCGCGGACGGACCGCCGCCACGACGGAATGCCTGAAAGTCCGCGTCGGGAAAGAGCGAGCGATGGGTTGCGACGAGGAGATCCCATTCGGTTCTGGTGCGTCGCTGCGTGATAACGCGGCCCATGGAGTGACAGGCGCGACAGGTCGTCTCGGTTCGCGGGTCGGCCGTATACCGATACTCGGTCATCCGCCGTTCCACTTCGAATCGACCCGGGCGAAGCTCCGCGGGCGCGAGCCCTTGATGATCACTGAGATATCGAACGATGCCGCGCGCCGTCGCGGGATCCAGCTTGACGTTGTTCAGCGCCACCATTCGACGGACGGACATCTCCCAGCCTTCGGGCGTTTTCCGCTCATACGAGATGCGCTGCATGTAGCCGGAGCTGTCGCGCGCATGACAGCTGGAGCAGCGCTGTCGCGTGGCGGGGTCGTTGATGACGAATCCGGTTGTCGTGTCGGACGCCGGGCCTGTGCCGCCGGGTCCGCCGCCGGCGCGCCCTCGACCACCACCACCGCCGCCACGTTGCGCGTGAAGCCCGTTGGCCGTCGCCGCGAGCAGCGCGACGCACACCATACCGCGGGATGCCTTCACAACCATCGCAAACATCGTACGCGACATGACGCCTTCTCTCCTGCGAGTGAGAGTGACGGAGACTCTACGGAGCGGAACGTTTCGGCGTGCCGCTGCACGCCCTGTACGGGATACGCCCTCCCGCGCTCACTGTCAAGCGAGCGTCAGCAGTCCGAGACCGATCAACGTCGACAACGCGCCGAGAAAGTCCGGCAACGGGGCGGGGGGAGCCTGTCGATTGTACGCGTCGAAGAGGTCAGGCACCTGGTCGTAGCGCGCCGCGATCTGCGCGATGATCAGAAGATCTATGTTGCGACAGTACCTGATTCCGCGCGGCAATGCGGGCGACGCGAGATGCCGCTCCAACACGACACGCTGTCCGTGCACCGTGGCCCGCTCGATGACGCGAAGCGATTCAGACGCTGAGAGCGCAATTGACGGCCGACCCTTGAGCGCTTCAAACGCACCAAGGACGCGGTCGTCGGACCGAAGTGCAGCGACGTCCACCTCACCGAACGACTCGTCGAGCGCGACATCCGACCGGCCGACCCAGAATGCGCTTGCGTGCACTCCGGCCGCTTCCCGTGACAGCGCGGCCGATTGTCGTTGCAAATGCTCATACATCGCCCGTTCGCGATCTTCAAACAACGCGAGCGCATGCGTCGTCATCGCAGGCTCGGCGATCGCGGTATTGACAGCAACCGCGGCCAGCCACGCGGAGGCGAGCGCCTTCTTCACGCCGAACGACGACAACGGATCGACGAACGAAGCGGCGTCGCCGACCAGGAGCGCGCCGTCGCCTGTGGCGTGGTCCGCCGTGTATGGAGAGGCATCGCATCCCCACGGTGTCTCGACGAGCGTGCATCTCTCCACGAGCGCTCGAAGCATGCTGGTCCGCATCAGCTCGGTCCGGTACGCGTCGCTGAGTCGTGCTTTGCCCGGCACGTCGGTGACGGACGGATCAAGCATGACGGTGACATAGCGGCGGCCACCGGCGACCGGAACGGACCACGCCCATCCGCCATCGTAGCTCTCGACCAACGTGTGCGTGGGGTCGTGCGCGACCGCCGCGTCGGGGCACTCCCACACACCGACGACGGCTGTGGTTCGCGACGAGGTCTCTGCCTTTCGCCAGCCGCGCCGCGCCACGACCCCGGATCGTCCGCTGCAGTCGAGAACCCACCTCGAGCTCACCGTATGCCGCGCGTCGCCGGCGTCGAACGCGACACTCCAGTCGTCGGCGGTGCGTTCAACATCGCGCACCGTCGCGTCGCGATACACGGTCGCTCGGGCGTTTTCTGCTGCGGACAACAGCACGCCATCGAACTCGGCGCGGGAGACCTGGTAGCCGTACGTGCCGGCGTCGAAGAATTCCGCGCGGGTGTCACCGCCCGCCCATTTCACCGTGTTGCCGGTCGCGCGGATGAAACCCGCGCTGTCGACGGCGGAACGAACGCCCACGCGTTCGAGAAGCTTTGCGCAGCTCGGCGGCAACGACTCCGCGAGTTGTCGGCGACTGGGCGATCGTCCCACGATGACGACCGAGCGACCCCATGAGGCGAGCAGGCGTGCGGCCGCGGCACCGGCAGGGCCGGCTCCAATGACCACGACGTCGACGACGGAAGACGGCATCGCCAATCATATACTGTGTGCGCGCGGGCCTGTCACGTCGGCTTGCGTCCGCGCCCGTCGAATCGTTGCTTAGCGACGATCGCACGCCACACCGGACCACCGAGAGAAACGCCATGACCGCTCGCCGGACGCAACGCCTCGGAGTCGCCGTCGCCATTGCCGCGGCGCTCGTTCCGAGACCGATCGCCGCTCAGACGGCGCTTCCTGATTCCACGCAGAAGCGGATTGACGCCGTATTCGCTCGCTATGCATCGCTCGACGCGCCGGGGTGTGCCGCCGGCGTGTTTCAGGATGGGCGAGTCGTCATGGCGAAGGGCTATGGTGCCGCGAACATCGAGTACGGCATTCCGCTGAGCGGGTCGACGCCGATGATCATGGGCTCCGTGTCGAAACAGTTTACGGCGGCGTCGATCGCGCTGCTCGTTCAAGACGGCCGGATCTCGCTCGACGACGACGTGCGCAAATATCTCCCCGAGCTGCCTGACTACGGAAAGAAAGTCACGATCGACAACCTCGTGCATCACACGAGTGGCTTGCGCGACTTCTGGGCGCTGGCCGAAGCCGCGGGGATGCGCCTCGACGACGGCTATACCGTGAGCGACGTGCTCGCGCTCGCGGCGCGCCAGCATCACCTCAACTTCGATCCAGGCGCGGAGTACAACTATAGCAACACCGGCTACGTCGCTCTCGGCGAGATCGTACGTCGCGTCTCGGGCAAGTCGCTGCGCGCCTTTGCCGGCGAGCGCATCTTCACGCCGCTCGGCATGACGATCAGTCACTATCACGACGATCACAACCAACCCGTTCGCGGCCGAGCGTTTGCCTATAGTCCCGTACCCGGCCCGGGCGGCGGCTGGCGCATCAACATCTGGAACAACGACATCGTGGGGCAGGGCGGGCTGATGACGACCGTCGAGGAATTACAGAAGTGGGATGAGAATTTCTACACGGGCACAGTCGGCGGTCCGGCGTTCCTCGCCCGGCAGCTGGAGCGTGGCCGTCTGACCAATGGTACGCAGTTGGCGTATGCGTTCGGTCTCGAGGTGGGAGAGTATCGCGGGCTCCGAATGGTCGAGCACAGCGGCAGCACGGGCGGCTACCGGACGGACATCACGCGTTTTCCCGACGCGCACACGAGCGTCGTCACGATGTGCAACGTGAGCACCGCCGACGCCGTGGGCATGGCGCATCGCGTGGCCGACGTGGTGCTTGGCGCGCGCTTCACCAAGCCGGTTCCCGCGCCGGCGGCGCGCAGCGCGGCGCAACAGGGCGCGCCGACGATCAGGGTGGCGGCGCCGGCGTTGCTGTCGTTTGGGGGGCGTTACTACTCCGACGAGCTGGACGCGACGTTCATTCTCACACCGATAACAGATGGGCTGCTGCTGCATCGCGCGCACGCCGGCCCGGACACGCTCCGAGCGACGGACGCTCACACCTTCCGCGGCGGCGGCGTGACGCTTCGGTTCGACGCGAACGCGCCGAGCAACGCCGGAGCGGCGCAAGCGTTCGCGTTGGAGAACGGGCGGGCGCGGGGCATCGAGTTCATTCGTGCGTCGTCGACCGGGAAATGATGCCCGGCACGCTGAGCAGGCGAGTTACGCGCGCCGGCGCAGCGCAGCGGCGTAGCTGCCGGGCGTCACGCCGAAGATTCGTTTGAAGGAGCAGCATCTCTTCGCCCGCAAGATCCGGTTGCGCATCCAGAAGTTGAATGTGCGCACCGAGTATTCGCCGAGCCACGTCGCGGTCGTGGATGATGGGTTGCGCGAAGAACGCCGGAACGGCGGACGGGGCGTCGCGTCCCATGGCCAGGGAGACCAACTCGGCGGACGGGTACATCGCTCAATACGTCCATCCGCGATCGGCGGGCGGCGCTGCCGTGTGTACTTCGTCGGGCGGGACGGCGAGGATGGAGCCGGCGTCGGCAGCCCAACTCCCTCGGCGGATGCACCGCCGTGACGATGGGATATGCACGCGCGTACGCCGTGTATCCACCGACAAGTTTCTCAGCGTACAGACTCCGTGCATTCGGCCGGCGCCTGCCCGGACTGGCATCGCCTCGCTATCGTTGCACCATGCCGGTTCGTCCCGTCCGATCGATCTGGACCCCGGAGCTGGTCGTTCTCGCGGCACTCGCCGGGCTGACTCGCTTCTGGAATCTCTTTCGTCCAAACATCGTCGCGTTCGACGAGATGCACTTCGAGCATCACGCCGGGCATTACCTCGCTCGCACGCACTACTTCGACGTCCACCCTCCGCTCGGCAAGTTGTTGTTTGCCGCCGAGGCGAAGCTATTCGGGATTTCGGCGGACGCGCTCCTGGCCGGTGTTCCCGAAGTCGCGTTGCGCGTACTGCCGGCCGTTCTGGGCGCCCTGGTCGTTCCTCTCATCTATGTGCTCTGCCGACAACTCGGAGCCGCGCGGCGCGTCGCCGTTCTGGCCGGCTTCGCAATTCTGTGTGAGAACGCGCTCTTGGTGGATTCGCGATTCAGTCTTCTCGAGACATTCATCATATCGTTCGGCGTGAGCGCGATCGTCCTTTACCTCGCCGCGCGCCAAGCCACTGGCGCGAGTCGCTGGTTGTTTCTCGCGGCGAGTGCGTTCATGGCAGGATGCGCGTTCAGTGTGAAGTGGACGGGGCTGTCCGCGCTCGGACTCATCCTGCTCGCGTGGGCGTATGACGTCCTCGTGTCGCGCGATGCCGTCAACCCCGATCGTCTGCGTCGAGTGCTGGGCGAGGGTGCGGTGCTCGTTGGAATTCCGATCGCTGTCTACATCTCCGCGTTTGCCGTGCACTTTCATCTGCTATGGCGAAGCGGTGTCGACGATGCGGTCATGTCGGGACGGTTCCGTGCGACACTGGTGGGAGGACTCGCGTACAATCCCGATGTCCGAATGTCGTTGTTCGCCAAGCTCGTCGATGTACATCAGGCGATCAGTCGCGGGAACAGCTCACTCGAGGGAATCACGCACCCTGCCGCGTCGCCGTGGTACACGTGGCCGATCATGAAGCATCCCATCGGTCTGTGGGAGAGTGCCGACACGGTTCGGCCGGCGATGATCATCCTCCTTGGCAATCCGGTCCTCTGGTGGGGAAGCGGCGTTGCGGTCCTCATCGCCGGCGCGATGTTCGCTCGCCGGCGCAACCGCCTTGGGGCGCACGGATATGCGCTCGCGTTCTTGCTCGGTGGATTCCTCATCAACTTTCTGCCGTTCGTCGGCATTCGCCGAGTGATGTACATCTATCACTACCTGTTCGCGCTGTTGTTCTTGATCATTCTCGCCGTCATGTCGCTCGGTGTGCTCGCGGGGTGGAACGAGCCGGACGACGGCGCCCTGTGGCGATTTCGGTCGCGCGCGTCGGCGGCACTCTATTGGGGAGTGGCGTCCGCGGTGTTGCTCGGATTCCTCTACTTCGCTCCATTGTCTTATGGCTGGGCGCTCAGTCAGACGGCGCACGACGCGCGCTTCTGGATGCTGCACCCGCATTTCTGACGACGTGCGTCCGCATGGACGCCGACGCACGCGCCGGACCCGACAGCAGCGGCCGGAATCACGCCGCCGCCGCGCCGTCTCTATCCGCACAGCCGCGTGGTCCGCGCGCGCACCAATGATTACGTTTCGCGGATGACGTTTGATCAGGTTCCACAGTTGGACGACGCGCGCGCCAAGGAGGCGCGGCTCGTCGATTGGGTGCGCGCGCAGGGTTCGATCGCCATCGGATATAGCGGCGGCGTGGACTCCACGTATCTGGCCGCCGTTGCCCTGGCGACGCTCGGCGCCGACAGTGTTCTGGCGATCGTCGGACGCAGCGCCTCGTATCCCGCCAGTCAGTGGACGATGGCCCGCCGAGTCGCTCGCCAGATCGGCCTCGGCATCGTCGAGGTCAACACGGACGAGCTCAACGATCCGCGCTACTCGGCCAACCCCACGAACCGTTGCTACTTCTGTAAGACGGAACTGTGGACGCGGCTCGTTCCTGTCGCGCACGAGCGCGGCGTCACGGTGATCGCCGACGGTAGCAATGCGGACGACATGCGCGACTTCCGTCCTGGCGCGCGCGCGGGTCGGGAGCACGGCGTGGTTTCGCCGCTCGCCATGTTCGCGCTCACCAAAAAGGAAATCCGTGAGCGGTCGCATCATCGCGGCCTGCCCACGTGGGAGCAGCCGTCGTCGCCCTGCCTGTCGTCGCGAATTCCGTACGGAACACCGGTGACCGTTGGTCGCCTCAAGCGCGTCGAGCGTGCCGAGGCGTCATTGCGCAGACTCGGCATTCAGGGCGACTTGCGAGTCCGCCACTTCGGCGAGGTGGCTCGCGTCGAGCTGAGTCACGCCGAATTGCAGCGATGGTCCACGTCTCCGTGGCGCGAGCGGCTGGAAGAGGCGGTGATGGCGTCGGGGTATGCCCGCGCCGAGATCGACCCCAACGGCTTCCGTTCCGGCGCGCTCAACGAGCTGGCGTTGGCGCGCGGTGCGTCTCTTTCTCGCGATTAATCTTCCGAACGACGTTCGCAGTGCAATCGCGGCGGCCACCGCCGCCCTCCGCGAATGCGTTCCCGAGCTCGGCTGGGTCCCGGAGGGGAAACTGCACCTCACGCTCAAGTTCCTCGGTGAACAGCCGTCGGAGCGGGCGAGCGATATTAGTGCCGAGATCGCGTCGGTCGCCGGCCGGCATCGCGAGTTGAACATGTCGCTTGAAGGAATCGGCGCTTTCCCGAACTTTCGGCGCGCTCGCGTCGTATGGATGGGGGTGGAGCAGGATCCGCGGCTCGAGCTCCTGCACCACGACGTGGAGATGGCATGCGAACGGCTTGGCTTCGACGTCGAAGGGCGTCCGTTTCGTCCCCATGTCACGCTGGCGCGCGTCAAGCATCGGTTGGAGACAGAGCGCCTTCGGCCATTCGTTCGACAAGCCAAACGGACCGACTACACTACCGATGTCGTTGTTCAATCGATCGATTTGATGCGGAGTGAACTTTCATCGACGGGGTCGGCGTACACCACGCTGTCCTCGGCGGCGTTGCGGAGCGACTGACCATGGGCTGTATCGCACGACTCGGTTGTCTCGTGGTGATCGCGATCGTGGCGATCGGCGGGTGGTTCACGCGCGACCAGTGGATGCCTGAGCGGTTTCGGCCATATGTCACCCGCGCGACCACCACAACGACGGCCGGCTGGGCACCTCTCAGCGAAGGCGGCGCTGAACGGACACGCGCGGCATTGGCGAAGCTCGAGCAACCCACGGGACCAGCGTTTCAGACGCTCGCCGCGAGCGATGTCGCGTCATACGCATTCGGATCTGTTTCGAAGCACCTCTCGGCAGCGGTCGACAGCGTGACCACGCGGGCGAGCGGCGATGTGGTCTCGATGCGCGCGCGCGTCCGCACGTCGGAGCTGGGCGGTTCGAGCGCGCTTGGCCCGCTCGCCAGCATGCTTGGCGAGTACGAGTGGGTTCAGCTCTCCGGCACGTTCCATGTCATTCAGCCCGAGCTTGCCGAATTTGATGTCCGCGACGTGAAGGTTCACGATCTGCCGTTGCCGAGCGGAATGATTCCCCAGCTGGTCAAGCGACTGAGCCGCGGTCCGCGACCGCCCGGGATGAGTCCCAGCGGACTCCCGTTGCCGATTCCGCGATCGGTGGGCGACATTCGGGTGGCGGGTGGGAAGGTCACTCTGTACAAGTCCGGACAATAATCATGGCACGTCGTATTCTGATCGTCGACGACGAACAGGGCATTCGAGGGGCGCTCGGGCAGTTGCTCGAGTTCGAGGGGTATGAAGTGCGCGCGGTGGGCAACGCGGTGGACGGAATCGCGGAGTATCAGAAGCAGCGGCCCGACCTCGTGTTTCTCGACGTGAAGATGGCCGGCATTGACGGCGTCGAAGCACTGAGAAAGATCAAGGAAGGCGATCCGAGCGCCATCGTCGTGATGATCAGCGGTCATGCGACGATTCAAACGGCCGTCGAGGCGACCCAGCTCGGGGCGTATGACATCCTCGAGAAGCCGCTCGACACCGACCGCATTTTGGTCACGCTGCGCAATGCGCTGCAGCATCTCGATCTGCACGAAGAGAATGCGCGGCTTCGCGAAACGATTCAGTCACGGTATGAGATCGTTGGCAAGTCCTACGGGATTCGCGCCGTGATCGACAAGATCGAACGGGTGGGCAAGACGCCGGCGCGCGTGTTGATCACGGGCGAGAACGGCACCGGCAAGGAGCTCGTTGCGAGGGCGCTTCACGCGCAGTCTGCGCGCGCCGACGGCCCGTTCGTCGAGGTGAATTGCGCGGCGATTCCAAGCGAGCTGATTGAAAGCGAGCTGTTTGGTCACATGAAGGGGTCGTTCACCGGCGCGATCTCGGATCGTGCGGGCAAGTTCGAGCAGGCGGACGGCGGCACTTTGTTTCTGGATGAAGTGGGCGACATGAGCCTGGCGGCGCAGGCCAAGGTGCTGCGCGTCCTGCAAGACAACGTCGTGACGCGCATTGGCGGCGCGAAGCACATCGAGGTCGACGTGCGGGTGTTGGCCGCCACCAACAAGACGCTCGAGACGGAGATCGCCGAAGGGCGATTTCGCGAGGATCTGTTCTATCGGCTGAACGTCGTTCCCATTCACGTTCCGCCGTTGCGCGAACGTCGGGAGGACATTCCGCTGCTCGTCGCCCACTTCGTCAATGTCTTGACCAACCGCGAAGGGGTGGCGCCGCGGACGATGGCGCCGGATGCCGTAACGCGGCTTGCGCAGCTCGAATGGCCGGGGAACGTCCGCGAGTTGCGAAATACTATCGAGCGTTTACTCATCCTCGCCGCCGGCCCGCGCGTCACGGGCGAGGATGTGGCGCGGCTCGTGGGGACCCGGGACCCCGAACAGGCGGGCCTGGGGTCGCTCCTGGAGTGCAAGACATTCGAGGAGTTCAAACACGCCGCCGAGCGGGCGTTCCTGCTTGCCAAGCTCCGGGAGTTCGATTGGAACGTTTCGGAGACGGCGCGAGGGCTCGACATGCCGCGGTCGAACCTCTATAAGAAGATCGAGCGGTACGGACTCACGAGGGAGACGGTAGGCTGATGGCCGATCGCGATTGGGACAAGGAGCTGGCGAAGGTCGACAAGCAACTGGCATCGCTGTCCGATGACGCGCTGCTGGGGCCTCCGGCCGTTCCTGCAACGCGGGGCGGAAAGGCACCGGCGGCGGCTCCCGCGGGAAAAGCGGCGCCCGCGCCTGCGGGGGCAAAGCCCACGAAGGCATGGGCCGTCTATGCCCGCCTCACGCTGTCGGTGGCTCTCGGCGTTGCGATGGTGCTCTGGCCCTACCCGGCCCGCTGCGGTATTGGACTCGCAGGTTACCTTGCGGCAGTCGTCGTGGTTGTGGCGAGCGGCATTTGGAGCTCGGTCTGGACCTGGCGGCATCGGGCGGCCCACGCCCACACGCTGTCGTTGCTGATCGTTCTTTGGGGATTGATCCTCGGGTCCATGGAAGTCCTTCCGCGAATTGGATACGCCAAGCCGGACCTGCAGCACGCCAGCACGTGGGCCTGCCCGTAACAGCTGCGTAACCACCGCCCCTTCATCATCACGATTCTCTCGAGTCGCACCAGGCAAATGAAGACCTTCAAGAATTTTATCGGCGGCGATTGGGTGCCACCCATCGGCGGCGAGTATTATGAAAATCGGAATCCGGCAGACGTCTCGGATTCGATTGGGCGCTTTCCGAGATCGGGATCGGCGGACGTCGACCGCGCGGTCGAGTCGGCGCACCGCGGATTCGAGATCTGGCGTGCCACGCCTGCCCCCGCGCGCGGCGATGTGATGCGCCGCATCGGCGATCTGATGGTCAAGCGAAAGGACGAGATCGCCGATCTGATGACCCGCGAGATGGGCAAGCCGCTCACCGAGACGCGAGGCGACGTCCAGGAAGGCATCGACACCGCGTACTACGCCGCGACGGAAGGTCGCCGTCTCTTCGGCCACACGGTGCCGAGTGAGATGCGCAACAAGTGGGCGATGAGCTTTCGTCGTCCGATCGGCATCGCCGGCATCATCACGCCGTTCAATTTTCCCATGGCCATCCCCACGTGGAAAATGTTTCCGGCGTTGCTCTGCGGAAACGCGTGCATCTTCAAACCGGCGGAAGACGTTCCTCACACCGGGCACGTCTTGGTCGAGATCATGATCGAGGCCGGACTTCCGCCCGAGGTCATTCAACTTGTCCATGGTTTGGGCGAGGCGGCCGGCGCGGCAATTGTGAACCATCCGCTCATTCCCGTCATCTCATTTACGGGCTCTACGGATACGGGACGCATCGTGGGGGAGACCTGCGGACGGATGCACAAGCGACTGTCGCTGGAAATGGGTGGAAAGAACGCCATGCTCGTCTTCAACGACGCCGATCTCGATCTGGCGCTCGAGGGTGTGCTGTGGGGCGCGTTCGGCACAACCGGACAGCGCTGCACGGCCACGAGCCGTTTGGTCCTGCAGGACGGCATTCACGACGCGTTGCTCAGTCGCCTCGTGGATCGTGCCCGCACGCTCAAGCTTGGTGATGGACGAAAGGAGGGAACCGACGTGGGCCCGATGATCAATCAGAGCGCCGTCGAGAAAGTCGAGCGGTACATCGATATCGGGCAGTCGGAGAACGCCGACCTGCTCTGCGGCGGGCAGCGCCCCACTGGAAAGGCGGTGGAGAATGGCTTTTTCTTCGAGCCGACCATCTTTGGGCGCGTCCAGGCCGGCATGCGTCTGGAGCAGGAGGAGATTTTTGGCCCGGTGCTCTCGGTGCTGCGCTTCCGCACGGCCGAAGAGGCGTTCGCGATCAACAACGACGTGAAGTACGGACTGTCGTCGTCCGTCTATACCAAAGATGTCAATGTGGCGATGCGGGCGTTGAACGAGTTGGATAACGGCATCACCTACATCAACGCTCCGACCATTGGAGCGGAGGCCCATCTTCCGTTCGGCGGCGTAAAACAGACAGGGAACGGGCACCGCGAAGGGGGCTGGGAAGTGTACGAGTTCTATTCGGAGACCAAGGTGGGCTACCTCGATTTCTCTGGCGCGCTGCAACGGGCGCAAATCGACAACTACCTCGGCACGCCCGATTGACCGGTTGATCGCGCTGACGCGGTGGGGCAAGCGGGCTGGTGGACGGGACCCGCGGTAGAGGTTATTACATCGATTGACGAGCGGTCGTCGTCATCGGAGAGCAGTGAAGAGAAATGAGTATCAACGAGTCCGCTTCGGCGCCGGAAGCAAGTAGAGATGACGACGCTCCCGCGTTTCCGGGAGCGCCGTCGCGGTCCATCACGCCGGAGCAGCGCCTGGACGCGCTGCGCGAGCTCAACCGCGGCCGTTCCAAGCTCGGATTCTTCTGGGATTGGACCAAGATCTTCGTGGTCTCCGTCGTGTTGTTCGCCGTGATCCGAACCTTTCTGGTGGAGGCGTTCAAGATTCCGAGCGGCAGCATGGAGAACACCCTGCAGGTTGGCGACTTCCTTTTGGTCAATAAACTCGTCTACGGCGCGGAAGTCCCGTTCACACACAAGCGGCTGCCGCGGTTGCGCGAGCCGCAGCGCGGCGACGTGATCGTCTTCGAGTATCCCGAAGATCCCACGAAGAATTTCGTGAAACGCCTCGTCGGCGTGCCCGGCGACACGGTCGAAATGCACGACGGCGTGCTCGTGCGAAATACCAAGCCGATTCGCGAGCAGTATGTCGAGCATACCGAGCCGGACATGGATCCGTCGCCCGAGGACTTTCGCTGGCAGCGGAACTTTCTCGTTCGGACCGCCGATGCGGCCACCGGATATCATCCGTCGCGAAACAACTGGGGGCCTTTGGTCGTCCCAAGAGGGAACTACTTTGTCCTGGGTGACAACAGGGACAATTCCCTCGACAGCCGCTATTGGGGTTTTGTGCCGGACTCGCTGGTCAAAGGGCGTCCGTTCGTGATCTATTACAGTTACTTGCCCGATTCGGTGGACACGTTTGCCTGGCTCACCCACATTCGCTGGACGCGGTTGGGCGAGCGAATTCACTAACTCGGTCGAGAGGCCGATGGTCTCATCAGTTCGGACGAGAGGACACTCATTGCGCCACTCGGCCGCTCGCCTTCGATTTTTCCCACTGTAGTTCCCCCCTTCGCACGCACACGCCCCGCGTGTGCTTGGGGCCCGTCGCACAAGGAGCCGCTGTACGTATGGCCGCCACCGGCAACAAGAAGTCGTCGTACGAAGAAGGCTCGCTCGACCAGTACCTCCGTGACATCAGCGCGTACCCGCTGATCTCGCGCGACGAGGAGGTGCGTCTTGCCCAGAACATCCGAAAGGGCGAGCAGGAAGCGCTCGACAAACTCGTGCGCTCGAACCTGCGGTTCGTCGTGTCGGTCGCCAAAAAATATCAGAACCAGGGCGTGTCGCTCTCCGACCTGATCAACGAGGGCAACCTCGGGCTGATTCGCGCCGCTCACAAATTTGATGAAACCAAGGGGATCAAGTTCATCTCCTACGCGGTCTGGTGGATTCGTCAGGCCATTCTGCAGGCGCTGGCAGAGCAGTCGCGCATCGTACGCGTGCCGCTGAATCGCGCCGGCACGCTTCATCGCATTGGCAAACGCGCCAACGCGCTGCTCCAGGAGCTCGGCCGCGACGCAACCCATGCTGAAATCGCGCACGGCATGGACATCACCGAGGAAGAAGTCGCCAAGACCATGGCGATCTCGCAAACGCATCTCTCCCTCGACGCGCCGCTGACGCCGGGCGAAGACAACAAGCTGCTCGACTACCTGCCGGATACGATGAATCCGACGCCGGACGAGCAGACGTTCGAGAAAGCACTCACCGAATCGATCGAGGAAGCGCTGTCGCACCTCAAAGAACGCGAGTCGAAGATTCTCCGACTCTACTTTGGCCTGGACGGCAGCGAGCCAATGACCCTCGAGGAGATTGGGGCGTTGCTCGGTATCACCCGCGAACGGGTGCGGCAGATCAAGGAAAAGGCGCTCTCCCGCCTGCGCCATGTAAGTCGCGCCCGCGCCCTGGAGTCCTACCTGGGTTGAGGCTCGTGCGGTAGCTTGGTAGCGGCAGTGCGACGATCACCCGCTACCGTAGAGCGCCCACATGATCGCTTCCCGTTTGTTCCGCCCGCGCGACGCACGCTACGCACGGTACGCCGCGGCCGCGTTTGGCGTTCTCTTCGCCTCGACCTCGTTCGCGCAGGCGCCGGCTCCCGGCGCGCAGCCAACGCCACGATCGGCGCCGTCCCCATTCTTTACCGCGGACGACGCGCTCGAGCTCAACACCTACGCCGTCGCCGACATGACCGACGACGGTCGTTGGCTTGCGCTCACGCAGTCGGTGCGCCGCGACACTTACGGTAACGACTATCGCCACGACGGCGATCCCACGTACGTGCATCCGTCGGCGGTGCGGCTGTGGTCCGTCGACGCGCGCAACGGACAACGCACACCAATCTTCCCCGACAAACGCGGCGTCCGCGGCATGCGCTGGTCCCCCGACGGCAGCCAACTCGCGATGCTCGTCTGGAGCGGCGACGTGTACGAACCAGCGGTTTGGAGCCGAGCATCCGGCAAAGTCGCCACGCTCAAGATGCCGGCCGGAAAATACGTCGCTGAGACGAGCGATCTCCGGTGGAACGGTGCCGGCACGCAGTTGGTGTTCGCCGTCCATACCACCGAGTGGCGCAAGAAGGCGCGCGACGCGTTCGCCAACATCACCGGCGGCCCGATCACGGTGCAGAGCAGTAAAGAGCCATTTCTCGCGTGGGACGATCTGCGGCGCATGGGGAATCACCGGAGCGTTGGCGCGATCGACGTCAAGGCGGGAACCTACCGCGAGCTCGTGCCCGAGATGGCGGTCGGCGCGTACACCTTGACGGAAGACGGCAGCGCGATCTCGTATACCGAGGATCTATCCAAGAAAACGGAATACGAGGCCGGCGGAAACGACGGCAAGCTGATCACGCGCTCCCTCGCGGCGAATACCACGCGGACGCTCCTCGCGGCGACGCGCGGAACGCAAGTGGTCTGGTCGGAGGCGGGCAAGCAATACGCATACTCGAAAGACGGCCGAGTGTATCTGGCGTCAGTGAGCGACACGACGTCGAAGTTGATCGCCGGTCCGCCCGAGTTGGCCAAGGGCGCCGCGCCCGAACCCGCCGACACCACCGCAGCGACTGGCCGTGGTGGACGCGGTGGACGTGGCGGCGCCGCGGCAGCAAACCGCTTCTCGGCGTCGCGCTTCAGCCCGCGTGGCGACGCGCTGCTGCTGTCGAATCGTGACAGTTTGTGGGTTTATGATATTGCCACGAATGCCAAGGATCTCGCGATCGTGACCAACGATTCGAATCCCACGGCGCCGCGCATCACGTTTGCCGCATGGAGTGACGACGGCTCCAAGCTCTACTTCAACACGGCCTCGCGCGTGAAGTGGGAACGCGGAGTCGTGCGTTACGATCGCGCCACCAAAAAGCTGACGGAGTTGGTGAAGGACGGTCGTTCGTATTCCGGGCTGCGTCTCTCGAAGGACGGGAGCACTGCCTTCCTCACGGTGACCGACGGGAATCGTCCGAGCGAGGTCTTCACCGCCGACGGCAATCTCGGCAACCTGCACCGCTTCGTGGAATCGAATCCGCAGTTGGCCGCGAAACATTTTGGTCCAACGGAACTGCTCAACTATCTCGACGCCGACGGCCATTCCAAGTACGGCGTGGTGCACTATCCGGCCGACTACCAGAAGGGCAAAGCGTATCCCACCGTCTTCATCATCTATGAAGACTTCTTCGACGACGCGTGGGACGTCGCGGCGAACGTGCTTGCCGCCAACGGCTACGTCGTGGTGAAGCCGTCGGTCGACTTCGACATCGGCTACCCCGGCGAGGCGTGGGAGAAGGGCGTGCTCGCGGCGGCCAACAAGCTGATCGAGATGGGCGTCGCCGACTCCAGCAAGCTAGGCGTGCAGGGCACGAGCTACGGCGGTTACGCCACGAACCTGTTGATCACGCAGACCAATCGCTTCAAGGCGGCGATCAATATCTCTGGCAAAGTCGACATGATCAGCTTCTACACCGACAGCCCGCGCCTCGGCGTTCGCAACATCACGGCCGCCGAACGCCAGCAGGATCGACTCGGCGCCACGCTCTGGCAGCAGCCGCAGAAGTACGTCGCACACTCGGCGATCATGTTCGCGGATCGCATCCAGACGCCGTTGATGCTGATCACGGGCGCGCAGGATTCCAACGTCCCCGAGATCAACAGCCGGGAGATGTACTACGCGTTGCGCCGGCTCAACAAAGAAGTGGTGTGGGTGAGCTACGCGAACGGCGGCCATGGCGGCGGCGTGGCGAGCGTCGAAGATTTTCTCGACGAGTACAAGCGGATGGTCGAGTGGTACGACACGAAACTGAAGAAGAAGCCGGCCGAGAAAACGGCGAGTAACGACCGCTAGCGTCGTCGCTCGCTCCAACCATCGCTCATCATTCATGCCTCAAGCAGCTTCATTCGACGTGACGACCGGTGTCGACCTCCAGGAGGTCGACAACGCCATCAACCAGGCACAAAAAGAAATTGCGCAGCGCTACGACTTCAAAGGCTCGCACGCGGAGATCGATTTCAAGCGCGTTGAAGAACTGATCGGACTCGTGGCCGACAGCGAGTTTCAGATGCGCGCCTTGTTCGACGTCGTGCAGGCGAAGCTGATCAAGCGCGGCGTGCCGGTGAAGAACCTCGAGGTTGGCGACATCAAGCAGGCCGCGGGCGACACGGTGCGTCGCGAGATCAAGCTCAAGACCTCGCTCGATTCGGATACGGCGAAGAAAGTCGCCGCGGCAATCAAGGACGCGAAGTTGAAGAAAGTGCAGGCCGCCATTCAAGGCGATCAGGTGCGCGTGACGTCGCCGTCGAAGGACGACCTTCAGGAAGCGATGGCGCTGCTTCGGAAGGGAGACTTCGGCGTGGAGCTCAAGTTCGGCAACTACCGCTGAGCCGCGCGGCCGGCGCGCGCGTGCCGAGCGCGCGCGCACGTCGCGTGTTGCACCGATCGTAGCTGGGCAGTGTGTGGAGCGACCGCGTTCAGGGCGATCCCGTCGTCGGCGTTCCACGTGCGCCACGACGCATTTTCGGTTTGACGGATTCGTGTCGGCGACGTTGGACCCCAGCGCCTCAGTAGTTCTGTCGCGGCCTCGCACCGTTGCGCGTCGTCGAGATCGCGGAGCTGGCTGCCGTCGAGTCCAATCGAGTTGGCCAGCGTCGCGCGCGTCGCGACAACAACCGCTCGCCCGGTGAGCTCGGCGAGAAACCCGAGATCGAGCGTCGGCTCGCCCGTCTGCGCCAGACGCGCGGCGCGATCGACATTGATTCGCGCGACGATCATGTCCGGATCGGCGATATTGAGCGCGGCGAGCGTGACGAGTCCAGACACGAGCGAGCCCGCGACGAACGGACGTCCCCAGCCGCGCAACACGGTGGCCGCCAGCCACACTAGCACCGCGGCGAGCCACAGCATCACGACGACCGGATAGAAACGGTCGGGCGTCATGCCGTAGTAGTGGACGTAGAGCTTCATGCGCAGCATCGCCGAGACGACGATTGCGCCGAGCAGCGCGACGATGGGAAGCGACAGCAGCGTGTGTCGCCGCGCGAGCTCTCGGCCTGGACGCAGCGCGGCGCGCGTGGCGACGAGCAGCGGCACCACGAGCGCGACAACGCAGAGCATCTGGAAGAAGCCCTGTCGGGCATAGCTCGCAACGGTGAGCCCCGTGCGTGCCTGGAGAAAACGCTCGCCGCCGAAAAACCATCCGAGCTGCGTCGCGACGAACGCGGCGAACAGCACGTTCAATGACGTCAGGGTTGTCGTCACGTCGAACAGGTCGAGCGCGAACGGCATGCCGTCGGGTGCGCGTCGTGCGTCGGGATTGATTGCGAGGCCACTGCGCGCCCAACCGGCGAACACCCAGCCGAAGAAGCCGATGAGGAACAGGTGCCCTAGTAGGCTGGGCACGTCGAGACTCGGGAGAGCGACGAGACTGGCGAAGATGGGGTCAGCGCTCCGGAGCAACGATCCGAAGACCAGCAACACCGCGGTCACAATGAGCCCGCCGCGCACCACCGGTCGTTCGAGACGGAGCCACCGTGCGGAGAAACCGGCGGCCGCCAAATCGCGCGTCAACGGCGCCACGCCGGCCATGGTCTGAAGAGCGACCGTCCGAAATGCCCAGAGCGTGTCGCGGAGTCGAAGAGCGAAGATCGCGGCGCGTCGGTTGCTGAGCGCAATGGCCGCCATGGCGAGCGCCCCGGCGGAGGCGGCGAAGTCGAATAGTTGCAGCATTTCGCTGGCGCGCCACGCGAGACCGCATGCGAATACCACCGCAACGGCGAGCCACGCCCCCGCCTCATGCGAGACGGTGCGTTTTGCGGTCCAGATCAAGGACACCATACAGAGCGCGATGAGAGCCACCCACACCGGGAGGCCGACTCCGGCCGGACCACCTCGCAGCAGCGCGTCGCCGGCCACACCAACGATGAGCGCGGTGGTTGCCGCACGGGCGGCGACAGCCGGTGCGAGGAGCGGGCGATGGACCGCGCGAACACCTGATCGGGCGTCGCGTATGCGAGCGCGTTCCGGCGCGTCGAGTGCTGGTGTTGTCATACAGAGGACTTTACAATACAAAGGCGATCGGCGCAAGATGCGCCTCCCACCGCGCCCGCGTCCACGCGGCGTTCCAGGCGCTCCGCGTTGAGCCAAATCGAGTCCCCGGTGTAGCTTACATCAATGTCACCAGCCAGGTCCGGCGCACGAGCGCTGAAGGTCTCCGTCATCACTCTCGGGTGCGACAAGAACACTGTCGACACCGAACGCTACGTCGCTCAGCTCGCCGACCGCGGCGCCGAGTATACCGCCGACATGACTGACGCCGACGTCATCGTCGTCAACACGTGCGGGTTCATCGACGCCGCCAAAAAAGAATCGATCGATGCGCTCGTCGAAGCCGGACGTCTCAAGGAAACCGGACGATGCCGCGCGGTGGTCGGCGTCGGCTGCATGGTGCAGCGGCACAAAGACGAGCTCCTCGATGCACTTCCCGAAGTCGATCTCTTCCTCGGCTCATCGGAAATGGATCGCCTGATCCCGGAGCTGGAAGAGCGAGGACTGATCGGCGCCGACGACGTTCCCGTTGTGCATCCCGGCATCCGCATGTTCGCCGGAGGACTGCCGCACGTACGCTATCTCAAGATCAGCGAAGGGTGCGATCACGGATGCGCCTTTTGCGCCATTCCACTCATGCGCGGCAAACATCGGTCATTCGCGCTCGATGAGATCGTGCACGAGGCGCGGCTGCTCGAGGCGCAGGGCGCTCGCGAGCTGAATCTCGTCGCGCAGGACCTCGCGCACTACGGGCGAGACCAGCGCAACGGCGTTGGTCTGTCGGACGTTCTCGACGCGCTGGTGCGCGAGACGAGCGTCCCGTGGATCCGCATGCTGTATCTCTATTCCGCCGGGCTGACGCCGCGACTCCTGGAACAGATGGCGACGGAGCCGCGCGTGCTGCCGTATCTCGACATGCCCATCCAACACGCGTCCGACACGGTGCTCGCGCGCATGCGCCGCCCGGAGCGCCAGCGCACGATTCGCGAGAAGGTCGAGCGAATTCGCTCCGTGGTTCCGGGCGTCGCCATTCGCACCACGTGCATCGTTGGCTTTCCAGGAGAGACGGACGACGATTTCGCGACGCTCATGACCTTTCTCGAAGACACGCAATTCGACCGCGTCGGCGCGTTTACGTACTCGCCGCAGGAGGGCACGCGCGCCGCGGAAATGACCGACGACGTCCCCGACGATGTGAAGCGCGAGCGCCTCGAGCGCTTGAACGAGCTTCAACGACTGGTGACGGCCGAGCGCTATGAACAACGCCTTGGGCAGACGGTGCGCGCGCTCGTCGATCGCGTGGACGACGACGTTGTTCAAGCGAGGACGCAGTGGCAGGCCGACGACATCGACGGCGTCACGTATCTGTCCGGTGCCGACGGAATCACGCCCGGCTCGTTTGTCGATGTTCGTCTGGACGATGTGGTCGAGGACGTCGATTACGCGGCGACGTTCGTCCGCAGCATTTCCGCGCCCGTTCCACGGCCAAGCGCGTCGCGCGCCCTTCCAGTATTCACATCGATCGGAAGCTTTGGACGGTGATGACACGTTCGCATGAAATTATGGACCGCGCGCGCGGACTGTTCCCCGGCGGCGTGAACTCACCCGTGCGCGCGTTCGGCGGCGTAGGCGGCGAGCCCTTCGTCGTGGAGCGCGGCGAAGGCTCGCGAATCTGGGATGCCGATGGCCGCGAGTACATCGACTACGTGCTCTCGTGGGGCCCGCTCGTCCTCGGCCACGCCCCGCGCGTCGTCCTGGACACGCTGAGCGACACCATGCGCCGCGGCACCAGCTTTGGAATTCCGACGGAGCTGGAAGTCGAGTTGGGCGAGATGATCGTGTATCGCATGCCGCACGTCGAGATGCTTCGCTTTGTGTCGAGCGGAACCGAGGCGACGATGAGCGCTGTTCGCGTGGCGCGTGCCGTCACGCAGCGCGACGTGATTCTCAAGTTCGATGGATGCTACCACGGGCACGCCGACTCGTTTCTCGTGCGCGCGGGCTCTGGTGTCGCCACACTTGGGCTTCCGAATTCGCCGGGTGTTCCACAGGCGCTCGCGTCGCTCACGGTGGTTGCGCCGTTCAATGATCTCGCGGCCGTGGAGTCGCTGCTTCGCGCGCATCGCGTGGCGGCGATCATCGTCGAGCCGGTGGTGGGGAACGGCGGTTTCATTGCTCCCGATCCCGCGTTTCTCCCCGGACTTCGCGCGCTCGCCGACGAACATGGCGCGTTGCTCATCTTCGACGAGGTGATGACGGGTTTCCGCATCGCGCTCGGTGGCGCGCGCGAGCGATTCGGCGTGACCGCCGACCTCACGACGCTCGGCAAGGTGATCGGCGGCGGTCTGCCGGTCGCGGCCTACGGTGGCCGCCGAGATCTGATGAATCAGGTTGCGCCGTCGGGGAGCGTTTACCAGGCGGGAACGCTGTCGGGAAATCCATTGGCCATGGCGGCAGGCATCGCCACCCTCGGCGAGCTCACACAGACCGTGCACGAACGCATTGCCTTCCGCGTTGCGCGGCTGGTGCACGGGCTTCGCGAGATCGCCGGCCGCCGCGGCATTCCGTTGACCGCCGACTGCGCCGGCTCCATGTGGGGTTTCTTCTTTCGCGCCGAACCGGTGCGGTCGTTCGCGGACGCGAAGACGGCCGACGTGGATCGCTTCAAGCGATTCTTCCACGCCGCGCTCGACCGGGGCGTGTATCTCGCTCCGTCGGCATTTGAAGCGGCGTTCATGTCGTCGGCGCACAGCGACGCCGATATTGATGAAACGCTTAATCGTCTCGACGACGCCATGGGAGCGACGGGTGCGTAGGGCCGCGGTCGGCGTTGCGGCCATTCTGTTCGCGTGTACGTCGGCATTGCCGGCGCCGGAACCAGAGGTCGTGCCTTATCCGGTCGCGACGCCGGCGCCAAAGAAACAACCGCCATCGCCCACGCCTCCGCGAACGCCGGCCACGGTGCCCGACTCGGGGCCCGTCTACACCCTCAACACCCCGAACCGCCCCTCCACCCCCAGCCGTCGCGGTGCGATCGATGCCGGCGATCAAACCATTCGAGTGTTGTTGAGCATGGGCGGTCCAGCGGCGCGGATCGCTTCGCCGGGCGGTCTGATGTTGAGCAATCGTGACGGGTCGTTCCTCGCTCGCGCCGCGCGCGATGAAGCGTGGCGTATTGAAAGCGCCGGACGAAAAGTGAGAGCGGTTCGCCCGGACGGAACCGGAACCGCGTGGGTGGACCAGCCGCTGCTCGCTCGGCCGATCGGCGCGGCGTTGATCAGCGTGAGCGGAAAGCCGTATCGTGGCGAGGTCGCATACTACGCCGGCGACAGCGGGCTCGCTGTGGTGAACGTCGTGAAGATCGATGACTATCTGCGCGGCGTGGTGCCGCTCGAGATTGGTACGCGCGCCGATGGTGATTCCGCCGCGGTGCAGGCACAGGCTGTAACGGCGCGAAGCTACGCGTACATCCACCTCGGGCCCGATGGCATTCGGAACTACGATCTCACGGATGGCGTGCTCGATCAGGTCTACGGCGGCGTCGCGGTGGAGACGTCGGTCGCGTCGGAGGCGGTCGAGTCGACGCGGACGCTGGTGCTCAAGTACGCTGGGCGTGTCGTGAACGCGCCGTATCACTCCACGTGCGGCGGCTCGACCGCCGCGGCGTCGGAGATCTGGCGGTCGAACGACGAGCCGTACTTGCAGCGTGTGAGTGATCGTATCCCCGGAACGGATCGATTCTACTGTGATCTCTCATCGCGCTTTCATTGGACGCGCACCATCGAGGGGCCGGCGCTCAACGCTGCCCTGGTGCAATACCTCGCGACGTATACGTCGGTGCCCGGTCGCACGCCTGGAATCGCGCGCGACGTGACGATCGGCGGGCACACGGCGTCGGGGCGGAACAGCACGATCACCGTCACCACGGACCGCGGCAACTTCGCTCTCCGCGGGAACGACATGCGGTTCGTTTTGCGCCAACCTGGTGGCGAGATTCTCAACAGCACGTATTTTTCCGTCGAGACGACGCCGGCTTCGAATGGAACGGTCGCTCGACTCACGCTCCGTGGAATGGGCAATGGACATGGCGTCGGGATGTGTCAGTGGGGCGCCATTGGACGGGCGCGAGCGGGGCAGGACTACCGCACCATTCTTCGCACGTACTATCCGGGCACGACGATCGGTGCGGCGTTCTAATCGCGCACGCCGAGTGCTTGCGTGCGCGTCGCTGATCGTTGCCGGAGCCGCTCCGCTCGCGGCGCAGGGCAGTGGTTCGCTCATGGAGCGGCTCAACCTCGACAAGCTGCAGATCGTCTCGTTGGGTGGATCGATTGGGCACATCCGTCCATCGCAGCTGGAGCCCACGACGTTGTACGCCATCCAGGCTGACTACGGTGAGATCGCGCGCGGGTGGCACGTTGTGTTCGGCGGAAGCTATTGGACGTCGCGGTTTCGCGACGCCGTTGTCCAATCGTTTGTGGACACGTTGAACACGAACCTCAGCGATACGTCGGCGAAGAGTCGCATCAAAGCCTCGCCTATTTCGCTCTACGACGTGGCGATCGGCGGCGAGATACGCTACGCGCCTGTCTACAGCGGCGAGCTCAAGCCATTTCTGGGCTTCGGCATTGCCGCGCACGTGATCAACGCGCAAGGAAATCTCATCAAAGGCACGTTCGTCGAACGTTCGCTCGACGCGATCTCGGCCGGTCTCTACGTGACGAGCGGCGTGTCGTTCAAGCTCTTCAAGTACTTCGGCTTTGACGGGAGCGTGCGTGGCGACCTGTTGAGCGGATTCCGGTCGACACAAATCCGGGGGGGCGCGACGTACTATTTCGGAAAGATTCGTCCGATCATCGCGGCAGGCGATGAAGGCGATAGGGGAGCGCGATGAGAGAGGAAATCCGCTTCTAGCGTTGCGACCGTTTCACCCGTTACGCCCGTTACGCCCGTTACACGGCTACGACGCGCGGCCCATGGCGCGGACCGCGATGCCGGCCGCCTCGAAGGCGCTACGAAGGCGCTGAGCGAACTCCGCAGCGTGCGGACCGTCGCCATGGATGCAGATCGTGTCGGCGCGGATCGCGATGTCGTCGCCCTCGATCGACGTGACCTTGCCGTCGCGAACCATACGAATCGCGCGCGCTACCGCCTGGTCGGCGTCGTGCACATGCGCGTCGGCGCGTTTGCGGGACACGAGCGATCCGTCGCTCATGTAGTTGCGATCGGCGAACGCCTCGCACGCCGTGGTCAATCCGGCACGAATGCCTTCGCTGATCAGGTGGCTTCCGGGCAATCCGAATAACACCAGCCCGCGATCGACATCGCGAACGCCGCGCGCGATGGCCGCGGCGAGATCGGGCGTTGCCGCGGCCATGTTGTACAGCGCGCCATGCGCCTTCACGTGCTGTAGTGCGACACCGGCAGCGCGTGCGAATCCGAGGAGCGCCCCCACCTGATAGACAACGAGGTCGTAGGCCTCTTGGGCGCTCACGTCCATGGTGCGGCGGCCGAACCCGATGAGGTCGGGAAGACTCGGATGCGCACCCACCGCGACGCCGGCCTGCTGTGCGCGGGCGATCGTCGTGCGCATCACGCTCGGATCGCCGCCATGAAATCCGCAGGCGACGTTGGCCGACGTGATGTGCGGAAAGACCGCGTCGTCGGCGCCGATGGTGTACGCGCCGAAACTCTCTCCCATGTCGCAGTTCAGGTCGACTCGATCCGTCATGACGATTCTCAGAATGGACGCAGGGCAATCGCAAAGCGCGCCTGCGCGAGCTCTTGTTCCCGCTCAAGGTACAACCCCTGCGCGTCGTCGAGCGAAACCAGCCGGAAACGAAGGCGGTCGCCCGGCTTGAGCTGCGCGATGAGCGGGAGATCGACGCTGATCACTTCGCCGATGCGCGGATAGCCGCCCGTGGTTTGGCGATCGGCCATGAGGACGATCGGCGCTCCGCCCGGCGGCAGCTGCACGGTGCCAAAGACGACTGCCTCCGACAACAGCTCCACCGGCGCGGCGAGCGCGAGCTCGACCCCGTCCAGTCGATAGCCCATTCGATCCGAGCTCGATGACACACGAAAGGTCGCGCCGAAGAAGCGCTCGCGCGCATCGTCGCTGAGGTTGCCAATATGTGCGCCGGCAATGAGACGCGCGGTGGGATCGTCGCCGTACCGCGGGCGGAGCGAGCCACCGAGGCTCCAGCGCGCCACGGCGGGAACGGCGTCGGATTCGCGAAGTGAACCGGCGATGCGCTCGGAGAGCGGCGACGCGGCTCCAACTTGTACCAGGTCGCCCGAACGAAGCGCCCGTCCCTCGAACCCGCCGAACTGCGCGCGGAGATAGGTGCTCCGGCTGCCGAAGACGATCGGTACATCGACGCCTCCGGCGACAGCGACGTACGCGTGACAGCCAATCCGTGGTTGCCCAAAGCGAAGCGTCGCACCGCGCGTCACGAAGATGGGGTGCCACGCCGCGACTGGCGTTCCGTTGATCGACGCATCGAGGTCGGCTCCGGTGAGGGCGATGAGCGCATCCTGGTCGAAGGCGATGGCGGGTCCGATGAGCGACGCCTCGAGCGCCGCGGCTCCATCCTCGTTGCCGACGAGCATGTTGCCGATGCGGAGCGCCAACTGATCCATGGCGCCACCCACCGGAACCCCCGTGCTCTGGTGACCCGCGCGACCGAGGTCCTGCACGGTCGTTTGCAGACCGCCGGTGACGATTCGAAGCGTCACGAGGCGGCAACCCTCTCGTGGAACTCCTCGAGCGAGATGGCGCGAAAACGGACGCGGTCTCCCGTGGCGAGCAACCCGGGCTCGGGTCGAGCGATGTCGAAAATCTTGAACGGAGTGCGCCCAATGAGATTCCAGCCGCCGGGCGACACGAGCGGATAGACGCCGGTCTGTTGTCCGCCAATGCCGACCGTGCCCGCCGGAACTGCCGTGCGCGGCGACGAGCGCCGCGGTGTCGCGATGCGCTCCGACAGCCCGCCGAGATAGGCGAAGCCCGGCATGAAGCCCACCATGTACACGAGGTAGTCGCCGGCGGTGTGAATCCGCACGACGTCGTCGGGGTCCATGGAGTGGCGGTCGGCCACACTCGACAAATCAGGTCCGAACTCGCCGCCATAGCAGACCGGAATGTCCACCAGGCGAGGCGCGGGCAGCGCGTCGTGGGCGACATTGGCCAGCACTTCCTGGAGGGCCGTCACCATGTCGCGATACGGCGACGACGCGGCGTCGCGACCGGCAAGCGCCGGGTCATAATGCACCGCAACACTCGCGAACGCCGGCACGACGTCCACCAGGCCGGTCGGAGGATGCGCGGCGAGTCGCGCCGTGACCGAACGGACCTGGCGGTGCGTCGACTCGCTGACGGTATCCCCGAGCGTGATCATGACCGCGCGATCACCGAGCGGGGCGAAGCGCATTGGCGCGATGGGCGCGATGGGCGCGATGGGCGCGATGGGCGTTCCCGTCAAGGGAGCTTGTCGAGCACGGAACGGAAGATCTGCGCGTCGATGAAGCTCTTGAGTAAATGCTCATCGATCATGCCTTCCTTGGCTTCCATCTGCAAGATGTCGATTGCGTGCTCCCAGGGAACGGCGCGTTTGTAGGGACGGTCCGTCGCGGTCAACGCATCGAAGATATCCGAAATGGTCATGATGCGCGTCTGCACCGGAATCGCCGCGGCGCCGACCGCCCGCGGATAGCCCTGGCCGTTGAGCCTCTCGTGGTGGCCGTAGGCGATCTCGGGAATGCCTCTGAGCTCTCGCGTCCACGGAATGCGCTCCAGAAACCGATAGGTGTGGGTCACGTGCGACTCGATCTCACGCCGCTCGGCGTCGTCGAGATTGCCCTTCCGGATCATGAGAAACTGCAACTCGTGGTCGGCGAGCAGCGGTTGCTCCACTCCCTCGAAATCCACGAACGTCCGGTCGCGGATTTCGGTCAACGCGTCGAAGCTGCCTCCGGGCAAGACGGTCGGCTCGTTGGCGGCGACGATCGCGTCGAGGTAGCGGCGAAGCTCGCCGCGCGACACCTGCCGTGCCGACTGAAGCCGCTCCACCGCCTCGTCGTACGCCTCGCGACCGCCGGCCAGCAGCAGATCGGCGCGCTCGCGCTCGAACGTGAGATCGGCGCTCTGCATGAGGTAGGCGAATCGATTGCGAATGAGCTCGAGATGCGCCGGGTACAGCTTTTTTTCCTTGATCAATACCTGTTCGCGCACGCCGACTTTGCCAAAGTCGTGCAGCAGTCCGGCATATCGAAGCTCTCGCAACTGTTCGCGGTTGAATCGCACGTCGCGGTACGGCCCCTCGCCGCCACGGTCGACTGCTTCCGCGAGTCCCACGGTGAGTGTCGCCACACGGTCTGAGTGTCCGGATGTTGTCGGATCACGCGACTCGATCGCCGTGACCGCCGCGGTGACGAAACCCTCGAACAAGCGCTCGATGTCTTCATACAGCCGACTGTTTTCGATCGCGACCGCGGCCTGCGACGCCAGCGCGGTCACCAACTCCACCGATCGCCGATCGTATGACAAGACGTCGCGGTCGACGATGTCCGGTGACGATAGGCGCGCGTCGGGGTTGCGCTTGCGGTTGATCAACTGCAACACGCCCACGATTTCGTCGCGGTGCGTTTTCATGGGGATGACGAGCATCGACTTGGTGCGATAGCCGAACTTCTCGTCAAAGCTCCGGTTCTGCTTGTACGTGACGTCGTCGGGCAAGAGATACACGTCGGCGATCACGAGTGGCTCGCCGGTCGCGGCAGCATACCCGGCCAAGCTCGAATGGTCGATGGGAACCGTGTATTCGTTGAACGGCAGCGCCGGCAGCGTGTGATTCTGAGACAACTTGAACCGCAGTGCGTTGATGGACGTCCCGTCCTCGGCGCGGTCGCACAGATACAGTGATCCCGCGTCGCTGGTCGTGATTCGGCGCGCGTGGCTGAGAATCATTTCCAGCAGCGTCAGGAGATCGCGTTCGGTCGAGAGGGCGACGCCCACGCTGGTGAGCTCGCGCAGCTCACGGTGCCGATCGTCCTGGTCGGCGACAGCGCGCCGCTCGGCGACGATCGACGCCGCGTGCCGGAAGGCGCCGCGGAGCATCGCGATGATCGACCCAACGGCGGCGTCCGCGGGGAGATAGCCGGTCAGCACGTCGGCCGGATATTCGGCGGGCGGTTCGTCCTCGCCGGTATTTCCCAATCCCACAATCGCCGCGTATTTCGCCAGCTCGCGGATGCCATCGACGTCGCCGCCGGCGGTGCTCAACAGCGCGCGATCGAGCACGATGACGGTGGGGCGCGCGGGATCGAGCGCCGACGCCGTTGGCAGAACGGGGACGTGTCTCAACTCCACGTCGTCGCCGCGGCGGCCAAATGGTGCCGACGAGAGGGTTCTGCCCACGGCGGCAATGAGGAGAGGCTTCACTCGGTGTTGGATGTGTGGATGTCGAATCTCCGTCGAAAAAAACCCGCCGCCTCTCGTGATGAGAGACGGCGGGTCAATAATCACGAGGGGTCGGTCAGTCGCTCGCCTTGGTGGGAGAAAGCTTGCGAAGGTTGTTCGTGGCCGGCTCGAAATCCGGGAATTTCGCCACGACCTGTTTCAAGAGTCCGATGGCCTTTGGGTTGTCCCTGGCGTCCATTGCGTCGAGCGCGCTCGAGTAGAGCTTCATCGTCGGCACGTCGAGCTTGACCTTCATGGATTTTTCGGACACGGGCTTGGCGTAGGTCTCCGTCGCGGCCTTTGCGGCGGGCGACGGGGCGGGAGTCCCGGTTTGAGCGGGTGCGGTTTTGCCCGCGTCACCCGTCTCGCCGGCCTTGCGGGGCGCGCCGGGCTTTGCCGTGAGGTTCAGGCTGCCGCTCACCTTCGACGACAGCTGTGCGATCAGGCCGAGCACGTCGTCAGCCGCGCCGGTGACCGTTTGCGGATTGCTGATCTGCGACGTCTCCATGTCGATCACGTGCGAGTCGAGACGCGTCTTGCTCTTGCCGTCGGTGATGAATCCGCCGGTAATGGCGTACTGCGCGCCGAGCATGTGACCGACGCGGATGGCCGTGGCCTGATCCACGACGCTCGTCTTCGACAGGTTCTGTTCGGCGAGCAGGTCCTGCAGCTTGGCGCGGTCGATGAGACGAACCTTGGTGTTTCCTGCGAGATCGGTAATGAGCAGATCCTGAACGCCTTTGCTCATGCCGTCATAGTCGGCGTGATCCTTTCCGATCGCGTTGTTGTTGAAGGAGAACACGACAACGACGGGCCGAGTGTCGGCTTGCGCCCTGGCGACCGCCGGCAGAGCCAGGGCAACCGCGGCGAACGTGGCGAACCTACGAGTGGCGTACGACAGCGAACGCGACATTGGTCTCCTCCATGAGACGCTTGAGAAAACACTAAACGCTTACGGTCATGCCCTCAGCCGCCGCGGTGATCTTCAGCGTGCCGCCGCGTTGCTCCGCGAGCGCGCGGCATCCGGCCACGCACTCGTCCATCTCATCGTCCGTCCGCTCGGGCCGGTGGTGGAACAACACCAACTCCTCCACCCCGGCGTCGAGCGCCAGCGTCACCGCGTCCTCGTACGTCGAGTGTCCCCAGCCGCGGTGCGTTTCGTATTCGTCCGTCGTGTACGTCGCATCGTGAACGAGCAGGTTTGCTCCGCGCACGAACCTCACGATTTCGTCTTTCCAGGTCGGTCGGCCCGTATACGCCGGGTTGGTTCCCAGCTCGTTGTCCGAGATATAGACGAACGAGCGGTCGCCAGGATTCCCACTCGAGAACCGATAGCCCAGGGCGCCGCCGGGGTGCTGCACGGCGAAGGCGGTCACGTCGTATCCGCTCCCGTTGCGCCGCTCCTCGGCGATCTCACAAAAATCGATGGTCGCGTCGAGTTGCTCGAAGGTGACCGGAAACACGACCGGTGACATCTGGTCGCGAATCACGCGATCGATGCTCGTCTCGAGAGTTTTCGACCCCCAGATCGTGAAGTGGTTCCCGGGAAGAAAGATCGGGGCAAAAAAGGGGATGCCCTGAATGTGATCCCAATGCGCGTGGGTAAGAAAAATATCCGCGGCGATGGCCGTGCCATTCGATCCCGACACCAGCGAGCGGCCGAGCTCGCGAATTCCGGTTCCCGCATCGAGAATGACGAGCCACCCCGTGTCTGTTCGCACCTCCACGCACGGCGTATTGCCGCCGTATCGCACCGTATGTGGCCCAGGGCTGGGGACCGATCCACGCGTTCCCCAGAACCGCAATCGCAATGTCATGACCCGCACACCTCAGTGCTTGGCGGCAATAGTGGCGAAACCACGCCGTAACCGGCTAGGAAGGGAGTCACCGGGGCTCGGTGACCATCATCACCATCATCACAGGCGCACCGACGTCAGCACACCGCTATAGTCGCGCTTGCGCGCGTTGCTCGAGGGCAGTCCGATCGGACAGCGTAATGCGGCGCCGTTCCACCGTCACCCAATTCGCGTCCTGAAAATCCTTCATCGCGCGCGACACCGTCTCGCGGCTGGCGCCGATCATCTGCGCGATGGTTTGATGCGTCAACGCCTTCTCGATCGTATTTCCGCCGGCTTCTTCAGCGAGGTCGAGGAGCAGGCGTGCGATGCGGCCCGGCACATCGAGGAGCACGAGCCCGCCAATCTTTTCGTCGGCGCGGCGCAAACGGCGCGACAGCTCCGTGAGCAATCCCCACGCGACGGCCGGCGACGACTCGACACGGCGGCGAAAATCCTCGCGGCGGAGCACCAGCAGACTCGAGTCCTCCATCGCGATGACGTGCGCCGATCGCGGCCGGTCGTCGATCAGCGAGAGCTCGCCGAAGTGCTCGCTCACGCCGAGCACGCCGAGGATGACTTCGCGTCCGTCTTCGCCGATCAGGACGACTTTGACGCGCCCTTGGCGAACCACGAACAGTGAATCGCCCGGATCATTTTCGAAGAGGATGACGCTTCCGCGCGGGTAGAACTTTTCTCGCGTGAGTTCCCCAAATCGCTGGAGCTCAATTCGGTCGAGGCCGCCGAAGAGGGGAACGGTCGCCAAGAAATCTGCCGTAGTGGTCAATCGCGTGGGGCGTATATGGGTGGGCGTGTCCGCACGTCGCGAGCGGCGGGGTCAGCGAACGATCGACGACCCCCGGAAGCTCCGCGTGAATCGCTCCACGCGCTGGGCGCGAAGTTAGTTCGTGCCCGGACCCATGTCAAACCGCCAAGCCGTTACGACGGATGCAATTACACGCCGTCAACCGGTGCTGGCAATCGGCGGCCGGCATCGCGCACCAGTCCGTGTTCGGCGAAATACATCGTTGAGAGACAGGAGCTCGGTCACCGACCAGACAATCTCGGGCCAAATGACTGCGCCGTCATTGCCGAGACGGGCTCAGCAGAATACATAGTGAGTGCGTCTCGTGAGTGCGTCACGAGAATGCGTCAAAAGACAAGGGAGAGTTGCATGAGTGACAGGATCGAGCCGGCGCTGCCACCGGCGCTGTGGCCACGGGCTCGCCAGTGGAAGAGCCGAATTGCCGCGATGATCACTCTCGAGGGCGGAAACGATTCCGAGCTCGGCGTCCCCGACCTGAGGGTGGACGGCAGCAATCAGCGGGAGCGCGACGCCGTTCACTATGCGGCGGCGATCGCGCTGCTCAACGACGATCTTCCCGATACGGACGACCGAAAGATCACACGCGAATGGTTGAGCGATCTCGAGCGAGCGGTCAGCGCACTTGGGAGCTTTGCGAGCGCCGATTCGGACTTGGACAGGGTCGCTCGACTGAACGAGCTCATCGCGCGCCTCGAACACCAAGCGGCGGCCATTGCGTCGCTGTTGCCACCCGATCGCGATGGCGATGGCTGACGACTTCCCAAATCATGGTAGTGGCTCAGTTGAGCCACTACCCAAATCATTGTCGGCTTGTCTCTTAGGCCAGCTTCAGGCTATATTATCATGC
>JBDUEJ010000054.1:0-35549 GCA_040002475.1 bacterium | reverse complement strand
TCCCAAAGCAGGCGCGATACCAGGCTACGCTACGCCCCGTGAGCCTTCGAATGTATCCACGCCTCGAAGCAGAATCAACCGCCAGAGTCGAGTACGCCAAGCTCGGAAAGCAGTGCACGAAAGGCCCGCGCACGATGACTCACCCGCTCCTTCTCCTCTCGACTCACCTCGCCAAAGGTTCGCCCCAACTCGTCCGAGAAGAAATAGGGATCGTAGCCGAATCCGCCAGCGCCACGCGCCGCGTCAACGATCCGACCTTCGACTTCTCCGCGACACACGAGCTCGCGCCGCGGATCCACGTAGGCGGCCGCACACACATAACGAGCCCGACGACTCGCGGATCGCTCGTGCTGTTCAAGCGTCGCCAGCAACAACCGGTTGTTCTCGTCGTCGAGCGCCTGGCCGGCGAGATCAATGCGGCCACTCCAGCGTTTGCTCAACACGCCGGGGCGGCCACCGAGCACATCGACCGCCAGGCCGGAATCGTCAGCCACGGTCGGAATCCCACTCATCGCGTGGAAATACCGAGCCTTGGCCAATGCATTCTCCTCGAAGCTGTCGGCCGTTTCCAACGCCTCCTCGTCCGGCGACTCGCGAACTCCCGCCGCCGTCAGATCGATCGCCTCGATACCTCTCGCGGCGAACAACGGCGTGAGCTCACGCAACTTCCCGCCACTGCGCGTCGCGACGAGCAGGCGTGTCACCGATTCAACATTCCAGGAATTGAATGAGCGTAATCTAACTATTCTTGCCGAGGGCCTGGCGCTGGGCGGTGTCGAGCTCGCCGATGCCCTTGACCGCAAAATCCAGCAACCGATTCAGCTCGGCGCGATCGAACGTGCCGTGCTCTCCTGTGCCCTGCACTTCGACGAAGCGATTTTCAGTGCTCATCACGACGTTCATGTCCACGGCGGCGCGCACGTCCTCCTCATAGTCGAGGTCAAGCCGCGGGCTCCCGTCCACGACCCCAACGCTCACCGCCATCACGCGGCGTTTCACGGGCGTCGCGGCAATTCGGCCGGTGGACACCAGCCAGTCGAATGCATCGACCGCCGCCACACACGCTCCCGTGATCGACGCCGTTCGCGTCCCGCCATCGGCGAGCAGCACATCGCAATCCAGCTTGATCGTGTACTCGCCGAACTTGAAATCATCCAGCATGGCGCGAATGCTCCGGCCGATCAGGCGCTGAATCTCCTGCGTCCGTCCGCCGAGTTGGGAGCGTTCGCGCGACGTGCGGGTGCGAGTCGCGCGAGGAAGCATCGCGTACTCCGCGGTCAACCACCCTTCACCCTTGCCGCGACGCCAGCCCGGCACGCCCTCTTCAACCGATGCGGTGCACAACACCCGCGTGTCGCCAAAGGAAATGAGACACGACCCTTCGGCATACGCGGCGACGCCGCGCTCGACAGTGACCGGGCGCATCTCGTCGTCACGACGCTTCGTTCGGGGGGATACAGATTCAGTGGCCACGCAGTCGCTCGATCGTGGAAGTGGTGGAATGTCCGGGAGTCAGCGGCACGACTCTCACGTCGCCGCCCCAGGATTTGACTTCGAGAGCGCCGACGATCGACGCCTCGGTATAGTCGCCGCCTTTGACCAAGACGTCAGGCCGCAGCGCCAGGATCAATTCGAACGGCGTGTCCTGCTCGAAGACGACGACGGCGTCGACCATCTCCAGCGCGGCAAGTACGTAACAGCGTTCGGGCGCGCTTCGCACGGGACGATCGGGGCCCTTGAGACGGCCAACAGAGGCGTCGCTGTTCACACCGACGACGAGCGCATCACCGCATTTTCTGGCGCCCAACAGCGCGTCGATGTGTCCCGGGTGCAACAGGTCGAACACGCCGTTCGTGAACACGAGCCGCATCTGCCGAGCGTACGTCTCTCGCCAAGCCAGCGCGCGATTCCAATCCATGATCTTGTCGAGCGGGTGGCCGAGCACGCTCAAAGCGGGCTCTCGGCGTGCGGATGGAAGTGCAGATCACGCGAATACTTTGGCAGCACCACCCGCTCGTCGTACTCGACGTCGATGGAGATGGCTTTGTCGCTGCGCTTGATCACGATCGCCTTCGCGGCGTCAGGAAGCTCGAGCGAGTCGGCGACGGCGCGCAATTGCAGCAAGATCTGATCGTTGGTGGTATGCGCGGCGAAACGGATCTGCTGTTTCACATCATCTTGGAACTGGTAGTACCTCCAGTATGGCTTGCCGAAGGCAATGCCCACGTACACCGCCGCGATCAAGATGAGCAGCGAGAACAGGCATCCCATCGAGCTCATACCGCGGCGTGGGGTTACCAATTGCTTTGCACTCCTTCGACGATTTTCTGAACGATCTTCGTGATCGCCTGCGCTCTGCCTTCCTGTTCCGCGCGTTCAGCGTAGTCGGCTTCTTCTCTGAGCGCCTTGTTCGTGTAGAGCACGTGCCCGTTCGACTGGTCGAGGATCTCTATTTCGATGGTCAGCTGCAGGCGGCGGCGTGCGCTCACGGCCTGCTGCGGATTGGCGCTGAACGCCACGGGCACGTCGGCATCGTACGCCTGAATGACGCCGTGCACCAGGGCGTCGGCCCGATCCTGCGGCGCATCGCGCACGCCCAAACGACGCTGCAGTTCCTTGCGCATCGTATCGTAGAGCTCTTTGGGAATGTCGGGCGACGACGTTTGGTTGTCGAACGTGACGATCGCCATGGTGCGAATATTCGGCGGCAATCCCCCGCCGGCGAAGCCGTAGAGACATCCGCTCAGCGAGCTGAGTGCAAGGCTAGCGATCAAAATGCCAAATCGACGCATCAAACTCCGGAACCTCGTCCGTTCGAGTCACGGTGAGCTGCAGGGACCGGCGCCCACTTTCATCACGATAGCGAATGTGCGAGCCGTCGGTGCGCTCGACCCATTCCACTACCCGTCCGCCGTCGACGTGTTCAGCGCGAACCAGCGTGTCGCCTCGAAAGATGAGTCGCCACGCCACGGGCCGGCCAATGTCCGCCCGGAGCAGCGATCCCTCACTCCGAATAACGGTATCGGGCAGATTCGGCAACGCAACACGCCCCAACGCGGCCCAGAGGAGCGCTGGCGGTGGAATCAGCCTGCGCACCATCGTGCCTCCGGGAGCTTGCAGCGTATCCCCGAGCAGGATTGCCGCGCCGCCGAATCCACCCGCCAAATAGAAGTCTAGTCGAGCGCTGTCGGGCGATGCGATCCGGGCAGCGCCTTCGCCCCGCCCGGACATCTCGCGGTCGTCGAGGTCCCAGTTGAAGACAATCTTGCGGTGCCCCGTTGCCAGAGTCGCACGCGGCAGGCGCTCCGTGGGCACAGGGGTGCCGGTGAGTGGGGTCAAGCGAGGGGCGCAGGCCACGACCGCCAGCGCGAGTCCGACGAGCATTCGAGGGCGCGACGAGCGTCGCATCATGGGCGGTCGAAGAGGGCGCGAACCGTCGCCGGAATGGCGGTCGGACGTCCGTTAGCGTCGATCGACACGAGCGCCGTACGAGCCGTGACGAGGCGTTGGCCAGACGCGGCGTTCGTGACGAGGTAGTCGAACACGATACCGCGCGACCGCACTTCAGCGAGAGTGGTCCTGACTCGAATCATATCGTCGTAGCGCGCCGCCGAGTGAAAGCGGGCAGACAACTCCGACACCGCGAGTCCCACGCCCGAGCGTTCCATATCTGCGTAGCTCATGCCACGGGCGCGGATGAAGTCGGTGCGCCCCACCTCGCACCAGACGAGATAATTCGCGTGGTAAACGACGCCCATCTGATCTGTTTCGGCGTAACGGACGCGAAACTCGACGTCGTGGTGCAGCAGCGCCGGTGCCGCATCAGGCTTTTTGTTGATCACGCGGCGAAGATCGTTGGGGTGGGTTGGTTTGTAAAGCGACCGGTGCGACGGTAGAATTCGCGCGTGCTCACATCGCCCTGCTACATCATGTCCGACGCGCATCTCGGCTACGCGCCCGACGATGTCGAACGGGCGGTCGTTTCGTTCTTCCGGCACGTCGCGACCAACGCCGGATCGCTCGTGATCAATGGCGATCTGTTCGAGTTCTGGTTCGAGTGGCGCACGGTCATTCCTCGCCGCGGGTTTCGAGCGCTGGCCGCCCTCGCCGACGTTGTCGACGCAGGCGTACCGGTGCGCATGGTCGCCGGCAATCACGATTGCTGGGGTGGTGATGTGCTGCGCAAAGACGTGGGCGTCGACTACCGGTTCGGTCCGCTGATCGACGACGCCGGCGGTTGGCGCGTGCATCTGGAGCACGGTGACGGTCTGCGCCCGATCGAGGATCGCCGCTACCGCGCCGTGCGACATCTGCTTCGAAATCGATTGGCCATCCGATCGTTTCGTTGGTTGCATCCCGACGTCGCGACACCGCTGGCGACGAGCAGCTCGCACGCGAGCCGCACGTATGTAGCCAAGGACGGCGGGCGCGGACTTCGCGACGCGGCGGCGCGGGTCGTACACGCCAACCCCGAGATCGATCTGGTCGTGTTTGGTCATTCGCACGTTGCGACCCTCGAGCAACTGCCGAGCGGTGCGATTTACGGCAACGCCGGGTCGTGGCTCAACGCACCGACGTTCCTGCGAATCACCGACGATGCCGTTTCGCTCCGACACTGGGACGGATCAGCCGAGAGTGCGGATCTCAACGCCTTCCATCGTTCCGCCAAGAAAACGCTGACCCAGCTGTAGAAACTGCAGCGGATCGTCCGAGGCAATGAACCGATAGCTCGGATCGGTGTCGCTTCGGTTCGTCAGATGCGCGGCCGTGAGCGTTCGCACCGTCTCCGCGGCCGTCTCCTCGGCGCTGTCGATCAATCGCACGTCGGGCCCGAGCACGTCGCGGAGCAGCGCTTTGAGCAGCGGATAGTGCGTGCATCCAAGCACGAGCGTGTCCACGTTCGCTTCGAGCATGGGCGCGAGATATTCGCGCGCGACCAGTCGCGTCGCGTCGTGATCGGTCCAGCCTTCCTCGACCAGGGGAACGAACAGCGGACAGGCTCTCGCGATGATGACGACGTCCGGATCGAGCGTGCGAATTGCCCGTTCATACGCGCCGGACTTGATCGTGCCGACCGTACCGATGACACCGATCGTGCCACCGCGCGTCGCGGCAACGGCGGCGCGAGCGCCCGGCTCGACGACGCCGACCACCGGCATGGCCATCTCTTCACGCAATGCGGTCAGCGCGTGCGCCGTGGCGGTGTTGCACGCGATGACGATGCTCTTCACACCTTCGTCGCGCAGGAATCCGGCGATCTCACGGCTGTAGCGGCGCACCGTGTCGGGACTCTTGGGTCCGTACGGAACGCGCGCGGTGTCGCCGAAGTAGACAACGCTCTCGTGAGGGAGCTGGCGAATGATCTCTTTCGCGACGGTGAGCCCGCCGATGCCTGAGTCAAAAACGCCAACCGGCGCGGAATTCATCATCACCATTTCAGCGATGCGACGACCGCCGTTCCGTGCGGGAGCATTCGGAGCCCGAGGCGCGGGCCAACGTCCCACAAGTGTGCGGACACGAAGGCATCGGCGCCGGAGAAGAGGTGGTTCGCCACCAGCAGCGCGATCCAGTCCTCGACGTGCGCGGCACGCGTGTGGACGTACGCGTCGTCGAAGCGCGGCGCCGACTTGACCACGCCTGGATTGCCCGCGGCGTCGACGTACGACACGATCACCGAGTCATGCGCCGCGCGCCGAGCTTCGTGAACGTCCGCGCCCGACTCGCGAATCATGCCGAGGCTAACGGCTTCGACGAGGAGAAAGGCCACCGCGGCTTTATGGCGACCCAACACGCTTTGCCCCGTGCCGGGAGCCATGAAGGAATAGGCGAATGCACGCCGCGGTGTGATGGGCGGTTTGAACGAATCGATCGACGCTCGTGCGGCGGTGGGAACCGCGCGCGCCGTCGTGTCCCGTTGCGCGCGCGCCGTCGCCGGGCCGGCGAGTGCGGCGGAGAGCGTGACGAGTCCGATAAGTGCGTTGTTCAGCGCGCGTTTCGAGGGTCGCATGAATTCATGGAGAGGCGCGCACGCCGGCGCATGTTTGCGTTTGTTGGCGCATGTTGGCGGGAGTGCATGGGAATCGAACCCACCCAACCCGACGTAGTCAGGTCGCGAACGGTTTTGAAGACCGTGAGAGCCACCAGGCTCCATCCACCCCCAGCGGTCACGCAAGCACGAGGCCGGTCGATCGACGAGCGACCACTTCACCGATCTCAACACCGTTGGGCACGGCCGCAAGATACTCGGCGACCTGAGCGGCGGGGACCGCGACGAGCAGGCCACCCGACGTTTGCGGATCAATGAGCAATGCGCGACGCACGTCCGATGCATGACCCCAGTCGACGCGTGACTCGAGATACGCGGCGTTGCGCTCGGCGCCGCCTGTTCTCGTTCCCTGCTCCCACACCGCGAGCGCGCCGGGCAACAGCGGAACGTCGTCAGCGTGAATCACGACGGTGACGTTGCTAGCCGCGGCGATGTGCGACGAATGACCCAAAAGTCCAAATCCGGTGACGTCGGTGGCGCATTGCGCGCCGATGGCGACGGCCGCGCGACTCGCGGCCGCGTTGAGTTTGCACATTGATGCGTACAGCGCGGTGGCCTCTTCGGTTCCCAGTGTTCCGCGTTTTGCCGCGGTCGCAAGGAGGCCGGTGCCGAGCGGCTTGGTCAGGATGAGGCGATCGCCGACGACCGCTTTTGCGTTGCTCAGAATGCGCTTCGGATGAACTCGTCCGGTGACGGACAGTCCGTACTTGAGCTCTTCGTCGATGATGCTGTGACCACCCACGACGACCGCGCCGGCTTCTCGAACCTTGTCCTGCCCGCCGCGAAGAATCTCGGTAAGCACTTCGAGCGGAAGCTGTCCGGCGGGAAACCCGACGATGTTGAGCGCGGTCAGCGGCTCTCCACCCATCGCGTAGACGTCGGAGAGCGCGTTGGCCGCGGCGATCTGTCCGAACGTGTACGGATCGTCGACGATGGGCGCGAAGAAATCGACCGTCTGCACGAGCGCGATGTCGTCGGTCAGAACGAAGACGCCGGCGTCGTCGAACGTCTCGCGTCCAACGATCAGGCGCGGATCCATATGAACGGGAAGTCCATTCAGCGCGCGCGTCAGGTCGGCGGCGCCGAGTTTGGCCGCGCACCCGGCGCATCGCGCGAACGACGTGAGGCGAAGCGGAGCTTCATCCGTCTCCACCATTGTACTCGAACCGTTGCTCATCAGCACCTCGGCGACACGCCTCGCGCTGATTCGCGAGGCGATGCCAGATCGTTCAAACTACGGAATTGCGACGACGGCCTCGATCTCGACGAGAACACCGCGCGGGAGCGCCGACACCTGGACCGTCGAGCGAGCCGGGCGCGCTTCGCCCAGCGCCTTGCCGTACACCTCGTTCACGACGGGAAAGTCGTTCATGTCGTGAAGAAAGATGGTCGTCTTCACAACGTCCTTCCATGTTGCGCCGACGGTCGCGAGCACCGCGGCAAGATTGGCCATGACCCGTTCGGTCTGCGCGCCGACGGTACCGGCAACGACCTGACCGGTCGCCGGATCAATCGCGATTTGGCCGGCGGTAAACAGAAACCCGTTGGCCACGATGCCCTGCGAGTACGGACCGATGGCGGCGGGCGCCTGGTCGGTGTGGACGATCTTTAGGCTCACGAATCGCTCCTCGTAGTCATGGTAGTCAGGGTAGTCAGGGGAAGACCAAACAGACGAATCGCGTTGGCCGCGGTTTGCAGACCGATCTCCTCGGCACTCACGCCGCGCACCGCGGCGATACGCGCGACGGTGAAACTAACCAACGCCGGCTCGTTTCGTTTGCCTCGCTGCGGCACCGGGGCCAGATAAGGCGCATCCGACTCGACGAGTAGGCGATCGCTCGGCACGAGGCGAACGAGCGCGTCGTCCTCCCACTTCTTGAACGTCACGATGCCGCTGAACGAAACGTACCAGCCCACGCCAAGGGCCGCCTCGGCGAGGCGATGTGAGCCCGTGTAACAGTGCAGCACGCCGCGGATTCCGGCGGATCCCGCCTCGGTCACCATCGCGAGTGTGTCGTCTTCGGCGTCGCGCGTATGGACGATGACAGCGCGGTCGAGCGATTGGGCCAGTGCGAGTTGCGCGGCGAACGCGCGGCGCTGCAGGTCGCGCGGCGCGTGGTCGTAGTGCGAGTCGAGACCGCACTCCCCGATCGCGTGGGCGCCGCGACGCACCAGATCGGTGATCGCGTCCGGGTCGCGGGTGGGGTCGAAGTCGGCGGCGTCGTGCGGATGAACGCCGGCGGTGAAGAAGACGAAACCCGAGTTGGCCGCGGCGATCGCGCTGGCGCGTTCAGCCGCCGCGATGGACTCGCCGATGCAGACGACTGCGCGCGCGCCGGCGACTCGCGCGCGCTCGATCACCGCGTCGCGGTCGACGTCGAACGCCGGGTCGGCGAGGTGTGCGTGGCTGTCGATGAAGTGGGTCATGTAACGCCGAACCGCCGCGCGAGGCGGCGGTTCGTGTAATGTCTCGCGAGCTTGGTCAGCGGGTGGAGACCGGAGCCGGCCGCTCCTGGCGGCGTCCCTCGGCGAGCGCGCGGGCCGTGCCCTTGTTCTCGCTCGATGGTTTGCGCGGCCACTTGTGTTCAATCCAGAGGAGGATGGCGCCGGCCACGTAGATGGAGCTGAACGTTCCGGTGAACACACCGAACGCCATGATCCACGAGAACGGACGAATCACTTCACCGGCAAAGAAAAGCAGCGCGAGCGTTGCGGCGAACACCGTGGCGTGCGTCATCACCGAGCGCGGCAACGTTTCGTTGATCGATCGGTTCAGCACATCACGGAGCGATTCCTTCCGCTGCTTTTTCAAGTTCTCACGCACGCGATCGAAGATGATGATCGTGTCGTTGAGTGAATAGCCGATCACCGTGAGGATCGCGGCCACGACGGTGAGCGAGATCTCGAGCCGCATCATCGCGAGGAACGCGAGCGTGGTCAGAATATCGTGCGCCGTAGCGATGGTGGCCGCCACGCCGAACCGCCACTCGAAGCGGAAGGCAAGGTAGATGAGCGTGACGAGGAACGAGATGAGGATGGCGGTAATTGCCTTGGTCTTCAACTCGGCGCCGACTCGCGGGCCGACAGATTCAGCTCGGACAACCGTGGCGACCGTGCCCGGGACGCGCTGTTTCATGGCGCCCAGAATCCGCGCGCCGACGCTGTCACCGTTCATGGCCGCGACGACGCCCTGCTTGGCCGGTACCTTGACGGCGAATTCGTCCGCCTTGCCGAACGTTGTCACCTCCGAGCCCGCAAACCCGGCTTGGTCGACCGCACCGCGCACGTCGTCGGGGCTTGGTGCCTTCTCGAAATGAATTTGGACGACGGTACCACCGTTGAACTCGACGCTGTAGTTCAGCGCGGCTCCGTTGTTCCGCGAGGCATGCACACCAAGAAGCACCAGACCGAGCGCGATGAAGGCAACCGTGCCCATCGCGGCCGTCTTCCAGTGCTTGATGAAGTCGTAATTCGTGCCGTGGAGAATGCGCAGCATTGCCATTTAGATGCTCAGCGTCTGGGCGCCGCGCGAGCGGTTGAGCCACAGGAGGTAGAAGGTCCGCACAACGAAGATCGAGGTGACGAGCGAAGCGACGATACCGGCCATCAGTGTAACCGCAAAACCCTTTACCGGGCCGGTGCCGTACTGATAGAGCACGGCGGCGGTCAGCATCGTCGAGACGTTGGAGTCGACGATGGCGGGCATGGCATGGCGGAATCCTTCGTCAATCGCCGTACGCACCGTTTTTCCGCGATCCAGTTCCTCGCGAATGCGCTCGAAGATCAGCACGTTGGCGTCGACGGCCATACCGATCGAAAGCACGAAGCCCGCGATTCCCGGCAGCGTGAGCACGGCATCGAAGCCGGCGAGCGCGGCGAGCGTGTAGAGGACGTACAGCGCAAGGCCGCCAACCGCGAGGATGCCGGAGAAGCGGTAGTACGCAAGCATGATCACGACGACGAGCGAGACCGCGATGAGCGTTGCGCGCAGCCCCTTGTTGATCGAGTCCTGACCAAGCGTGGGCCCAATGCTGTGCACTTCGGCAACGCGCAGCGGAACGGGGAGCGCGCCGGCGCGAAGGACGAGTGCAAGGTCTTGAGCCGCGGCGAGATCCTTGCCGCCCATCGTGATCTGTCCGCGCGTTCCGATTGCGCTTTGAATCACCGGCGGCCGGCCCATGACGCGCTTGTCGAGGATGATCGCCATGTAGTCCTGGATGTGCTTTCCAGTCTCGTTCCGGAACCGGCGACCGCCCTCGTTGGTCAATTGGAACTCGACGATCGTGCCTTCAGGACCGGTGTTCGGCTTGGCGCCCGTGAGGTAGTCGCCGGTGATGATTGGCTTGGCGTCGACCGAGTAATAGGCGCGATACCACTTGCCCTGGAGCAACGTCGAGTCCGTTCCCGGAAGGAGATCTTTGCCCGGCGGCATCGCCCCGGCAACGACGGAATCGGCGCGGTACGCCTCGAGCGTGGGGACCTTGGACAGTTCGACGTAGAACTCACCCGGCATCTGGCCCTGCTCCAGCAGGCTGGAGAACGCACCGCCTGGTTGGATCTTGAGAGAATCAGCATTGGCCGAGTCTTTCTTGGCGCCGGCCGCCAGCTTCTTCGTCGAATCGTTTTTCTTGCTGGTGTCGGTGCTCGACAGCAGCCCCTGCAGTCCCTTGTTGGCGGCTGTCGGCGCCTTTGCAGTCGTGTCGCCCTTGGCGGCGAGTCCTCGCGCTTTGACGGCCTGGTCGAGCCGCGGCAGCGCGCGCTCGAGCGCCTGCGTCTTATCAGTAATCTTGAATTCGAGGAACGCTTGCGCCTCAACGAGCTTCCGGGCGCGGTCGGGATCCGAGATGCCGGGGATCTGTACGACGATGCGATCGCTGCCCTGTTTTTGGACGACGGACTCGGACACGCCGAAGCCCTCGATGCGCGATCGCACGGTTTTCAGCGCGCGATCGATCGCCTCGCCTTTCTGGTCTTTCGCGATGGCCTGCTTGGAGTCGTCGACCTCGAGCGCGAGGTAGGTGCCGCCCTTGAGGTCCAGGCCCTGGCGCAGCGGAATGTGCCGCGTGCGTTCGTCGCGGAGCAGGCCGTCGGTGCCCCGCACGCGTTGCGTCACGTCGCGCGGGAACAGGAAGAAGACCGACACCAGGCAGAGGCCGATGATGGTCAGTACGCGATACTTCAGCGGCATACGACTGCGGGATGGAGGGAGGGGACTTTCAAGGAACCCATAACGTTAACTGGCTCTTATGCTTGGGTCAACGCGAGGCGCGCATCGGCGGCGTCGCGTCCGAGCTGCGCCACCAGCGCGTCCACACCCTCGAACCGCGTGGTGTCGCGCAGGCGCCGAATCAGCTCAATCGACACGGAATCACCATACCAGTCTCCGCTGGCGTCGAACAGATGCACTTCCAGCGTTGGGTCGAATTCGCCGAATGTGGGGCGGGGGCCGAGGTTCATCATCCCGCCGAACGTGCCGCGCGGGCTTCGTGCCCGGACGGCGTATACCCCGCCCGGCGGGAGAAGTTTGCGGGCCGACCCCAGCTCGATGTTGAGCGTGGGATAGCCAAGCGCGCGCCCGCGCTGCTCGCCGGGCACCACGATCCCGCGAAACGAGTACGGACGCCCGAGCGACCGCTGGGCGCGGTCGAGGTCGCCGTGCGCGATCGACGCCCGGATATCACTCGACGAGATGGGCGCTCCGATGGAGTCCAGCGTAGGCGGAACAACTTCAACCCTGAAGCCCCGCCGCGCACCGATCTCAGTGAGCACCGAGGCGTCGCCCTGACGGCCGCGCCCAAGCCCATGGTCGTACCCGATGATCAGCTCGCGCATGCGGTACCGGTCGAGCAGCAGGTGGGTCACGAACGCCTCCGCCGAGTACTTCGCCAAGTCGGGGGTGAACGGCAGCACGACCACATGCAGCGGCCCACTGTCCACGATGGCGTCCAACTGCTCGGCGTCCGGGCTGAGAAGCATTGGCGCCGCTGCCGGGTTCACGATCGCCAACGGATGCGGTCGAAAGGTGACGAGGATGCCGGGAAGCCCGACCTCCGCGGCGCGGTCGCGCACGCGGCGCAGGATATCGCGATGGCCCAAGTGAACGCCGTCGAACATTCCAACGGTGACGATCGACCCGTCCGCCCACTGCGGAAACACGGCGCGATCAGACATCGCTCAACACCAGGGTTGGCCGGAGCTCGGCGCCGGAGCGTTCGGCGACAGCGATGAGCATTTCCTCATCGTCGACGAGCGCGATGCGCGGCGCGTCGACTCGCGCCGGGATGCTATTGCCATGGACGACGCGACCACGCTCACCGGCGTCGAGCCGCTGCGCCGGCAGCGACGGAATCGCCGACCGGAGCGACCGGAGCGGTAACTCGCCGGCGCGGATGTCGTCGAGTGTGCACGCGTCTTCGACACGGAACGCGCCGTTTTGCGTCCGGCGGAGGGCCGACAGGTGAGCGGCACTCCCGGTGAGCCGGCCAAGATCGCGCGCGAGAGCGCGGATGTAGGTGCCACCGCCGCATGTGACGCGCACCGTCAGCTCAAATTCCTGCCGCTCGACGATCGTCCATGCGTGCACGGTAACGCGAACGGGCTCGAGTTGCAGCGCCGAGCCCCGGCGAGCCGCGTCGTACGCGCGCTGCCCGTCGATCTGTTTCGCGGAATAGCTCGGGGGCACTTGCATGAGATCGCCCGTGAGGCGGACAATGGCGTCGTCAATCGCAGCCGAGGTCGGCGCGCTGGACTCCAGCGTTGTCTGGCCGGTCGCATCGTCGGTGTCCGTCTCCGACCCGAATCGAATGACTGCCTCGTAGACCTTTGGCTCGCCGTCGATGTACGGGATGAGACGCGTTCCGCGACCCACAAGGACAACGAGCAGTCCGGTCGCGAACGGATCGAGCGTTCCGGTGTGACCCACACGTCGCGATTGCGACGCACGCCGAACGATGGCGACGACGTCGTGCGAGGTGAGGCCCGGCGGCTTGTCGACCAGCAACAGACCTTCCCGGCCCACCGCGTCAGACGTCGCCGTCTCCCTTGGCCGGAGTCGGGCCGTCCTTGATCTGCGCAAGAAGACTCTCGATGCGTGACGCGCGCGCGATGCTCTCATCGGCCTTGAACGTGATCTCCGGCGCGAGGCGCAAGCGTAGCGCGCGTCCGACGTGCGACCGAAGGTGACTTGCCACGCTCGCCAGTCCGTCGAACGTTGCGGCGCGTTCCACGTCGGTGCCCATCACACTGACAAACACTTTGGCGTGCCGCAGATCGCGCGTGACGTCCACGCCGGTCACGGTCACGAGCCCCACGACGCGAGGATCCTTCACCTCGGAGCCGAGGAAGGTGGCGATCTCTTCGCGAATGGCCTCGGCCACGCGTTCGGAGCGGCGATGTTCGGTAGCCATCGCCGCCTCAGGTGGTCGCGGTAGACTCGAGCGTGCGCGCGACCGATTCGGTGCGATAGCACTCGATCACGTCGCCGACCTTGATGTCGTTGAAGTTCTCGACTCCAATGCCGCACTCGAACCCTTCACGTACTTCGCGCACATCGTCCTTGAAGCGCTTGAGCGATGAGAGCGTACCGTCGAACACTTCGACGCCGTCGCGCACCACCCGCACCCTGCCCTGCCGATTGATCACGCCGCTGCGAACCGAGCAGCCGGCGATCGTCCCGATGCGAGAGATCTTGAACACCTCGCGCACCTCGGCCTCGCCGAGCACGACCTCGCGCTCTTCGGGGCGAAGCATGCCTTCCATGGCCGCGCGGACGTCGGCCACCGCTTCATAGATGATGCGATACAGCTTGATCTCGACGCCTTCACGCTCGGCCGCCGTGCGGGCATTGTTGTCCGGACGCACGTGGAAGCCGATGATAACGGCACCGGCGGTGCGTGCGAGCAGAATGTCGCTCTCGGTGATCGCGCCCACGCCGCGGTGAATGACCTCGACGCGGACTTCGGGTGTCGACAGGCCAATGAGCGCGTCGGCGAGCGCTTCCGCCGGACCGCCCTGATCCGCCTTGATGACGATGTTGAGCGTATGCGCCACGCCGGCCGCAGCCTGCGCCATGAAGTCTTCCAACGTGACGCCACCGCGCGTTCCACGACGACTTCTCGCTTCACGATCGAGGCGTTCACGCCGCTGCGCGACGTCGCGCGCGGCCGCCGCGTCCTCGACCACGATCAGTTGATCGCCGGCCATCGGCACACCCTGGAAGCCGAGAATCTGCACCGGGATGGCGGGGAGCGCCGACTTGACGTGCTTGCCGCGTTCGTCGAGAAGCGCGCGCACGCGCCCGGAGTACATGCCGCAGATGAAGTCGTCGCCGACCTTGAGCGTGCCGCTCTGGACGAGCACGGTCGCGACCGCACCCTTGCCCGCGTCGAGCTGCGCTTCAATGACGGTTCCGGCCGCGCGACGATTCGGATTCGCCTTGAGGTCGAGAATTTCGGCCTGGAGGAGAATCTGATCGAGCAGCCTCTCGACGTTTGTACCCTTTTTCGCCGAGATCTCGGTGGACAGCACGTTGCCGCCGAACTCTTCGAGGACGACGCCGTGCTGGAGAAGCTCCTGCTTCACCTTGCTCGCATTCGCCTGCGGCAAATCGATCTTGTTGATCGCGATGATGAGCGGAACGCCGGCGTTCTTGGCGTGCGAAATCGCCTCGATCGTTTGCGGCATGACCGAGTCGTCCGCCGCCACCACGAGCACGACGATGTCCGTCACCTGCGCACCGCGCGCGCGCATGGCCGTGAAGGCTTCGTGGCCCGGCGTGTCGAGGAACGTGATGTTCTTTCCATTCGGCAGCGACACGTGGTACGCGCCGATGTGCTGCGTGATACCGCCCGCTTCGCCGGCGACGACATTCGCTTTGCGGATGTAGTCGAGCAGCGACGTCTTACCATGGTCGACGTGACCCATGATGGTCACGATGGGCGGACGCCACTCACGATCTTCAGGCAAATCGGCTTCGACGGAGACGCCTGTCTCTTCGGCCTGGTATGCGTCTTCGCGAACGGCCTGGAAGCCGAACTCGCCCGAGATCAATTCAATCTGGTCGAAGTCGAGTCGCTGATTGATCGTGACCATCAAGCCCAAATTCTTGAACGCGAACGCGACGATCTCGGTCGCCGGCGTCTTCAGAATTTGCGCGAGCTCGCTGACCGTGATGAATTCATTGACGCGCACCGTTTTGCGCTCACGCTCGGCCTCAGCCAAGCGCGACGCTTCGAGCTCTTCGCGTGTGCCGCGGCGGAGGTCGCTGGAGCTGCGGCGCGACGGTGCGCCACGCAGCGTGGCCATCGTCTTGGAAATGTTCGCATCCACCGCTTCCTGATCGACTGCACCCCGCTTGCCCTTTTTGCGACGACCGCCGCGCTCGGCCGCAGCACCGGCGGCTCCGCCGCCCTGGTTGTTTCCGCCCCCGCCACCGCCGCCACCACCGCCACTACCACCCTGGCCGCCTTGGCCGCCCTGACCGCTGCTCGGACGACGATCGTCGCGGCGAGCCGCGGTGTTTGGACCACCGCCTGGTGCGGCGGACGCGATCGGACGCGGCGGAAAACCGCCGCTGCTGGCAACGGGCCGGGGACGTGGAGCGCCGGGCGTGACTGGACGCGGCCGCTGGCGTTCCGGCGTTCCGGCGTGCGAGTGAGTCACCGGTTGCGGACGAGCGGGCGGTTCGGAGACTGCGGGGCGCGACACGTCGGTCTCGCCGCGCGCTTCCGCACGCTCTGCTGCCGCAGCCGCGGCCGCCTCGGCCTGAGCGGCCGCTGCTTCTTCGGCGCGGAATGCTTCGATTCGGAGCGCTTCGATCCGCGCAGCTTCGGCGGCCGCGGCTTCGCGGAACGCGGCGGCTTCGGCAGCGGCTTCAGCTGCGGCGGCAGCGACCGCGGCTTGTTCGTCGGCTGCGGCCTGGACGTCCGCGGCTTTGCGGCGACGGCGAACAGGTTCACCGCCGACCGTGACTTCCGGCTCCGGGACGACGGGAACGGGCTCAGGCGCCGCGGTGGTTCGCCGCCGGCGCGCCGTCGGAACGGGTGCAGCCTGCTTCTCGGCGCGCGCGCGCTTTTCGCGCTCCCATCGGGCACGGATGCGAGCCACTTGGTCGTCGGTGAGCATGCTCATATGGCTGCGAATGGGAATGTCCATTTGCCGAAGAAGCGTGACGACGTCTTCGGCGGACACTGCGAATTCGTTGGCCAACTCACTGACTGAAAGCTTACTCAAACATCCTCCACGTGCCCTGTTTGGGCCGACGACACCAATTCTCGAACGCCGGCAGCTAGTTGCCGGTCGACGATTCCAACGACGGCCGTTTGTTCACGGCCCACCGCCGCCCCCAACTCGGACGCGGACGGCACCTCTATAAACCTAACGCGCCGAGCATTGAGCAGCGGCACGACCTTATCCAAACTGTTCGCCGAGGCGTCGGTCGCAACGACGGCGAAGAGGACCTTGTTCCGCTTCGCCGCTTCCCGTACCTGATGGACTCCGACGACGGCGCCGCGGCTCCGCATACCCAACCCAAGCAACCGGAGTAGCCGCTGCCGCACCACGGAATTCATTTACGCCGCCGTATTCCCTTCTCCGCCGCTTCGTCCCTCGTCGTCGCTGCTCGAATCTTCCGTCGTCAACTCGTCGATCATCGACATGATCCGATCCGCTTCCTCCGGCGCGATGCCCGGAAGCTTGAGGAAGTCATCGCGTTCGAGATCGATGATGTCGTTGAGCGTCTTGTAGCCGGCGTCTTCGAGCACCGCGACTGTGGCCGGGGGCATGCCGCCGATGTCGGACAGCTTGACGTCGGCCACTTCCTCGGTCTCTTCGGGCAGCGGCGCAAAGATCTGTGATTCCCCGCCGCGCTCCATCCACTCACGGCTGGAGTACAGGTCGATCTTCCAACCCGTGAGCTCCGACGCCAACCGCACGTTCTGACCGTTCCTGCCGATCGCGAGCGACAGCTGATCCTCGTCGACCACCGCTTGGATCGTCTTGGTGGCCGGGTCGCTGAACACGCGTGCCACCTTGGCCGGCGCGAGCGCGAGCTTGGCGAACCGCTCGGGATCGGGCGACCACGGGACGATGTCGATGCGCTCGCCGTTCAACTCATTGACCACGGCCTGCACCCGCGAGCCCTTGAGGCCGACGCACGCGCCCACCGGATCGATCGAGTCGTCGCGCGAGAACACGGCGATCTTGGTGCGGCTGCCCACCTCGCGGGCAGCGGCGCGAATCTCGACGATGTTCTGCTGGATCTCGGGCACTTCGAGCTTGAACAACGCTTTCACGAACAGCGGATCGCCGCGACTGAGAATGAGGCGAGGACCCTTGGGCGTTTCTTCGACGCGCTTGAGCACGGCGCGAATGGGCTCGCCCTGGTGAAAGTGCTCGCGGTGATTCTGCTCGCGATACGGGATGATCGCTTCGGCTTCGCGGAATTTGTTGAGCATGACCACGAGCTTGCCGCGCTCGATCTGCTGCACTTCGCCGGAGAGGAGGTCGCCGACGCGGGTCGCGAACTCGTCGCGGATGCGTGTGCGCTCGCCTTCACGGACGCGTTGGATGATGCGCTGCTTGGCCGCTTGCACCGCCGCGCGCCCGAACACGGCGAAGTCGATCGGCTCTTCCATGACGTCGCCGACTTCGAAGGTCGCGTCGAATGTTCGCGCGTCCTCGAGCGTGATTTCGCGGCTGGAATCCTCGATGGTGGCCACGACGGTGCGCAACAGCACGATGCGAATGTCGCCCTTGCCGTCGTCGATGGCGACTTCGGCCTGCACGTTCGGCCCGTATTTCTTGGCGAGCGCGGCGAGGATACCGTCCTGGAGCAGCGCGTATAGTTCCGCGCGATCGAGCTGCTTGGTGTTGGATACCTCGCGAAACGCGGCGAGAATCTCTGCAGAACTGACCATCCAGGACCCCTCATGTTGTGCGTCGGTGCGCGCGAGTGACTCTTCGCGGCGCAATCGACCGATGTCTGAATACCGCTTGATTTACAAATGGAACGCCAGCCGCGCCTCCTTGACGTCGGCCAACGGCACTCGGCGCTGGTCGCCCGGCTTCGGCTCCAACACCGCGACCTCAGATCCCGACTCTCCCTCCACCGCGAGAATTTTTCCTTCGAACCTGCCGCCGTGATCCGGACTCAGCACGTTCGCCCACTGACCGACAAAACGTCGCCACTCGTCCGTAGTGCGAAGCGGTCGCTCACCCGGCGACGACACCTGCAACACGTACTGCGGCGACACCATGCCACTACCGTCCAACCGCGCTTCGAGTGCGCGGGACGCGCGAGCACAGTCGTCGACCGTGACGGCTGATCCATCGCGCCGATCGATGCGAAGCTCGATCAGCGGACGACTCTTGGTCCCTGCGCGCCGGAGCTCAACGAGATCGAAACCAATCGCGTCAAGCTCCGATACGACAACGCCTTCAAGCGCGTCCTTCACATCAAGTCTAGGAAATCGTCGAGAATAAAAAAATGTGGGGAGCGTCCCCCACATTCTGCTCGCGGCCACAAGGACCGCGCAGCATTGATAAAGTAGACTGGCGTACAGGCAACGTCAACCGGTTGGGTCAGGTGCGAGTTCTCAGGTCAGAGAATTGAGCTCCTCTGACCTGAGCAACTGCGTTTAGAAGAGCAGGTCCTTCGTCGCTTGCGCTCCTCTGGACGACTGCGGGAGTTCAGGTACCGGTGACGGTAAACGTCACTGCCGCGGCCGTGCCCGATGTCGCACTCACCGTGTAAGTGCCCGGACCGGCCACTGTCGTAAGTGTCACCTGCGCGACGCCGGTCGCATCCGTGGTCGCAGTCGATGCGCTCAATGTCCCGGCGCCGGTGGCGACCCACGCCACGGCAATGTTGGCGAGGGCGTTGCCGCCGCCATCAACCGCCTTCACGACGAACGGCTGCGCGACGCTTCCGCCAGCGACCGTCTGTGCATCGCCGCTCACTTTCGTCAGCGACGTGAGCGACCCAACCGTCGCCGTCGCCGTGATGATCACCGACGAGCCATTGCCGAGATCGGCCCTGAGCGAGTCCGCCCCGGGTGCGTTGCCGAGCGTCCACACTGCTGTCGCATCTCCAGTGGCGTTCGTCGTGCTCGTCGCCGCCGGCACCGTTCCACCATTCGAGAGCACAGTCCACGCGATGGTCGCGCCGGAGAACGCATTGCCGTCTTGATCGACGACGTGAACGCTGATCGGTAGGGCCAGCGCTTGTCCCACCGTGCCTGATTGTCCGTTGCTCCCGGTGTTGATCGTGACCGTCGTCGCAACGAGCGGCGCGGTGTTGGTGTTGTCATCGCTGCCGCATGCGGCCATGGTCGCCACGATTGCCGTGGCCAGTGTTGCCGAGAACAGCCGAGCGGAGCGGATGCTGCTGTACATCATTGTGAAACCTCCTCCAGCATGTGAACCCGATGGGACAGATGAAAACACTCATCGTGCGCGGCCCTCGCGTTTGCAGATGCCGCACCAACGGCGTCGTTGTATCTCGCATGACGGTCGCGCGCCGCGCGACGTTAGCAGACGCAACCACCGCATTGAATGAACCGTCGGCGCCGCGAGGGCACCGTCGCGCGACCACGCGCTTTGTGAGCACTGCTTCGGGCGAAACTTTTCTTTGTCTGTGAAAAGTCACGGGCCTTGGACTCGGCGACTTTGACCGATTGCGGTCCCGATCGTCTAGTACCAGAGCGGTTTCTGCCGCACGCTCCTCCCCTCCCGCTCCACCCCCCCGTTCCGTCGTCATGTCGCAGTGGAAGCATCCCCAGCAGCCGTGCTGCAGGGTTGATCGCACCACGCCGATACTGAAGCACATGAGCTCTCTTCAGTGCGTGCTGCTGTTCGCGTTCGCCTCCGTCGTGGCAGCCCGAATCGCCCCGGCGCAAGTCGACACCGCGCATTCGGTTCGCTCAGAGCTCTCGCTCGCCGTCGGCGTCGCGCACACTGACCGCCTGGATGCAACGGCGTCGCCCATCCGGTTCGGAGGACAGGGCGTCGACCTCGCCGCCCACTATCGTCGGGCGCGCGGCGCCATGGTAGTCACCGCGTCGATCGACGGGGGCACCCGCAACCTCGCGCCTCGCGCTTCCAGCGGCTCGGCCGGTGAACAACTCACCTCAGGCAGCGCACACGTCGCGGCGCTGCATCGGCTCGGCGGCACGCCGACCGGCTTTGCCATCGGCGTGGACGCCAACGCCTCGATCGACGTCACCGCGCACCGATATGCCGACGCCAACGCGAGTATTTCTGATTTCCTCATCGGCACGTTTTCACTCGGGCCCGCGCTGTGGTGGGACCATCGCATCGCAGGCGGCATCGCGCACGCCGAAGTCTCGGCTCCGCTCGTCGGACTCGTCGATCATCCCTACTCGGATATTCGCGTCGCGCGCATCAGCGTTCGACCGGTGACCGCGCAGAACCTTCACGGATTCACCGGTGCGATCATATATGCGCCCGCCGCACACCGGCGAGTGGGAATCGAATACGCCTACCGTTTTCGCGTCTTCGGCTATTCCGACGTCCAACCGGTGCGCTCGGCGTCGCACGCACTTTCGGTGGGCGTGGTCACCAGGTTTGGAGCCCGATGAGCGCCGGGAGCTCGACTCGCGCCCTGCTCGCCGCTGCGCTCGTGCTGTCCGCGGGCTGCGCCGATACACTCGTTGGACCCACCGCCTCCGCGACGCGCGCCGAGGTGTTTGACGAAGTCTGGCGCGGCGTGGATCTCCACTACTCGTTCTTCGAGTACAAACAGATCAACTGGGACTCGGTGGGCGCGCACTATCGCCCGCTCGCCCTGGCCGCGCCGACCGATGCCCAATTCGCCGTCGTCCTCTCGCAGATGCTCCGCGAGCTGAAGGACGTTCATGTGTCGCTCACGCCAGTTGGAACGGCAAGCACAACGCGCTACGTGTCGTCATCGGACACCGCGCGAACGTACTTCACCATGGACTTGGTGACGCGGCAGTACGTCGTGAACACACGCTTCACGACCGGCGGGCATATTCGATACGGAACGGCCGAGCCAACAGTTGGCTACGTCCGAATCTCCAGCTTCGCGGGTGGCAGCTGGGCGTCCGAGATGGATGAAGCGTTGGACCGGATGGCTGATGTCAAAACGATCATCGTGGACGTCCGCGACAACAGCGGCGGCCAGTACAAACTGGCGGCCAGCATCGCCGGCCGGTTCACCGATCGCAGTCGCACCTTCGGCTACGTGCGGTATCGCAACGGACCCGATCATGGCGACTTCACCGGTTATGTCGGCGAGACGGTCGAGCCGGCGGGTCCGCGCCAATTCACCGGCCGAGTTTTTGTGTTGACCAATCGCCGCGATTTCAGCAGCGCGGAAGATTTTGTGTTGGCGATGCGCGTCAATCCGAACGTGAGCATCGTTGGCGACACCACGGCCGGCGCCTCAGGCGGCCCGATCGTACGCGAGCTTCCGAACGGCTGGACATACCAAGTGTCGGAGTGGATCGAGTACACGCCCGAGCGACAGATGTTCGAAGGCATTGGTCTCGTGCCGGATGTGCTGGTGCCGTCGACGTTCGCCGACGCCGGCCGCGGTATCGACGCCGCCCTCGAGCGCTCGATCGACCTGGCGACGGACGGCGCGTTGACGGCCAAAGGCATCGCCGGCGCCGCGGCGAACCGCCGGACGCGACCGTAGCTGTTAGCCTCCCGCGGCCATCATCACGCCGAGCTGGCGGCCGCTGTCGCCCGCACGATGTGAATAGAAGCGATCGTTGTCGCAGCGAGTGCATGACGCGCTCGTGCTGATGTGGGTGACGCCCGACGCGCGCGCGTGATCAGCGATGAGCGCCCGCAGATCGATCGTCGTCGGCTTGCCGGGATTCGTTCCAGTGAGCTGCGCATACACGTCGCTGCTCACCTCGTAGCATTTCCCGCAGATCGCCGGGCCGGTGTGAACCAACAACTCAGCGGCGGGAAACCCCTGACGGGTGAGCGTGGCGATTCCCTGCGCGACAATCCGACCCGCGGTGCCTCGCCAACCCGAATGCAACAACGCGATGGCGCCCGAGGGATGCGCAATGAATACGGGCACGCAATCGGCGATCGTGACCGCCAGCGCGGTTCCGCTTTCGATGGATGCATGACCGTCGGCGGCGTCGGCGCGGAGCCATCCCTCCCAGCCCGGATGGTGCACAAGCACGCGCGTTCCGTGACACTGGTTCGCCGACGCGAGACGCGCCCCGCCCGGGCCAAGCTCGTGACGAAGCGCCGACCACCGTCGCATGACGTCACCGATGGGCTCATCGGTCATGACGCCAAAGCTTCCGGATGCACGCGTCGTGGTGAACGCGACGATTCCGAACGAGGCGACCTCCGGCACCGCCTCCGACTCGCCGGCAATGCTCATGTCGTCCGACGTTCCTCCACGCGTTCGATCTTCGCGCCGAGCGCGTTCAAGCGCTGGTCGATTCGCTCATAGCCGCGTTCAATCTGGCCGACGTTGTTGATCGTGCTCTCGCCTTCGGCGCAAAGCGCGGCAAGCAGCATCGCCATTCCCGCGCGGATGTCGGGAGAATCGACCGTGCTGCCTCTCAACCGCGATGGTCCGGAAACGAGCGCGCGGTGCGGGTCGCAAAGAACGATTCGCGCACCCATCCCCACGAGCTTGTCGACGAAGAAAAGCCGGGACTCGAACATCTTTTCATGCATCAAGATCAGTCCGGTACACTGCGTTGCCGTCACGAGAGCGATCGACATGACGTCGGCGGGAAACGCCGGCCACGGCTGATCTTCCAGCTTGGGAACGTGCCCGCCCAGATCGCTCTGAATGATCTTTTGCTGCTCCGCCGGCACAATGAGATCGGGGCCATCGATTTGGCAGGAGACGCCGAGCCGCGCAAAACCCATGAGTGTCGACCGAAGGTGTTCGACACCGGCGTCGGCGATTCGAATTTCTGAACGCGTCACTGCGGCAAGTCCGATGAACGATCCCACCTCGATGTGGTCGGGGCCGATGCGGTGCGTCGCGCTGCCGAGCGAGCGGCCGCCGTTGATCGTGAGTTTGTTCGTGCCCACGCCGTCGATCTCCGATCCCAACGCGATCAGAAAGTGACAAAGATCCTGGACGTGCGGTTCGCTTGCCGCGTTTCTCAGGATGGTGGTTCCGGTCGCCGCGACTGCTGCCATGAGCGCATTCTCGGTTCCGGTGACGCTCGGTTCGTCGAGAAACACGTCGGCGCCGCGAAGTCCGCCGGGAGCCGACAAATGGAAGCTGTCGTTGAGCTCGAAGTCCGCACCGAGCCGCTCGAGCGCGAGGAAATGCGTATCCACGCGGCGACGCCCGATCACGTCGCCACCCGGCGGGGGAAGCTCGATGTGGCCGCACCGGGCGAGCAGCGGACCCGCCAACAGGATCGACGCTCGGATCGATCGGCAGAGCTTGGGATCGAGGTTGGACGAGTGCACGTCCTTCGCGTGGACGTGCAGCGTGTTCCGCGCCGTCCAGCTGATCTCGACTCCGGTCGACGCGATCAGCTCGACCAGCGTCTCGACATCGCGGATCCGTGGCACATTTTCCAGCGTCACCGGGTGCTCGGTCAACAGCGCGGCGCAGATGATGGGCAGCGCCGCGTTCTTGTTCCCTGAGGGACGAATGGTTCCTGAGAGGGAGTGCCCTCCCTGAACGACGAACTGCAGTGCTTTCATGAGCTGGCGCGCCGGGTGCGGGTGGTTGAGCCGGGCGAAGAATGGCCGGACCCGTGAGCAATGGTCAATGCCATGGGGCACTTTCCATGCACAGGTAGTCCGGCCGTGCAGGATGCCGCTCGCTTGACACTCGGGTTCCACTCTGGATAGGATGGCTCAGTGCCGTTGTCTCCCTTCTCCATCGTCCCCGTGGCCCGATGAACAGCGTGTTCGAACAGATCGCGTCCGTTGCCATCGCGATCATCATGGTGACGCTGGCCGTTCTCACGGCGACCCTGCTCGTGATGGCCTGGCATTTCCGGGCGACCTATCAAAAGCTGAATCGGCTGCTCGACCTACTTTCCGGCGGCATCACGCCGATCATGGGCAAGGCGCACGACATCAGCGACAACGTCAATTTCATCACGACGTCCATCCGCAGCGACGTGCGCAAGGTGAATGAGACGATCGACCTTGCCAACGACCGGGTCCAGCACGCAGTAGTTTTGACCGAGCAACGCCTTCACGAATTCAATGCGCTTCTTTCGGTGGTCCAGGAGGAAGCTGAGCAGTTGTTTGTCTCCACCGCGTCCACGGTTCGCGGAGTTCGCCGCGGTGCAGCGGCGTTCGGACAGCGCGGTGGGATGGACCTTGCATCTGACGAGCTCGATGCGGCCGATTCGGCCGACGATCTCGAGATAGAGGAGACCTCTGATGGCTACGACGATAGCACCGAACCGTCCGCGCCGGCGCCCTTCGCCGGTCCTGCAGTCCCGCGCGTCCGGCCCCGCGCCCGAAGTCCTCGGCGCACATGAAAACGAGTACGATCTACTGACTGCCGCACTGATCGGCATGACGATCGGCGCCGGGATCACCTTCATGCTGCGCCGCGGCCCGTCGGGAGATCGTCCCGTCTCGCCCGTCGTACGCGGACTCGGCCGTGGCGCCGAGTGGGCTGGCCATCACGCCAAACGTCTTGGAGTGTCAGGGGCGCGTTGGACCGCCAAGCGTGGTGAGGAGGCGTGGGACCGAATTCCGCGCGACGAAATTCGCGAACACGTCACTGACTACGTCGGAAGCGCCCGCAAGGCGATCGACAATCTCGTCGAGTCTGAGCTCAAGGATCTTCGGCGGGCCATCCGCCGTCAGCGGAAGCGGCTTGGCGTGTAAGCGTACTCGGCGCAGGGGATGGGGCGTGCGGCGCGCGGCAGCGTGCCTCGCGCTCGCGTTGGTCGCCATCGCAATCTCGCCCCACCTCGCGCACGCGTGGACGCCCGGAACGCACGTTTTTCTTGGCGAAGCGGTCATGCGATCGCTGAGCGTTCTGCCGTTCGCCGTGAGCGAGCTGCTTCGCGAATTCCCATATGATTTTCTATATGGGTCGATCGCGGCGGACACGAGTATCGCCAAGAAATACGCCCCGGTCGGGCGCCACTGTCATTCGTGGACGGTGGGCATGGAGATTTTCGACGGCGCGAGGGACGACCCGTTGCGCGCCTTCGCGCTCGGCTACCTCGCGCACCTCGCCGCCGACTCCATCGCGCACAATTACTTCGTTCCGAAACAACTGGCCGTCACGTCGAGCACGTCGTCGCTCGGGCACTCGTATTGGGAAAGCCGATTCGAGACGCATCTGGGGCCTGAATGCGCGCGCCGCGCGCGCGAATTGATCTTGATCGATCATTCACGATCGGACGGTCTGCTCGATCGCGTGCTCAGTCCAACCATTTTCAGCACGCCGACAAACCGGCGGATCTTTCGAGGGATGGTCATCGTCGCCGACAATGAATCGTGGCAACGCATCTTTCAGTTGATGACCGAGAACAGCCGGTGGGACCTCGCCGACGATGACGTTGGATTGTACGTGGCCCGATCGTACGACTATATCATGGATCTGTTGATGCGCATGGACCGCTCGGAAACGTTCCGGCTCGATCCATCGGGCGATCACGCGTTGCGCATGGCAAAGCAGGTTCGGCGAAAGACGCTGCGCGAAGGCGGCGAGCAGCTCCTCCACGCTGAGGCCGACCGCTACTTCGGAATGCCCAACAGCCCGCTGCTCTTTTCCTCGCAGTTGGCCCAACCGCTCTACGTTTCGAGCCGCGTCGCCAGCAACTGATTCACGCGCTTGGGATCGGCGCTGCCTTTCGATTTCTTCATGACGTGACCAACGAGCACCCCAAGCAGGCGTCGCTCGCCGCCGACGAACCGCTTCGCTTCGTCGGGACACTCGACGAATACCGCGTCGATCCAGCCGAGCAGGGCGCTGTCGTCAGACACCTTGAGCAGGCCGTCCCGTTCGGCGATGCGTGCCGGCGCTTCGCCGGTCTTCACCATTGACGCGAAGACTTGTTTGGCCGCGCTGTGACTGAGGGCGCCGTCGCGAACCATGACCAAGAGCGCGGCGACATTCGAGGACTGCACCCCGAAATTCTCTATCTCCTGATCGCTCACCTTGAGCGCGGCGAGCACCTCTCCCATCATCCAATTCGCGGCAGCCTTCGCGTCGCCGCTGGCTCGCGCGACCTGCTCGAAGTATTCGCCGGTCGCCGGGCGCGCGGTGAGCACATCGATGTCGTACTCGGTCAACCCGGCGAATTCACGCGCGTAGCGCTCGCGCCGCGCCTTGGGGAGTTCGGGCAGCTCGCGACGGGCCTGATCGATCTGCTCGGCCGACAACACGAGTGGCGGGAGATCCGGCTCGGGAAAATACCGGTAGTCGTGACTCCCTTCCTTGCTGCGTGCCGGACGCACTTGGCCGCTGTTCGCATCCCACAGCATCGTCTGCTGTTCGATGCGGCCGCCGGCATCGAGGATCGCGCACTGGCGAGCAAACTCGACATCGAGCGCCCGCACGACGCTCGAGAACGAATTCATGTTCTTCACTTCGGTCTTGGTGCCGAGCGCCGTTTCGCCCATGAGTCGCGCACTCACATTCGCGTCGACGCGGAGGCTTCCCTCTTCCATGTTGACGTCACTCACACCGGCGTACTCCAGGATCTGCTTGAGCGCGCGCAGGTACGCGTCGGCCTGCGCCGCCGTACGCATGTCCGGCTCGCTCACGATCTCGACCAGCGGAACGCCCGCGCGATTCAGATCCACGGCCGACGCGCCGGCAAACCGATCGTGAATCGACTTGCCGGCGTCTTCTTCCATATGCACGCGTGTAACACCGATCGCGATCGGCCACCCGTCGGCGTTGGTACCAATCTCGACCTGCCCTCCGAGCGCGAGGGGTTTGTCGAATTGCGATATCTGGTAACCTTTCGGCAGGTCGGGATAGAAATAGTTCTTCCGCGCGAATACCGACGTGCGCTGCACTGCGCATCCCAGCGCGAGCGCCGCCCGGATCGCCAATCCGACCGCGTGCGCGTTCAACACCGGCAGGGCGCCGGGAAGCGCCAAGCACACCGGACAGGTGTTTGCGTTGGGCGGGGCGCCGAAATCGGTGGAGCAACGGCAGAAGATCTTGGTCGCCGTGTCGAGGTGCACATGTACTTCGAGTCCTACGACCATCTCATATCGCGGGCTCGATGACAGCGAATGGGCCCCGGAACCGGCGCTCATCGGAGCGCGTCCTCACCGAGCGCGAGCTCGAGCGCATACGCGGCGGCGAACAGTCCCTGCTCTCCGAAGTGTCGGGCGATGAGCTGCCCTCCTACCGGCAAGCCATCGATGCGGCCAATGGGGAGCGACATGGCCGGCACGCCGGCGAGATTCGCCGTGCATGTGAAGATGTCGCTGAGATACATCTCATACGGGTCGGACTTGGCGCCGAGTGGGAACGCGGTCGTTGGAGTCGTGGGCGTGAAGAGTAAATCAACGCCGCTGTCGAATACCGCGCTGAAGTCGCGCGCGATCAGCGCTCGCACCTGCTGGGCCTTTCGGTAGTACGCGTCGTAGTATCCGGCCGACAGTACGTACGTGCCAAGCAGAATGCGTCGCGTCACCTCGGCGCCGAAGCCCGCGGATCTCGTCGCTTCGTACATGCCCCGCAGACCGTGGCCTTCGATGCGAAGTCCGTACCGCACACCGTCGAATCGCGCGAGGTTCGCGGACGCCTCAGCCGGCGCGATGATGTAGTACACCTCGATCGCCAACCCAGTGTGCGGCAGTGAGACGTCGCGTATCACCGCGCCACGTTGCTTCATGTGCTCGAGCGCGGCGTCGCACTTTTCTCGAATGCGGGAATCCAGATCGTCGGGGAAATACTCCTTGGGTTTGCCCACGACGATTCCGCGAAAGTCGTTTCCCTTCGACGCCGAACGCGCGCCCGCTCGATAGTCCGGCACCGGCTCGGCGCGACTCGTCGAATCCATCGGGTCGAAACCCGCGATGGTCTGCAGACACAGAGCAGCGTCGTCCACGGTGCGGCCGAAAACCCCGATGTGGTCGAGCGACGACGCAAACGCAACGAGCCCGTATCGGCTCACGCGTCCGTACGTCGGCTTGACTCCCACCACACCGCAGAACGCCGCCGGCTGGCGCACGGATCCCCCCGTCTCCGAGCCCAGCGCGACGCGGACGATGCCCGCCGCGACAGCGGCAGCCGAGCCGCCCGACGAACCGCCCGGCACGCGGTCAGGGGCGAGTGGATTCTTGGTGGGACCGAAGGCGCTATTTTCGGTCGACGATCCCATCGCGAACTCGTCCATGTTCGACTTGGCGATGACGAGCGCGCCGGCCTCACGCAGTCGAACGATCGCCGTCGCGTCGTACGGGCTGACGTAGCCCTCGAGAATCCGCGAGCCGCACGACGTGGGCATCGCGGTCGTCGCGATATTGTCCTTGACGACGACGGGCACGCCGAACAGCGGACCGGGTGCGACGCCGACGGACGTGCCGTGGTCGCGCGACGCAGCGTCAGCGTCCTCATATAGCAGAATGTTCAAGCCATCGCGTCCGGCGCCGGCGTCGCGCGCGCGTTGCAAGCTGCCCTCGACAACTTGCGTGGCGGATCGGTCGCCCCGCGCGACGGCGGCGGCAAGGTCGGCGGCGGAGAGGCCGGCGAGCGATGACGGATCGTCACGCGGAGCGCTCACGATGACGCCTCTAAATCCTCGTGCGTCGAAAGGCGGGGCACGAGGAAGAAGCCGTCCTGCATTCGCGGGGCCATCGCCTCACGCGACCGGGCGAGCGGGATCGGCGGACCAGCATCGAGGCGCAGCGGCGCCGCACCCGACACCGACGTGATGGATTCGTCGGCGACGGTGCTCGTGTCGACCTCCGACAAAACGTCCATGTGCTGAAGAATCGTGTTCAACTCGGCCACAAGTGCCTCGGCTCGCGGCTCGCTGAGTCCCAGTCGAGCGAGCGATGCAATGTGCCGAACATCGTCGAGCGTGACGGACACTATTCATCCCCGCGTTCGAGGTTCGCCTGCGCGATAACGAGCGTCTTTCGACCGATGGTTTCATCGTCGAAATCCACTTTCACCTTGGCGTCGCGCCCCGTGCCAACCAGCTCGCCGATCGTTCCGCTGCCAAACTTCCGATGCTTCACGCGAACGCCGATCACGAACCGCGGCGTGTCCTGCGATTCGTCTTCCGGAGCGACCGGCGTCCGTCCGCCGTAGCTCGTCACGGGCAACCCGGGGCGGCGCATCGACGGCGACGGACGATCGCCGCGATCGTCGAGCTCCTGACCGCCGCGCACGCCACGACCGAATCCACGATTGAAGCTTCCGAACTCGCCCGCCGCGCGCATCATCGAGCGGCCGGAGCTGCGCACCTTGATCGTGCTGCGCTTCTCGACCATGGCGTCCGGAATCCCGTCGAGAAAGCTCGACTGCCGCGCCGGCAACAGCTCGCCGTTACGCCGGCGTTCTTCTGCGTACGACAGATACAACTTCCGCTCGGCGCGTGTGATTCCCACGTAGAGCAGGCGCCGCTCCTCTTCGAGCAACGCGGGATTGTCGAACGCCTTGGACAGCGGGAACAACCCGTCTTCGAGACCGGTGATGAAGACCACCGGATACTCGAGCCCTTTCGCGTTGTGCAGCGTCATGAGCGTTACGGCGTCGGCGTCGGCATCGAGCGAGTCGATATCCGCCACGAGACTGGCCCGCTGCAGAAAATGATCGAGCGGACGCAAACCAACTTCGCCCAGCTCGTCCGCGACCAGTTCAGCGGCGCCGGTGATCAGCTCGCGAACGTTGTCGAGGCGGTCGGCGGACTCGGGACCCTCGGCGCGCAGATGGTCGCCGTAGCGGATCGCGTCCACGAGCTCCTTGAGCAATTCGTCAACCGCGGCTTCCGTCGCTCGTTCCCGCAACGTCGAGAGCGTTCGCACAAACTCAGCCAGCGCGACGCGCGCTGCCGGGCGCAGCATGCTGATGACTTCTTCCATCTGCGCGCCCGCGAAGATGGGAACGCCTCGCTGGCGCGACGCGTCGGCGAGAAGCTCGATGGTCGTTTCACCCAAGCCGCGCTTGGGCACGCCGACGGCACGCCGGAATGCCTCGTCGTCCGACGGGTTCGCGATCAACTTGAGATACGCCATGAGATCGCGAATCTCGCGCCGATCATAGAACCGTACGGCGCCCACGAGTCGATACGGGACGGCGCTCCGGCGGAGCGCTTCCTCGAGGGCACGGCTCTGCGCGTTCGTCCGATAGAGAATCGCGATCTCGTTGAGGCGAAGCGACGACGACGCCGACCGGCGAGCCAACAGTTCGCCGATGACGAAATCGGCCTCGTCACGTTCGTCGAGCGACCGCACGACAGTGATGGTCTCGCCTCCCGGCCGCGTGGCGCGCAGCGTCTTGCCCATGCGGCCGGTGTTCACACTGATGACGGTATTCGCCAGCGCGAGAATCTGCGGCGTCGAGCGATAGTTCTCTTCGAGCCGTACCACGGCCGCGCCGGCGAAATCCTTGTTGAAGTCGAGAATGTTGCGGATGTCCGCGCCGCGCCAGCCATAGATGGACTGATCGTCGTCGCCCACCACGCACACGTTGCCGTGCGCGCCGCCGAGGAGCTTGATCAATTCATATTGTGCGCGGTTCGTGTCCTGATACTCGTCCACGAGGATATAGCGAAAGCGGTCGCGATAGCTGGCCAACTTGTCGGGATGCTGTTGCAGCATGCGCACGGGCAGAACGAGCAGGTCGTCGAAGTCCGCCGCGTTCGCCAACTGCAAGGCGTCGCCGAGCGATTGATACACCATCCCGACCGCTTTGGAGAACGGATCCATGGCCAGGCGTTGATATTCGATCGGCGTCACGAGCGAGTTCTTCGCCTCGGAGATCGCCGACTGAATGCCGCGCGGCGTGAAGTTCTTTGGCGACACATCGTGCCGCTCCATCAGCCGCTTGATGACGCCCAGCGAATCGTCCTGGTCATAGATCGTGAACGCGGGCGTGCGGCCGACGAGATGCGCCGCGCTCCGCAGCATCCGCGCGCCGATCGCGTGAAACGTTCCCGACCACATTCCCGCGGGCGCGGCGCCGAGCAGACGGCCGATGCGCTCGCGCATCTCGCCGGCCGCTTTGTTCGTGAACGTGACCGACAATATCTGTCGAGGGTCCACGCCCTCGATGTCGATGAGCCGCGCGATGCGCGTCGTCAGCACTCGCGTCTTGCCGGAGCCCGCGCCGGCGAGCACGAGGAGCGGGCCATTCACGTGGAGCACGGCTTCCCGCTGCGCCGGATTCAGTCCGGCGGTCAACTTTTCTTCAAGCAGCATCGACATCACTGAAGAATAATCTCGAACGCCGCTCCATGCTCCGATGGCGCAAGCACCAAGCGGCCACCGTGATTCTCCTCGACGATTCGCTTGGCCAGCGACAGTCCAATGCCCCACCCGCTCTTCTTGGTCGAAAAGCCCGGCTCGAACACGCGGTCTCTCAACTCGCGCGGAACGCCCGGCCCGTCGTCGCTGACGCGGATCACGACGCCGTCATCGATCGTCGGCGCTGCGGACAGGTGCACGTGGCCGCCGCGCCCGGCGAGCGCGTCGATCGCATTCTTCGCCAGCACCTCCACCGCCCACTCCAGGAGCACCGCGTCGCCGTTCACCGCGTGGAGGTTCGGCGCGATCTCCGACTCGACGACGATCGTGTTCGCCAACGTTGGCACTCGCGCCTGAAAATAGCGCGTGATTCGCTCGACGACGCCGGTGACGTCGATCGGCTCGAATTTTGGTTCCCGACCAATCCGCTCGAAGCGATGCGCCACGCGATCGAGTCGCTCGAGGTCGCCGCGCATGTGGGCGACGGCCGCTAGCGCCGGCGGATCGGTGGCTCGCTCCTCGAACAGCTCGATCCATCCGGCAAGACTCGAGAGCGGCGTTCCTAACTGGTGCGCCGACTCGCGCGCCATTCCGGCCCACAGTCGTTCCCGCGCCGCGTCACCGCGTGTCCGGATGATGTAGATGCCGGCGAGCAGCAGAATTGCCGCCCCGACCGCCTGCAGCACGGGGATGATCCGAAGCCATTGTACGACCGGCGGATCGCCGTAGTACACCTTGCCGATGACCGAGTCGATGATCGGCGGATGCTGCCGCTCGAGGAGCGACACATACTCGAGAACTCTCGGATCGTCGTCGGCGACTGCATTCTCTTTGTCGAACGGCAGGTTCGCGTGTCCTGCCGGCGCGCCTTTGAGATCGGTCCAGATGAGCGGCACACCCTGATCTCGAATGCTCTGCGACAGCTCGGTCAGCGCCAGGACCTCCGCGGCGGGCGTGGTATCGCCGAACGCGCGATAGACGCGGATGAACATCTCGCTCGACCGCTTGTTACTCGCGCGAATGTCCTGGACCACGCGATGCGTGTACCACACGTAGGAGCCCAGCAGCAGCAGAATGAGCGTGGCGACCAGCCGCTCCGGCGTGCCGCGTCGCATCGCGGTCAGCTGAGTCGGTCGGTGCCGAGATACGAGCGCAAGACCTCGGGCACAGTCACGGTCCCGTCGGCATTCTGATAGTGCTCGAGCAGGCAGGCGATCGTGCGCGGAAACGCGAGACCGGATCCGTTGATTGTATGAACGAAGCGCGGCTTCTCCCCCTTCCCCGGACGGTACCGAATGTTGGCACGCCGCGCCTGGTAGTCGGTGAAGTTGCTGCACGAGGAGACTTCGAGCCACGCACCCACGCCCGGCGCCCACGCCTCGAGGTCGTACGTCATCGCCGAGCTGAACCCGGTGTCGCCGGCGGCGAGCAGTTTGCGGCGGTACGGAAGACCCAATCGCTCGAGCATGCTTTCGGCGTGGCGGGTCAACACCTCGTGCTGTTCGGCCGAGTTTTCCGCGGTCGCGTAGCGCACGAGCTCGACCTTGTCGAATTCGTGCGTGCGCAAAATGCCGCGCGTGTCCTTGCCCGCCGATCCCGCCTCGCGCCGAAAGCATTTGCTGTACGCCACGAACGCCATCGGGATCGTGTCCGAATCGAGAATCTCGTCGCGGTACAAGTTGGTGACCGGCACTTCCGCCGTCGGGATGAGAAACAAATCATCCGAACGTGTCGCATACGCGTCGTCCTCGAACTTGGGGAGCTGTCCCGTCCCGGTCATCGTGGCGCGATTGACGAGCAGCGGCGGCCAGACTTCTTCGTAGCCGTGCTCGTCGCGATGCACGTCCATGAAGAAATTCAGCAGCGCGCGCACGAGTCGTGCGCCCGTGCGTCGATAGAACACGAAGCCGGAGCCCGACACCTTGGACGCGCGCTCCACATCGATCATCCCGAACTGCGCGCCGATGTCCCAGTGCGGCTTCACTCCGTCCGGCGGGCGCGGCGTTCCCCACTCGCGCACGATGACATTGTTCTCTTCACCGCCGGCGGGAACGTCGGGCAATGTGATATTCGGAATCTCGAGAACGAGTTGCCGGAGCTCATCCTCCGCGGCGGTGAGCGCGACCTCGAGCTGCGCGATCTCGTCGCCGAGCGCGCGGCCGGCGGCGATCAGATCGTCGGCGTTTTCCTGCGCGCGCTTTCGCTTGGCGACTTCCTGCGCGCTCGTGTTGCGCTGGGCTTTGCGTTCATCCGTGGCTTGCACGAGTCGCCGCCGCTCACGATCGAGTGCTTCTCCGCGATCGATGACCGGTGCGAGCGTCTCCAGGGCACCACGGCGGCGCATACCGTCGCGAAGCAGATCGATCTGCTCGCGGAGCATTCGGACGTCGTGCACGAATCAATCCTTGGGTATGCCCGGTACGAACGACCGGAATCCGCAGTTCGGATCGACCGTGAAGCGAATGTTCAGTTTCCGCGAGATCGGATCCGCGGCCACGATCACCATCTTCGCGACGATTGTGGTGCCGGTGAGCGACGTGCTGCACGCGTTCGCGTCGGCGCTCTGCGCCAGAATGACTTGGCCCGGTCGCGTGATGACGGTGGTGTCGGCGCGATAGCCCGACTTGGGCGCCGCGATGATCGCGTCGAATGACGAATCGGACACCTGAAGCCCAACGCTGTGCGTCACGGCGAGCGAGCTGGCCACGACATGCTGCGGCAACACAAGAACGCGGCCGGCCGAGTCGATGTCGAACGCGACGTCGAAGATGAAATTCGCGTCGGCGGAGATCAGTGTTCCGCTGAACATCTCGAGCGCAGTCGGCGCGCCCGGCGGAGCGCCGTTGATCGCATACACGACGCCGCTATCGGAGAGTGTCGGGAACGACGCGGGCACGCCGGTAAAGTCGCCGCAAGCGACTCCGGCGACCGCGATCGCCGCTCCGATCAGCGCGATGAACGACGGCTTTGGACGAGAGATTCGACGAATCATGTTTAGGGAGTTCAAGGGCGAAGGATACGGCGGCGTGCGCTATTGTTCAAGCGATGTTCAAGCGATTGGTGTCGCTTGACTTCGACCACGTTGATCTCTAGCTTCGCCACGACTTTGGTGGGGGAGCTGAGGAAGCGGGTATGCCGAGCATACGTGATCTGGTCACCGCTATTCGACAGCGGGAAGGAGTCGACGCCGCCATCGTGCTGGGTCGCGATGGATTGCTGATCGACAGTCAGCTTGGACCCGGACTCGACGCGGAGGACATCGCCGCGAGAATCCCGGCGATCATCGGCCCGGCAGACGAGCTCGGCACCGCGACGGCGCGAGGCGATCTGCTCACCGCCGTGCTCGAGCACCGAGATGGCTTGGCCATCGTCTCCGTTCTCTCGACCGAGGCAATCTTGCTCGTTCTCGTCACGCCGCGCGCGAACATCGGCCAACTGCTCTTCGAGCTGCGGCGCAATCGGGAACACATCGCCGCGCTCGTGTAGCCCGACGTGACAAGCACTACCCAGACCTGTCACGTGTTGGTCGCCGATGACGAGCCCCACATTGGCCGCATCATCAAGATGAAGCTCGAACAGGGGCCGTTCCGCGTCTCGCTGGCGTACGACGGCCGCGAAGCGCTCGACGTGTTGGCGAATGAACCAGACATCGGCCTCGTTCTGCTCGACCTCATGATGCCGCACCTCAGTGGTCTCGACGTCCTCGCGGCCATGCGCAAAAACGAGAAGTGGCGCAAGATTCCGTGCATCATCCTCACGGCCGCCGGCCAAGAACAACAACACATCACCGCCATGGCACTCGGCGCCAATGATTTCTTGACGAAGCCTTTTAGCCCCAAGAAGCTCTACGCGCGAGCCGCGGAGCTGGTCGGCCTCGGCGCGGACGACTCGAGCTCGGAGGGAGCGTGAGCCGCTGGGTCGTCGTCCTCGCCGGCGGGATTGGTTCGCGTTTTTGGCCGCTGAGCACTCCGTTACGTCCAAAACAACTCCTGCCGCTGGTGAGTAGCGAGCCGCTGCTGGTCGAGGCCGTCGCGCGCGTTCGTCCGATTGCGCCGCCAGACCGAGTCTTGATACTCACGAACCCGGCGTTAGTGCCCGCGATCGC
>JBDUEJ010000053.1:0-36942 GCA_040002475.1 bacterium | reverse complement strand
GACAATCGGATGCTCACCGGCGTGACGTCGGATCTCTTGAACACGAGTCCGATCATCCGTGTGCACATCGACCGCCAGCGCGCGATGGCGATGGGGGCGTCGCCGCGAGCGATCGAGTCGGCGCTGTCGAACGCGTACAGCCAGCAGCAGGTTTCGACGATCTTCACCGAGACGAATCAGTACTACGTGGTCATGGAAGCCGTGCCGAGCGCGCAGATGGATGCGTCGGTGCTGGAGCACTTTTTCGTGCCGGCGGCGGGGGGCAAACAGATTTCCCTGTCCGACGTCGCCACCTTCGAGGCCACGACCGGTCCGCTGAGCGTCGCGCACTCCGGCCAGATGGCGTCCGTGACCATCTCGTTCAACCTCGCGCCGAACGTCTCACTTGGGGCGGCGACGACCGAAGTGCAGAACGTGGCGCGCACGATTCTCCCGGCGACGATCACCGGCGGCTTCTCCGGCACGGCGCAGGCCTTTCAGGAGTCGCAGAAGGGCATGGGCATCCTGCTCCTGATCACGATCTTCGTCATCTACATCATTCTCGGGATTCTCTACGAGAGCTTCATCCACCCGATCACGATTCTGACCGGATTGCCCTTCGCGACGTTCGGCGCGCTGCTCGCGCTGTACCTGTTCCACGTCGAGCTCGGCGTGTACGGCTATGTGGGAATCATCATGCTCGTGGGGATCGTGGAGAAGAATGCGATCATGATGATCGATTTTGCGCTCGAGCGGCAGCGGACCGAGCGGATCAAACCCGCGCTGGCGATCGTGGAAGCGGCCAGCGTGCGCTTTCGTCCGATCATGATGACCACCGTCTCGGCCATCGCCGGCACGCTGCCGATCGCGATCGGCTTTGGGACCAGCGCGGCGTCGCGCCGCCCGCTGGGCATCGCGGTGGTCGGTGGTTTAGCGTTTTCTCAAATCGTCACGCTCTACGTGACGCCCGTGTTCTACACCTATTTCGACGAGCTGCAGGCCTGGCTCGGTCGCCGTGCTGCGCGCACCGCACCGGCCATGGTGCCGGTTGGTACGCCCGTCGCGGGCGACTGATTGCACCAGGCCCGCCGCCAGCTGCCAAGAACCAGTCGCCGTCCATGAATATTACGACGCTGTTCATCAAACGACCGGTCATGACGACGTTGGTCATGATCGCGATCCTCGTGTTCGGGATCGTCGCGTATCGGCAGTTGCCGGTGAGCGACTTGCCGAACGTCGATTTCCCGACGGTCACCGTCACCGCCACGCTGCCCGGCACCAGCCCGCAGACCATGGCGGCCACGGTTGCCACGCCGCTCGAGAAGTCCTTCTCGACGATTGCCGGCATCGACAACATGACGTCGACGTCGAGTCTCGGGCAGACGCAGATCGTCATTCAGTTCGCGCTCGATCGGAACATCGACGCCGCCGCGCAGGACGTGCAGGCGGCGATTGCGCAGACGAGCCGCCAATTGCCGCAAGGCATCATTCCGCCTTCGTATCAAAAGACGAATCCCGCCGACGCGCCAATCCTGACGCTCGCGCTCACGTCGGACGAGGTGCCGCTCTCCACGCTCGACGAGTTTGGCCAGACCACGCTCGGCCAGCGGCTGTCGATGGTCGGCGGCGTGGCGCAAGTGATCGTCTACGGAACCCAGAAGTACGCGGTCCGACTGCAACTCGATCCCGGCCAGCTCGCCACGCGCGGCATCGCGCTCGAGGACGTCGCCACGGCGATTCTCAATCAGAACGTGAACATGCCCACGGGCGTGTTGTACGGCGCACGGACCGCGCTCACGGTGCAGGCAACTGGCCAGCTCGACAACGCGGCCCAGTTCAGCGACGTGATCGTGGCGTATCGGAACGGCGCCCCGGTGCATCTCGACGAGATCGGCCGCATCACCGACGACGTCCAGAACAACAAGACGGCGAGCTGGTACAACGGCTCTCGCTCGATCGTGCTTGCGATCCAGCGCCAACCCGGCACGAACACCGTCGACGTGGCCAACCACGTCAAAGCGGCCCTCGAGAAGCTGACCGCCGAGATCCCGCCGGCAATCAAGGTGTCGACGCTCTACGACCGCTCGGCAACGATCAAGGCGTCGGTGGACGACGTGACGCTGACCCTCGAGCTCACGCTCGTGCTCGTAGTGCTTGTGATCTTCCTGTTCCTGCGCAACTGGTCGGCCACGATCATCCCGAGCCTCGCGCTGCCAATGTCGATCATCGGCACGTTCTCGGTGATGTACGTGTTGCACTACAGCCTCGACAACCTCTCGTTGATGGCGCTCACGCTCGCCGTCGGCTTCGTCGTGGATGACGCGATCGTGATGCTCGAGAACATCGTGCGGCATCTCGAGATGGGAAAGACCAAGATGCAAGCCGCGATCGACGGCGCGTCGGAGGTCGGGTTCACGATTCTCTCAATGACGTTCTCGCTGGCCGCGGTGTTCATCCCATTCCTGTTCATGGGTGGCATCATCGGCAAGCTGTTCCACGAGTTCGCCGTGACGATCGGCGTGGCCATTCTCGTCTCCGGCTTCGTGTCGCTGACGCTCACGCCAATGCTGTCGAGCCGGTTTCTCAAGTCGGATCACGGACAGGAGCACGGCCGCCTCTACAAGCTGTCCGAGCGATTCTTCGAGGCGTGGCTTGGCCTCTATGAGCGCACGCTCGCGTGGGTGATGGCGCGCCGGCCGCTGGCCCTCGTGTTCTCGCTCGTCATTCTCGTGGCGACGGCGTATTTGTTCTGGTCCACGCCCAAGGGTCTCTTTCCAACCGACGACACCGGGCAGCTGCTCGCCACCACCGAGGCGGCCGAAGGCGTGTCGTTTGACGCGCTGGTCGAGCACCAGCGTGAGGTGGCGGCCGTCGTCGCCAAGGATCCGGACGTTCGGTCGGTCACGTCATCCGTTGGCACGACGGCGGCGGCCAACCAAGGTCAGCTCACGATCGATCTCAAACCGATCGGCGACCGAAACCGGAGCGCCGACGAGATCAGTCGCGACCTCGCGCACGCCGTGGCCTCCGTGCCGAACATCGCGGTCTTCGTGCAGAACCCGCCGGCGATCTCGATCGGCGGCCTCGCGTCGAAGAGTCTGTATCAATACACGCTGCAGACCGGCGATATCACAGTCCTGAATACGTCGGCGCGCGAGCTCGAACGCCGGCTGCGCCAACTGCCGGGCTTGATCGACGTCACCAGCGATCTGCTCATCGAGAACCCACAGGTCACCGTGGACATCGACCGCGAACAGTCGGGTCAACTCGGCGTGTCCGCGAGCGAGATCGAGAACACGCTGTACGACGCGTTCGGCCAGCGCCAAGTGTCCACCATCTATACGTCGACGAACGAGTATTGGGTGGTGATGGAACTGTTGCCGCAGTTCCAGTCCGACGTCGACGCGCTCGGCAAGCTGTGGGTGCGGTCGTCGCGCGGTCCGCTCGTGCCGCTCAGCACCGTCGCCAAGTTCCGATACACGGTGGGGCCGGTCACGGTCAACCACTCCGGCCAGCTGCCATCGGTGACGATCTCGTTCAATCTCGCGCCAGGCGTCTCGCTCGGAACGGCGCTCACGGACGTGCAGAGAGTCTCCACCGAAGTCTTGCCGACGACCATCGCGGCGAGCTTCTCCGGCATCGCTGAGGCGTTCGTGAGCACGCAGCAGGGCCTGCTGCTCCTGATGCTGCTTGCGGTCTTCGTCATCTACGTCATCCTCGGCGTGCTCTATGAGAGTTTCATACATCCAATCACGATCCTCACCGGCTTGCCCTTCGCCGCGTTCGGCGCGCTCGTCACGCTGATCTTGTTTGGACTCGACGTCGACATCTACGGGTTCGTGGGCATCATCATGCTCATCGGCATCGTGGAGAAGAACGCGATCATGATGATCGATTTCGCGATCGAGGCGCAGCGCGACGGACAGAAAACGCCAACCGACGCGATCCTCGAGGCGGCGAGCGTCCGATTCCGTCCGATCATGATGACGACGATGGCCGCGCTCATGGGCGCGCTGCCGATCGCCGTCGGGTGGGGCGCAGGGGCGTCGACGCGTCGTCCGCTGGGTCTGGCGGTGGTGGGCGGTCTCGCGTTTTCTCAACTCGTGACGCTGTACGTCACTCCGGTGTTCTACACCTACCTTGACGAGTGGCAGCAGTCGTTCTCACGTCGCCGCGCGCGCACTCAGCAGGGTGCCGGTGTTTCTCCGCCGCCCGACACGCAGTTGCCAGGGTCGCCGCGGCCCGAGCCGGCCACGTGACAGGTCGCCGACAGATTCGGCGACTAAACTTGTCGGTGTGATCGAGATCAAACGCCTTCGGCTATTCGTCGCTGCGCGGCTCGATCCGAAGACGTACCTGGGCCTGCACCTCACGATCGGGTTGCTCGTGCTGGGGCTGGCGCTGTGGGCATTCGGATCGCTGCTCCAGGCGGTGCTCGACAACCAGACCCTCGTTCGCTTCGATATCGCGACCAGTGTGTGGGTTCACGCGCGCGTCACACCCGGCGGGCTGCGGTTTGCCGACATCGTGAGCGAGGTTGCGTCGCCCGATATCATGGCGATTCTTGGCGTGGTCGTGGCGGTCGTGTTGTGGGGGCAGGCGCGCCGCACGGCGTGCCTTGCGTGGGGCGCTGCGTTCATCGGAGGCACGGCCGTCCAACACATGGTCAAGGCTGCCGTGCACCGCTCGCGCCCGGACTATGCCGCGCCATTCCTGTCCGACAAATCATTCAGCTTTCCGTCGGGCCACGCGATGGCGTCGATCGTCGGGATGGGCATGTTGCTGTACATGCTCGGACGTTTCTGGCATCCGGGGCGCGTGTGGCGATTGGGGTCCATCGTCGCGGGAATCGCGGTCGTGCTGCTCGTGGGCGGGAGCCGGATCTATCTTGGCGTGCACTATCCGAGCGACGTCCTGGGCGGGTACGCCGCGGGCACGGCGTGGATGGCAGTGTGCGTCAGCGGTCTACGAGTCGCCGAACACCAGCGCGCTCGCGCGGCGGGGCTGTCATCAGTGTGACAGGTCGCCCGCGCTACGTTGGGATTGTGTGAGTCGAATCCCACCGTTGGAGGTGTTATGAAATACTCATCGCTGCTCGCCGGATTGTTTGCCGTGGTCGTCGCCGGCGCAACCGCGCACGCTCAGGCGTCATACAAGAAAGACCTTCCAGATTCGCTGGCCAAGCGCGCGAAGATCACCGAGGATGTCGCGGCCGCGACGGCGCAGAAGCGCGTACCCAAAGGTACGATCGAGGGCGTTGAGCTCGAGAATGAAAAGGGCAAGCTGATTTACTCATACGACATCAAGACGGCCGGCAAGTCGGGGATCGACGAAGTGAACATCGATGCCATGACCGGCAAGATCGTTTCGTTCGCGCATGAGTCGGCGGCGGCAGAAGCGAAGGAAGCGGCCGAGGACGCGAAGGCGGCGAAGGCCAAAGCCGCACCGGCGAAGCCAAAAAAACCGTAGCGCGGTCGTCGTGCGGTTCGAAGTCCTCCGGATCGCCCTCTCGGCGCTACGGGCCAATCTTCTCAGATCGCTGCTCACGATGCTCGGCATCGTGATCGGCGTCGCGGCGGTCATCGCGATGGTTGCGCTCGGCGACGGCGCACAGCAATCAGTGCGCGATCGCATCGCCAAGCTCGGCACGACCGTGCTGCAGATCGACGCACAGCGCATCACACAGAACGGCGTGCAGCAGCAGGCGACAAAGCGCATGACCATCGACGACGTTCACTCGATCGAGGATCGCTCGCCGCACGTGTTTGCCGTTCAAGCGCAGCAGGACAAGCCGCTCCAATTGGTGTGGGGGAATCGAAATACGAACATCACGGTGAATGGCGTCTCGGCGAACTTCCTCCAAGTGCGGAACTTCGAGATCGATCGCGGCAGCATGTTCACGTCGGCGGATGACTTGGGGCGCCAGCGCGTCGCCGTGCTGGGAGCGGGCGCGTTGACGCAACTCGGGATCACCAATCCCGACGCGATCCTGGACGAGAAGGTGCGGATTGGCGGCATTCAGTTTGTCGTCATTGGAACGCTGAAGGCCAAAGGGGCGACCGGCTTCGGCAGCCCGGACGATCAAGTCATCATCCCGTTCTCCACGGGGCGGTATCGTGTGTTCAAGACCGAGCGTCTCGACGACATCTATGCGCTTGCGACGAGCGAGACGGACCTGCCGGACGCGATGAGCGAGATCATTCTGGCAATGCGGCGGTCGCATCGCATTCAACCGGGGCAGCAGGACGACTTTCGCATTCGCAACCAGGCCGACCTCTTGCAGACCCTCGGCGAGACGACGCAGGTATTCACGACCCTGCTCGCCGGCATCGCGGCGGTCAGCTTGCTCGTTGGCGGTATTGGGATCATGAACATCATGCTCGTCTCGGTCACCGAGCGAACGCGAGAGATCGGGGTTCGCAAAGCCCTCGGCGCCACTCGTCGGAACATCCTGTTTCAGTTTCTGATCGAGGCGGTGACGCTGTGTCTGTTGGGCGGGGTCTTGGGGATCGTCACCGGCATCGGCGGGGCGATCCTACTGCGCAATTCGTTCGGGTGGACTACCGCGATCGGGTTTTCGTCGATTGCCATGGCGTTTGTCTTTGCGACCGCCGTGGGTATTGTGTTCGGGGTCTGGCCGGCGCGCCGAGCGTCGTCGCTGGACCCGATCGAAGCGCTGCGCCACGAGTAGACTTCATGGAGAACAGTTTTCTCACCGTTTCCGCGGCCGGACGAACGTCATGCGTGTGCTGCTGGTCGAAGACGATCCCGAGCTTTCAGTCGTTCTGGAAAGCGGCCTCGCCGAACACGGATTTCAGGTCGTTCGCGAGAACACTTACGCCGACGGCCGCTCGCGCGCCGTGCTCGGGACGTTCGACGTCGTGATCCTCGACGTCATGCTGCCCGGCGGAAGCGGCTTCGATCTGTGCCGTGCGCTGCGGGAGCGCGGCGTGGGCGCGCCGGTGCTCATGCTCACCGCGCGCGACACGATTGACGATCGGGTGCAAGGCCTGGACTCGGGCGCCGACGACTACCTCACCAAGCCATTTGCGTTTCGCGAACTGGTGGCGCGACTCCACGCGCTTGGCCGCCGTCGGCCCACGCCGTTGCCTGAGATGGTCAACGTCGCCGACCTCGAGGTCGATCTGCGCGGGCATCGCGTTCGCCGCGCCGGTCGCGACATCGAGCTCACGGCCAAGGAGTTCTCGCTGCTCGAGTTTCTCGTTCGCCATCGCGATCAAGTCGTCGATCGCGCCGCGATCACGGCGCATGTGTGGGATGAGAATCATGACCCGTTCACCAACGTGCTCGAGGTGCTCGTCCGTCGCCTGCGCCGAAAGATCGACGACGACTTCGACGTCAAGCTCATTCACACCTTGCGCGGCGCCGGTTACCGGCTGGGCGCGTGAGCAGCGGCAACGGCGCGCGCCCACCCGCGATTCCGGGGTCGCTCGACCGCCTGCGTCTCCGACTCACCGCGTGGTATGTCGGAACGTTCTTCGCGATCCTGACACTGCTCGGCATCGGAGTGTTCGCGGTCATCACATGGCGGTTCGATCGCGAGTTGGATCTCTCGCTGGGGCAGGCCACGGCGGAGCTTCGACGTCTCGGTCGCGCGGATGCGGCCGACGGGCTGCGAATTCCCGAACGGACCCTGTTCGTGGCCGACAGCGCAGGGCGGCCAGTCGGGCGGGAAGCCGCGCCGTCGTGGTTGCAACAACTCGCGCGCGACGCATCGCGACGCGCCGGCCGAGCGACCGCGGTGCACACCGAGAGCGATCGAATCCTCCGCGCGAACGCGGAACCGTTCAGGCTCGGTGACGGGCGCGCGGTTGTGGCGATCGCCGTCGCCGATGAGATCGAGCTCGAAGATCGCTATGCAGCGCTGATCGCGGCGTTCGGCGCGGCCGCGCTTTTCGCGTTGGTGCTCGTGGCGGTCGGCGGATGGCTTCTCGCGCGCCAGTCCACCGCGCCGGTGGAGCGAGCCGTCGCACACATGCGCCGCTTCATGGCCGACGCGGCCCACGAGCTCCGAACGCCGCTCACGGTCATTCGGGCGCGCGCCGAAGTGGCGCTACAGCGCGAGCGCGAGCCGGAGCAGTATGTGGTGTCGCTTCGCGGCATTGAGCGCGAGACCGAACGCCTGACACGCATTGTTGAGGATTTGCTCATGCTGGCGCGCGCCGACGCCGGCGAACGCCCAATCGAACGGCGGCGCGTCTTCCTCGATGATCTGACGTCCGACGCGGCGGAAACGGCGCGGGTGATCGCCGACCGCCGCTCGGTGCGATTGGATGTCGACGAATTCGAGGAGGCGGCGGTCAGCGGCGATCCGGCGCTCCTGCGACAGCTCGTTGTGATACTGCTCGACAACGCGATCAAGTTCACGGAACCGGGCGGTACGGTGCGCCTGGGTGTTCGATCGCAGGGTGCGAGTGCGACGCTCACAGTGTCCGATACGGGCATCGGGATCGCGCCCGACCAGATCGGTCATGTCTTCGAGCGATTCTATCGCGGAGATCCCGCGCGAACGCGGCGTCCGGGCCGAGACGGAAGCATGTCCGAAGGCGCCGGGCTGGGCCTGTCGATTGCCCAATGGATCGCCGAAGAGCATGGCGGAACGGTTCGGGTCGAATCGGAAGCGGGACGAGGCACGCGCGTCATCGCTCAGTTTCCTCTTGCGGCAGCCGACTCGGCATCGTCAGCGCTGTCATCTTCCTGACAGGTCTGTCGCGCTAGCCTTTACCGCTCACGTAAATCCGTCGAGGACATGCACTTTCGCATTGCCTTGGTCGCGGCATGCGCTGCCGGTGTCGCGCCCATCGCCGCACAAGCTCCCGCTCCACTCACGCGCGCCGATGCCGTGCAGACCGCGATGGAGCGCGGCGCGAGGCTCGGCGTTGCGCAGGCCGACACGGCGGTAGCCAATGCCCAGCTCATCGTTGCGCGCGCGCGACCGAATCCGTCGCTGAACGGCAGCTACAGCGCCGCTAATCCGAACTATCACGTGAGCGCCGATTTCCCAATTGATCTACCCGGACTTCGGCAAACTCGCATTCGAGCAGCGGAGCTCGGCGCGGATGCGGCGCGACTTCGATTTCTCTCCGCACGTGCGACGATCGCGCTCGACGCGGACACGACGTACACACGCGCCGTCGCGTCGCGAGAGCGGCTGGCCCTGTCGCGGCGGAATGCGCTCGACGCCGACAGTCTCCTGCACATGGTCGAACGGCGCCGCGATGCGGGCGATGCCAGCGAAATGGACGTCGAGCTGGCGCGCGTGAACGCCGGCCAGCAAATGAACGTCGCCGCGGGTGATTCGCTCACGTGGACTTCCACGCTGCTCGACCTTCAGGGTGTTCTCGGCATGGTGAGCGACAGGATCGAGATCAACGTCTCCGATTCGCTCGCGGCGCCTCCTCCCGCGACAGTGGCGGGCCAATTCACACTGATCGAGGCGGCGGCTAGCCGCTCGCTCGAATCGGCGACGCTCGTGGCCCGGCTGCAACACCGCTCGATCTGGTCGACGCCCAGCGTGTCGTTGGGATTCGAATACCATGATCCGGGCGGTCAAACGGGAATCCTTCCCACGTTCGGGTTGGGCATTGGAATTCCCTTATTTGATCGAAATCGCGGCGCCATTGCGCAGGCAGAGGCCGAGCGCGCGCGAGCGGCCGCCGAGTTGGCGCTCGCGCGCGTCGAGACGAAAAACAGAATCACTCACGCCGTTCGTGAACGCGAGAACGCGTTGAGCCGGGTGACGCGCGATCAGCAGGTCATGACCAGCGCCAACAGAGTAGTGACCATGTCGCTCACGGCGTACCGTGAGGGCGCATCGTCGCTTCCAAACGTGCTGCAAGCGCAGCGAACCGCCCGAGACGTATTGACCCAGTACATCGACGACCTCGCTGCCGCGTGGATCGCGACCGCCGAATTGCGCGTGCTGGCTCTCGCACCGCCGAGCTCCCCACAATGACACGAAGACACATCGCAACCCTTCGCTGGCTGTCGCGGCTGGCGATTGCATCGTCTGCGATCGTACCGCTCGCCTGCAGCAAAGGGGCAAAGGAGGCGGGCGACAGCGCTGCCCCGCATCCCACGGTCGGTGCGAACACCATCGTTCTCGCGCCGCAGGGATTCACCGAGACGCTGGGTGCAATCGGCACTGTCGTCTCACGATCCGGGCACGTCGCCACGTTGAGCGCGCCGGCCGCCGGACACGTCGCGGAAGTCTCCGTCACCACCGGCCAGACGGTGCATGCGGGACAAACGCTCGTCGAGTTGGACCATGCGCCGTTCGACGCCGCGCTCCGTAGCGCGGAGGCAACTCTCGCGGCGGCCGAGCGCGGCAACGAACGTCAGCAGCGCCTCTCGCAAGAAGGTATCGTTCCGCGGAAGGACGCCGAGCAGTCTGCGGCTGACTTGGCAAAGGCGCGCGCTGACGTCGCGGTGGCGGGCCGTTCAGCGGAGTTGGCAAGTCTCAAATCGCCGATCAACGGTGTCATCACGCGGATGACGGCCACCCTCGGCGCTTCGGTTGATCCGGCGGCGCCTCTCGTGGAGATCTCCGATCCAACCGCGCTCGACGTCATGATGAGCGTGACGCCAACGGACGCGGGACGCGTGCGATCGGGTGCAACGGTCGCACTCAGCGGCGGTCAGTCGGCGAACGGAGAACCGCTCGGCGTCGGCTCCGTTCAAGACGTGTCGGGTACGGTCGACTCGACCAACCGAAGCGTCGCCGTGCGCGTGCGCGCGCCGTCGACTCGCCGCCCGCTCCGCATCGGCGAGACAGTGTTCGGCGACATCACCGTGGCCACGCGGGCCAACGCGATCGTCGTGCCGCTGGAAGCTCTCGTACCGGACGGCGACAATTTCAAAGTCTTTGTGGTTGATCCCAACGGTACGGCCCACGAGCGCGAGGTGAAGATCGGCGGCAGAACACCGACGTCGGCCGAGGTGACGGAAGGACTCAAGGCGGGCGAGCGAGTCGTGACCTACGGCGCCTACGGTGTGCAGGACAGCGCGAGGGTAGTCCCGCTGAAGGCCGTGGATACGTCGGCGGCGAAGCCGGACAAACCGGAGAAGCCGTGACCGAGAAGCGTTCACTCTTTGGCCTTCTCGCCGAGCAGCGCCGGTTCGTCTATCTCGCCATTGCGGTGTTGAGCGGCGCCGGCATCTGGGCGGCGATCCAGCTTCCATCGGCGATCTATCCGGAGCTCACGTTCTCGCGCGTGACCGTCGTGGTCGAGGGAAGTTCTCTCGGCGCGCGGCAGGTGCTGTTCGGCATCACGCGGCCAATCGAGGAGGCGGTGGCGATCGTGCCGGGCGTGACGCGGGTGCAATCGCGCTCGATCCGCGGCGGAAGCGAGACGAACATCAACTTCGCGCCAAAGACGGACATGGTGGTCGCGCTCCAGCAGGTGCAGGCGCGCGTCAATCAGGTGCGGACCACGCTTCCCGGCGACCTGGCGATCGAAGTCGAGCGGCTAACGCCGTCGCTCTTTCCAATTCTCTCATACAACCTGCAGGGCGGGGATCCGGCCACGTTGTACGATCTCGCCCGGTATCAGATCAAGCCGCTTATCTCGCGCGTACCGGGCGTTGGGCGTGTCGACATTCAGGCGAGCGACGTTCGGGAGATCGAGGTCGTCGCCGATCCGGCCAAGCTCACCGCGCAGCAGATGACGTTCGCCGATCTCGCGGCGGCCATTCAGGCGTCCACGGCCGTGAACGCCGTTGGTCGAATGCCGCAGGACTATCGACAATATCTCATCGTCACCACCAGCGAGGCCCATTCGACCGACGACATCGCCAAGATCGTCGTGGGGCACGGGCTGCACGTGCGGGATCTGGCCACGGTGACGACGGGGACCGAGGACCACGTTCGCATCGTCGCCGGCGACGGCACGCCCGCGGCGCTCATCAACATCACGCGGCAGGTCGGCGGGAACACGCTCGGGATCGCCGACAGCGTCGCGCAGATCGCGGGCGGCCTCCGAAAGATTCTTCCGCCGGGCGTGGTGCTCAAGCCGGTATACGATCAGGCGTCGCTCGTGCGTGACGCCGTCAAATCGGTGCGCGACGCGATGATCATCGGCGCAGTGCTCGCCGTCGTCGTCCTGTTGCTGTTCCTCCGCCATGGCCGCGTGACGGCGATCAGTGCGTCGTCGATTCCGATCACCATGGCGATCACAGTGGGCATCATGGCGCTGGTTGGCCAGACGTTCAACCTGATGACGCTTGGTGCCATGGCGATCGCGATCGGCATCGTCATCGACGACGCGGTCGTGATCACGGAGAACATCGTTCGCCACGCGCATCTGCGGCCCGAGAAGGACATCGCGATCCGCGAGGCGGTGCAGGAGTTGATCTGGCCGGTCACGACCTCCACGATCACGACGGTGGTTGTCTTTCTGCCGCTTGGACTGCTCACCGGTGTGGAGGGGCAGTTCTTTCACGCGCTGTCGATCACGCTCACGATTGCCGTGTTGGTCTCGCTCGTCGTTGCGCTGACGATCATTCCGCTGCTCAGCCAGCAGTTTCTTCGGATGGACGACATCGCCGACGATGCCGCACAACCCGACGGTCGCCGCGGGTTTCTGTCGCGCATCGGCCACGCCATCGACTCGCTGGCCGATCGGTATGAACGAGCGCTCGGCGGCGCGCTTCGTCATGCGCGGTGGATCATTCCGATCGCCGTGGTGCTCGTCATCGCCGGGGTGATCGTGCAGCGCATGGCGCCCACCGGCTTCCTCCCGGAGATCGACGAAGGCGCGTTCGTGCTCGACTACTGGAGTCCGGGCGGAACGGCGCTCGCCGAGACCGACCGAATGGTACACGTGGTTGAGAAAACGCTCATGGCAACGCCGGAGATCACCGGAACGTCGCGTCGCACCGGAGCGGAGCTGGGATTGTTCGCGACCGAGCAGAATCGCGGTGATATCTCGGTGCGGCTCAAGCCGGAGGGCGACCGATCACGATCCACCTTCGCGGTGATCGACGAGGTGCGTGGAAAGCTCGAAAAGAGTGTGCCGCGCCTGCGCGTGGAGTTCGTGCAGATCCTGTCCGACGTCATCAATGATCTCGCGGGCGCGGCGCGACCCGTGGAGATCAAACTCTTCGGTCTCGACCTCAACGGACTCGAAGCGTACGCGAAGCGGCTCGAACCCAAGCTCTCGAAGGTCGAAGGCCTCGAGGACTTCTTTAACGGCGTCGCCGAGCCGAGCGCCGAGCTGGATATGTCGATCAACCAGGCCGAGGCGAATCGCGTTGGGCTTGCTCCATCGCAGGTTGCGGACGCGGTATCCGGCGCGCTTCTCGGCGTGCCCGCGGGGGAGATTCGTCTCGACGACCGGTCAGTCGCCGTTCGCGTGCGCGCGCCCGACTCGGTGCGTTTCAACCCGCGCCAACTTGCCGTGGTGCCGGTCTTCTCGGTCCAGACGCATTCGTCGGTGCCGCTCGGCGCCTTGGCCACGTTTCAACCCGTCGACACGAGATCGGAACTGCTGCGCGAGAATCAGCAACAAATGATTGCGATGACGGCGGACCTGGCCAATCGCTCGCTCGGCCCCGTGATGGTCGACGTGAAGGCGGTGCTGGCGGCCAACCCGCCGCCGCCGGGAATTCGACTCGAGATCGGCGGCCAATATGCCGGGCAACAGCAAGCCTTCCGCGCGTTGCTGCTGGTGCTCGCCCTCGCCGCATTCAGCGTGATCGCGGTGATGGTGATTCAATTTCAATCATTCATCGAGCCGCTGGTGGTGCTGGTTGCGGCGCCGCTCTCATTCGTCGGCGCGATCGGCTTGCTCGTCATCACCGGCACGCCGCTCAACGTGTCGTCGTTCATGGGGCTGATTTTGCTGGTCGGGCTCATCGTCAAGAACGGCATCATTCTTCTCGATTTTACCCGACATCTCATGAAGAACGAGGGGCTCACGCTCGAGCCGGCGCTTCGCGAGGCGGCGCGCATTCGTCTGCGCCCCATTCTCATGACGACGTTGTGCACTTTGTTCGGTCTGCTGCCGTTGGCGCTCGGGATTGGCGCCGGAAGCGACATGCAGAAACCACTCGCTCTCGCCGTGATCGGCGGACTCGCGCTGTCAACGCCGATCACGTTGTTCGTTGTTCCGAGTTTGCTCGTCGCCATCCGGGGGAGGGAACACAAATTCGTCGCCTGAACTGCCGACGACGAACGGGCACTCGGTTCCTCGCTCGTCACCCGAAGGCGGCCACCACATCGTCTGTCGACCGCACACGTCCGATCGTGGGAAAGAACTTGGAAACGCACGCCGTATGGAGCTCGACATCGCGCGCCGTCATCGCATCCTCGACAAACACGAGATTGTAACGATGCTCGAACGCGACGCGCGCGGTCGCTTCGACGCCGACGTTGGTCGCAATGCCGCAGAGCACAATCGTCTGAATGCCGCGGCGCCGCAGGTGCACCTCGAGATCGGTGGCGTAGAACGCACCCGGCTGGTGCTTCGTCACGAGCGCATCACCCGGCTCGGGCCCGAGCTGCGGCACGATGTCCGACCATCCGGCATCGGGGTTCATGCGCGGGCGCTCGATGTCGGTCAACGGACGGGGAAAGAGCTCACCGGTTGGGCCGGGATCGACGCGCACGAGGACGACCAACGCGTTCTTCTCGCGGAACCGCTTCGCGACGCGAGCCGCGCGTCCGACCACGTCGGCGGCAGCATGGGGAACCGTGGGCATCCCCACAATGCCGCGCTGCAGGTCGATTACGACCAGCGCCGACGTTGCCGCGTCCAGCTGTAATGCAGCCATTATAAATCTCTCAAGTTAGCGTGCGTGATTGCGAAATATCACCAGCCATGCCAGTCCGCGCGCGCCACAATGCGTTGTGTCAGGACGGCGGCCAGATCAAGTCGCGCGTGATGTCGCCAAGCGTCGCGCAGCCGCTGAGGGCCATCGCGAGATCGAGCTCGGCGCGCAGATGCTGTAAGACCGCGCGAACACCCGCCTCGCCGTCGAGGGTGAGTCCCCAGAGTATCGGTCGGCCCACTAACACGGCCCGCGCGCCGAATGCCAGCGCCTTGAGCACGTCGGTTCCGCGACGCACACCGCCGTCGAGCAGCACTTCGGCGCGGCCGTCGACCGCGTCCACGATCGGCGCCAGCATGGTGATGGGAGCGGGAACGGAATCGAGCTGGCGTCCGCCGTGGTTCGAGACGATCACCGCCTCCGCTCCGTGCTCGAGCGACCGCACGGCGTCTCGTGGGTCGAGAATTCCCTTGATGATCACCGGCATCGGCGAGATCGAGCGCAGCCAGTCGACATCAGCCCACGTCAGCGATGGATCCCATTGCGCCGCGATGTACTGCGCCAGCGACGAACCCTTTCCTGAGCCATGGTGATGCTGATCGGTATGCGACAGGGGAAAATTGCCAAGCTCCAAATGGGCCGGCATCCGCAGCGAGTTGCGACGATCCCGTTCCCGATTCCCGGCGATCGGCGTGTCAACCGTGAGGCACAGCGCCGTGTAGCCGGCGGCCGCCGCACGGTCGACCAAATCGCGCGTGATCGCACGGTCGCGATAGACATAGAGCTGAAACCATCGCGGCCCGCCCGACGCCTTGGCGATCATCTCGAGACTGCGGTTCGACACCGTGCTGGCGCAAAAGATTGTGTCTTCGGCGCTCGTTGCCCGGGCGGTCGCTTCCTCCGCCTCGAGGTGACAGAGCCCGTGAAACCCCATGGGCGGCACGAGAACGGGGAAGGAGACGGGTGTCCCCAGAACCGTGGTCGCGAGCGATCGATTGTCGACGCCGCGCAACATTCGCGGGAGCAACTGCGTACGGGACCACGCGTTTCGATTTTCGGCGAGCGTCCATTCGTCGCCCGCGCCGCCGGCGATGTAGTCGAAGAGCATGGGGTCAAGGCGCTCGCGCGCCATGGCCTCGAGGCTCTGAAGATTCACGATATCGAGCATCGAACTCGTTTAGTTGGTTGTCTCGTTGTCTAAAGCTCGTGGATTAAACCCCGGCGTGGAAGCCTTGGCGCTTGTGGCATGACGTCCGCCCGCCGAGCTTTCGTGCTCTCACCGTCGCGTTCCTTCCCCCACCCGGATCAGTGACAGACGGATGCTCGATGTCGTAAGCCAGTGGGTCGCCCACTATGGCTATGTCCTGGTTGCGCTGTTTCTGCTGATCGAGGGTGCAGGCGTTCCCATCCCGGGCGAGACGGCGTTGGTGACCGCCGCCGCACTCGCGGGACGCGGGACGTTGTCCGTCTTCGGCGTCATCGTCGCTGGTTGCATTGGAACGATCGCCGGCGGCCACGCCGGCTATTGGATTGGGCTGCGCGGCGGTCGAGGGTTTGTTGCGCGTCACGGAAAATGGGTGCTTCTCACCCCCCAACGTCTGGAGCAGACGCACAAATTCTTCGACCAGCACGGGGTCAAAACCGTCCTGATGGGACGGTTCGTCGCGTTCGTCCGCAGCTTCGTCGGCATCTTCGCCGGAATTTCCCAGATGCCGCTGCGTGTGTTCACGCTTTACAACGCGGCGGGCGGAACCGTCTGGGTGCTCACGTTCAGCACGCTCGGGTATGTGTTCGGGCGCAACCTTCCGCGCCTGATTCATTACATCGGCCGCGTCAGTCTGCTCCTCGCTATTCTCATCGCCCTCATCACGGGAGTGGTTTTTCTGTGGCGTTGGTTCGGGCGGAATAGAACGACCGTCGTTGCGTCGCTGGACGAACGGTTTGAGCGACGGTCCACGTCGGCTCGCATGAGCGAGATTCGGACGCAGCATCCGGTCGCCTGGCAGTTCATTTCCGGCCGGTACGCGCAAGGCCGATATCTCACGCTGCACCTGCTGATCGGCTTCGTCGTGAGTCTCACGGTCATCGGAATTTTCGCGTCGATCACCGAAGGCTTGGTCGACAGCTCGCCGCTCACGCGATTCGATGTCGTGGTGGCGGCGCGCCTGCGGGAGTCCGCCACCGTTGGCGCGCTCAGCTTCTTCGATTTCGTCAGCCACCTCGGTGGGCGCGGCGCCATGACGCTGCTGCTCTTCGGCGGCGGATTTGTCTTTGCGCTCCGCCGGCAGGGACTCGAGCTCGCCGGTTGGTGCGCCGCCTTCATCGGCGGATCGTTGCTCGACGCCGCGCTTCGTTTCGCTGTTCGTCGTTCGGAGCTTCCGTTCGCCGACGTCGTCCTCCTCGACTGGGGCACCGGCCTGGCCAGCGGCCACGCGCTCGGCGTGCTCCTCGGTTATGGAATGCTCGGCTACCTCATCTGCTCATTCTTGCGACGGGCCGCGGCGCGCACCGTGGTGATCGTCCTCGTGATTGCGCTGGTCGCGGCGATCACCGTCAGCCGACTCTACCTGGGACAACACTACGTCAGCGACGCGAGCGCTGGATTGGCCGCCGGTCTGCTCTGGCTGTCCACGTGCATCTCCGGCATAGAGGTCGCCCGACAGCGGCATTGGCAGCGCGTTGCAGTCGCGATTCAGGCGGTCGGCGATAGCTAGGCTGCCGCCGGCGGCGGGCGACGATTCTTTTGCTGCCGCTTGATCCAGGCGCGCCCAATTGGCGGAGTCTCCGTGACCATCGCCGCGTGGAGTCGATGCCGGTGTGCGGAGAGCAGGTCGCTGCGCGAGATGATGCCCACGATTTTTCGCGGCTCCTCGCGGGAGACCACCGCCAATCGACCAACGCCTTCGTGCACCATGTGATCAGCAGCTTCGCGCAGCGTGTTGTCATCGAACACGACCGCCGGCGTCCGGGCGAGGGTGTCGCGTACCGTCATCGTTTCGTCATGCTTCGGGTCGAGCAGGTCACGTCGTGTGACGACTCCCAAAAGATCGCCGGCGTCGTCGACTACGGGAAATCCCTGATGGGCCGTGTCAGGCGATTGTATCGACACCCACGCGCGAATCTCGTGCAGCGTCTGCGCACCAGCGATGGTCACCACTTTTCGCGACGACGCATCGCGCACGAGCACGCGATCGAGGAAGTCCGCCGTGTACTCGGTACGGACCTGCGTGCCTCGGCGTGCGAGCTTCTCGGTCATGATCGAGCTTCGCATGAGCAGCAGCGCGACGAGATACGCCGCGCTGCATCCGGCGAGCAGCGGGAGTAGCCCCATTGGCTGCCGCGTGGTCTCGAACGCAAACACGATCGACGCCAGCAGTGCGTGCGAGGCTCCGGCAAAGATTGACGCCATTCCCACGAGCGCAGCGACGTGCACATCGACTCCGAGACTTGGCGCGACAGCCGTCGCGGCGCCGCCGAGCAGGGCGCCGATTCCGCCTCCGACGGTGAACAGCGGCGCCAGGGTTCCGCCTGAAGTGCCGCTACCGAGATAGATGGACCAGGAGATGAACTTGAGTGCGATCAGCATCAACAACGCGCGGCCAACGAGTTGGCCTCCGATGATGTTCTCGATGTTGACGTAGCCCACACCAAGCGTGCGTTGGTCCACGAGTCCAATCGCGCCCACGACCACGGCGCCGAGTGCCGGCCACCACATCCAGTGGATCGGGAGCTCCTCGTACAGATCCTCGATCCAATAGATGAATCGCGTCGTTCCGGCAGCGAACGCGCCGACGAGCGCGCCGAGAAGAACGTAGATGAGCAGGGCGGGGAGCGACGGCTGCTGCAGCGTGGGGATCGTGAACACGGGCGCCGATCCCACCAGGAGCGCGCGCACACCCGTTGCCGTTGCCGACGCCAGCGCGACCGGAATGAGTGAGCGCGGACGATATTCAAACAGCAGCAGCTCGATGGCGAGGAGCACGGCGGCGACCGGACTGCCGAACGTCGCCGCCATTCCCGCCGCGGCGCCGGCAGCGAGGAGTGTCTTTCGTTCGTCGGCGGTGACGTGAATGAGCTGGCCCACCAGCGAGCCAACGGCGCCGCCCGTCGCGATGATCGGTCCTTCCGCGCCAAACGGTCCGCCCGTTCCAATCGCAATGGCGGCGGATAGTGGTTTGAGCAGCATGATCTTCGGCGAGATCTGGCTGCGATTGTACAACACGCGTTCCATGACCTCGGGAATGCCGTGTCCGCGAATCGCCGCCGCGCCGAATCGTGCCATGAGGCCGACGACCACCGCGCCCGCGATGGGAATCAACACTGACCACGCGCCCAATCGTTCGGTTGTTGGCGCGCTGAATTGTGTGGAGAGCCGACCGTAGTATGCGAGGTTCGTGATGAACCCGATCAGTCGCGTGAGAATGTTGGCGATGATCGCGCCGCCGGCGCCCACGACAATGGCGACCGCGGCAATGAACACCACTCGCGAATCCACCGGAACGTATTCCGGCGGAGCATTCACTGCGGCGAGCGACGGCTCCAGCGATGGGGCGACGGGAATTCCGGCCGTTGTACTCAGGCGCCCGCTTTCACGCTCAAACATTCACCGCCGGGGTGTCGATCTCTTCCTCTCCCAACATCGGCGGCGACGCGATGTCGATATTGGCCTCGCGTACCCACCGTTCGAGCAGATCGGCGAGCACGGATTGGTCGCTGACGCTCAACCCACGCAGCGCGGTCACGAGCTGCATCTGGATCGTCGTGGGCGCGTTGATGAGCAGCGATCGTCCCGTGGGCGTAACGTCGATTTGGATTCGTCGTTTGTCGGACGCCGACGTCGTGCGCGTGACGTAGCCGCGCTCGACGAGCCTGCGCACCACCACCGAGACCGAGCTCTGGTGCGTCGCCGTCCGCTCGGCGAGCTCGTTGAGCGACGCCGCGGGACGCTCCGCCAATTGCTGCAGCACGAACAGCTGGGCAAGGCTGATTCCCATCTTCAACTCGATTGCGCGCGTGTTGATGCGAAGCGCGCGAACGATGCCTCGAATGGCATTCATCGAGCGCTCGATCGAGCGCGGGTCGGTAGTCGTCAAGGGGTGGCTCCGTGTTGGATTGGCGCCCATGTTCACGTCTAACGTTATCGAACGGACGCATCCGCAGCAAGGACTATTTCCTGACGTCGATCTCCCGCACGGCTGTCACCATCGGCTCGCCGTCCGCTTCCACGGCGAGCTGCATCCGATACCGGCCCGGCCGCAAGCGCGAGAGATCGACACGCACGCCACGCCCCGCGATGTCGTTGATGCGCTGAGGCACCTCCTGCCACTGCACGCGAAGTCCTGTCGTCGGATCCGCGACGTGGAGTCGTTCCGCCGCGCGTTGGAGCCAGCCCACGCCGACCTGCTCCAGCGTCAGCGTGAAACTGACCTGCTCTGATCCGGCGCGCAGTCCATACGTCTCCCAGAACACGCCGACCGCGCGGGACGGAGGAATGACATTGCTCGCGAGCGCGCTGTCTTGAACGACTCCCAACTCGTACGGTGACGTCGCGCTCGGTGAATAGAGCAGCAGGTCGGAGAGCGCGACGCGGCCGCCGACGCGCGGAAAAACACCGACTCGCTCGCGCGCTGCGCGCCGATCCGCGCTTGCCAATAGCTCCAGGCTCACGAGACCGGAGTCGAGTACGTCGACCGCGGTGATGTGACCCGTGACGCGGGCGCCGGAGAGGCGGGTCACGGCGCGGGGCACTCCGTCTACCGCGAACACGAGTGCCGCGTCGAGCGGTCGTCCGAGGAGCGTGGTATCCTTGCGCGCGTCCCACGACGCCACGACGAGCGTGGAGTCGCCGCGGCGGAATCGGGCGATCTGACTCGGAAGACCGTGGACGCTTCGGGCGTATGCCGGCGCATACCCCGTCCGCGCGCGTGGATCGTCGAGGTGCCAATCGTCCGCCGTGGCCAGGCCAGCGTGCTCGACCACCGCGAGGCTCGGCAAAAAATTGTACGGCAGTCCGCTGTCGTGCCCGGTGATCGACGGGCGTTGTTGGGACCCGAAGTCCTGGCGGTTCTGCGAGTACCACCCCGGCCAGCCGTACCGGATCATGAGCGTTTGCTCATCGTCGCCCCACGGCTCGCCGTCGGGGGTGGCCGCGCGTTCCGCGATACGGGCCCGCGTGATTCGCGACAGGTGCTCGGTGAGCAGGTCGGTGCCGCTCACGGAGAACAGGGGCGAGCCAAGTCGGAGAATTCGCCGCGCGAGTTGCTCGCGCGCGACGCAATTCAGCGACGACAAACGATGCTCGATGTCGTCGTCCAGGAGATCGGTGATGTCGAGCCAGTGGCAGCGCTCCGTCGAGTCCATTGCCGTGAGCGCGGCGGAGAACGCGGCGTCGGCGTCGGCGAATTTCCCGGCGCGATGGGCGGCGAATCCGGCGAGTGCCAGGCACCACCTTGGTGTGGCACCACATTCCGTGCGGGCCACGCGTGCGGCGTCCTCAGCACGATCCGCCTCCACGAGATAGCGCACGTGTTGGCCCGCGAGCCAAGCGTCGCGGTTCAACGTTCGCGAGGCGGTGTCGAGCGTCGCGATGAGGGCCGCGCGACGCTCTTGAACCGCCGGCGGCTCGGGCGGTCGCGGTTCGTCGTCGGTGTCGTCGCCGCGCCAATAGCAGTAGCGTCCGATTCGGATGTCGCAGGGCCCGCCCATGCCGGGCCGGAACGGAAGGCGGCTTCGCCGAAACGACTCGAAGGCAGACTGGGCCGACCGCGCCGCGCGGAGAATGCGGACTGAATCAGCGGACGACACGCCGAGGGTTGGTCCCGGGGTGTCCGCGGACATGCCCTGCTGAAGCGCCAGCCCCAGCGCAATGCGCGAGATGAGAGTGAACACGCCTTCACCTCCTTCCGGCTCAGCACGGCACTCGGACTGCGGTCGTCCACGCGGCGAAGGTAACATCGAGGCGCTGTATCGCGACAGGTCTCCTGATTGAAGAAGCCTTAACGTCAGGGTTCGGCTGGTTGCGCATTGGCTCACCGATTCCGACATTTCGGGGCCACGCGAGCGCCCTCACGGCTCGACGCCGACCCCTGTGCTCGCCGCCCTCGTCTCAAAGTTGTGATGCCTTCGTCAGCGAGCGGCCGTTCAGCGCCGTTTAATTTGCTTGAAAGTCGTTTTCGCGGGGCGATTGCCGCGAGCCTCGACGCATTTTTCCTCTGCGAGAGTGTCCGCGACGAGCGCGGTACGATCACGGACTTTCGAATTGTCGAGCTGAACGAGCGCGGCGAAACGTTTCTCGCGCGCCCACGCGCCGAGTTGCTCGGCAAGTTGGTCTGCGACGTTCTGCCGTCGGTCCGCTCCAGCGGGCTTCTGCATCAAATGATCGAGGTCGTCGAGACCGGCGACCCGATCGAGGACGAGCTTCGCGTCGAATCCGAGACCGGAACGCTGCACTGGGTGCGACACCAGGTGGTCCGCGTCGACGACGGAATCGCGATCACCTCGCGAGACATCACCAAACGCAAACAGGTCGAAGAGTCGCTGCAGGAGAGCGAAGCGAGATTCCGCCATCTCGTGGAAAGCGCGAGCGACGGCATCTATCGCATTGATCCGCGCGGCGTGTTTACCTATGCAAATCCGGTGGCGTCACACCTGTTGGGATTTTCCCCCGACGACGTGGGGATCGTCGGACGACTGTATCTCGACTTTGTTCGACCGGACTTCCACGCCGAGGGCATTGCGCTCTACAAGTCGCAGATTCTCGACCGGACGCCCGTGACCTATTGGGAATTTCCGGTCGTCGCGGTGAATGGTCGCGAGCTGTGGATCGGACAGAACGTGCACATCGAGCAGCGAAACGGGCGCGTCACGTCGTTGTTCGCCGTCGCCCGTGACATCACCGTCCAGCGCAACGCCGAGATCGCGCTGCGCGAAAGCGAGGAGCGCCACCGGTTCCTCGCCGAGCACTCGACCGACTTGCTCTCGAGGCACTTTCCCGACGGCGTGCTGTTCTACGTCTCACCCGCGTCGTTCGCGCTCCTCGGATACACCGAAGCGGAAGTCATTGGGACGTCGGTCTTCGAGTATTGTCATGAGGACGACCTCCGCGCGATGCGTGCCGCGATTGAAGCGCTGTTGGGGGCAAGCAGAGTCGAAACCCTCACGTACCGAATTCGACGCCGCGATGGGCATTTCATCTGGTTCGAAACAACAAGTCAGGCGGTTCGCGATCTCAAGACGGGCGAGGTCATCGAAATTCTGTCGGTGTCCCGCGACGTGACCGAGCGCCGCCGACTGGAAGAGGAGCTTCGGCACGCACAGAAGATGGAAGCCGTCGGCCAGCTGGCCGGCGGCGTGGCGCACGACTTCAACAATTTGCTCACGACCATTCGCGGCTTCAGCGATCTGCTCGCGCGCAGCGTGGATCCCGACGATCCGCGCCGCCGCGATGTCGGCGAGATTCTCCGTGCGACGGAGCGCGCGGCCGAGCTCACGCGGCAGTTGCTTGCCTTCAGCAGGCGCCAGGTGCTTCGTCTCGAGCCGGTGAATCTGAATGGCGTCGTCGAGGACATGACCAAGATCATCCGCCGCATGCTCGGCGATGCGATTCTGGTCGAGACCAAGCTCGATCCGGGCGTCTGGATCGTGCGCGCCGACCCGGGACAACTGGAGCACGCGTTGCTCAACCTCGCGCTCAACGCGCGCGATGCGATGACCCACGGAGGGACGCTGCGCATTGCGACGCGCAATGGCGAGGTGAACCTCACCAGCGGCGCCGACGTTGCCATTCCTCCCGGTCGGTACGCCGTCCTCGAGGTGACCGACTCCGGAATTGGCATGGCGGAAGAGACTCGCGCTCGGGTGTTCGAACCGTTCTTCACGACGAAGGACCCGGGCGACGGCACCGGACTTGGCCTCGCCACCGTCTTCGGCATCGTTACCCAGAGTGGTGGCCACATCGGTGTGACGAGCACCCTCGGTGAAGGCACGACGTTCACCATCCACTTGCCCGTGATTCCCGACGCGGACGCATCGGGACGCTTGGCCGGCGGCGAGCGCCGTAAGTCGTCCGGCGGCAACTCGGTGCTCGTCGCCGAAGATAATGAGGGCGTGCGCGCGTTGACGGTGCGCCTGCTCGCCGACGCCGGCTATCGCGTCTACGAAGGGTACGACGGTCTCGACGCGCTCGAGACGCTACGCGGTCTCGACGAACCGGTCGATCTGCTGATCACCGACGTCATGATGCCGCGGATGAATGGCAGCGAGCTGGCGGCGCATTTCCAGCGCGTTCAGCCGGGGTCGCCGATCCTGCTCATCTCGGGCTACATCGACGAGGAGACGGTTCGGCGGGCGTTCAACGAGCCTGACGCGGTTCTGCCCAAGCCGTTCACGGCGGAAGCACTACTGAGCCGCGTGAGAGAGTTGATCGGAGCAGCACGGCAAGACTGACCTGCCGTACAACGGTACGCTGGTCCCGTGTACAAGGACTGGCATACCAGCACCTCCAATTCGGTCCTCTTTTGGAAGGCTGGTACCTCGTGGCGTGCAACTCAGACCGGCGGGCTTTTCGCTCCGGTAGAGTTGCACTATCCACAAAGTGGGATGGCCAGTATGCCAGTCCTTGTAATACGGTACCGAAATGCCGAGTGCGTCAGTGGCGTTTGCTGATCAGCTGGTGGCCCTACGGCTCGCCACCTACTACGAATGGCCCGGCCTTGGCCGAAATGCCGATGTCGTCGACCACGATCGTTCCCGCGACGATCTTGTCGAACACCAAGCGGATCGAGCGCAGGTGCGCGGGGTCGAAGGTCGGCGACGCCCGCATCAGGTCGGCGAGTGGAATGACGTACGTCTGCAGGACCATCTCGTATTGCGTCGGATACCGCTGTTTCTCCTCGTCCGCGCGCCGAAGGATGTGAATCTCGAGCGGCCGGCGCGGAACGCCCCACGCGCGCAATGGCGTGCGCACCACGTGCCCCGACGCATCGGCGACTTCGATTGTGAGATCCATCGGCGTCGTGTCCTTCGCGGCTTTGGGATCCGGCTTTTTTGCCGGCGGCTTCTTCTCATCCTTCTTTGTGCTGTCCGCCTTTTTCGTCGTGTCGCGTGCGGGAGCGCGCGGACCGGGCTTCGCGTCGGTGGGCGCGACCGAGAGATAGATTGACGATTCGCGGCTCACGCTGAGCGACGAGACGAGCGAGTCGCTCAACGCGACGGTGTACGACGCCGCGCGTCCGAACTTGGTGGTGTCGTCGCCGCGAATGTGGTTGTTCCATCCGAGCGTGACCGCATTGGTGTTGAGCGCATCGCCCGTTCCGCTGCGGAGGTTCAACGCGTTCTCCTTCCACGTCGCCAGGCTGTCACCGCTGATCGTCACGCCGGGAACCGAGCCTGTGGTGACGTCCACGTCTTCGTCGAACGTGGCCAGCGACTTGAACCCGCTCTCCTGAAATCGCGTGATGTACATCGTCTTCGGCAGCCACGCGCCGGCCACGCGATGGTCGCGGAACATCGGGAGATATTCAGTTTTGTTGTGAAGGGTGGCCTCCAGGAAGGCACCGATCGTCACCTTGCTGAACTGGCGCTGTTCCTCGGGAGTAATGAGGCCGCGCAGGTCGAGATAGCGTCCGCTGCGCGGTCCGTTGTCCTTGTTGCCCCACTGCGTGTTCCACTGGCCATGGTTCGCACGGTAGACGTACCACGCCGTTTTGAACCACGGCTTGCCGTCGGTGAACTTGATCCGTTGAAACGCCCGCAGCCCGTTGAACGACGACACGTCGCCGTCGTGCGAGCCGTGAATCACCATGTAGTTCACGTTCTCGATCGGCGTGGGCACGCCCGCCGGCTTGTACTGTCCGTCCACCGGCGCGATCGCGAAGACCGCCTTGATGTCGAAATTGAAGTTGAACTTCACGTTGGCATCGTCGGGATAGTGGCTCAGCCGGTTGAACGCCGCGGCGATTCCCACCGCTTCGCCGCCGCGCGAATGACCCATTAGCCCAATGTTGGTCATGTCGACCTTGTGATAGAACGGGCCGGCCGTGCTGTCGTTCCACCGCTTCCAGTTCTCGAGGTGCTTGAGGAGCAACCACGCCCGGCCGTCGCTCTCGCCGCGCAGCCCGCCGTTGATGAAATTCTCATCGACCGACACGAGGATAAACCCGCGCGAGGCCAACAGTTCGCCCAGGTAGCCGTAGCCGGGGTCGGAATAGTCGAGCGGATCGTGGTTGCCGTGCACGATGAGTACGAGCGGGAACGGCCCCTTGCCCACGGGATACCACACGCGGCCGTTGATGGGGAACTTGGAAATGCCAAAGCCCCAGTCCTTTTCCCGCGCCTTCGCGGCGTCGGGCTCGGCAGTCACGAATGGGGTGGCGTCTACGGTTTTCGTCTTGATCGTCACCGAGTCGCGGAACTCGGAGCGACGCTTATCGGTGCCGCTGCCGTAGTACATCGTCTGCACCGAGAAGCTGCCTTTCTCACCCGGGTTGGGCGCAGCGATGAGCTGGTGCGAGAGGACGACGGGCGAATCGTCCTTCGTGAGCGTGAGCGCCTGCGTGCAGGCGGCGGCCAGGACGACCGTGAGGATCAGTGTGCGGCGCATGGTTGGGCGCGCGAAAGGGGAAGGGAGACGTGTCATCGGACGCGGAGGCCGATGCGGTGGCCAATTCTCGAACCGCTGAGCGTTTCGAGTGCGTAGTCGATCGAGAGACGATCCATGGTGAACCCGGCGCCCGCGGTCGCGGTGCCTTCGCCGACGATCGGCCGGCGCGCGCCGGCGCGGAGCGCGATGCTGTAGCCGTCGAGCCAACTGTATCCGAGCTCAGCGCCGCCGGCGGGAACCCAGAAGCCGCTCCGCAAGACGGAGACGGCGGCGGTGCCTACAAAATCGAATTGCCCAAGTGGTCTGGCCGTCGCCGCGCCGAGCGTGGCTTTGAACGGCAGGGCTGCGGATGTCACCCGCGTGTCCGGCGGAAAGGGCGGAATGCCTGGAGGAATGACGCAGTCACGCGAACGCGTGGAACTCGCAAGCCCGCACGGGACGTTCGTCGCGGCGCCGAGGTTCTGCACCGACAGCCCAATCGTCGAGCGAAACATGTCCTTCGCGATGCCGAGGTCGAACGCCGCCCGCCCAACGCGAATGCTTGGCACGGCGTCTTCGACGTACTTTGCGTTCGCGCCGATTCTCAGACTCTTGAAGGTTTGCGCGACGCCGATCACGGCCTCGATCGACGTCCCTGTCGCCGCACCATCATCGAGCATCGACTCGCGATTCACCGGGAAGTAGTTGGCGCCGGCTTTATAATCGACCATGCGCATGCCGAGCGCGACACCGCCCGTGCTGAACCGCGTCACCGACGACAGCGCTCCGGTGGTCGCCGTTGCCGACAACCGCTCGCCCGACGCGCTGAACCCGCGGGCGATGGCGATCTGCGCCGGATTATAGAACAGCACGTCGTCATCGCGACTCGCGACCCCGACGTTTCCCATCCCCAAAGCGCGCGCGCTTCCGGGCAACAGCAAAACGACCGGCGCGTACGGATCGCTCCCCGACGCTTGCGCCGCGAGTGTGGTCGGAAGAAGCAGTGCGACCAGGGTCGCGGCTCGACGACAATTCATGAGTGCGGATAAGATGAGTGAAATCGAACGGGGGAATGTTACGGCGTGAGTGCCGGCATCGGCGGTAACGTCTGCAAGAAGTCCGAGAGGTAACCCTTCCAAATCGCCGGCAGCGAGTGCGTCCCGTGCCCGCGCGTCTGATCGGTGATCGGCAAAAGGATGTACTTCCCGTTTTTGACCCGCGGCATCAGCCGCTCCATCAACCCCAACTCCGGAGGATTCACGAAATCGTCCGCCGAATTGATCGCCAACACGCGGGCCGTGATCTTCTCGAGGTCGTGCGACGGATCGTAGGTTCTCGACGCATCGTACGCATAAAGCACATCGTTGGCGTCGTGGGTCCTCGTGTTCACGTCGAGATAGGCATGGATCACCGAGTCGGCCAGGTCTCGCGTGGGAGCCTGCCTCTGCTGCACCTTGGGCGCTGAGGTCATGAGAAAGAGACCGCCCATTGCCGCCCGCAATCCCGCCGGTTGGGTGGTGTAGTCGCCGCCCTTGTAGCCGGGGTCGTCGCGGATGAGGTCCATGATCATCGTTCGGATCATACGGTTCCGTCCGGCGATCTGTGTCGGAGCGCAGGCGAGCGGCACCAACCCATCCACGAAATCGGCATAGCGCTCACCCCAAACCCACGCGTGCATGCAGCCCATGGACGTTCCCATGATCAGACGCAAATGGTTCACGCCGAGGCCTTTGGCCAACAGCTCGTGCTGCGCGTCGACCATGTCGTTGTACGTGTATTTCGGAAAATGTGCGTGCGCTCCGTCGCTTGGCTTGCTCGACTTGCCGTGGCCAATCCCGTCCGGCAAAATGACGTAGAACCGCGATGTGTCGAGAAGCTGTCCCGCGCCGAACAGCTCGCCGCCGAACGTGCGATTCGTAAAGCCTCCACCGGACCCGGTGGTTCCATGCAACACGATCACTGCGTTCCGTACGACGCCCGCCTGATCGCGCGCGGGCTTGCCCAACGCCAGGTAATGAATCTTCAATTCGGGTAACGTCTCGCCACTCTCGAACTTGAAATTGTGAACCACGTAGTCGCTGCCCGCGGCGGTCTGTGCGTGAGCCGGCGCGTGAACGGTCGCGGCGATGCAGAAGAGCAAGAAGGCGGTGAAATGCTGGGCCATTGTCGGTCACCGAAGGCGGAGGTGTGAGCGACATTAGTCACCAGTCGGAGAGTTCGACAGTGGACAACGCAGGATGGTTGGCTGTTGTCCGCGATCGACTGGGGTCGAGTCCGAGCATCGCACATCGCCATCTCTAAACAACATCAAGTCAATTATGTAACTCACTGCAGGGCACGGTAATAGATACCATGTGTCTGTTTGGCCACTTGCGTGCCGTATTGCGTGCGATGATGGGCGGGAGGAATTCCCCTTCGCGGCGCGCGCGCTCAGTCGCCGACCGGCGCGCGCGTTCGTGGCGATTCTTGCGCTGCCGCTAGCGGGCGGCGCGAAGTTGTGTATTTCGCGCGTCGAATCCCGGTTGTTCCGGCTTGTCCTTCGGGTCTTCCGTCACCCGCTGATGCTCCGATGCCCACGCGAGCGCGTTGAGATACAAGGGCGCGAGCACGATGGGATCGATCCCAATGGACTCCGTCAACGAATCCACCGACTCCCACCATCCATGCTCGTACGCTTCCACGAGGCTGAGAATCGCCCCGTAGTATTCCTCGCGGTGGAGCAGGGCGACACGCACGTCATGCGCGAGCTCCATCGAATCGGCGAGCAAGGCCATCGGTGTTTCGAGCAACTGGTCGAGCAGGGAAAGCATGCCGACCAGGAACAGCGATCCCTTCGCACGCGGAACGCCTGACGCCTCGGCAAGAAGCTCGCAGAGACGCGCGCGCACGAGCGACAGTGTCATCAGCTCCGCGCGAACGCCGTCGCGCGCGCCGTCGGTGACCAGCAGGAGTCCAAGCCAGCGTGAGACCTGATCGCGGCCGAGCAGGCGCAACGCATGTCCGATCGACCAAATGTCGCGACCGCCAATGGCCGCCGAGTTCACCATGCGCAACAGCTTGTACGACAGAGCCACGTCGCGGCGGAGGAGCTCTTCGATCTGCGCGTCCGGCGTCTTCGGGTCGCGAACCATCTTGAGCAGGCGGAACGTCAGCACGTGCTCGATCGGCAGGTCGCGCCGCGTCAGCGTTTCGGGAGCGGTAAAGCTGTAGCCCTCGAACAGCTCGAACCCAAGCCCGCTGCACGTGTCGCGCTCTTTGCGATGGCGAACATCCAACGCCAGCAGCCGCACGTGGTACGACCGCAGCCACGCGGCAAGCTCCGGCAGCATTGCCGGGTCGGTATGAACGATGTCGACCTTGACGATCTCGGCGAGCCGGAGAAGCTCATCGGGAAGCATCTCGGGTTGCGGGCTGGAGACGGAAAAACAATACCCGGCCCACACGAGCTGGTCGCACGCCGCCAACATGTCGCCGTCTGCCCCCGCCTCACCGTTCAGTTGGAGAATGACGCGCTCCGCGGGAAGCAACCGCACCGCGCCGCCGAGCAGCATATCGCGATCGACGGTGACGAAGGCGCGCCGGCCGGCCGCCACCTGATCGATGCCGATGCCAAGGAACGTGTCCGCGACCAGTTGTTCCGGAAGCCGGTCGTCCGGCATCCAGGCTCCACTCGGCCGGCGAAGGACCAGATCGTATCCGAACAATTGTTCGTTTCGATCGAATACCGGCTGGCGCGCGACAAGAATCTCCATGGTGAGCAGTATCGACGCGCGGGCTCCCGCACTGAACCCACTGGTCCGGGGTGCCCGCGGCGTGACCTCGTGCTGGCATATCCTGTCTTGACACGGTCGGTGTGGCGCCGATGCTTCAGCGATACATCATCCACAAAACAAATCCAATCTCGATCGTCGCGGCGATGATCCCAAAGATCAACGCCGCCGGCAATCGCGCCTTCGTCTTGCTCTCTTTCACTTCCTCAGTGTCTCGATTCGTCATCCGATTCGCCTTTGCGATGAGCGTGTTGGCCCTCGCGGCCTGTAGTGAACCTACGACACCCGCTCGTCGCTTTGGTGTACTCGACGACGTTGGACAAGATGATTGGGCTACCGTCACCGTGGGCGGCGACCATTCGTGCGCGATCAAAACCAGCGGTGGAGCATTCTGCTGGGGAAGCAACCGCTTTGGTCAGCTGGGCCTCGCTCACGTCGAAACCAGTTGCGGAACCGACGTGTCCAAGATCGCGTGCGCGGTCATTCCCACGCTCATTCAGCCGGGCGTGAGCTTTACCTCGATCAGTGCGGGCGCGCATCACACGTGCGCGATCACCGTTGCTCGCGATGCCTTCTGCTGGGGAGCCAACGACTTCGGACAGGTCGGCGGCTTTTCTGTTGGCGGTTCCACGGCGATCAAAGTTCAGTCGACGCTCGGGTGGGCACAAATCAGCGCGGGGTTTTCGCACACATGCGCGGTGCGAACCGACGGCGCGTTGTTCTGCTGGGGCGCGAACGATCGCGGTCAGCTCGGAACGGGAACATTCGTCAACACAGGAATCACACGCGTGACACTCCCGGCGCTCGTCGCGTCGGTGAGCGCCGGCCAGTCAAGGACGTGCGCCCGAACCGTGGTTGGCACGGTGTACTGTTGGGGTGCGGTCTGGACCAGTCGGCAGGGTGGATTGGAGCTGACCAGGGCACAACTCACCCCGGCGCTGGTGCCGCAAGCACCGGCCATGGCAACGGTGACCGTGGGTTCGTTTACGACCTGTGGCTCCGACCTCACCGGAGCGGCGTATTGCTGGGAAGCAAATCCCCGGGGTGAGATGGGAACCGGAGATCAGAACGGCAACACGAGTCCGCAGCGCGTCCTGGCCGATGTTGGATTTGTGCAGCTCAGCGCCGGGATCGCACAGAGTTGCGGCGTCGCCACCACCGGGGCCGGGTACTGCTGGGGCGACAACAGCTTCGGTCAACTCGGTGTCTCGTCCTCTGCGCTCATCGAACGGTGCGGCGGTCAAGTGCTTCCGTGCAGCACGAAACCCATCCCTGTTTTCGGTCGGCAGCAGTTCCTCGAGATCACCACCGGTCTCGGGAGTCACACCTGCGGCGTAACCACGCGCGGAAACCTGTATTGCTGGGGTCTCGGAGTCTCGGGCCAGCGCGGCGACGGCACAGCCGGGACCGCCGTCGCACTTCCAATTCTGGTCCGGGAACCCGCAACACCGTAGGGCGGTACTATCGCGGCTGCGCCGCCGTCATCAACGGCTCCCCAATCGTTGACGTCGCTCGCCGCCCGATCGTCCATACCCTGAGCTCCCGCCGCCGGGGAAGCACGCCCCCTTTCAGTCGTTCCCTCCGTTGATGCATCTCGACAAAAAATTTCTGCAGCGGGCATTGCTCGCATTTACAACCGGCCTGTTCCTCGCCTGCGCGGCGCGCGTCTCGTCCGCGTCGGCGTCTCAAGTGCGCAACTCCGCCGCACCACCTTCGGCGAGCTCAGTACTGCCGTAGCGCGGCCATTGGGGTTTCGGCAAACACGTCGCGTCCGGTCAGCAACCCAATCGCGACCGCGAGCGCGATCATTGCCGCCGCCACGAGCGATGCTGCACCCAACGCGGGCACAAACGGCGTTTTGAAAACCCAGTGCATCAGGGCCCATCCGGCCAGCGTGGACAAGACGACGCCGGTCAGCGCGCCGAGCGTTCCGAGCAGCACGTACTCCGCGAGCATGATGCGACCAATCTGACGTCGCGTGGCGCCCAGCGTTTTGAGCAGCACACCCTCGCGCAGCCGCTCTCGTCGCGTGGCGGCGACGGCGCTGAACAACACCGGCACGCCCAGCGCAAGGCTGATCAACGCCAGGAACCGAATCGCCATCGTCACCTTTCCCAAGACGCTCGCGACGGTCTGCTGCACCAGCGTGAGGTCCAGGCTCGAGACGCTCGGGAATTGCGCGACCACGTCCCGCTGCAGCCGCGCGATCGCCGGCCCGTCGGGTGCGCGGACGAGGATGGCGTACTGCTTTGGCGCCTGCTCGAGCGACGCCGTGTTGAACACGGCAAAGAAATTCGGCGAGAAGCTCTGCCATTGCACTTCACGATAGCTCGTTACCAGAGTTGGTATGAGCACTCCCTGAACGTTCCAGGTGATGGTGTCGTTGAGATGGACCCCGAGCTCGCCCGCGACGGATGTGTCGAGCGAGACTTCGCCGAGCTTGTCGGAGCGGTGCGCCGCAAACCAGTGGCCCGCGACGAGGCGCTCCGACTCGGTGAGACTGTCGCGGAAGGTCGAGCGGAATTCGCGCCGTAGCGCCCACGGGCTTGCTTGCCGGCCGCCGTTGGTCGCCGGCGTGGCGGTGCGTCGCCGTTCGAGCTCCGCGAGGATCTCGGTGACGGGCCGACCGTTGATCGACGATACGCGCATGGGGACGATCGGCGTTTCGTCGATCAGCTCGAGACGACTGGCGCGAATGATCGAGTCCACCCCAGCGCGTTGATTCTGTTGCACGTCGAAAAAGACGACGTTGGCGCGCGCCTGCCCCAGGCGAAAGCTGAGCGATCGAAGAATGTTTTGCTGAATCTGATACAGCGTTCCCATGAGGAACACGCCGAAGCCGAGGGCCAGCACCACGGAGCGCGTTTGGTTTCCGGGCCGATACAGGCTTGCGATGCCCTGTCTGATCGGAAAAGGCCACGATGGGCGCAGCACCCGCCGCGCCGTCCACGACAACAACGCCGCGCTCGCCCAGAGCGCTCCAATCGCCACGGCGATCGCCGCCGTGAACCCCAATCCACGTTGAACGGTGTTCGCGCGACTCATTCCCAGCTCGAGCACGCTCACGCCGATGGCCAGCGTGATCGTGATCTGCAATGGATCCCACCGCGCTCGTGCGAGCGCCTCGTTGTCCGTTTGTCGGCGCAACGCCTGCAGCGGAGAGACGCGCCGAAGCGCCACGAGCGGCCGGAGCGAGAACAAGAGCGCCACCCAAACGCCGATGCCCAATCCGAGCAACAACGACCACGGCGCGAGGCGAACCTCGACGTCCACCGGCAGAAAGTCGGCAAGCGCGAGCGGCATGAGAAACTGAATGCCCACGCCAAGCGCGACGCCAACCGCGGCGCCCAGAAGTCCCATCACTGCCGCCTGCGCGGTGTAGATGACCAGCACCTGACTGCTCGTCGCGCCCACGCATCGGAGAATTGCCACCGGATCGATCTTGCTCATCACGAATGCATTCACGCCGCTGGCAACACCAATCCCGCCGAGCAGCAGCGCGACCAATCCGACAATCGCCAGGTAGTCGTGCAGTTGATCGATCGCGTTCGCCAGGCGCGACTCGTTGTATCCGGCGCTCCGCACCGAGCCGTTCACGTCTCCCACCAACCGGCGCGAGAAGCGCGGGACAAAAAACCCAGGCGCCACGTTCGCCGGCAGCTTGAACAGACGCTCATACTCGGCGCGGCTTCCGAAGACGAGAAGCCCTGTTTGCGCGACGTAGCGCTGGGCGATGTAGACGCGCGGTCCAATTGCCGCGCTGATGCCCACGTCTCCCGGCACCTTGGTGAGAATTCCCGAAATGAGGAACTTCGCTTGCCCCAACGTCAGCGTATCGCCGATTCTCGCATCGAGCGACACGATGAGCGACGGATCGACCAGAATGTGCGGACCCGATTGGAGCTCACTCCACGCGGGCGCCGGGTTGGTGACGATCTGCCCGTAGAACGGATAGCCCGTGCTGACCGCATGGACCTGCACGAGCCTCGTTCCACCCGTGCGCGCGATGAGCGCCATCGACGTGAAGTTCGTCGACGTGACGCTCGTAACTCCGACTCGAGCGAGCGAATCCGTGAGCGAATCGATCTTCCTGGTACTCGGCGCGTTTCGCGTCGCCGCGACGTCACCGCCGAGCAGCGCGCGGGACTGCTCGTGCACCGACCGAATGACATTGTCGGAGAACGAATCGATGGCCACGAGCGCCGCGACCCCGAGCGAGATCGACGACATGTATAGAAGAAGGCGCCGCCGGGCGGTTCGACTCTCGCGCCAGGCGAGCGTGAGCAGCTGCCGCGTCGCCGCCATCAGTGGAGCATCAAGCGGCGCGGTCCGACTCGGTGTCGGAAACCACGCGCCCGTCGCTCAGGCGAATCACCCGCTGCGTGCGCGCGGCCAGCGCGGCGTCGTGCGTGACGAGAATGACAGTAGCGTTCGATTCACGGTTGAGCGCCTCGAGCAGCTCGACGATGCGTCCGCCGGTGTCGCTGTCGAGGTTTCCGGTCGGCTCGTCGGCGAACAGAATGCGTGGCGCGTTGGCAAACGCCCGCGCGATGGCGACGCGCTGCTGCTCACCGCCGGAGAGCTGGGTGGGGAAATGATCCAGGCGGTCGCCGAGGCCAACGCGGGAGAGTAGTTCGCGCGCGCGCTCGCCTGCGCCGCTGTCGCCGCGCAGCTCGAGGGGAACCTGCACATTCTCGAGCGCGGTGAGCGTGGAGATGAGTTGAAAGCTCTGGAAGACGAACCCGACTTTTTGCCCACGGAGGCGCGCTCGCTGGTCTTCGTCCATCGCCGTCATGTCGGCGTCGTCGAGCAGTACCTGGCCGTGCGTCGGCGTGTCGAGGCCGGCGAGCAATCCGAGCAGCGTCGTCTTGCCGCTGCCAGACGGTCCAACGATGGCCACAAACGCGCCCTGGGGTATGGAGAACGACACGTCGCGCAGGACGGCCAGGCGGTTCTCCCCGCTGCGATATTCCTTAGACAACTCTCGGGCGACGAGCATGAAGAGCGGAACACCGGAAGTAGAGTGGAACAGCGGCGAGGGGCGACGAGCGCTCTGGGCGCGGCATACGCGGCTGCGTTGGTTGGGCGTGCTGCCGGCCGCCCTTCTGTTCGCGTGTACGAAGGGGTCGGATGCGCGACGCCCAGTCGACTCCGCGACCGCCGCGGGAACGTCCAAATCTAACGGGGCTGCGACCGCGCCTGTTTCGCGCGCCGCCCCTCCAGGCAGGACGACGGTGCTGTTTGTCGGCACGAGTCTCACGGCAGGGCTGGGTCTCGAGCCGGACAGCGCGTTTCCGATGCTGATCCAACGCAAGATCGACTCGGCGGGTCTGCGGTTCGACGTCGTGAATGCCGGCGTGAGCGGCGAAACGTCGTCAGGTTTGCTCGATCGGCTCGACTGGCTTCTGCGCGCCAAATTTGATGTGATGGTGTTGGAGACGGGGGCGAACGACGGCCTGCGCGGGATTCCCGTCGTCGCGCTCCGCACGAACCTCGAGAGCGCTCTGGACCGGATCAAGGCGAACCGACCCGACGCGCGCATTTTGCTCGTGCAAATGGAGGCGCTGCCCAACCTCGGGCCCAAGTACGCCGCCGACTTTCACGCGGTGTTTGGTACTGTTGCCAGGGAAAAGGGGATCGCGCTGCTTCCGTTTCTGTTGGCGGACGTTGCGGGACACCGCGAGCTCAACCAAGCCGACGGGATGCACCCGAATAACACCGGCGAGCGCATCGTGGCCCAGCACCTTTGGCATGCGCTACGGCCCGTGTTGGCGGACGTCGCGCACCCGTCGGCGTCTCGGTGACTTGACCGGGAGTTCTCGTCCATCTAAGTTCAAAGGCTGTCTAGCTTTACAAACACAAACGTCCCTCCAACTCGCGTCGAGCTCAGCGTTATGGCAATTCCCGCAACCCAGATTCGCCGTGGAATGGTGATCGTGTTCGAAGGCGACCCGTGTCGCATCATCGAATTCCGTCACCATACGCCCGGCAACTTGCGCGCAATGGTGCAGGCCAAGCTCAAGAACCTGCGCACCGGGAACAGCTACGAGCATCGGTTTCGCGCGTCCGATTCGATCGACCCGGCGTCGATGGAAACGCACGATCTCGAATTCATGTATCAGGGTGGCGACACCTATCATTTCATGAACGTCGAGACCTACGACCAGCTCGAGATGGACGACGAGATGCTCGGCGACAACGCGCAGTGGATGCAGCCGGGGATGAAGATTCAGGCGGAGTATTACGACGGACGCCCGATCGGCATCAAGCTGCCGAACTCGCTGACGTTGGAGATCGTGGACACGGCGCCGGTCATGAAGACGGCGACGAAGACGTCGTCCACAAAGCCGGCGAAGCTTGAGAACGGCGTGACGATCAACGTTCCGGAGTTTGTCGGCACGGGCGACAAGGTGAAGGTGAATCCGTCGACCGGCGAGTATCAGGAACGCGCCAAGTAGTTCGGGTTGATACGACGGTGCGGGCCGGTTAAAATGCACATCTCTGCGTCGAGGGACTTGAACGGAGTCGAGACGCGCGGAGCGGTGCCGCGGTTGGGTGGCGGCGCTGCCTATGGTGGCTGTAGCTCAATTGGTTAGAGCACCGGTCTGTGGCACCGGGGGTTGCGGGTTCAATTCCCGTCAGTCACCCTGATCCATGTTGAGTTGTTCAAAGCGCCGCGCGACGCTGTTCCAGTGTTTCAGTGTTTCAGTGTTGCGCGGCGGTGCATGCGGTGATCGTGTTGGGCGATACGTCGTTCGCCGCGGGAGAATTAGGTCGGTAGCTCAATTGGTAGAGCACTGGTCTCCAAAACCAGCGGTTGGGGGT
>JBDUEJ010000052.1:0-37528 GCA_040002475.1 bacterium | reverse complement strand
CGCCGAACCGGCGGGCGTTCGCCTGATCACGCCGCCGCTTGGTCGCGCTATTGAACCGGCGCACGTGGACGGACCCACGCCATGGTGGCGCGCCGTGCCGGCAACGGACTAAACGACAGAGGGGTTCGGCGATCGCCGGACCCCTCTGTCATCAAATCTGTCATCAAACTCGCTTCGTGAGTCTACGCCGCGCGATCGATACAGGTCTGTGCGGCAGGCACGTTCGGATTGTTCGCTTCGGCCTGCGGTACCGGGAAGTTCACGTGCGGTCCGTAGTTGCCGCCCTTATGCCACGGCCCCGTGGGGAAGACGGTCTCCGCGCCGCGCTGATACTGCCGAATCAGCCGGCGCATGTCGCCGACGCGATAGCCGCGTCCGAACAACCAGAACGCGCGCTCACGGAACAGCAGATTCTCTCGCGCCACAGCCGTGCCCGGGTCCGTGAGCGTGGCGGTGAGACCAGCCACGCCGCCTTCGGTGCGCGCCTGATTGAGCTTCTGAACGAACAGGGCGGTGTTTCCGGCCTTGTTCGCGGCTTCTGCCTCGATCAGGCGGGCCTCGATACCGCTGGCGATTGCCACCGACGCGTCGCGCGTGGGCCAGATCAACTGCACGAACACCGGCGTCGTTCCGTCGTCGCGCGTCTTCAAGGTCACTCCGGCGGCCGTGCAGGCCGCATCGCCACCCTGACAGACTTTGATCCGGGGATCGTTCGCCGTGGCGAAGTTCAGACCGTTGGTGCCCTCGCCCGAGCTGATGCTGTACCGACGCGCGACGTTGTTGTACGTCCAGATCGCGTTGTCGTTCGTCGTTTGTGAATGGAGGTTCAGGTACTGGAACGACGTCGGCACGGCAGCCACCGCAGTGGCCGCTTCCGGCACGCGGTTGAGATTCGTGAGGATGCGTGCACGAGTGATGGACAACACGCTGCGGATCTTCACGTCCGCGGCGGACGTGCCGGTGATGAGCGCGAGCCCCGAGTCGGCGTGTGCGAGCGCCAGCGTGTACGCCACCGTGGTGGTGACGGGCGACCCGTACTTCTCCGCACCGTTGACGACGTCGCTGAACACGACTCCGTTGCAATAGTGCTCACCGATCACGTTCTCGACGTACGCTTCGATGAAGTACATCTCGGCGACGTCGGCCGCGGGTCCGTTGGGCACGTACTGCGTGAGCAGCTGCGTCGCCTGCTCGGCCGCCAACCGCGCGCGCTGAAGCATGCGGTCGACGTCGGTGAGAAACGTGTTCGCCTCGGTAATGATGCGCTGGTCCACTTCCTGTCGCGCGATGAACGAGTCGCCGTTGATCCATTCGTCGGCGAGCAGTCCGCTCAAGAGGAAGAGCCCTTCGGAGTTGGCGCTGCCGCCGCTCGTCGCGCTGTTGAGTCGCCCAATCGCGCCGACGCGCACCGCATTCGCGCCGGCCGCCGACTGGACGTCGGAGGGATTGATGATGTCTGGATCGGTGACGTTCAGGATGTCGTTCGGCCGACAGCTCGTCGCGAGGACCAGCCCTGCGCCGGCGACGGCGAACGGAAGCACCGCGCGCCGCATCCGCGCAGTTCCCAAGCGAGCCGTGAGGGAGGTGATGTATGAGTTCATTCGTCGAGTATCCTAGAAGCCAAGGGAGAAGCGAAGCATGTAGTACCGGGTCGGCGCGAATGCTTGGAACTCGGAGGGCGCGTCGCCGGTGGTGCCGAACGCTTCGGGATCCACGCCGTCGTACTTCGTCCACAGAATGCCGAGGTTGCGAGCGGCCAGCGTTGCCGAGAGCGTGCGTCCGCGAAGCACGCTGTTGACCCACCGCGGCGGCGCCGTGTACGTGACGTTGAGCTCGCGGAAGCGAATGAAGTCGCCGGCACCGATGAAGCCTGCGACGGTCTTGGCGGGATGGTCACGCACCGCGGCCGTGCGGGCTTGCTCCAGCGGCGACGCGTTCGGGTTCAGCAATCCAGAACAATTGTTGCGGCTCGCGCACCGGATACGCTCGGTGTTGTTGTACAAGTCGAAGCCGCCCTTGTAGTCGAACAATCCGCTGATGCGAATGGCGCGCTTGAACATGTCGAAGCCGTTCGAGAACGAGAGCTCGTATTTGGGAAGCGGGTTGCCGAGGTAGATCGCGGTGTCGGAGACGGTGATCTCGCTGAGCGCGGGATTGGCGTTGTAGGCGATCAGGCCGTCGCCATTCTTATCGCCGTAGCTCAGAATACCGCGCGACCACCACCCATTGAGCGGATACCCTTCACGCTGTTGCTGCGTGCTGCTCGAGATGATCGGTGGGACGCCGCCGAGGCTCACGAGCGTGTTGTTGTTCGATGACCCGCTGAGGTTCACATCCCAGCCGAACGCCTCGTGTTGCACGAGGTCGGCATTGATCATCGCTTCCCACCCGCGGTTGCGCACGTTGCCAAGGTTTTCGAAGCGCACCGTGGTGCCGGTGCCGAGCGACGGCGGAAGCACGCGGCTGATGAGCGCGTCCTTGGACGACTTGTTATAGAACGTGAATTCAGTCCGGACGCGGTTGTTCCAGTAGTTGCCGTCGAATCCAAGCTCGAGCTCCGTGGACCGCTCCGGCTTGAGGTTGCGATTGCCGAGCGTGCTGAAGACGACCGCCGGGGCGTCGCCGCTCTCGAGGCGCGTGGTGGACGACGAGAAGAACGCCACGGCATCGGTGGTGCCCGGCTGCACCCCCGACGCGCCGTAGGCAGCGCGAAGACGCAGCTGATTCAGCCAGCTGTAGTGCGGCATGAAATCTTCGTCCGACGCAATCCACGATGCGGAGATCTTTGGATAGAGCGCCGTTTTGAAGTTCGCGCCGAAGGCACTGTTGCGATCCGAGCGCACGGCGCCGGTGATGAACATCCGGTCGCGGAACGCGAGGTTTTCCTCGAGGAAGCCGCCGAGCGTGCGGGTGTCGCTCGCCGATTCGTCGGCACTCTTCACGGCGCCCGACGTGACCGTTGTTGCACCGGGCGGCAGACGGACGCCGCTGGCGCCGTTGCGGTCGAACTCACTGCGGTTGAACTGCACACCCGCGCTCGTCTTCGACTGAATCGTCGTCGAGAACTGATGCGAGGCCGTTGCACTGGCGTCAGCCGCGTAGGTGTAGAAGTTGGAACGATTATCAATCTTGAAACCCGCCCGGCTGTCGCCGCCGAGGTCGGGGCAGGCGCCGAAGCGGCACATCTGTGTGTCGAGGCGGCTCGCGTAGTCGAGACCTGCGTTGGCACGCGCCGCCAACCACTCGATCGGACGCCAATTGCCGTTGAGCGACGTGATGAGGCGCTCGACGCCCTGATTGGTGTACGTCTGATAGATGTCGCGCGGCGTGAACTGACGCCAACCGTACAGCGTGTCGCCCGTCGGCGAGAGGAGGTACTTGTAGCCAAGTCCGCCATACGTGTTGCCGGCGACGCCGTTGGTGCCGGAGTCGTCGCTCATCGGCAGTCGCAGGTCTTGCTGCGTGTAGCCGGAGCTCAGCGACAGGTCGAGCTTGGAATTGACGGCGAGGTTGAAGTTGGCGCGTGTGGTCACGCGACGCAGGTGGTTTGGGCTCTGCTCCTCAGGGCGAAGCGACAGGCCGTGCGTGTTCATGAAGCGCTGATCGAAATCCGGCACCTTGAGCACACCGTTCTCGTCTTCATACTCGCCGTGCAGGAAGTACCGGAGCATCTCGGAGCCGCCGCCAACCTGCAGACTGTGCGCCTGGCGATAGCCAACGCCATTGGGCGTCGCGACCGGGTCGGCGTAGAGATTGTAGCTCGTCAAGCTGTCCTGCTTGCATGCGGCGCCGGCGACCTGCGACAGGAAGCACTGCACCGTGTTGGAGACGGTGGAGTTCGTCGCGGCGGTCGTTCCGCTGCGCCAGCCGCGATAGGCGGTGGGATACGTGTTGTCGTCGACGTGCGCGCCCTGCTCGGTGGAGTAGGTCACTTGCGGACGTCCGGCCTGCCCGCGCTTGGTGGTGATGACGATGACGCCGTTTGCCGCGTCAGTACCGTAGAGCGTCGCGGCGGACGGACCGCGCACGACTTCGATCGTCTCGATCTCTTCGGGATTGAGATCGTTCACGCGGGCGGGAAGCGTTCCACCGACGCTGAGTGTCGACGAGCCCGTCGTGCCTTCGACGCGCGTGCCATCGACGATGTAAATCGGGTTGTTCGACAACGACAAGGAGCTGGTGCCGCGAATGCGAATGCGCGTGCCCGCTCCGGTTTGCGTTCCCGGAGTCACACTGACCCCCGGCGCGCGTGCCGTCAGCAGGTCGCCAATATTTGCGACGGCCGTCCCTTCGACGAGTTTCGCGGCGTCGACCTGCGCGATGGCGTTCCCCACCTCGACGCGGCGCTGATCACCGGTGGCGGTGGTGACGACGGGGTTGAGCGTCAACCCAACGGCGTGCATGGCCAGATCGAGCGTCGCCGGTTGACCCGACGTGACGGTCAGAGACTTCCGCAGTTCGGAATACCCAACGCGCAGCGCGCGCACCTCGATCACCCCCGCGCGCACCCCGCGGAGCGTGTACTGCCCTTGTTCATTCGTCTGGGCGGTGATCGTCGTGCCCACCACGTTGAGCTGAACGGCAGCGATTGGGGCATTGGTAGTGGCATCCGTAACGCGGCCCGCGACGGTGCTCTGCTGCGAGCCCTGGGCGGTCAGCCGGCTGGAGAATCCAACGAGCGCGGCGAGCATCAGAGCCCGACAAACTCTGCGTGATGTCATGACACCTCAGTTTCCGGAGCTGGTGGAAAACGGTGAAGAAGGAAAAAATGACGCCGGTCTAGTGGGCGGCGCTTCGGTTCCATATTATGGAACGCGGTTCCGTATTCTCGCGCAAGTATGTGGAGATCACTAATGCTTCGCAAGGCGATGGACGTGCTGGCGCTGTTCTCGCTCGACGCCCGAGAGCTCGGCGTCCTGCAGGTGGCCGAGATGCTCGCGCGGCCAAAAAGCACCGTATCACGCTGGCTCTCCGCCCTGGAACACGCGGACTTTCTCGAGCGAGACACCGAAACGGCGCGCTACCGCCTGTCGCTGCGTCTCGCCGCGCTCGGCGACGTCGCGCGCCAAACAACAACCTTACAACGGTCCGCGCGACCGCTGCTGCGCTGGTTGGCTGAACGGACCGGCGAAACGGCAAATCTGACCGTGTTGGCCGGCCTCGAGGCGGTCAACGTGGAAGTCGCCGACAGCCCGCGTCCCGTAATGCATCTCGGATGGGTCGGACGCCGGCTTCCCGTACACGCCACCGCATCAGGGAAGGTGCTCCTGGCGTACGCCGACGACGCGCTCGTCGCGCGCGTGTGCGCGCAAAAACTCCAGCGGTTTACCGCGGAGACCATTACCCGCATCGGCGCCTTCCGAAGCGAGTTGCAATTGGTCCGCACTCGGGGCTATGCCACCGTGTGGGCTGAGTTGGAGCCGGATCTCGCCGCCGTCGCATCGCCGGTGCGCGACCATCGCGGAGTGGTGGTCGCGGCGATGGCGATCGGGGGTCCCGTGTCGCGATGCAAGCCCGACCGCATGGATGCGCTGGCGAAGGACGTGCTTCGCGCGGGCAATTCGTTATCGGAGAAGATGGGATATCGCGCCCGAGCGCGGTAGCGCGCACTATATCCCGTCGCTGCAGGTTCACGCCATTCCACTTCCATGAAACCATGACGCGTGTTTTCAATTTCAGTCCCGGGCCGGCCGTCCTGCCCGTCGAGGTCCTCGAGCAGGCCCGCGACGAGATGCTCGATTGGCAGGGCACGGGCATGTCCGTGATGGAGATGAGTCACCGCGGCAAAGCGTTCATCAGCATCGCCGAGCAGGCAGACGCTGATCTGCGAGAATTGCTGGCGGTGCCGGCCAACTACAAAGTGCTGTTCATGCAGGGGGGAGCGACCATCCAATTTGCTGCCGCGCCACTCAACCTGTCGACGGCCGGACAAACGGTCGACTACATCAATACGGGTGCGTGGTCGAAGAAGGCGATCGGCGAAGCGAAACGCTACGCGAAGGTCAATGTCGCGGCGGACGCCGGCGAGCCCTATTGCTCCATCCCGGCCGTTGCGACGTGGACGACCTCGGCCGATGCCCCGTACCTGCATTTTACTCCCAACGAAACGATCGGCGGCGTGGAGTTTCTTCACGTTCCCGATGTCGGCACCGTGCCGCTCGTTGCCGACATGTCGTCGACGCTCCTCTCCCGGCCGATCGACGTATCGAAGTTTGGCGTGATCTACGCCGGGGCGCAAAAGAACATTGGCCCCGCGGGGCTCACCGTCGTGATCGTGCGCGACGACTTGCTTGGTCGCGCGCGACCGGAGACGCCCACCGTGCTCGATTATGCAGCTGTGGCGAAAGACGGCTCGATGCTGAACACGCCGCCCACGTACGCGTGGTATCTCGCCGGACTGGTCTTTCAGTGGATCAAGCGGCAGGGCGGCCTCGCAGCGATGGGCGAGCTCAATTGCGCCAAGGCGGCCAAGATGTACGCCGCAATCGACGGGTCGGCGTTCTACGCGAATCCGGTGGCGAAGGACGCCCGCTCGTGGATGAACATTCCGTTCACCCTGGCGCGCCCCGAGCTGGACAAAACGTTCCTGGCCGAGGCGAAGGCGGCGAGTCTCGTCACGCTCGAAGGCCATCGGTCGGTGGGCGGGATGCGCGCCAGTATCTACAACGCGATGCCGATGGCGGGCGTCGATGCGCTGCTGGGCTTCATGAGCGATTTCGAATCGAGGCACGCCCAATGAGCGCCGCGTTCAAGATTCGCACGATCAACAACATCTCGCCGCGCGGGCTCGCGCGGCTGGCGCGTGATCGCTATCAGGTCGCATCCGACGTCGCCGACCCGGACGCGATCATCGTGCGTTCCGCGGATATGCACGACATGGCGATTCCGCCGAGCGTGAAAGCGGTCGGTCGCGCCGGCGCGGGGACGAACAACGTTCCCGTCGCGGCGCTGTCGAAACGAGGCGTGCCGGTGTTCAACGCACCCGGTGCAAATGCAAACGCGGTGAAGGAGTTGGTGATCGCCGGAATGTTTCTGTCCGCCCGCAACATCTGCCAAGCGTGGGGCTACGTGCGCGGTTTGGACGCCAACGGCGACGATCACGCGCTCGAAGAGGCGATCGAGCAAGGCAAGAAAAAATTCGTTGGCCGCGAGTTGCCCGGTCGAGTGCTGGGCGTGGTCGGGCTGGGCGCGATCGGCGTTGAAGTGGCAAACGCCGCGCACGCGCTCGGCATGGTGGTGGTGGGATTCGATCCGGAGCTCACGGTGTCACGCGCGCTCCAACTGTCGTCCGGCGTCGAACGGACGACGTCGTTGGAAGATCTGTTCGCGCGCGCCGACGTGGTGACCGTGCACGTGCCGCTGATCGACGACACGCGCGGTCTCGTCAACGCGACGCGGCTTCGAATGATGCCTGACGGAGGCACGATCGTGAATTTCGCCCGTGCCGGCATTGTGGACAGCGCGGCGATCGTGGGCGCGCTCGACTCGGGGAAGCTCGCGAGCTACGTCTGCGACTTTCCGACGAGGGCCATCAAGGATCATCCCAAGGTCGTCGCTCTCCCGCACCTCGGCGCGTCCACGCACGAGGCGGAAGAGAACTGCGCCGTCATGGTGGCCGATACACTCCGTGAGTTTCTCGAGCACGGCACGATTCGGCATTCCGTCAATTTTCCCGACGCGGTGCTCACGCGAACGCCAGGCACGACACGGATGTCGGTGGTCAACGAGAACGTGCCGAACATGGTCGCACAGATGTCGAGCGCGCTGGCGACCGCGAACTTGAATATTGCGAATCTGCTCAACAAGTCTCGCGGTGATGTGGCCTACGCGCTGATCGACGTCGACGGTCAGCTCCCCGAATCGGTGCTCCACACCGTTCGGGCGATCCCCGGCGTGTTGTCGGTGCGCATCGTCGGCTGACGACGACGACGCCGACGACTACGCCGACGTGGCGCTTTGCGCTTCGCGCACCTGCTTCACGCCGCTCTGAATGAACCCGAGCACGAGCAGCCACGCCGCGCCGCCGAGCGCGATGTATTTGCCGTAAAACGGAAGATCCACGGGCGAGTTCCACACCATGTGCATCAGCATGCAGATGGCGAGCACACGAAGAAAGCGCGGATCGGCGAGCATCTCTCGGCGAAACGGCTGGTCGCCGCGCACACGCCAGAGCGCCGCGCCCACCAAGCCCGTCCAGAGCACGTGCCCACCGAGCACGCTGAGAATGCCGCGATGAAAGATCGTATCGCGCATGGCCTGCGCGCCGGAATCGAGCGCCGCCGACAACGCATAGCCGGCCGACTCGAAGACGGCGAAGCCCGTGCCCACCGTCGCGCCGAAGAGCAGGCCGTTGAGCGTCCAACGGTACTTGGGCTTCCGCACGACGAGCAGCAACGCCAACCCCTTGCCCGTTTCTTCGATGATGCCGGCGCTCGCCGCGCCGAGCCAGCTCTCCAGGCCCGTCCACTTGAAGCCGAACAATGAGACGACGATCGAGAGCAATCCGCCGATTAAAAGAAGTCGAATGACCTGGTAGAGCGAGATGTTCCGCGGAACGTTGCTCTCGAAGAAGAAGATCAGCAGCGAGAAGGGAATGGCCACCGAGCCGACCATGATCAGCCCGGGGATCAGATAGATGTTGCCGAATTGCTGCCAGGCGAAGAGGAACCCCAGATAGAGCGCGAGCGACAGACCAAAGACACGCGCGAACACCCACGGTTTGGGCCAATGCGCCTCGATGTTCGCCAGCGTGGGCGTCGTCTGGCTGGTGCCGACCGTGAAATACGCTTCGATCTCGTCGTCGGTGTGCTGCTTCGTGACGTCAGCGAACATTTCGCGCGGATTCCAATCGCTCGGCTTCTCGACCCCCGCCGCGTTGCTGAGGTGGTCGCCCAGACGATTGACGAACTCAAAAACCCCCTGCGAGCCCGCGCCGCCGGTCAACTGCCACACCGAGCGTCCCAGGCGGAGTTGTTGGCCGGGCCCGAGCACCGCTTCGGTGACGGCGTGTCCGTCGACGAACGGCAGGGGCATCGCCAGCGCGCGAATGTGCACGCGAGTCCCTTGCAGCGTGATCACCGCAAAGCGCTCGCCCACCTCGGGATCGTCGCTCAGCACGTTGCATTGCGAGCTGCGGCCCACCGTCATGTCGCCGGGAACGAGCGCGATGCGCTTTCCCTGATCCGGGCCGGCGATGCAGTTGAGAAAAAAGGTCGGCGTCGTCGCCGTGCGCTCTTGTCCCGCCGTCGTCATCGATCCTCCTCGAGTGATGCAGCGGCCGGAACGCGGCCACCCGTCGTTCGCTGATCGCCAATGTATATCGTCCCGTCCGCTACCGACACCACTCAGGTTGCTGGCGCCGCGCTTGGCGGGCCCGTGGGGCCGAACCGCTCCGTCTTGACCATTGAGGGATTGTGGCCAAGATCGACCAGGGCCGATGCCGCCAATTCGACCATCGGCGTCGGACCGCAAACGAAGATGCGCGGGGCATCGGCGGGTGGCCAGGCGAATTCCTCGAGCATCGCGCGGTCGATCCGGCGCCGGTAGCCCGGCCATTCCGGCGGAGCATCGCGCGTGAGCGTGTGCGCGACCAACAGCGTGGGATCAGCGTTCGCCAACCGGGTCAGCTCGTCGGCGTAAATCACATCCTCCCATCGACGCGACGAGTAGAGCAGTTTGGCGCTCACGTCGTGCGCTGCGGTCACCGCGCGGTGGCGCAGCATCGCCATCAATGGAACGATGCCCGATCCGCCCGCGATGAGAAGCAGGGGACCGCCGGTCGCAACGGTCCACACGAAGTAGCCGCCAATGGGACCGCGAAGCTCGAGCGTGTCGCCAACGCGCAGCTCATCATCGAGATAGGGCGAGACCTCGCCGTCCGGCAAACGCTCGACGGTCAGTGCGAGCCGCGTTGCCTCGGGAGGCGACGCGATCGAATAGCTTCGCTCGGCGTGATACCCGTCTTCGGCGGTGAGTCGCACGTCGACGTGCTGGCCCGCGCGATGGCCCGGCCATTCGGGCACGTCGAGAAAAAGTGTGCGGGTCGTCTTCGTTTCCCAGACGGTCTCGACGACAGTCGCCTGCCGCCACGCGATGAGCGGCGCCGGCGGCGTTGCTCTGGGATCAGGGGTCACCGGTGTAGCGCTGCTCGTGCCATGGATCGCCGCGAATGTGATAGCCGTTCACTTCCCAGAATCCGGGCTCCTCCTGCTCGGCGAAATGCAGTTCTCTCACCCATTTCGCGCTCTTCCAGAAATACAAATGCGGTACGAGCAGCCGCGCGGGGCCACCATGTTCAGGCGCGAGCGGCTCGTCGCCAAAACGAAATGCGATCCAGGCTTTGCCTCCGATCAGATCGACGAGCGGAACGTTGGTGGTGTACCCCCCTTCGCACATCGCGAGCGCAAACGGTGCGGACGCCACGCCGCGCGCCGCGGCTGCCGCGACCAGCGTGTCAATAGATATCCCTTCCCAGACCGTGTCGAACTTCGACCATTTCGTGACGCAATGGATGTCCTTGGTGACGCGATCGTGCGCGAGCGCCTGGAACTCGTCCCACGTCCATCGCGCGCTCTGTCCGCCCGGGCCGCTCATTGTAAAATCCCAGTTGGCGGTCGGGAGACGCGGCGTTGGACCCGCCGACAGCACCGGGAAGTCGTGTGTCTCATACTGTCCGGGCGGAAGCCGGCCGGCGTTGGCCGGAGCGGGCCGGCGTCCGAAAAAACCGCGAGAGAATGGCGATGGCATGTGCCGAGATGTATTCGGAGTTGATACCAGCATACATCCCACACGCCATGTGGCGCCAACGCGGCGCCGCAATGCTCAGTTGGAACGAAGCGCCAGGATCGGATCGATTCTCGACGCGCGGTGTGCCGGCACGATTCCCCCAACAACAGCGACCGCCGTCAGGACGAGCAACATCCCGAGAAACGTGATCGGATCGCCGGCGGTCACCCCGAAGAGAAATCCGGTGAGCGAACGCGACAGGCCCCACGATGCAACAGTTCCGAACACCATGCCGAGCGCGGCGAGCCCCAGCGTTTGCTGAATGATTCGCCGCTGGACCTGTCCCGCCGATGCGCCGAGCGCCATGCGAATTCCGATCTCCTGCGTTCGCTGATTCACCGTGTACGAGATGACGCCGTACACGCCGAGCAACGCCAGCACCAACGCGAACCCCGCAAACCCGCCAAGGAGCAGCACGACAAAACGCCTGGGCGAGACCGCACGGTCAACGAGTTGCTGAACTGTCCGAAACTCATTCGTCGCCAGGTTCGGCTGAATCGGCTTGAGCGCCCCGCGAATGGCCGACGCGAGACCGGCCGGTGCGAGCGATGTGCGAACGACGAGGTCCACGGACGAGTAGTCCCCCGTCTGCCGCAGCGGCAAATACATCTCGTTGCCCGAGCCCTGCTCCAATGCGAGATGTCGAACGTCGCCAACAACGCCCACGACGCGACGGTCGTGATCGGCGCGCATGATCTTTCCCACGGCGTCCTGTCCCGGCCAGAGTGTGCGGGCCATCGTCTCGTTAATGACGATTACCTGCTCGCTCGTGCCGGCGTCCGCGGGCGCGAGGTCGCGCCCGGCGCGGAGCGGAATTCCCATCGCCGTGATGTAGCCGTCGCTCACAATGCGGACGAACGCGCTGGGGCGCTGGCCTTTTGCGTAGGCCGCACCTTGCGCGCCGACGCCCCACGTGCGATTGCGACCCAAGGGCAGGGCATCGGTCAGCCCGGCCGCTTCGATGCCACGGACTTCGCGCGCGCGACGGAGAACCTCGTCGACGTAGACGTTGAACTCTGCCTGCGATTTCGGCCGTTGGTCGGGGTCAACTCGAAGCGCGGCGACGCGCTGCGGTCGAAAGCCGAGATCGACGTCGAGCACCTTGAGAAAACTTCGAATCAGCAGGCCGGTGCCAACGAGCAACACGCAGGCCAGCGCGATCTCGGAGACGACCAACGAATTGCGCACCCAGGGCCGCCGCTTGCCTTCCGTGGATCCTCGGCCCGAATCCTTGAGAGCCTCGTTCAGTGTCGCGGCCGGGATTTGGAACGCCGGCACGATGCCGAACGTCACGCCGGCAACGACGGCCAACAGCATCGTGAAGCCGAGCGCGTTGCCGTCCATCCGCACACTCTGTAGCAATGGAATGCCGATCGCGTCGAGGTGCGCGATCGCGCGCGTCCCCACGACGGCGAGCACGAGACCCAATGCCGCGCTGCAGAGCGCAAGCACCACGCTCTCCGTGAGCATCTGACGGATCAACCGCCGGCGACCGGCACCAAGCGCCGTGCGAATTGCCAACTCTCGCTGCCGCGTGGTGGCGCGAGCGAGCAAGAGATTGGAGAGATTGGCGCAGACGATCAGCATGACCACGCCCACGGCGAATCCGAGCACCACCAACGCCGAGCGAATGCGCCCAGTCACATGTTCGTCCAGCGGCGTGATGAATCCTTCGAAGGTGTTTCGCTCCGGATGCGCGAGCGTGATCTGCGGCGCAAGGATTTTCAACTCCGCAGCCGCGCCGCGAACGGTTGCTCCGGGCTTGAGACGACCCACGATCGCCAGCGTGTTGCCCCACCGATTCGTCTCCGCGGTCAATGGAAACGGAACGAAGAGGTCGATGTGACTGCCCGGAGCAAAGATCGACGCAAAGTCGAACGACGCCGGCAGCACGCCGACGACGCTCACCGGCTCGTTATCGATCGTCAGTGTGCGTCCGACGATGGCCGGGTCGGACGCGAAGCGGCGTTCCCACAGACTGTGACTCAGCATCGCCGCTTTGGGCCCATGCCACGCCGACTCCTCGGCGTTGAACACCCGCCCGAAAATCGGCTTGACGCCGAGCACTGGGAAAAAGTTCTGTGAGACGGGCACGGCGCTGAGTCGCTCGGGCTCGCCCATGCCGGTGAGCTTGCTGTCGCCCACACCATAGAAGGCAAAGTACGCCGCAATCTCCGAGAACGATCGATTCTGTGCAGCGAGGTCGACGAAGTGTCCGACCTGCGTGGTCTGTCCGGACAGGCCGCTGGACTCGTGATTCGTGATCCACACCAGTCGGCTGGGATCGCGGAATGGCAGGGGACGAATGAGAAGCGCGTTGGCGACGCTGAACACCGTGGCGCTCGCGCCAATGCCAAGTCCGACGATCAGAATCGCGAACGTGGCAAAGCCCGCGTCGCGCCGGAGCGCGCGGAGCGCGTAGCGAAGGTCCTGGGTCGTATCGTCGACGATCTCACGAAGGGTCATGTGTTTTGCCCGAGGTTCATTTCCGGCCTTCGTTACGTTGATGATGCTCGATGATGCATGGCGTCTCTTTCTCCGACACTGAGCGCGCCCAAAGGGTTGGAATGGAAGAGCCTAGTTCGACCGCGCCGCGCATGCAGTGCTGACGGATCTCGCCGACGCCGTGCTTCGCGGCGCTCCACCGGCGGCGTTTCCGGCGCTCGGAACCATTGTGCTCTTCGATGCGTCGGGAACGACGGCCGCCTATCAGCGCCTGACACGCATCGCGCGGCAATTGAAGCTGATTCACGATGCCGTGGCGCGCTGGATGTCGCCGGGCACGGAGACCACGGTTCGCGCGAAAGACTGAGCATGCCGGGTCTGCAACAGTCTCGTTGACCCATTCACTACTATTCACTCATGGAACCCGCGAACGTACTCGGCATTCTGGATTTTCTTCGGTCGGCGGAGCGCTTGAAGGCCACGTCGCGCAGTGGGTTCACGTCGGCCGGGCGGCCGGAAAGCGTCGCCGAGCACACGTGGCGACTCTGTCTCATGGCCGTCGTGCTCGCGCCGAGCTTTCCCGATGTCGACTTCGCACGGCTGGTGAAGATCTGTGTGATTCACGATCTCGGCGAGGCGATACACGGCGACATTCCGGCGCCGGAGCAAGCACGTCGTCTGGCCGAGAATCCGTCGGCGACCAAGGGCCTGGCCGAGCGAGAGGATCTCGTCGCACTGCTCGAGCCGCTTCCCGAGTTGCTCAAGACAGAGATCACGTTGCTGTGGGACGAGTACGAAGCGGCCGCGTCGCCGGAAGCTCGGCTCGCCAAGGCGCTCGACAAGCTCGAGACGATTCTACAACACACGCAGGGCGACAATCCGCCGGATTTCGACTACCGATTCAACCTTGGATACGGCCGGGCTTTCACCTCGGACCATCCCGTGATCGCACTACTGCGCGAGGAGTTGGATCGCGCCACCGAGCGGCGTGCGATCGAAGCGGATCGTGGCGGGCGAGGATGACCATTCGCGCTATTCGGCCAATTGAAACACCGTTGGCACGGGCGAACCAGCTGGCACGACCTCGGGATGCAACGATTGGCGTTCAGGGCCGTTGTCCAATCGCTCCTTGACGCATCAAGAAAAATCGTTATATTGGATTCATGGCTACCGCTGCCACACTCGACACCGCCCGCGCCGCCGCGTTGTTTCACGCGCTATCCGATGAGATTCGGCTCGAGGTCGTCGGCCTTTTGCTTCAGGGTGAACGGTGCGTCTGCGATTTGATGGACGATCTCGACTTGGCGCAGTCGCGCCTGTCGTGGCATCTCAAAACGTTGAGTGACGCCGGGATCATCTCGGGCCGAAAGGAAGGGCGGTGGAACTACTACTCGCTGAATGCCGACGCGATTGCCGAGGCGCGCACACTTCTCGATGCAATCAAACCCAGTAGCCGCCGCCTGAGCGTCCGTTCCGATTGTTGCTGACCTGTATTTTATTTCTCTAATATATCAAGTTTTCTCGATGGAGTTGCGATGACACAGCAGACCAAGGACCTGAAGGCCACCGTGCGCGAGAAGTACGGACAGGCCGCGCGCCGCGTCTCGGAGGGCCAAACCGACGCATCGTGCTGCGGATCGAGTGGCTGTTGCGGCGCGACGACTGAGGCGTGGGATCCGATTACCTCCGATCTCTATGAAGAAGGCCAGAAGTCGGGAATTCCCGCCGCGGCATTGCTGGCATCACTCGGCTGCGGCAACCCCACGGCGCTCGCCGAGCTCCACGAAGGCGAGACCGTCCTCGACTTGGGGTCGGGTGGCGGCATCGACGTGCTCCTGTCGGCCAAGCGCGTGGGGCCGACCGGCAAGGTCTTTGGGCTCGATATGACCGATGAGATGCTCGCACTCGCCAACGACAACAAGCTCAAGGCCGGCGCGGACAATGTAGAGTTCTTGAAAGGCGAAATCGAGAACATTCCGCTGCCCGACAACTCGGTTGACGTCATCATCTCCAACTGCGTCATCAATCTGTCGGCGGACAAGGCCCAAGTGTTGCGCGAAGCATTCCGCGTCCTCAAACCCGGCGGCCGTTTCGCGGTCTCGGATGTCGTCGTGCGCGGCGAGGCGCCGGCCGATGTGCGCCGCAACATGGAACTGTGGGTTGGATGCGTCGCGGGCGCGTTGGAAGAGATGGAGTATCGGGATCTGCTCGCCGACGCCGGCTTTCGGCGCGTCGAGGTTGAGCCGACTCGCGTCTACCGCGCCGAAGATGCCGCGGCGTTCTTGATTGGATCGGGCCTCGATCCGGCAACGTTCGCCGAGCAGATCGACGGAAAATTCATGAGCGCGTTCGTTCGGGCGCGAAAGCCGGCCGCAGCACCGCAGGTAAAAGAGACCGCGTGCTGTGGCACCGATTGTTGCGCATGATCAGAGTGTCCAAATGGCAAATACAATGAATACTGAAACTCCAATCGCCGACGCCGCGATTCGTCCCGCCCGCGCAACGGACTACTCGGCAATCGAACGACTGCTCACCGCCAGCGGACTGCCCCTGGACGGAATCCGCGAGGCGCTCTGCAGTCTGCTCGTCGCCGAGTCGCGCGCGGAAATCGTTGGCGTCGTTGGGCTCGAGCAGTGCGGATCGTACGGTTTGCTGCGCTCGACCGCCGTGGCGCCCGAGTGGAGAGGGAAGGGATTGGGTCGCCGATTGGTGGAGCAGATGGTCGCTCAGGCGGAAGCGAAGGGTCTTCATGCGCTCTATCTCCTGACGACCACCGCGGAGCGCTATTTCCCGAGCTTTGGCTTCAACGTCACGACTCGCGATGTGGTGCCACCCGAAGTGCAGGCGACCAGTGAGTTCCAAGGCGCGTGTCCCGCATCGGCTACAGTGATGTGTCTTCCGGTATCGCGATAAATCGGCATCGGCAGAGACTCGATCGAACCACCAACGCCTGTGATGCGCTACGCACTCATCTCTGATATTCACGCGAACCTCCCCGCGCTCCGCGCCGTCCTCGATGACATCGCGCGGCGCGGCGACGTGGATGCGACCTACCACCTCGGCGACCTGGTTGGATACGCGCCATGGCCGAACGAGGTCGTGGACGTCATCCGCAGGGAGGCGATCCCTGGAGTCGCGGGCAATTATGACTCCACCGTCGCCACCGACTACAAGCACTGCGGCTGCCGGTACGAAGACGCGCGCCAGGAAGCGCTATCACACCTGTCGTATGCATGGACGCGCGAACATGTATCGCTTGCGACCAAGGCGTGGCTCGGTACGCTCCCGTTTCGCATCGACATCCGTCCAAGCGGCGGCCATGTCGCCGGGCCCACGGTGACGCTGGTGCACGGCAACCAAACGCTCAACACCGTCTACGTGACCGAAGATCGGTCGGATGAATTCCTCGAGAAGATGGCCCGCTCGCTCGGAGCAACCGCAGGTGATGTGGTGGCGTTCGGGCACACGCACAAGCCGTGGCATCGTGTCGTTGGTGACGTTCACTTCGTCAACACGGGAAGCGTCGGTCGTCCCAAGGACGGAGATTCGCGCGCGGCGTACGTGCGCGTGACCGTCGCCGATCAAATCGTGAACGTCGATATCGAACGCGTTGAGTACGATGTGGACCAGGCCGCGAATGCCATCATCGGGAGCGCGCTACCGCAGGAGTTCGCTGACTACCTGCGAACCGGCGGCATGCCGGCAACGTCCTCGGTTTAGATCGAGCGACTCTTCTACAAACATCTCCAATCCCACTGCCGTCCAATGGCTCATCTCGCTCGACGCTGCGTCGCCGAGGCACTCGGTACCTTCGTTCTCGTCATGGTCGGAGCGGGTTCGGTGATGGTGGCGGCGCGGACGCACGCCTTCGGCTCGGAGGGAATCGCGCTGGCGTTTGGCCTCGTCGTCACGCTCATCGTTGCGTCAAGCGGCCATCTTGGTGGAGCCCACGTGAATCCGGCCGTGACGCTCGGCTTCTGGTCTGTCGGTCGTTTTCGCGGCGCGGATGTGCTCCCGTACATCGTTTCGCAATGCGCCGGTGCGGCGATCGCCTCGTTCCTGTCCGGTTGGATTCTTGGTCCGGTGGGAAACTTTGGCGCAACGCTGCCCGCTCTTCCGCTTGCACAGTCGTTTGTAGTCGAGATGGGGTTCTCGGGAATTCTCGCGTTCGTGATCATGGGTGTCGCGACAGACGAGCGGACGCCGCCCGCCGTCGCGCCCTTTGCCATCGGAGCAACAGTGTTCGCGGGCGCGCTCGTGACAGGACCACTCACCGGCGGAAGCTTCAATCCCGCACGCTCATTCGGACCGGCGCTCGCCTCGGGCGCGTGGACCGCGCACTGGCTGTATTGGTTCGCGCCGATTGTCGGAATGCTCATGGGTATGCGCGTCTATGAGCTTTTGCGGCCGGTCGGGCATGTGGCGACGGCGATCCAACAGATGGGGACCGAGGGGCCAATCTAGATCGGACGCTGCTACGCACCCGCCGCCTTCTCCGCCTCCGCCTCCGCGTCGGCGTGCGCCACGAGTCTGAGCGCCACCGCGGCGTCGTCCGATCCGGGAGGAAAGAGCTCGGCGGCGCGCGTGGCGAGGTGGCGGATCCCGGCATAGTCGCGGGTCGTGGCCGCCAGGCAAATCGCGGCGTTGTAGTTGGCCGTGGCACACACCTCCTGGTCGCCCAACTGCTCCGCGACCTCGGCGAGCTGAAGGAGAATTGGAATCGCCTCGTTCATTCGTCCGTCGCGAAGAAGGCTGTTCATGCACGACTTCAAAATGTCCTCGGCGCGCTCCATGGCATCGCCGGCCTTCCTGCGATGGCCCAGTTGCTGGAATACGGTTGCGGCGCGACGGAACAACGCCACCGCCCGATCATCGTCGCCCAGGAACTGCGCCGTGCTCCCGGCGGCGATGCAGAACTGCGCGCACATTTCCACCGCTCCAATGCTGCGATATCGCTCGATCAAATCGGGGTAGATCCTGTCAGCCGTGCGCGCGGCGGCGAGCTGTTCCTCCGGAGTGTCGGCGGTCCGGGCGGTGCCGGAGTACACGAGCACTTGCTCATGCAGCCGTATGGTCGACACACAGTAGCGACAGTACTCGAGGTTGGTTTCATCCCCGAGTAGCTGCCAGTTCTGCGCCGCTTGCTCGAAGGCATCTACAGCCTCGTCGCCCCGCTGCTGCACGAGCAGCGCCGTGCCGATGTTTTGCGACGCGATCGCAACCGTTTTCGGGTCGCCCGGCGGATGCGCAAGCGCGATCACCTGGCGAAATGCGTGCTCTCCGCGCTCGATCTGCCCCACCTTCAGGCTGATCGCGCCAATCTTGTTCCAGAGCTCGAAGGTCACGGCTCGATTCCGCTGCGCGACCAATGGCAACGCGCTTTCCGCGAGCTCCAGAGCTTCGTCGAACTGTCCGGCACTCTCTTTGAGACGCGAAAGCCGAAACAGCGTGAAGGCTTCATTCGACGGATCTTTGATCGAACGGAAAGCGTCGAGCGCGCGCATGAGCCACTGCTCGGCGACCCCGGCATCGCCTCGCAATTCATTGAGCTCGCCAAGGCTCAAACAGGTCGCGGCCTCGTTGTCGCGGCGCTGTATCCGTTCGTTGACCGCGAGGGCCGCCAGTTGCATGCGTTCCGCCTCGTCGAACTGCCCGAGTGCCGCAAGGACTTCGCTGCGATTGCCGACGGTCGCGGCGACTCCGTCGTCGTTTCCCAACCGTGCGAAGAGCGTCTCGACCTCGGCAAAGATCTCGAGGGCGCGCGGATAGTCGTGCCGCAGCTTGGCGATCATGCCCAGATCGCTGAGCGCCGTTCCGCGAAAGCGTTCGTCGCCGGCTTCGATGGCATATTTGATGGCCTCTTCAGCGTGGGCACGTGCCTCGTCGAGACGCCGCTGACGGATGAAGTACGACGCGAGAGCCGTGAGTCCGAACGCGAGCATGGCCGGATCGCCGCGCGTGCGGTAACCGGCGAGCGCCGATTCGTACATGTCTCGCGCCTCGTCGACTCGCCCAAGCGTCTCCAGGCTGGCGGCGAGATTGCCGCGACACCGGTCGCGCGTATCCGGGTCGCCAATCTCTCGCGCCATGTCGAGGGCGACCGTGTACCATTGCACGGCGTCCTCATGGCGTCCGAGCCCGGCGAGCAGAATCCCCAATCCGTTTGCAGCCAGGGCTTTCATGTACAACTGATCCGCTGTCGGAACCGCCGTCTTCGCCCCCTTCTCATCGAGTTGTGTGAGGAGGGCTTCGACGACCGCTGCAGCCGTCGTCGGTTCAGCGCACGCTGCCGCGACGAACGCCACCGATACCGCGCAAATATCCGGTCCGAGATTTCTCGCCCACGTGGCCGCGCCCTGCTCGAGTGCGGACGTCGGCGACACGGCGGCAGCGCGAGTGGTGCGTCGCGCGTAGTCGTCGATCCACGCGCGCGGCTTGGGAGATACGGCCGATACGAAATCGAGCAGCCAGTCCGGCAGTTCGCCGTGCACAATCTGACCTCGGTCGCCGTAACGATTCTTCAATTTGACTACGGCCGGCCTGGGTTCCGCGCCCTGTCGAACGAACCAGGTGAATCCGATGGCCCGCTCGGACTCCTGGTTGAGCGCCAAATAATTCGGTTCGGCTTCCAGGTCCAATCCCGAAAAGCCGAGAAACAGCCAATGCGATGACTGCAACAGATGTTGAACGCAGGTCAGCACGGGCGGCGCGAATCCTTTTTTCCGCTGTACCAGCGTATCAATGAGCGTGTGCGGGTCGTCGACCGAACCGTGCAGCTTGAGAAGTTGGCATGCGCCTTTGCGCCGGTCCAACCGCTTCAAGTCGCCGGCGAGTGCGCGAAAGTGCTCCGGTTGAAAATGGCGGTCGAGGGGGACGTCCACCGCCGCGAACGCCGACTCGAGCGCGCGGTCGAAGTTCGTCGTGATCACCGCACGGACGCGGCCTAAGCGCGCGAGCCACGCGATCGCGAGGTGCGTGGCGTTGGGGCGATCGCTGTCGATGTACTTGAGCACCTCGAAATAGCGCTCATACAGAAATTCAGCGAGGATCTGCGCCTGGTATTCTGGGGGCAGCTTTTCCTGCGTATGCCGCGCCACGATGAGCTTCGCCGCATGCGTCGCATGGTCGCCCACCACCGATTGCGCGGTCGATGCCAGCGCTTCGATGACGATGCGATTCGCGTCTCGCCATGACGGCAGGTTCGTCGGCGGGCCGATGGATGCACCTGCGCCGACGAAGATCACAAGGCGAGAGCTTTCCGCCGCGGCCAGCAAGGTCGCGCGTCCGTCCGTCATGGAGTCCGCCGGGGAGAGCGTGGACCGGTGGGCGATGGGCGTTCAGGGAGACGCTACGTTGTCGGTCTATTTCGCGGTCAGCAAGGCCCTCGCAAATGACCGCCTACTGCACGCCCAGCAGTTGAACGTTGAAGACGAGCGTACTATTGGGCGCAATGAGTGGACCCTTCTGATTTGCGCCGTAGGCCAGATCAGATCCGATCACGAGCAGCCGTTTTCCGCCGACATGCATTCCCACCAGCCCGGCGTCCCACCCGTCGATCACGGCGCGCTGGCCGAGCGGAAAGGACAACGCCGTCTTGCCGACGTTGGAGTCGAACTGCGTGCCGTTGACCAGCCATCCGGTGTACGTCACGCTGAGTGTACGACCAACATTCGCCGTCGCTCCAGTGCCGACCACGAGGTCTTTGATGTAGAGCGCTTCAGAAAGACGCGTCATGTCGGAAATGTTGACGGCCAGCGATGGCGCGAAGGTTTCCGTGGCAGGGTTGGAAGGCGCGCCGGATGGACCGTTGTCGGCGCAGGCGGTGGCAAGCCCAAGGAAGAGTGCCATCGAGATCGCGGCGGCGGTGGCTTGGCTCAGAGGGCGACGGCGTGAATAGCGAAGCTGCATCGGGGTTCGGAAATCGGTAAAAGGGTGAGTCGGCGGTCTGGCGATTCCGCGGCCGAGCGGCAGATTCTGGGTCGGGCGCTCAATGCGGGCGAGAGGGCGAGGGCGCGTTCTACACGATAACACACCGTATGAGTACGAATCGATGTCCTTTCGATCCCGCCGAAACGGGCGAATTATTGGTTTCGACCCGGCATCTCTGTTCAGTTGCGATGACGCTAGGGGTGTATGACAGCTGACGTGTCACATTCGGACCGCTTTGTGCGTCGCTTTGTCACTATGCGCACGCCGACATTCGCCAACACTGACAGGAGCCTCTTCATGAAATCGCCAACCAATCTCGTGACTGTCATGCACGCAGCGGCGCGCATCGGCGTTCTGCTCGCTTGCGCGGCGACACTTGGCGCCTGCGCGTCCATTCCCCAGCGGGCGTGGCGGAACGGAGAAGCGATGTCGCAAAGCCGCGCGTTCCAGTCGGTTCTGGGCGGAAACATGAGCATGGAGTCGCACCGCGCGCTGCAGACGAGCCTCGATCCGCTTCGGCTGAACTATCGCGAAGTTGCGTATCCGGCGTTCGGGCACTGGTGGTAGCAGGGTAGGTCGAGGGCGACCAAGGGCCGGCTATTGACCCGGCCGGCAGCTGGGCATGCGAAACGCGCCGATGCGCGTCGAATAGTTGATCGCATCCCGTTTCACGTAGTCGCCCACGTACCAGATGGTGCAGTCATCGCTGGGATCAACCGCCGTCTGCGCATAGTCCTCCCATCGTAGCGTGTTGGTCTGCGCCGCTTCGCCTTCCACGAGCACCGTCTCGTGGAGAGGCAAGCGGCCTTTCGCGTCGCCGGCCATGCGCGCCGCGAACCGTTGTCCTGCGAACTCGGGCGTGCCGCCGAACGAATACCCGATGCCGATGTTCCCTTTGTTGTCCATTGCGGGGCTCGCCATCCAGCGAAATGCGGTGTCGGGCGCATAGGTGCCCTGCTGGTAGAGCTTCACCCGGCGCGCCGCGTCCAAGCGGAATTCGTACCAGCGCACGCCCCCGCCGGCGGCCGCCGTGTTCACCGAATGCACCGCGACGATCGACTCTTGGTTGCCGATGCGTCGATAGACGACGCGCGCCATCAGCTTGTCGCCCTGCGCATCGAGCCGGCGATCAGTGCCCGGCTGCGACACGCAGCTCGTGAGCTGACCGTCGCACAGATAGTGGTATGGGGCGACGGGGATCTTCGTCGGCCCAACGAGCTTTGTCTTTGACGAATCGGCCCAGTCCACGTGGAAGGTCCACGCGTAGATGCCGTCGTCTTCCATGACTTTCTTCAGCTGCGTGCCGCCCGCGGCCAACACGATGTTCGGCGCGCCGCGCGGCGGCAGCTGCCGGCCATCCAGGTCGGCGTTGTTGAGAAAGTTCACGCCGTCAACGATGACGCATTGCTCGGTCGCGTCGCCGCCGATGAGCATTTTCATACGGTCGACGACGCACGCATGCTTTTGAATCACCTCGTCGCCGGTGCTCGACGGGACGTAATATCCGTCGGGCCACACGGCTGGACGCGGATAGTCGGGAAAGAGCGGCCGAATGAATTCGTAGCGATAGTACGGGCCGAATGGATCGGCCGTCGTGCTGACGGCGTAGCACATCGCGTAGGAGCCGGTTGTGACAGGAGCCGGACGCCGGCGGATGGTGTCGCCTGGCGCGCGAACGGTGTCCGGCGGAGGCGCGGGCTCCGGCTGAAACAATCGGTCCGCGGCGCCGGGTTGCGGCGTGACTCCGCGTTGGCTGTGTCGCGCCGGTTCGCCGCCTTTTGGCGCATCGCGATCGTCGATCTGATCGGGGATGCGCGAGAAGATCGGCATGACGATGAGCCAACGGTCTGCCAGTTGATCGTAGCGAACCACGGCGTCGCCGTTGTTGCGCGCCTCGCACGGCCCGCCAAACCCCTTGAACACGTTGCGCGTTTCCACCGGGCCGTAGAGTGCTCGGCCTGTGGTCGGGAATTGCTTTCCCTTTTTCGTGAAGATCGCCATGCGCGTGTTCACGATCTGCACGATGTGATCGCGCCCCACAGCGAGCGAGTTGTCCGACGGATTGCGTGTCGTCGCCGAACCTTGCGGACCGGTGAATCCGACACCGAGTCCGTCGAAGCTCGCGATCAACTCGGCGGCCGGCGCGCTGCCTTGCGCTGTTTGCTCGATTCCTGCCGATCGCGCGGGCACGCGCCGTCGACCGGCACTCGTCGCCGGCGCGTGGGACGACAACTCGGCCTCGCGCTCCGATTCTTCGTCGTGTTCTGCGTCTGCTCGAGGCGCGAGTGCCTGGGAATGAACGCGGGCGTCGGTGTCGGCGAGTCGATCGGTGTCGACGCCCTGTTTCACGCTCGCATCAGGTTGTGCGAGCGGACCGGACATGTCGTGGGACACCGCGTGGCCCACGCGGACGGCACCACTCTGTGCCGGCGGGGGAGGGTCGAGAACGATGCGATGGCGTAACTCGCGGTACGCCAGTGCTCCGCCCGCCAGGAGACCAACTGTCGCAAGAAGCGCACGACGTGGAAGAGATCCGCGTGTCATGTCACCAATGTGCAGGACGGTCGTCGTGGGCGCGAGTCGTGCAATTGGCGCCACCGCCCCAAAGCCGTGCTCCCTTCAACTCGGTTGAACCATGAAGACGTTCGTTTACTACGTCGCGGAAAAAATTCCGGGACGGCAGGAGATGCAGCGGTTCGCGCATCCGATCCATGTTGGTATCGTGAGCGCCGAAAACGTGGTGGCCGGGTACGAGATCGTCGTGGAAGATTTGCGTCCGACGTTTGCGGATCATCCGCAGCCGCTCGAGGTGCGATTCGAGGAAATGTCTCCGCCGCGTTCCATCGGACTCGATTCGACCGGATTGGGCATCGGCATTTGGAAACACCACAAGGCGATCGACATGGACATCACGTTCACCGGCGACGACTGAGCCGCCGCTCGTCGCGCCGCGCCCCATTCAGATCTATGCCCGCGACATTCTCGTCGTAGAGCACGTACCCTTGGATCTCACAAGGGAGACCCGTACTCTCACACGTGGGGTGCCGAAGTTGGACTGCTGGTAGGAGTCCCTCGTGTCCGCAGTGGACCGATCCTAGCATCTGTCATTCGGAATGACTGAGATTGCCGGGCAAACTTTGAAGTCCGTGTGCGCGTGAGCCGCCACGACAAAGTCGACGCCCGCGAAGCGCCGGACCGGCGTGATCGGACGCGTGATGAGCCTCGTCCGGTCGGCATCCGCCAATTCTGGAAGAGCCTGGGGCCGGGAATCGTGACGGGGGCGGCGGACGACGATCCGTCGGGCATCGCCACCTATTCGGTGGCCGGGGCACAATACGGAACCGCGCTCCTGTGGACGGCGCTGCTCACGTGGCCGCTGACCGTTGCCGTCCAGACGATGTGCGCCCGCATTGGGATGGTGACAGGCCGCGGATTGGCCGGGGCGTTGCGGCACAAGTTCCCGCGCCCCGTGCTCCTCGTGGCGGCGTTCGCCCTCTTTGTTGCCAACACGATCAACGTGGGCGCGGACCTGCGCGGAATGGCAGATGCCGCGGCGATGCTGACCGGGGTTACCTCGCACGTCTGGGTGGTTGGCTTTGGCGTCGGGATTGCCTCTGCCACCATCTATCTGCGCTACGCGACGATTGCGCACGTCCTCAAGTGGTTGGCGCTCGCCCTCTTCGCCTATGTCATCACGGCCATCTACGTTGGTCCGACGTGGTCAGACGTTGCGCGCGACACGTTCATCCCGCGCGTTCCGGCGATGCCCGGCGTGTGGGCGACCATCGTGGCGATTCTCGGAACGACGATCAGCCCGTACCTCTTTTTCTGGCAGGCGTCGCAGGAGGTCGAGGAAGAAAAGGCGATGGGGCGCCGCCGCATTCAGGACCGGGTGGGAGCAAAGGATTATGAGCTCAACACCCGCACGGTGGACGTCGCGCTGGGGACGTTTTTCTCGAACGCGGCGATGTTCTTCATCATTCTAGCCACCGCGCTAACCCTGCATCGCGCCGGGCTCACCAAGCTCGAAACGTCGCGTCAGATCGCCGAAGCGCTCAAGCCGTTGGCCGGCCGATTCGCGTCGCTGCTTTACACGGTCGGACTGCTCGGGACGGGCGCGCTGGCGATCCCGACTCTGGCCGGCTCGGCGGCGTACGCTGCCGCCGAGCTCTTTGGATGGCGCCAGGGAATGGACGAACCGTACGGACGTGCGCGCGGATTCTACGCGGCGTTCGTCTGCTCGATTGTCTTTGGGATTGGACTCGACTTCCTACGAATCAATCCGGTGTCGGCGCTCTATTGGACGGCGGTGATCAACGGGGTGCTCGCGCCGTTCCTGCTCGTCGGGATCTTGATCGCCGCGTCGGACACGAAGCTGATGCAAGGGCAGGCGAGCCCAATGATCGGGCGCGTCGTGGTTGGATTGACGACGCTGGTGATGTTCGTTGCGGCGATTGGAATGTTCGTGTTTTAAACGTAGGCGAACGTGGGTCAATTTTGAGGCGAAAATTACATCTTGTAAATTCTTAGCTACATATTGCTAAGTCATTGTTTTTTATTGGACATAACACAATGCATATCATCTTCTACACGAGATGATATTACCGCCGCTTACCGCGTTGGGACCGCTTCGCGACAGAGCTGCAATAGTTCGTCGTCGCTCAGCCTCAGCCACCGATTGGGGACAGGAGTCCGGCGGCGTTCCATTCCCGAATCGAACGCCAGCCAACCGTCCTCAAATCCGACTGGCAGTTCCTCGCGGTCCGATTCGTGGATCGATGGGTACACGGCGAACACGTCCCAACGAACACCGCGCGCATCTTCGACAATGCGATGCGTTTCGACCGAACCGTTGTCGGAGTCGTCGCCGGGCAGACGTTCGCGGTCGGGTCGCCGAAAACCCGGTTCGCGACGAATCTGGCGGCGGGCGCTGATCGCCTCTCTCGCCGCTTCGTTGGCAATTGCCAACACCTCTTCGATGCGGATCAATTCTCCCGTGTCGGCATCCCGCACGCGCACACGGCACGCTTGGTTCAGCGCTTCTTCAAGGGTCCTGTGGACTTCATCGAGGTGCGGGCGGAGGTTTTCGGGACGGTTCGGCGGCATCGTCGGGTACTCATCGTCGGGTCCAACGGGCGTCGCGGCAACAGGCGTGCCGCCAACAACAGCATCCAGAATGGTAGTTCGCGTACATGGTACGTGCAGGCGAAAGCACCCGTTGTTTGTTACGCAGCGGGCCCTGCCGCAACGGACATTTTCCTTCCACGTTCAACGCATGTCATCCACCGCCGATCAGCTCACGACGGATCTTCTCAGCCATCCAGGCCGGCGCGTTTCCAGAATCATCGCGACCGCGCGGCTTGCGTCGGTCGTCGCTGCCTTCGAGCGATTCGACGCGGACGAGCCGGACTCGTTGCATCGGCTTCGAGTCTCCCTTCGGCGCCTGCGGAGTTGGCTGCGCGGCTATCGTCCGGAGCTCGATGACACCGTACGTCGGCGCACACGCCGCCGGCTACGGAAGCTCGTTCGCGCAACGAACCGTGCCCGTGACGCCGAGGTGTGGACGACGTGGATCGCTGCGCAGGCCGACGCGCCGGCTCGAGCTCGCGCAGGTCATCGATACATCGCCGCACGCCTGGCTGACGAGCGCGATCGCGCGATTCGCGACGCCACCGAGCGGCTCCGCCGCGAGCTCCCGCGCGTGCTCGACGCGCTCGGCCACGAACTGTCGGGCTATTGGCTGCGAATATCGCTCGACCAAGCCGCACCTGAGGAAACAATGGCGGCGACGACCGCCGAGCTGCTGCGAGGGCACGTGCGGAAGTTGCGGCGCCGGTTCGTGCGCATCGAGGCGGCCGGCGACGTCGATGAGATGCACGCCGCGCGAATCGCCGCCAAGGCGCTACGCTATTTGCTCGATGCCATGACTATGTACCCCGAAGCAACCGACACCGCGGCCCAGCTTTCGGAGCTACAAGACATGCTCGGCTTGGTCCACGACCTCGCGCCGGCCGCGGACCGCATGCTGGACGAGATTGCGTCGATCGCGGCCGACGAGGCGCGCCGAGGTGCTGCGCAGGCCCTCGGGCTGATCCCGGTCGGCGCGGAGGCGTCGGCTCCGGCCGGAGTCAGGTCGGGACTATTGGATCTGGCGAGCCGCGCACAGCGTCAGGGTGAGGCCGGCTTCGAACGCTTTCGGCGGACCTGGACTGAGGCGCGGCTCGACGCCGTGTCGGCGACGGTGAACACGTTGGCGGACGCGATTCAAGGATCCTAAAGTGTCGGGCCGGGATGGGTCGTTTGTGTCGCCGTCCGCGCTCATCGCTCGTGAAGCCACGTGTCCTCCACGATGGCGATCGGCTTGGTGTAGTCGCGGCCGGCCACGGTCAGCTTCACGACATAGGTGCCGGGCGCGATCGCGACGGTCGCCGCTCCACGACCGCCGCCGCCGGCGGCGTTTCGCCCATCGCAACTGGTGTCAGGTGGTCCCGCCGCCGCACCACCGCCACCGCCCCGACCGCCGCCGGTGGCGGCAGCGACCATCGGCGTCACGAACGTCCATTGAACGCGATGGATTCCCGCGCTCGTTGGCCCGATTGAGGTGCAGACCGTACGCCCGGTCGGATCGACGATCGATACCTTCACGTCCCCGGCGACCGCATTCTTGAGGTAGTAGCTGATGGCGGCGCCGCGAGCCGGATTCTCCCCTTCGAAGCGGTGGTCGCCGCCCACGTCCGCGTCGGTTCGGAAATCGAATAGATACGCGATCGCCGCGCGGTTCTCGAACAGTACGACATCCTGCGCCGCAATGGACGGGGTGAATTGCTGAAGCGCGGTCACGTCGTCGGCGATCCAGAGACTCCGCCCGTGCGTGGCTACGATCAAATCGCCGTCGCGCGGGTGAATCAGAATGTCATCGGTCCGAACCGTGGGCAGGTTGTTCATGAACTTCTCCCAACTCGTGCCGGCATCGAGCGACACGAACACGCCAACCTCGGTACCGGCGTACAGCAGGTTGCTGTTTTTTGGATCTTCGCGCACGACCTGCACATTTCCAAACGCGGGCAGATTGCCGGACACGCGTTGAAACGACCGTCCATAGTCGTGCGTGACGAAGATGTACGGCGAGAGATCATCGGCGCGGTGTCCGTCGATCGCGATGTACGCCGACCCCGCGTCGACGTGCGACGCGTCAATACGGGAAATCCAATATGGATTGGCTCCGCTCAGCGCATCGGCCGGCAGGCCCCTGAGGTTCTTGCCCACTTCGGTGAAAGTGAGTCCGCCGTCGCGGCTCACCTGAAGGTTGCCGTCGTCGGTGCCGGCCCAGACGACCCCAGGCATGACCGGCGACTCGGAGAGCGCAACGACGGTGCCGAATGCCGTGACGCCGTCGTTCTTCGAAAGCTGCGGCTGCGTTCCCGCCATGCCCATGACGGTGACATTGCAGCGATCGATCTGCTTGGTGAGATCGGCGCTGGCGACCCACGATTCGCCGCGATTGAAGGACTTGAATATCCGGTTCCCGCCCATCCAGACGATGTTGGGGTTGTGCGGCGAAAGCGCGATCGGTGTGTTCCAGTTGAACCGGTAGGTGTCGCCCGGTTGCGCGTTGAGCACATTTGCCTGGCCGCCACGCCCTCCGCCCGCGCCGCCCGCACCGCGTCCGCCGCCGGCGGCAATTCGCCCGTCAACGCAGCCCGTCGCCGTTGCCGCGCCGCGACCCACCGCGGGCGCAACCGGCCGAATGCTCTGACTCCGGCCCGTGCGGAGATCGGTCCGCTGCAGCGCGCCATCCTGCTGCTCGGAATAGATGATGTGAAAGTCGGTTGGATCCACGGCGGTCTGCATCCCATCGCCGCCGGTGAGGTGAAACCAGTCGTGGCCGGTGATGCCGATGCGGCTTCGCGTGGCGCTCGGACCGCCCCAGCTGTCGTTGTCCTGAAGCCCGCTGTAGACGTAGTACGGATGCCCCATGTCGGCCGACACCCAGTACGCGAGCGCGGTCGCCATGGTGCGCACATACTCCCACGTCTTGCCCTGATCCCACGTCACGGCAAAGCCGGCGTCGTTTCCGCGAAGGATGTGGTTGGAATTCTTGGGGTCGATCCAGATCGCGTGCTGATCCTCGCCCATGTTGAAGAAGCCGCCGCCGGCGTCCAGCGACAGAAAGGACTTGCCGCCGTCGAGCGACTTCGCCATCCGCACGCCGGCGACGATGAGAGTATTCTCATTCGACGGATCGACGCGGAGTTGGCTGAAGTAGAGGGGGCGTGCGTTGCAGTTGCTGACTGCCTTCCACGATTTGCCCCGGTCATCCGAGCGGAAAATGCCGGAGCGCGTCGAGTCGAGCGCCGGTGGCGTGCGTGTCGTGTCAGCGGTCGCTCCACCGCGACCACCGCCGAACCCGCGCCCCGGACCAGCGTTGTTGCACCAGTCATAGCCGCCTCGCCCGCCACCACCGCCGCCAGGAGCGGCCGCGGGATTTGCTGCCGCACCTGGCGCGACGCCGGGCGCGTTCGTCGCGTCGGCGACGTCTGCTGCCGCCGTCTCGATCTCCGCATACACGACATTCGGTCTGGAGCGGGCGACGTCCACTGCCATGCGCCCAAACGTTCCACTCGGCAGTCCGTTGCTCGACAGCTTGTTCCAGTTCTTCCCGCCATCGTCCGACTTCCAGAGCGCGCTGCCCGCGCCGCCGCCGTTGTAGCAGCAGCCGCTGCGGCGGCGTTGATAGCTCGCGGCGTATAGAACGTTGGTGTTCGACGGATCAATCGCGATGTCGGTGAAGCCGGTGTTCTCGTCGACATACTTGATCTTGTTCCAACTCTTGCCGCCGTCGGTGGTCTTGTAGATGCCGCGCTCGGGATTGGGACCGAACAAATGGCCCAGCGCCGCGACGTACACAACGTCCGGATTGCGTGGATCGATGACGATGCGGGCGATCGTCTGAGTTTCGCGGAGCCCCATGTTGACGAAGGTCTTTCCGCCGTCGGTCGTCTTGTAGATCCCGTCGCCGAATGATGACGTCTGCCGATTGTTCGGCTCGCCAGTGCCCACGTAGACGATGTCTGGGTTCGTCGGATGAATGGCGATGTCGCCGATCGACGCGCTGCCGTACGCGTCGAACACCGGCTCGAACGTGGTGCCGTTGTTGGCCGACTTGAACACGCCGCCCGTGGCATACCCCACATAGATGACGTTCGGATTGCTCGGCGCGACCTCGATGTCGTCCACTCGACCGCCCATGCTTGCCGGCCCGATCGACCGGAAGCGAAAGCTCGCCAGCAACGGATTCACCGAGCGATTGAGCATCGATGTGTCGCGCGTCGCGACCTGCGTGGTCGCCGAGGTGCCGGCGTTCGCCACCTGCGCATCGGCGATTGATGCTCGTGCGATCGTCGTCAGGAGTGCGACTGGGCAGAGCAGGAGTGTGGACGCGCGACGCCGCATGACGAATTCCGGTGACGGGTGGACAGAGTGAGTGGAGATTTATCACGCGAAGCGGCGCCGCGCGATTGGTCAGCCGGCATTGAGATGACAAAGCATGACAAAGGATTTCGCCGCGCCTGCGTTGGACCTACCAAACGTCACCGGCAGTCTCCATCGTTCGAACAGGCTTGAAACAACCGGTTCGAACGCCGGCTTCGACTTTCGTTTTCGCGGCCGCGTCCACCCACTCGAGCGGGAGCTTGTCCGTGTCGCACGACTCTAGATTTTCGCGCCGTGAATTCCTGCTTCGCGCCGGGCAGGCCGGGTGCGCGCTGACGGTGCTTGGTCCGCGGTTCGCCGGCGCGCTGGGTCGGTCGCCGGTGTTCGCCGAGGTGTCCAACGCCGGACTCGAGAACGGCGTCATGCGAACGTCCGCCACGCCGACGGAGGGCGACGTCGATGCCGCGCTTCGGTGGCGGATGCTCGGTCCCTTCCGCGGCGGCCGCGTCGACGCGGTGACGGGCGTTCCGGGGCGACCGAACGAGTTCTATTTCGGCGCGGTGAACGGCGGCGTCTGGAAGTCGATCGATGCCGGGCGAGTGTGGACGCCGGTGTTCGACTCGCAGCCAGTCGCGTCGATCGGCTCGATCGCGATTGCGCCATCGGCGCCGGATGTGGTGTACGTGGGCTCCGGCGAATCCACACTTCGCGACTCGATGGGCTATGGCAACGGCGTGTACAAATCCGCCGACGCGGGCAAGACCTGGACTCACCTCGGCCTCGACGACACGCATCACATCGGAAAGATCGCGGTCGATCCCAAGAATCCCAACGTCGTATTCGTCGCGGCGATCGGACACCTCTACGCTGCGAGCCCGGAGCGCGGCGTGTTCCGGTCGAAGGACGGCGGCAAGACGTGGCAGAAGGTGCTATTCAAGAACAATGATGTCGGCGCCGTCGACGTCGTGATCGATCCCAACAACTCGAGCGTCGTATACGCGGGTCTGTGGAATACGCGGCGACCGCCCTGGTACACCTATCAGCCGTCGAACGGCCCCGGCGGCGGAATCTTCAAATCCACCGACGGCGGCAACACCTGGAAGCAGTTGACGAACGGCCTGCCGAAGGAAGGCATTGGCCGAACCGGCATTGCGGTGGCGCCGAGTGATTCGCGAAGAGTCTATGCGGTGGTTGACTGCCTGCTGCCGGATCCGAGTGCCCCGGCGCCCGCGGCCGGTGGAACCGGCGGTGGAGGTGGTCGCGGAGGAGGCGCGCCTGGCCAGGGTGGCTTCTTCCGCTCGGATGATGGCGGAGCGACGTGGACGCGTGAGTCCTCCGACAGCGCGCTCTGGGGACGCGGCTGGTACTTCGAAAAGGTCGCGGTCGATCCGAAGAATCCGGACATCGTGTATGTGCCGAACGTTGCGGTGAGCAGGACGAAGGACGGCGGTAAGACATGGGTCGCGCTGCGCGGATCGCCAGGTGGCGACGATTATCATCAGTCGTGGGTGTCGCCAGACGACAGCAACATCATGATCGTCGCGAGCGATCAGGGCGCGATCATCACGCACAACGCCAAAGCCGACGATCCGAAAGACGTCACCTGGAGCTCGTGGCTCAACCAACCCACCGCGCAGATCTATCATGTGTCGGTGGACTATCGTTTCCCATATTGGGTGACGGGCGCGCAACAGGATAGTGGGGCGTGTGCGGTTCGCTCGCGCGGCAAGTTTGCTGAAATCTCGATGCGCGATTGGGAGCCGATCGGCGCAGGCGGCGAGAGCGGGATGACGGCCGGCGACCCGCTGCATCCCGGAATGGTGTACGGCGGCACCGGCCAGAAGTTCGACCTCGAGGCGAACGTGCCCGTTCCGAGTACGACCGTGCCGCAAGGTACGGAACCCGGGCGCACCGATTGGACGCAGCCGCTCGTGTTTTCCAAAGCCGACCCGCGCGCGTTGTACTACTCGAACCAGTTCGTGTTCAAGACCACCGACGGCGCGAAGACCTGGACGCAGATCAGCGCTGACCTCACTCGGCCCGATCCCGGCGTGCCCGCAACGCTCGACGCGGCATCGGCGGCAGATACCGACAGGAATGGAAAACGCGGCGTGGTGTACACCATCGCGCCGTCGCCGCTGCTGGTGCCGATGATTTGGGTCGGCACGGACGACGGTTTCATTCACGTCACGGCGAACGACGGGAAAACCTGGCAGAACGTGACACCGCCGGCGCTCACGTCGTGGAGTCGCGTGACGACGGTCGAAGCGTCGCATTTCGATTTCAACGCGGCGTACGCGAGCGTGGACCGGCACCAGCTGCAGGATTTCGAGCCGTACATTTATAGAACGCGCGACATGGGAAAGACCTGGCAGCAGATCACCAAGGGACTTCCGCCGGGCGTGTATGTCCACGTCGTCAAGGAGGACCCGATGCGCCAGGGACTCCTCTTCGCCGGAACCGAGCGAGGCGTGTTCATTTCCATGAATGACGGCGAGAGCTGGCAGTCGTTCCAGCTCAACCTGCCGGTCACGTCGGTGCGCGATTTCGAGATCTATAACAACGATCTGATCGTCGCCACGCATGGACGCGGCTTCTGGGTGATCGACGACATCAGTCCGCTGCGGCAGATCAACGACGCCGTGCTCACGGCCGACGCGTACTTGTTCAAGCCGGCAGACGCGACGTACGTGACTCAAGGGGGCGACAACGGCACGCCGTTGCAAAAGGACGAGCCGCAGGCACTCAACCCGCAGGATGGCGCGACGATTGATTTTTACTTGAAGGCGGCGGCGAACGGTCCGGTCACTTTGGAGATTCTCGACGCCGGCGGGGCGGCCGTGCACACATTCACGACAGACGCGGCCAGCCAGGCGGCCGGTCAACCTGCTCCGGCCGGTCGAGGCGGGGGACGCGGCGGGGGCATTCCGAACACGTCCCCTCTCTGGCGTCCTACGCCGGAGCCGTTCTCGGCGGCGCCCGGCATGCATCGCGTGATCTGGACGCCGGTCGCGGCGGTGACGGGAGGTGGACGCGGCCGCGGCGGGGGTGGGGGTGGGGGTGGGGGTGGACGAGGTGGGGGAGCGGTGCCGTTGGTGGGCGCGTTCACTGCCAAACTCACGGTGAATGGCAAGTCGTACAATCAGTCATTCAACGTCCGGCCAGACCCTCGCGGCTTGTCTCGTTGAAGGGGATTTGCCTACTCGCGTCCGCTCCAAACGTATTGACCTGCTTGCACGTATACATTCTTGAGCTTCCTGAGCGACACTCCCGTTCGCTGCTGTGATTCGCGGGCGGGTGTGGCGCATGCGTGCCCATCCGCGCTCGTACCCAAACGTTGATTCGCTTCCCGATGACCGTATCGCGATCCCACGATCGTCGCGCATCGTTGCTGTCTTTGGCTCCTGCGCTCGTTGTGCCCTTTATTCTCGCGGCGTGCAGCAAGAAGCAGGAGCGTCCGCCGCGCCCGGTCGCCACCGTGTCGGTGGTGAATGTGCGCCGCGCCAGCGTTCCATACATGATCGAGGCGAACGGCGTGGTGGTGCCGCTGCAGAGCGCGTCGGTCTCGGCGCAGGTGGACGGGCTGATTCTGTCAGTGGACTTCCAGGAGGGGCAGGAGGTCCGTGCCGGCGATCCGCTCTTTCACATCGACGCACGTCCGTATCAGAGCGCCTACGAGCAGGCGGCTGCCGTGTACTCGCGCGACAGTGCGACAGCGGCGAACGCAAAGGTCGAGGTCGAGCGCACGCTGAAATTGCTCGCGTCCAAGGTCCTCACGCCGCAGGAAGCGTCGGCGCAGCAGACCACGTCCGCGTCGGCCGAAGCAACGGTTCGAGGCGATCTCGCATCGGTTGCCACCGCGCGCTTCAATCTCGACAACACCATCGTCCGCGCACCCATCTCCGGTAAGACCGGCGGATTGTTGGTGAGGAAGGGCAACCTGGTTCGCGCCGGTGGCGCAACACCGCTGGTGCTGATCAATCAGGTTCGCCCGATCATGGTCCGCTTCTCAATTCCGTCGTCGCAGCTCGGGTTGATTCTGCAGTACGGCGCGCAGGGTGGGCTTCCGGTGGCAGCGGTGGCGGGCGGGCTGGCGCCGGCCTCGCCGTCCATCGACTCGCTCGCGGCGGCGGCGACAATGAATCCCGTGCAGGATCCCGCCGGGCAGAGTGGATCGATGCGGCCCACGTCGGGCGGCCCCGGTGGTGCTGGGGGTTCGGGCGGGGCGGGTGGATCCAATCGCGGCGGCAACGGCGGCGGCAGTGCGGCGGGTGGTGGCGCGGGCAACAGTCCGCCCGCCGCTGCACAGGGCGTGATCTCCGGTGAGCGGACCATGGGCAAGTTGTCGTTCATCGACAACGCGGTCGACACCACCACCGGTACGGTGCAGCTCAGAGCCACGTTCGACAACGCGAACGGCCGCTTATGGGCCGGACAATTCGCGTCGACATCGTTGCATCTTTATGATCAGGACAGTGCGCTGGTCATTCCCGTGCAAGCCGTCGTCACCGGGCAGCGCGGATCGTACGTCTACGTTATCGATCAAGCGGATACCGCGCGTCAGCGCGCGGTGACGGTTGAACGGACGGCGGGAGGACTGGCGATCATTTCGAACGGCGTGCGCGAAGGAGACCGCGTGGTGCTCGATGGTCAGTCGCGTCTCACGCCCGACGCGCCGGTCAAACTTCGCTCGCCAACCGACGCCGCTGGTGGCAGTGGTGGTGGCGGCGCCGGCGGTGGAAAGCGTGGCGGCAAGGGTGGTCGCCGCGGCGGACCGGCCGGTGGAGGACAGAACGGGCAGACCCCGCAGACAGGATCTCCAAAATGAGCCTTACCGGGCTGTTCATCCGTCGCCCGGTCATGACGATGCTTCTCATGATCGGCATCCTCGTATTTGGCGTCGTCTCGTACCGGAAGCTGCCGGTGAGCGACCTGCCAACGGTGGATCCCACATCGATCAGCGTGAGCGCGAACTTGCCTGGTGCGAGTCCGGAAACGATGGCGGCCACCGTCGCGACGCCGCTCGAGAAAGCGTTCACCGCCATCGCCGGCATCGACGAGATCACGTCGAGCAGCCGATTGGGGAGCACCAACATCAATTTGACGTTCGCCGTGGACCGCGACGTCGAAGCAGCCGCGCAAGACGTGAATGCGGCCATCGGGAAGACGCTGCCGCTCCTGCCGTCGACCATTCTTCCGCCCTCGTACCGCAAGCAGAACGAATCGGCGGCTCCGATCCTGAACATCGCGCTCACGTCGAACGTGTTGCCGATGACGCAGGTGGACGAGTACGCGGAAACGACGATCGCGCAGCAGCTCTCGACCATCGAGGGCGTGGCGTCGGTTGGCGTGTGGGGCTCAACGAAATACGCCGTCCGCGTGCAGCTCGATCCGTCGCAGATGGCGTCGCGCAATATCGGCGTCTCGCAAATCGCCAACGCCATCCGCGCCAACAGCGTGATGCTGCCCACGGGCGTGCTCTATGGGAAAGACAAGACGCTCACCGTGCAGGCCAACGGACAGCTGAACAATGCGTCGGAATTTAGGCAGCTGATCATCGCCTACCGGAACGGCGGCGCGGTGCGGTTGGGCGACGTCGCGCACGTGCTCGACGACATTCAAAACAACAAGTCCGCCGCCTGGTACGACGATGAGCGGTCGGTCAATCTGTTCGTCCAGCGCCAGCCCGGCACCAATACGGTCGAAGTCGCGAAGCGCGTCAAGGCGATGCTCGCCGAGATCGAGAAAGGTCTGCCGCCGACGCTCAAAGTGCACCTGCAGTACGATCGTTCCGTGTCGATCAACAACGCGGTCGCCGACGTGAAGATCTCGCTGCTCATCGCGCTGGCGCTGGTGGTCGCGGTCATCTTCTTCTTCCTGCGCAGTGCGGTCGCGACGATGATCCCGAGTGTGACGCTGCCCCTCGCGATCATCGGGACCTTCACGGTGATGCTCCTGCTCGGCTTCAGCATCGACAATCTGTCGTTGATGGCGCTCACGCTGGCGGTCGGCTTCGTGGTGGACGATGCGATCGTGATGCTCGAGAACATTGTCCGGCATTTGGAGATGGGAAAGACGCCGCGGCAGGCGTCGCTCGACGGGGCGGAGGAAGTCGGTTTTACGATTCTCTCAATGTGTCTGTCGCTCGCGGCCGTGTTCCTGCCGCTGATGTTCATGGGCGGCATCATCGGCAAGTTGTTCCGCGAGTTCGCCGTCACGATCTCGGTCGCCATCCTCGTGTCCGGTGCCGTCGCGCTGACTTTGACGCCGATGCTGTGCAGCCAGTTGCTCAAGCCCCACGCGCCGAACGAGAAGCATGGTCGGTTCTTCGAATGGACCGAACGGGTGCTTCAGGGTGCGCTGCACGCCTATGAGCGGAGCCTTGGATGGGTCATGCGGCACCGGCCGCTGACACTCGTCTTTTCGGCGTTGGTGCTCGTCGCGACCGGCCTGCTGTGGACGGTGATTCCGAAGGGTCTGTTTCCGCCCGACGACACCGGCTCGCTCAACGCGACGGCGGAAGCGCCGCAAGGCACGTCGTTCGTCGAGATGCTGCGACTCACGCGCCTCGTGGCGGCCAAGCTGGCGAAGGACACGAACGTCGCGTCGTTCACGTCCAACGTCGGCGGCATGGGTGGCAGCAACCAGAGCAACTTCAGCATCACACTCAAGCCGGCGGGGCAACGTCCGCCCGCTGACGAGATGGTGCGCGAACTGACGCGCGTGATGTCGGGGGTGCCGGGCGCGCAGATCTTCGTCTCGAATCCGCCAGCCATCCGCATCGGCGGCCGAGGGTCGAAGACGCTATATCAGTACACGCTGCACGGGCCCGACATCGCTCAGTTGTACGTGCAGGCCGGCCGGTTGCTCACGCAGTTGCAAGACAATCGGATGCTCACCGGCGTGACGTCGGATCTCTTGAACACGAGTCCGATCA
>JBDUEJ010000051.1:0-37851 GCA_040002475.1 bacterium | reverse complement strand
GCGCGGCGGTGAGGCTGCTGACGAAGTGGACGGTTGTGTGGCTCAACACATCGACGCACCGATTCGTCACTTGGCCAGGCTTATTTGGATCCCGCTTGCTCCGGGCCCGGTACGCGGACTACACGTGTTTTCGAGAGTAATTCGAAGGCGCGCTGGCTTCGCTCGGTAAAGAACACGAACAACGCGTCCACCCAGATGACCTGGAGCACGATGGGCAGCTGTCGCACCACCGCCTGGCCACCGCTGATCCGCGCGCCCGACTCGCGCACCACGCGAAGCCCCATCACGCGCTTGCCGAGCGTGCGGTCGCTCCGCGCCTCGGCGATCGCGGTGTAAACTCCCAACAGAAGCCCGCCGCCAAACAGGGCCACGAATGACAGCACCCTCACCACCGGTATTTCGGGTGGGGCGAGCTTGGAGCACAGGTACAGTATCGGGGACAGCAGCACCATCGCGATCGTGGCGTCGATCAGCTTCGCGATGGCCCGGTCCGTGGGTCTCGCCGCCTCGAGCGGCACCGCCGACAGATACGACTCAGCGAGCGTTGTGGGGTTGCCGAGCTGACGGAGGACGTCGGCGAGCGGCCGTCCGTCCCCCGAGCGCTCGGCGATGTGCGCGCGAAGCTCCATGGCGATTTGGCTGCGCATGGGAGCGCCTTGGGGAAAAGCATCTATGACGCTTGCGATGTATTCCTCTGGCGTCGTCGCCGTCATCTCGGCTCCCGGTCTTGGCGTAGAAGTTTGGCCATGGCCTTCGCGAAGGTGGTCCATTCGTGTTCGAGCTGCTCGAGCTCTTTGCGGCCGGCGTCGGTCAACCGGTAGTACTTCCGCGGAACTCCGCGTTCAGGCGTTTCCCACCGCACAGTGACGGAGCCCGCGCGCTCGAGGCGGTAGAGCACGGGGTAGAGTGTGCCGTCGGTGACCTCGAGCGCGCCGTTGGTTTGTGCGGTGAGCTTGGCCACGATCTCATAGCCGTAGGCTTCGCCCTGCGCGAGGAGGTGCAGCACGATCAGCTCGAGCGATCCGCGTTTCAGCTCGCGCTCGATGCCCTTTCGTTCCTCGCCGCGCTCGGAGTCGGTCATCGCGACAATGGTACCGCCTAAATACCTTGTTACGCAAGATATGTTGACTCACAGCCTAGCCTTCGCCGGACCTCGCGTGACGGGCGAGGATCTCGTCGATCTCCGCTTCTCCGGTCGGCAGCTCGACTTGATGCACATCTGCTCCGGCGCCGATCAGCGTTTCGATAATTGACGGATAGCTGTTCCCCGGCGTCGGCGCCGGGTGCGCGATTGGTTGATTCACGGCGAAGTACACGGTGGAGTCCAGGACCGTCCCGCCCCACGTGTTTCTCACTTCGAGCGGCGCGCCGCGCCGCAGCAGCAACTTGACGACGTCGATGTGTCTGTGGGCCGCGGCGTGGTGCAGCGCCGTCATGTCGTCGGTGTCTTTCGATCCGACGGGGACGCCGAGATCCAGCAACAGCTCAACGGCCGCGATGCGCCCGAATTCCGCCGCCCACACGAGCGCCAAGGCGTTGTAGGCCGCGGGTTCGTTCGGCAGACGCAGCCAGCGCCATCCCACGCGTGACCGATCGACACCGCTTCCCTCGGCGACGAGTTGCGGGATCAGATCGGTGCGACCGAGCGCGGCCGCCGATATCACGTTGTCGACTCGAGCGCCTCGCCGAGCCAGCGTTTCTGCCGCGCCGCCATATCCGAAGCCAAGTGCGGTCATCAACGGCGTGCCGTCGTCATCCAAGCCGTTGATCACGGCGCCGTGATCCACCAGAGTTTCGACGAGCGGTGATTGGAGTCCTGCCTCCGCCGGATGCGTGCTGGAGACGAGCAAGGTCAATGTGGTCTGCGCCCGGCCGCCGCCATATGTATCTGCTAATGCATCCACCTCCGCTCCTGCCTCGAACAGCAGCGCGGCGACCGCGACGGCGTTCGTTGGCGTCTTTTGCCGAAAGTCTTCGACGCCGTTCGCTGCGACATAGTGCAGCAGCGTCGCCCGGTGCGTGCGATCGGAATGTGCGTGAATCAGTGTCGGGTTTGCGCGAACGAGCCGCTCGAGCGTGGCGAGATCGCCCGAGACGACTGCCTCAGCCGCCGCTTCGAACTCTCGCCCGAGGGCGCTTGTCGGAGTCCATTCAATGTGGTTCGAGAACGCGGACCAATTCGCAAAGCCGTGGGCATTTGCGAGAAAGAACTGGGTATCGGCAAGCGTGATCTGGCCGCTTCCATGCTTGCGCGCGCGGTGTTGGCGAATCCGTTGTTCGATCTCGTCTACCGCTCGATCGAAGCTGGATTGAGCGAACGGAGTGACGGCGACGCCGAGCAGTTTGATGAGTGATTCGAGCCATTGCACGGCCCACGCGCGGACGGCGGTTGAATCACTCGAGTTGGCGGCGAGGACCAGCTCCTTCGCCCGTTTTTTGTACTGCGCGAGATTGGGGCGAGGCGGTAGCGGGAGGGTGTCCATACGAAGCTCCTTTCAAAGCTTGCCTGGAGTCCGCTGGTGTCAGGCTGAAAGAAGGATCGTTGCCTTCAGTTGTGTCGAACGGGTGGGCACGGCCCTTTCCGCGGACGGGATGCGCCCCTGGCGCTGCCGTCGACATTACGCGGTGAGTCGCCGCGAGGCAAGTGTGTGCCGTCACAGGCGAGGCTATGATGGAACGCTTAACGCCCGCGATTTCCTATCGCTTCAGCCGTTCCGGGACGCCAACGCCGTCCGGCGTGAACACTTCGACGGAAAACGTAAACGTTCGTTCTTCGCCCGGTTGGAGCGCTCCCACGCCGACGATCTGGCGCGTGACCTCGTCGCCGCGATCGTTCTTGATCGACACCAGGACCGAGTACTCCCACGCCTCGCCCACCTCCGGGTGTCGAATCGAACCCTCGATGCGGAGTGGCGAGAACGATGAGACGGCGGCCGACGTCGCCGCCGCCGTACTCGAGTCGAAACGCAGATGCTTGCGGCAGGACGGGCAGACCGCCGCGCTTGCCAAGATTTCAATCCGGCAGTGCGGACAGGTGCGCGTGGCACCCGCCGCCCGGCGAACCGTGCTCACGAGGTTTGACCGCTCCCCAGCGTGAGTGGGGACTTCGAGCCCTGCTCGTCGCCCCAGCCGAACTCTGCGCGCCCGCGCATACGTGATCCCGCCGCGACGGTCAGCGTTCCCGCTTTGAGGTCGCCGGTGAGCACGCCGCTCTCCAGCAGCTCCACGCGAGCCGCGCTCTCGATGTTGCCCTCGACGTCGCCGGCGATCGCGACCGAGTTCGCACGTACGCTTCCGGTCAGCTTGGCTCCGGTGTCGATCGTCAGGTCGCCCTGAATGTGCACGTCGCCCTTGAAGCGGCCGGCGAGGCGAACGTGTCCAGCGCCCTCGATCGTACCCTCGATCGTGATGTCCGCGGCGATGACCGATTCTTTCGCCTCGCGGGACGCTGCGCGGCGAGGACCAGGCGTGGGCATCGGCGCGACGTCAGCGGAAAAGTCGGGCTCTCTCTTGAATGCGGGTTCCGGTGTCATCGTCGTCGTGTCCTTTTTTGGGGTGGAGGTTTCCTTCCAGATTGCCATGATTGACGTCCTGTTGGAGTCCAAAACCGAGAGCGGCATTTACTGCCGTCCCTGCCGGCCGCGCCACCTTTCCGTTTATCGCGGCACGCCGACGTTGCTTCATTGACGAACGAAACACCAGGTGGGAAAAAACCCAATCTATCCGACGTCGTACGCAAGAGCCTGCTGAACCAACGAAAGGTCGCGTCCGCTGTTGTACGCCCGTGACTCTTGCGTTTCGCCGCGACACCAGCGGTGTGCCTTGACGCGTACCCAACACATCCGAGATTCTTTGTCTCCCCCCACAGCCCTCATTCCTTACACCGGAGACAACAACTTGTCGGTCACTCTCGCAGATGCGCGCCGGATCATTGCCGCCGCGGAGGCGGAAGCAGCGAAGCAGAAGCAGCCCATGAACATCGCCGTCGTGGACGCCGGCGGAAATCTGGTCGCTCACGTGCGCATGGATGGCGCGTGGATGGGCAGCGTCAACATCTCGATCGACAAGGCGTGGACGTCGCGTGCCTTCGACATCGATACCAAAACGCTCGCGACTCTCTCGCAGCCGGGCGGCGATTTCTTTGGCATTCACGCGTCCAACCACGGCCGCGTGATGATTTTCGCGGGCGGCGTTCCCCTGAAGCGCGACGGCAAGGTGGTTGGCGCCGTGGGTGTGAGCGGCGGCAGCGGCAAGCAGGACCACGCAGTGGCCGAGGCCGGCGCACACGCATTCTGATCAGCATCACCCGCAGCCGAATCGCCGGAGCGATGCGGCGCTGATTCCAGCGGCGGTGTCGGCGGCGTGCCTCACGTACGACCGCCACGCCTCCGCCGGGTCGACAAGAAATGCTCCGCCAACCGAGCCAACGCGCGTCGGCAACGCAGTGAGTGTGTCCTTCCCTTGCCACAGTGCTTTCACCGCGCCGACGCCGCGCGTCTCCCACAGATAGCCCGTCAGCGTCCCGGCCAGGACGTACGCGCGCGCGCGGTCGTCAAGCATGAGATCAAAGAACTTGTGTGTGACATCTTGCATGGTCGGCGCGTTCGCCTGAGACAGAATGTCTCGGGCAACTGCATTGATCGTGGTGCCCTGACATCGGCCGTCGGCAAATGTCGCCACTCCCTCCACGAGCCAAGTCGCCGACGGGCCGGGAAAGCCCCACGCACGGAATGACACGAGGTGCATCACCTCGTGTCGCGAATACGCGCGCACCGAGTCGTTGTGCACGAGAATGACAAAATCCTCGCCGGTCTGCATTCGCATGGTGAGCCCCTTCACGTGCGGCGGAATGACCGACGAGAAGCGCGTCCGCGACGCGGTGACAAACACGGCCACCGGCGGCGCATCGGGAACTGGTGATCCAATCAGCTTGGTATCGTACGTCCACGCCGCCTCGAGGCTGTTCACGATTGCCGGCGACGCCATCTCACCGCCGCCTCGCTCCAGGTGCACGACAAAATGTGTCGAGCGCCTGATGATCCACGGCGGCCCAGGCGTGTGCAGCAGCGAATCAATGGTCAACGCACCCGCAGACGGCTTCACCTGCGAGAGCTGCGCGCCTGCGGGGAATGCGCAACTCTCGCAGGTCGCGTAGGCGACGGCGAACCAGACGATCGACCCGCGGACAATGCCTCTCAGAGCTTCTCCATGAACCAGATCTAGAAGCGGACTCGCGCCCTCAACCAACGCTCAGCCAATCATGGTAGGCCGGCCGGGCGTGAGCCAGCGCAGCCGCTCAGACAAGCCGACCGACGCAAAGGCACTTCTGACGTCGGCCGCGCCTCCGGAGAAGTGGTCCCAGCCTTCAAAATGCAGTGGCACAATCGTGTGTGCGGCCGCGCCTTCGCCAACGTCACGGCCTCTCCCGCAACGGAATCTGGAATAGTCGACGCAGCTCGCGGGGCTGTTGGCGCATTTAGGTGCCCGGCATGAACGCGCATCCGGCGTTTTGTGCGCGGATCAACGCATAGATCCCCGACGGAACCAATATGGCTCCCGGTACAAGATTGGCCCTCAGCTCCGTCTGCACGTCTTCGACCTTCTGCTTCGTCCGCTCGGCGAGCCGCCGTCCCACATTCCCGAGCGCGACGTTGCACACGAGGCTGATCATTCCGCGTTTGTGCAGGGTCTCGATCGTGCTCGACGAATCGCCGGACGGACCGGCGCGCCAATAAATATTTCGCCGCGCCGGTGCTCGCGTTACGGAATCCTCGATCTTCCTGTCCTCGCCGATCGCGTAGCGATCCCACATCGCGTCGTTGATCGCCAGGGACGTCCCCAGTCGGCGAAACACGATCACGGGACGGGTCTGCGCGTCTGTCGTGTTGTGCACCTCGTGATAGTGATCGAAAAACGTTGCCGCGTAGGACATCACTTCTCCGTCGTTCATCTCGTTGCCGTTGAAGACGACGCGGTACTGCGCCGCCGCCAACCGATCGAGCCACGACGTATCCCACGGACCGGATGCGCCGGATGTCGTTTCGGCGCGCATCTCGTCGGCATCGAACGCAAAGGCAGCGGCGGCCACACCCATCTGTGCGAGGAAATTTCGACGGCGCGTCATGTTTGATTCTCCGGTGCGGTCAGTATGGAAGTCATCCAGTATGCGGGATTCCGAAAGGAAGTCCAGACGAAAGGACAATCCTCGCCGAGCTCCACGCGGCACCTGTCCAGTTCTGCTCCAGTTCTGCTCTGTGGTATGACAGCGGCGATGCCTGTCCCGTTCGCGGGTGGAACGCCGTTTGTCAGGTAGGGCTTTTCCAGGACGCAATTTCGGCAACCCGAGGAGAGGGCGAATGGACTGGCGGAATGAGGCGCGGAGTGAGGCCATGGACGGAGACGCAACCCGCAGCGATCATGAGTGCGGCCGAAGAGTCTCGACGACTCGCTGCCTTGGGGCCGCGATGCTCCTGTCGGCCGCGGTGCACGGCGCGGGAGCACAGGCACGGCCGACGCTCTCCACGATCGCGGCGCGTTATGTGGCGGTCGACGCGCCGGTCGTCGCGCTCACGCACGTGCGTGTGGTGGACGGCACGGGAAGCCCGGCGCGCGAGGATCAGACAATCCTCATCGACGGGACGCGCATCGCCGCCGTCGGACCAACGGGAGCCGTGGCGGTGCCGGTGTCGGCTCGCGTGCTCGATCTCAGCGGGCATACGGTCATTCCTGGGCTCGTCGGCATGCACGAGCACACGTACTTCCAAACGACCACGCGCTTGAGCCAGATGTCGGTCAGTGCGCCCAGGCTCTACCTGGCCAACGGCGTCACGACGATTCGGACAACGGGCGCGATGTTCCCGTACAACGAATTGAACATGAAGCGGGCAATTGACCGAGGCGACCAGGCCGGCCCGCGCATGCACATCACGGGTCCGTACCTGAACGGCGGCGAGGGAAGCATTCTCAGTCTCGAGCGGCATCTCCGGACGGAAGAAGAAGCACGACGCGTCGTTGCGTATTGGGCCGCCGAGGGCGCGACGTGGCTCAAGTTCATGCCGCGCGTGACACGCGCCATCATGAAGGCCGGAATCGACGAGGCGCACAAGCACGGGATGAAGGTCACCGGGCATCTCTGCTCCATCACCTTTCGAGAGGCGGCCGAGCTGGGCATCGACAATCTCGAACACGGTCTCATCACCGACAGCGACTACATCCCCGGCAAGCAGCCGGACGTCTGCCCGCCCGATAACATGACGAAGCAGGTCGATGTGGATGTCGACGGCGAAGCGGTGCGCACCTCCGTTCGTGCGCTCGTTGCACACGGCGTCGCGCTCACGTCGACGCTTTCAGTGTACGAGCTCTTCGTTCCAGGGCGTGCGCGGCTCGATCCACGCGCGCTCGAAGCGCTAGCTCCGGACACACGTCGCGAAGTCGAAGCGAACAACGCGTCGGTCGGCACCGATAAGTCTGAATTCAACCTGCCGCTGCGGCTGTTTCAGAACATGATGCGCTACGACCGCGCATTCGTCCGCGCCGGTGGGCTGCTCGTGTCGGGCGTCGATCCGTGGGGCAACGGAAGTCTTCCCGGATACGGCAACCTGCGCAACTTCGAGCTTTTGGTCGAAGCCGGATTCACACCCGAAGAAGCGATCAAGATCATGAGCGCGAACGGCGCGAAGCTGTTGGGCGAGCTCGATCGCCGCGGAACGATCGAAGCCGGCAAGGTGGCTGACCTCGCCGTGATCAAAGGCAATCCGGTTCGCTCGCCGGCTGACATCTATGCAATGACGCTCGTTTTCCGCGACGGCGTGGGCTACGACTCGGCGAAGCTCATCGAAAGCGTGAAGGGGCAGGTCGGATTGCGTTGACGGCGGTTCCCGTCGGCGTCGTCAATCACGACGGATTCAATTCGCGCGCGTGAACGTTGCTTTCCCGAGCCCGAGACGACCCGCACCCGGACGGATTCTCCGGTATAACGCGTAGCCATCTGCGAGTCTTCCGTTCGGAGAAAGTTGTAGCAGGAGAACGCCCGATCCTCCGATGCCGTTCTTCTTGAGGTCGAAAGGCAGCCGGAGGTATTCGCCGGCGCTGACGGTGCCCACGCCGGCGAACGAAGCGGCACCCACGTAACGGCCGCCCGCGACGCTGTCGGTCAGCAGGTGCCCTTCCACCCACACCGTGTCGCCGCGGCGGGTCAGCGTCAGATCGAGCTGGAACACCATTGCGCGGCGAAACTCGCCAAACTGGACGTCGCTAATCTCGCCGCGCCAACCGCCGGCGATGCGCGGACCGGGTCCGCTGCCAATCGTCTGCGCGCGACCAACGCGGATGCCGTCTTTCGACATCTGTATCTCGAGAATGCCGGCTGCCGCGAGAGCGACGGGGACGATCAATAGTGCGATCAATAGTCCGATCGCGGTCACGCCAATCCAAGGATTGCGGAGCACCCCGAGAACCTCGTTCCACGCCGCTCGGCTCTGCCGACTGAGCTGTTGAAGCGCGGCCGAATTGACGCTTGGTAGTTTGCCCATGCGCTACTCCGGCATGTGTGGATGGGAGTCGTGACGTTCGGGGAAGGCCGGTGACCTGTTGCTTGCCAACGAATCGGCAGACGGCGTCATCATGATAACCGAGTCGAGGCGGGCGTACTCTCGCACTGGGCGTCGTAGTCAACACGGCGATCTCTGGAGTCGTCCGGCGCGTCCGGCGCCGAGCGCGTCGTGACTCGGTTCCCGTACGCATTCTATACAATACAATGCTGCGCGCGAACCATTTGTTCCTCGGCGGCTCGGCGCCGAGTCGTTTGGCGGGCTCGCCGTTCTCGCGCTCATCGAATCAGCGTGAATCCGCTCGTCGCCCTGCGCACGGACGGATCGTTGTTGGTTGGATGCTACCGCGGGCGCGTAGGCGTGGGAGCGTGCTCGGCCAGCGGAATGAGTCGTTCCCACGCTGTGAGCGGCGCATGCTCGGCCGCCACGTTGGCCGGTGAAATCCCCATGCGCGTGACGGCGGCGAACACGTCGTCGAGATACTGCGTCGGCGCGCTCACGTTCTGAATAAAATCGCTCGCCCAGAGGAATCGGCCGGGCCGAACGAATGCGGCGAGTGCGACTTCGCTCGCCGCGCCGTCGATCGGAAAGAGCGTGATGTCACCTCCGGCGAGCCGAAGCGAGTCGCCGACGGCGCGAAAGCGAAATGACACACTGGCCCGCCGGCGTTCGAGCAGATCCGGCGCGAGCGTCCAGCGTCGATTCACCACCTGCGTCAGGAAGCTGCGCGCGGCGCGGTGGGACACGATCGTCGCGCCGCGCGCCACCCACGCGCGAACCCCCGCGACGTGCGGCCATGCGAGATCCGTTATGACGACGACGATCGGATGCCGGCCAGGAAAGAGAGCGCCGATCCACACACTGTCTTGGTGAACGCGCTCGTCGGCCTGCGTTGCGTCGAACACGAAGACGGTGTCTCGGGCGAGCGTCACGGCCTCGGTATATCCGCGGTTCCGCAGGAGAAACGTGTTCGCGTTTACGCGCACAGTATCGGGGCGCGAAGGCTCGAGAAACGCCGGTAGCGCGATTCGCATTGCAGCCGACCGGGCGGGAATCGTCAACAATGGCGCGCTGTCACGTGACACGAAAACCGGTGTGGCGAAGGTACGCGTGACGTCGGTCGTGCCGTCCACGACTCGAGCGGTGGCTATGGGTAGGTGAGCGCTGCCAATGCGCACCCACGTCGAGTAGACGAATTCGACATGGACTTGGCCCCAGAGATAGTGCGATTCCACACGATCGAGCTTTGTGGGATAGCCGGATTTCTCGTCTATGAAAAGACGCTCAGACCCTTCGCTCGCCCGGCGGCTCAAGACGAGTCGTGTGTAGTCGCGATACATGCACCGTCCTTCCACTCGCACGTCCGAATCCGCCAGCCAGTCGCCGAGCATGGCCCAGACGCTGAGCGGCCGCGTTGCGTAGAGCGCCCCGTGCGTTTGATCGTCGGGAACGAGCGTCGTGTCACGCAACAGGTACGACGCCCGCGCATCACCGATGGTCGTCGCGCCGTACTCGTATCCGCCAATCGTCGAGTGCGATGTCACGCGTTCAACGCCGGTGGCGACATCGAGCCATTGATCCTTGCTCGCCACCTCAGTCATGAACGGTGGCGCGTACGGCCGATCCGACTGAAAGGCTTCATCCGTGAGGTCGAACGCGCGAACATGCACCACGCGTCCGGATGCGCCGGTGAAACCCGTCCGTTCCGCGGCGCGCTTGAGTTGCGCGCGGGCATCAATTCCAACAGCCTTCTGGCAGGATGAGCTGTCGCCGATGAGCGACGCGACGGCGGTGATGAGAAGGAAAGAGGGCATGCGACAAGTACACTGCCGCCCCGCTTGGCCGACAATGCCTCGAGTTGCCACCGGTAGGGCCGCTGTCGCGAGCGGTTCTGCCGACGGGACGAACCTGACGACTTCGCCCGGCCGCTGCCGCGCAAGCGTTGACGTCTTTGTGATGAGCCAGTTACGAAATACATACCGAACAAGCATGCCTTCGCCCCGACGAGCGCTTGTCGCCGCTCAGGCGCACCTTTAAGGTCCGACTTCCTCTACTCCCGGAATCAGCATGCTCACCCCACTGCTCGCGCTGTTTCAAGCCGCCACACAACCGCCCCAGCGCGTCGTCAAGGATCCGGGTATCGACGCTGTTGGAGCTCGCGTGACGCCGGCCGGTGTACAAAGTGTGTTCAACGGACGGGTGGCCGGGGTTCGCTTTGGCGCGAAGCTCGGTGAGCTCTGGGCCGTCGTGCCGGGCAACGCCTGGCGCATGTCGTGGGGAGACAACCGGGTGATGTCCCACGCAACATTCAACGGGCGCCCAGGCGTGCATGGCATCGCAATCGATCCCGTCACGCACCGCGCATCCATCTCGTCGGTGGGCCGGCTGCCCGGCGCGGCTGCCACGAGTCGCACGCCGGGCACTGCTCCGATCAGCGGTGCCAAGGCGGTGTCGCATCTCGTCACTTATGGAGACGACTCGCTCGCAACCGTTGCGTTGTCGTCCGGCGCGCTCGGTGAATTCATGGCGGGCTCGCCGGCCATTGCGGCGAAGGCGGGAACCGACGGACATCGCGCAGCGGTTCTGCCGCTTCCCGCTGACGACAAGCTCGTCGTGCTCGATGCCGACAACGGCGCGCTGTTGCGTGCCGTGCCGCTCGGTGTGCTCCCTATCGCCGCCGTGATCTCCGCCGACGGCAGCACCGCGTGGGTCACCGTGTTTGGAGGTCCGAAACCACAATCAGGCAGCCGGAGCGCAACGCAGTGTTGTGATCCGGCGGCAGAACGCGTTCGCGTGAATGAGCGCGGCATTGCGCTGCCCGGAACGGTGGAGCGCATCGACGTCGCGAAGGGGGTCGTTACCAACCACATCGTCGTTGGGCAGCATCCCACAGGACTTGTGTGGGATCAGGCGCGCCAGCGTCTCTACATCGCAAACGGCAACAGCGATGACGTGAGCGTGGTCGACACGCGCGCCAATTCGTTGCTTGGCACAATCCCCGTCGCGCCATTTCGCGAGACCAGGATCGGCCTTGCCCCAACCGCCGTCGCCCTGTCACCCGACAACAACACCCTCTTGGTGACACTCGGCGGGGCGAATGCGGTCGCGGTATTCGATGTGCGCGACGGCGCGACGGAAAATGCGGGGGCCAAGAGCGCCAGCGCACGCCGGCTGGCTACACTCCGCGGACTCATCCCCACCGGTTGGTATCCGAGCAGCGTCGACGTCAGCGCCGATGGAAAATCGTTGGCCGTTGGCACGCTCTTTGGAGTCGGCGCGGGCACCGGGCGATTGGGAAATCAAAATGGCCGATATGTCTTTGCTGAACGCGGTAGTGTGAACGTTGTTGCCATGCCCAGCGACGCGGAGTTGGCCGCGTACACCACGAGCGTGGCGCAGAACAATCGATGGCATTTGGCGAGCGGCGCCGCTGCTCCCTCGCTTGCGCCTCGAACCACTGCCGTGGCGCGCGTCGTACCGGAACGTCCAGGTGAGCCGAGCCTCATCGAGAACGTCGTCTACATCATCAAGGAGAATCGCACCTACGACCAGGTGCTCGGCGACATCGGCAAGGGAGCGAGCGATCCGAGTCTCACGATGTATGGGCGGGACGTGACGCCAAACTCGCATGCGCTCAGCGAACAGTTTGTCCTGCTCGATCATTTCTTCGCCTCCGGCGGCAATTCGGCCGACGGCCACAATTGGCTAACGCAGGCCAACGAGACGGCGTATCCGATGTGGCCGTTGTACTTCGGGCGCAGCTATCCGAGTGAAGGGAACGATCCGCTCACATACTCATCGGGCGGGTTTCTCTGGGAGTCGGCGCAGGCGAAAGGAAAACGTGTGGTGAGCTTTGGCGAGTACGCGCCCGCACCGAGCGATTCGGTGTCGGGTGTACGCGCGCGACTCATGGCGCAGTATCGCGATTCGGCGTCGCTCGGATCGGCGTACTTCCGTGGTGTGCTGAAGAAGATGTACAACACGCACAGCGAGATCCCGAGCCTCGACAAGATTCTCGTGCGTGAGTACCCGGGGTGGACCACCGAAGTGCCGGACGTGATCAAGGCGGACATTCTGCTCGAGCATCTCAAGGAGTGGGAGGCGGCCAAAACGATGCCGCATCTCACGTTGATGATTCTTCCGAGCGACCACACGCAGGGTATGTCGCCCGGCTGGTGCGCGCCCAAGGCATGCGTCGCTGACAACGACTTGGCGTTGGGTAAGATCGTCGAGGCGCTCAGTCACTCGTCGTTCTGGAAAACAATGGCGATTCTCGTGGTGGAGGACGACGCGCAGGACGGCGTCGACCACATCGATGGCCATCGCACGGTCGCCATGGTGGCGAGCCCGTACGCCAGGCGCAAAGTGATCGATAGCACGTTCTACAGTCAGCCGAGCATGGTGAAGACCATCGAGTTGATGCTCGGCCTGCCGGCGATGAGCATGTTCGATCTCGTTGCCACGGACATGCGCGCGAGTTTCATCGATCCCAACGAGAAGCCGGACTTCACGCCGTATTCGGCGCTTGAGCCCAAGCAGTCGATCTTCGATGTCAACCTCAAGGTGGGCGCGATCACCGGACCGCACGCGGCGGAGCGCCGGAGTGCCGCCGCGGCCAGCGCGCGGATGAACTTCAAGGATCCGGACGCCGCACCCACGGAAAAACTCAATCGCATTCTCTGGCATGACGCCAAAGGTTGGGACGTTGCGTATCCCCAAGTGCGGCGATCGCTGTTTTTTCCTCTAGCGGTCGACGTCGATGACGACGATCGCGAGGAGAAGGGCGCGAAGAAGGCGAAGCGGCGCGATTGATTCAATGCCAAAGAAAATCGCCTGCGCGCTCCGACTGAGTGCGCAGGCGAGGAACGACAGAACTACACTACCCGACCCGAATCAGAACGTTGTTCCGACCGTCACGAACATCAAACGGCGCGCACCAGCCTGCAGCGTCTGGAGATCGCCCGACACCGTGAAGCCACCGGTGCCCATGGGTCCGATGTATGACTGGTCGAACAGGTTGGCGACGTTGAATTGGACGGTCACCTCTTTCGCGCGACCCAGCTGCGGCAGACGATAGCCAACGCCGGCGTCGGCGACGTTGTATGCCGGCACGGAGAGGTCGTTGAGAATCGTGAAGTACCGCTTGTCCACATGGCGAATGCCGAAATTGCCGGTCCAATGCGTGTCGACGTAGCGAAGGCCGGTGTTGCCCATCACCCGCGGCGCGTCAACGGCGTCCTTGCCCTTTGCCGGAATGACCGTGGCACCCGTGCTCGTGCCGGTGGAGTAATCCTCGTTGATCTTGGAGCTGTTGTAGGACGCTGAGCTGTTCCACGTAACGCGCGGCGCGATCTGCCACACGAGAAGACCCTCGAGTCCCGCCGACGTGACCGTTCCCACGTTCTCGAACACTGACGCGCAGAAGGCGGTGAGCTGGCAATTCGCCACGCTCACGAGGCGGTTGCGGTAGTTGATGTAGTACGACGACAGTGACGCCTCCACGCCGTTGCGCTTCGTGCGCATTCCAAAATCCACCGACGACGCGCGCTCCGGCTTCACGTTCTGCTTGAAATAGTCGAAGCCGGCCGGGCTCAGGTTGTAAATCCCTTCCTGGGGGCTGAGCGGATACTGATTCATGTTCTCGGAATAGTTCACGAACAGCTGCTCGTTCGCGTTGAGCGAGAACACGGCGCCCGCCTGCGGAAGAAAGTGACCCTTGGCGGTCACGTGAAAATCCGGTCGGTCGGGGTCGCCGAACGCCGGGGCGTTCAACGTGTTGCCGTTGCTGTGGAACTGTGCATCGACGTTCAGATACTTGGCGCCATACGTGACCTTGAGTCGGTCGTCGAGCAGGCTGTTCGTATTCTGTATGTAGGCCATGTCCGTGGTGATGTCGGCCTGGCGGTCGAAGTTCAGGCGAATGACGTCGTTGAAATCCACCTTGGGGCCCGACTGCCAATCGACGAGCCGCCACGCCGGACGCTTCATGTGCGTCGCATTGCTTTCATACCACAGGCCGGCCTCGATGTTGTTGCCGGCCACCGTGGTCGCGAGCTTGGCGTTGGTGCCGTAGCGAGAGTTGTCATACTGCGTCTCGCGGAAATAAATCGGGTCTGGGCTCCACGTCGCCCCGTAACTCGGCGCGGTCCAATCGCCGCGTCCTTTGTCCCGATGCATGTACGGCTGAATCGTAAGCGTCGCATGCTCGCCGAGCGTAATGTCGTCGCGAACGTACGCCAGGTGATCGCGCCGGGCGCCGAGCGACGAGTCCCAATAAGCCTCGTCCTGCTGATCGGTGGACGTCGCGTACGACTTGGCGTCGTTCCAATTTGTGAACTCGTCCCACATGCGGCCGCTCTTGTTCCACCGCGCGAGCGAAAAGTCCACGTAGTCGGACTCCTGCCGGTTGTCGAAGGCGTAGTAGGCGGTGAGCTTGTTCGAGCCGATGAACGCCACGGTCTTGGCGTTCACCTGTTCCTGCCATGTTTGACCGGTGCGGAACAGGCCGTGCTGTCCGAGCAGTCCGGCGAACGCGGGCGACTCCGGCTTCCCGGCGCCCTTCCACTTGTCGTTGTCCTGCCGCGTGAAGCTCAGGTATCCGCTGATTCCGTTTTCGCCGAACGAGTGCAGGCCCGTGTCGTAACGGCCCGTCGTGCGATAGGTGTTCGCGGCGCCCGCAGTCTGGCGCAGCGTGAACGCCTCAGCGCCACGCGGCGCGTCCGACGCGTATTGGACAACACCGCCGAGGTTGTTCGCGCTCGACGTGCCGATCGCACCGCTGCCCTGCGCAACGGAGGCGCCGGCAAGGTTCTCCGGATCAACGGCTCGACCGATGCCGAGCCCGTTGAAGTTACCATAACTCATATCACCGAGGGGGAGACCGTCGAATGTTTGCCCGATCTGGCGGGTTTCGAAGCCGCGGATGGTGATGCTGTTCGCCCACTCGTAGCTGCCCCACGGATCGGAGCTCTGCATGTTCACGCCGGGGAGCTTCTCGACGATCTTGAGCGCGCTGGTGCCGGCGGCGCGATCCTTCAGCTCGAGTTTGCCGATGGCGTTCGCGCCGCGCGTCTCACCGCGACCGGATGGCGTGGCGACAATCGAGACGGCATCGAGCTTCCGAACCGTGTCTTTGGTCGAGCCCTGCTGCTTGGGTTCCTGCGCATTCGTGACACTCGCGCCGAATATGACCGGCACCATGAGACACGATGCGATTGCGACGCTGCAACGCATGACACTCCCCTTGTTCTTGTACGAGTGGACCGAGGGTCGTCCCTCGGGAATCGCGGGAAGGTGGAGTGGTTGTGTCACGGCATTGCAACTGAACGACGCGCGCCATGTAAGGAACGCGCGACACTTCACATGTTCAGCGTTTTCGTCGTCGAATGGACCTAGTGTCCATATAGATCTCTCATCGTCGACTGAGCGGTCTCATCGGACGAGCGCGATCGCACAGAAAGACTCTCATTCGCCCCGCATTGCGATCACCGGATCAACGCGCATCGCTCGGCGCATGGGGACCAGGCTCGCGACGACGGACACGGCGAGCAGCGTTCCCGGCGGCGAGCATAGGCACATCATCCACCACTCCGAGGTGTCGTCCGTGCCAACGCTGTTCAGGGTCCAGCGCGACAATTCCCTAAAAAATGCGCAAGCCCACTGAAGCCGGAGAGAACGACACGCGATCGCCGCGGTCGTCGGTCCAGACGATATGGCGCACGTCGCCCACGACGGCGAGATGCGGAATCAACCGAAGCGACACATTGGCGTCGACGTAGCGAGACCACTTCGTGTACTGTGCGACGCCCGCCGCGATGCCACCGAGCACTCGATTTCCCAGCGCGCCGCCAACTCCCGCGGCGATTGCGGTGCCCTCGGCGTCATCGAACGTTGATTCGCATCGGCCGTCCGGCCCTACGGGACAGTTGAGGCTGTGTCCGCAACCCCAGCCGAAACCGCAGCCGGTGCTGTGCTCGATGGTCAACGTTGGCCGCACGCTGCCTGCGGAGCCCAATCGGATCGTTGTGGCCGCCCGCCAAAACTCGTTGTGCTCCCCGATGTAATAGAGGTGCTGCGTCTGCGTCGTGTGCGCTCCCGCGCCGCCCGTGATCTCACCGGCAATGAACGGAACGTTCTGCGCGGCGGCACGCATGGGGCCAAGCGCGACAAACATGAAGGCGATGCTAACGATGCGCATTGCGACCTACGACAGAGTGGTAGAACCAGATCTATCGGACGGTGAACCCGCTCGACGATCAAGTCGTTTCGGGAGTCCCTGACGTCCAGCGCCGAATCGCCAACACAATCGCCAGCCCGCCGCCCAGGACCGCCAGCACCGGCAGCGCGTACGCGAGCAAGTTGAAGCCGTGAGGCGCCGGCGCGAGCAAAATCCACTCGCCGTATTTCGAAATAAAGTACGCCTTCACCGCATCCGGCGATTTGCCGTCCGCCAACTGGTCGCGCACCAATGATCGCATCTGCTGCGCGAGCTCCGACGGCGAATCCTGGATCGACAATCCCTGACACACCGGACAACGCAGTTGCGCCGCGACCGCCGACGTCCGCGCCTCGAGCGCAGAATCTCCGGCGGCCGCACGCGGCGAAACCTGCGGCGTTTGTGCACGCGCAGCGCCGACGACCACGACCACGATCACCGCGGCGAGCGTCAATACACGCGATAGCATACGCGAGAGCACACGCGAGAGCACACGCGACGTCGGCTTCACGGCGCTCCCTTGGCCGGCGCAGGCGTCGCCAGGAGCGAGTCAACGATCTGCGTAACCGCCGCCGCCGACGCCGGCCCGGTGATCTTGTGCGCGATCAACCCGTCGCGGCCGATGATGAACGTCTCGGGCACACCATATAGACCGTAGTCGATCGCCGTGCGCGTGCGCGGATCTTGAACCGACGGATAGCTCTGCCCACCCAGCTCGGCGATCCATTGCCTTCCCGCATTCGGCGTGTCCTGATACAACGAGCCAACGAAGTGCACCGGCTTGTCGGCGTACGAGCGCGCGACCTCCGACAGCGTCCGATGCTCGTCACGACACGCCAAGCACCACGACGCCCAGAAATTCAATACGACGACTTGGCCCTTGAGATCGGCGAGACGAACCGTGTCGCCAATCGGGCGGCCAAGCGGCGGCTGGCCGGGAGCGAATACCTCGAGCGCGAAGGTCGGCGCCGGCTTACCGGGCAGGGGTGACGGAATGTCGTGCGGGTCGTGTTTCAGCCCGTATATGAAAAGTCCAATGATGGGGAACGCAAAGGCTCCCGCGATCGTAGCGCGCTTCCAGTTCATGCGGCATCTCGCGCTGGATTCGCGCTGGCGACAATCGCCGGCACTGCCGTTCGGCGTCGCCTCGCGGGCCAGCCGCTGACAATTGCACCAAACACCACGACTCCGCCGCCGAACCAGATCCATGGCAGCAGCGGCTCATAGATCGCCTTGATCGTGGCAGTGCTCCCGTCTGGCCGAAATGCCACGAGGCTGAGATACAGATCGCCAAAGACGCCACTGTGCACGTCGGGGGTCGGAACGGGCTCCTGCGATGTCGGATAGAAGTTCATGCGCGGTTCGAGCGTCGCGCGGACGTTTCCATTCTCGATCAACTCCATGGTCGCGCCGACCACCGACCGCTGTTTCTCTTCGCGTCCCCACATCGATTTGAGCCGCACGGTGCGTCCGTAGACGCTGACGGTTTCACCCGGCTTGAGGGTTGCCTCGCGCTCCGAGCGCAACGACGACGACGCGGTGATTCCGAGCGCGACAAAGAACACACCGAAGTGGGCGATGTATCCGCCGTAGCGTCGACGGTTGCTGCCCACGAGCTTCACGAGCGCGGTTGGCCACGCCTCGCCCTGGGCCACGTGGCGCGCGCGAACGCCGATCCAATACTCGCGCAAGTTCGCCGCGGCCGAATACCCGACAAACGTGAACACGAGCAGTCCGTACGGGTTGCGAATGCCCATGAGGATCGCAATCCCGAGCAGAACGACCGCGCCAGAGATAGGCGGCAGCAGCTTCTCGCGAAGATCAGCGCGTGATGCAACCTTCCACGGCAACGCCGGACCGACCCCCATGAGAAACAGCAGCGCGGCGATCAACGGCAACGACATTCGATTGAAGAACGGTCCCCCGACGCTCACCTTGACGCCACGAATCGCCTCGGCCACCAATGGAAACAGTGTTCCGACCAGTACCGTGAGCATGAAGGCGGTCAAGAACAGATTGTTCAACAAGAAAATCGTCTCGCGCGACGCGGCCGAATCGAGGCGGCCGCGCGTGCTCAACCGATCGGAGTTGCCCGCGACCATCGCCAACGCCGTGAGCAGCACGAGCCCGATGAACGTGAGGAAGTAGTAGCCGATCGTGCCCGTCGTGAATGCATGCACCGACGAGATGATTCCCGAGCGAGTGAGGAACGTCCCGAGGATCGTCAGCGCGAACGTGCCGACGACCAAGTTGAGGTTCCACACCCGCAGCATGCTGCGTCGCTCTTGGACCATCGCCGAATGGAGGAACGCCGTCGCCGTAAGCCAGGGCAAGAACGACGCGTTCTCGACGGGATCCCAGGCCCAGTAGCCGCCCCAACCAAGTACGTCGTACGACCACCACATGCCGGCAATGATCGCCGCCGAGAGGAATCCCCACGACGCGACGGTCCAATTGCGCGTGAGCCGGATCCAGTCGTTCGATTCCGCTTCGCCCGAGAGCACCGCGCCGACGGCGAACGCGAACGGCACCGACATTCCCACGTATCCGAGATACAGAAGCGGCGGGTGGATGCCCATCAAGATGTGATTCTGCAGCAGCGGATTCGGTCCCGGTCCGTTCGGTGGAACCGGGAACACGACGTGGAACGGATTGGCCGGCCCGACGAGCAGAATCGCGAAGAAAAGCGAGACGGCGAGCAGCACCATCGCCGAATACGGAACGAGGTCTCCCGGACGCTCGCGATTGAACCAGACCACGGCCACCGCATAGAGCGACAGCACCCATCCCCAAAACAAGATCGATCCTTCGAGCGCGCCCCACAGCGAGATGATCGTATAGAAGAGCGGCGTCTCTCGGCTGCCGACCTGCGCGACGTACGAGACCGAGAAGTCGTGCGTGACGAGGGCGACGACCATCGCGAGCGCAGCGGCCGTCACGAGCAGGAAGTTCGCGAGGACCGCGCCGTACGCAATGGGAATCCAATCGCGCCGCCCACGCCGCAGCGCGACGGGAATGGTGATGATGCCCAACACGATGAAGGGCAGCGAGACGAGGAGCGCGGCGCGCCCGACCAGCCCGTTCACGAACCCGCGCCCTTCATGAGCGTTTTATACATCTCTTTCGGCGACTCGCCGGCTTTCGGCGGACGATATTCATTGGAATGCTTGACCATCAGGTTGGTGCACTTGAACACGCCGTCGTTGAGATAGCGGCCTTCGACCACCACGCCCATGCCATCGCGAAACATCTGCGGCGGCGCGCCGCGCGACCGGACGGCAATGTCGCTCGTGCCGTCGGTGATCGTGAAGGTCAGGTCGAGCGTGGCGTCGTTCCACTTCACGGTTCCCGGCTTGATCTGTCCCCCCAATCGCACGGGAACGTCGACCGCGCGCGTGCCCTTGGCCAACAATTCCTTGGGCGTGAGGAAATAGACGACATTCTTGTCGAGGCCTCCATACAGGAGGTAGACGAACGTGCCGACAATGACGACGATGCCTCCAATCACGAGGCGCTTGGTTTTGCGGCTCGTCGTCATCGCGCGCCTGCCCTCGTCGCCAAGTCGAGCGACGTGCGCGCACGCGCCAAAGTGCGGCGAACATGGATCAGATAGCCGACGATGACGGCCCAGGTGACCGTGAACGCGGCGCCGACGAACATCCAATTGCTATTCATGTGCGGTACCCCTTCCTCGTCCCAGCGCGATGGCTTCGGATTCGTGTTCCGCCGCGCGCTCGATCAGCGACGCTTCATACCGGGCGCGAATCAGATAGATCATCACGAAGAGAAATGCGAACGCGTTCAGGCGAAGTCCGATCACGTACGCATGATCGACCGTCGAAGGACTCGACTGGATTTGATGAATTGTCCGCCACCAGCGCACCGACATGTACACGATCGGCACGTTGATCGCGCCGAGCACGCCGACCGCGGCGCTCCACTGCGCGCGCTGCTCGCGATCGTCGACGAGCGCGCGGAGCGCGAGATAGCCGGCGAGAATCAAGAATAAAACGAGGGTCGACGTGAGGCGCGCATCCCACGTCCACCACACGCCCCACGTCGGTCGCGCCCAGAGCATCCCAAGAACCAACGTCAGTCCGGCAAACGCCACCGCCACCTCGGCCGCCGCCGCCGCGAGCAGATCGTCTTCCTCGCGTCGCTTCCATAGATAGCGAAGCGCGAATACGAGTACGGTGAGCGGCGCGAGCATCGTCATCCACGCGGCGGGCACATGGACGTACATGATTTTTTGAAGGTCGCCCATGTCGCGGTCGGGCGGCGAAATCGCGATCGCGATCCCCTGGCAGGCGATCAAGAACAGAAACGCGAACCAGCCGAAGATCGACAATCGGTTGGTGCGCGGAAGCGTGACTGATGGTGAATGAGCTACGTGAGTCATGATGACGTCAGACCTCGATCACAAATTCAAACGCGAGGAACGTCGCGACGAGAAAGACGACGTCGAACGCCACCAACAGCCGCGCCCAGGCACCCGCGTCGCCCATGACGTTGCCGCCGAGCAACGCCTTGGTCGCCTGGATGGCGGCGAGCAAAACGGGAACGAGCATGGGGAACAGCAGCAGCGGCAGCAACACCTCTCGCGCGCGACTTCGGCTCGCCATCGCGGCGTAAAACGTTCCGAGTGTCACGAGCCCGATCGCGCCGCACGCCACAATCCCGACTAACGCCGGCCATGCGGACGGAATGGTGACTTGAAAGAGCACAATCCCGACGGCGATCACGATCGCGAGCATGAGTGCCACGAACGCGAAGTTCGCCAACAGCTTTCCGGCAAAAATCGCGCGGCGCGTACCCGGATAGAGGATCAACTGCTCGAGTGCGCCGCCGTCGAGCTCCACCTGGTACGACCGGTTGAACGCAAGCACGCCGGCGAACAGGACAGCAAGCCAAATGGCGCCGGGCGCAGCGTCGCGAATCGCTTGTCCGTCGGGTCCAAGCGCGAACCCGAACATGACGAGAATGGTGACCGCCAACGCCACGACGGAATTGAACCCGGCTTTCGATCGACGCTCGGCCGTGAGATCCTTCCAGGCGATTGCGCGCGCGCGTCGCCAATCCTGACGCAGGCTCATCGGCCGCTCGCTGCCAAGGAGACATCCGCCTTGGGATCGGCGTGCATCGTCGGTTTCGTCGCGACGCGACCGTCCTGAATGGTCACTGTGCGATCGAGGATCTCGGCCGCAGGACCAAGCTCGTGAAGCACAACGAGCGCGGCGGCGCCTGCGTTCACCCACTCCGCGATGAGCGAGTTCATGAGGTCGAGGCCCGCACTGTCGAGATTGCTGTACGGCTCGTCAAGAAGCAGCACGCGCGGACGAATCAACATGAGGCGGCCGATTGCCAGGCGGCGCTGCATTCCGGAGGAGAATCCACGAACTGGTTGCGCCGCGACCGGAAGCAGCCCAATGCGATCGAGAACTGCGTCGACGTCGCGCGAGTCGCGATCGAGCATGGCGGCAGCGAAGGTGAGATTCTCGCGGGCCGTGAGATCGTCGTAGAGGCCGGGAGCGTGTGCAAGGTAGCCGATTTGACTGCGCACCTCTTCCGGGGCGCCGGCCAAGTCGTGTCCGCAGACGCGAGCCGATCCGGCGTGGGGCTTGATCAGTGTCGCGAGCACCCTGAGCAGCGTGCTTTTGCCGCTTCCGTTGACACCGAGGACTCCGACGACCTCTCCAGGGCTCAATCGCAGGGTTACGCCGCGGAGCACCCAACTAGCGCCGAATCGTCGAGCTATGTCGGTGGCATCGATCGCGAGATTTGAAGCGGTCGGGAGGACCATACCCTTCGCGATTTGATTTGTAGTGTTTTTGAGCTGAAGGCCCGGCGGTAGGTGTTGATCGAGGTCGCCGGCATATAGTGAGCTTAGCCGCGGGGCTGCATGGGCGCTAGCACGGGCCATTCTCACATGAACCATGTCAACGAGCCACTCCCTCGGCTTTCTTGATTGCGTCGTCGATGTCGCGCGTGTGCTCGCTGTAGCCCTTGGTCGTCGACGCACGCTCCGCCGGCGCCGCGGCGACCAGGCGTCGGCTGAAACGCGATACCGCGGCGGAATCCTTCGACAGGTCCGCCGCGCGGATTGCCAACACGAGTCCCAGCAGGTGTTTCGGTTGCGCGGTCAGGATGGTGTCCGCTTCGCCGCGTGCGCGGGCAGCGTCGCCGACGGCGGCCGAGATCGCGCCAATGTCGTATCGAACGTGGTCGTCCACGGGGCCCATCATTTCATACGCCTGAATGGCCATTGGTGCGAAGAAACGCGCGCTGTCCATTTTCCCCTGCTCGCTGTACAGCATCACCCGATTGAACAATCGGCTTGCGCGCTCCTCGGGTGACATTGCCGAGATATCCGGTGCCGGCGTTGTGGCGGCGCCCATGAGCGGGGTGGTCACGGGTTGATCGACCGCGCCGGCCGTTCCGTCTGCCGAACGTCGGGCCGCGGCTTCACCGGCGACGAATGCGACGAGAACGAGGAGAGCCGCTCCCCCGATCAGCTTTGCGAGCGGCGCCGATCTCGGCGCGGCGAGTCGTGATTCGACCGCGCCTGTGCTGGCAGCGCTCGCGATCGGAGATCCGCAATCGGCGCAGAATCGGCTGCCGGGCGGAGCGGGATGACCGCAGCCATCGCATTTGACGTCTCGCAGCGGCACGCCGCAGCCGGAGCAGAACCGGCCAGAGGATGTCTCCCCGCATCGGGGACAGCGCACGTCGATGGACTGTTCAGTCATTACGGCTTTAGAAAATGTTGATCGTGACACGCTAGCCGGCAGACGGCTTCTTTCCGAGGTTCGCATGCACGCGCTGCAGAGCAGAGTCAGCCGGTGCATGCGGAATGGGAGTCATTTGCCCGCTCCGCAAGCGTATACTGGCGAGGGCGCTATCCGCCATGCCGGGATTGTTTGTCGCACGGGCGACCATGTAGATCCCAAAGAGCGGCGCCGAGTGCTGCGGTGCGAGCGACGACGCGGCGCGGTATTGGGCCAGGGCAGCGGTGTATTCCTTTTTTCTAAAGAGCACGTTGCCGCTGTCGAGCAACGCCTTCGCGGCCGGTCCGATGAGCGCGTGAGCGGCCTCCACGGCACCTGCACTGTCTTCGCCGATGGCTCGGGATGCATTCGCGAGGGGAATCTTCGGTGGCTCTTGGCGACCTGAGCAGGATGAGAGCACGCTCACTGCAGTGAATACCACGAGGCACGCACGGGCCGGTTTGATTCTGCGATTCATACGATCTCCCTGGGCTCGCTCATTTGGCGAGAGGATTCTTGAAGTGGCAGGACAGGCACAGCACCGGATTCTTGCTGGACATGCGCGCGGCATCGAAGCCCGCACCGTGCGGGTTGATTCGCGCGCCGAGGTCCGAGTGACACTGCTTGCAGTAGGTCTGCTGGTGACACGTGGTACAGCTGGTCAGATCCTGTCGTGCAGCGCGTCCGTGCTGCAGAAGCCAAAGCGGCTGTGCGTTGTGAAACACCGTGCTTCGAACGTTACTTTTGGCCGCCAATCCGGACTGGCGATGACACGCGCGACAGAACGCCTCGGTGGAGTGACACGACGCGCAGTCGGTTTCTCGGCCATACGCCTGCGGGGCATGCGTCGACACGAAGTTGGACGGATGATAGCGCCGCGTCACCTTCTCACCCGCGTGACACTCGGCGCAGTAGGCCTTGGTGTGACAGCTCGCGCATTGCAGCTCACCTGAGGCGGCCATGCCGCCGTGCGTGCGCGCAAAGCCGGCCGGATGCACTCGGACTTTGCGTGGTATCGTGTCGCTGTGTAGCGACACGGGTGATGCCTGTGACACGCGAGACGCTTGCGTCAACGTGGTTGTTGCCGGCGGCGTCGCTTGACGGAGTTGAACGCCCGGCGCTGTCGCTTCGCGCGCATCGGGAAGCAGACGCAGAACGTCTCGCGCTCCCTCGCCGATGTGACAGGTTTCGCAGCTCGCGCGCGCGTGACAGGTTGCGCAGCGGGCCGCGTCTGCGCGAGCAGACTTGCCGTGAACGAGCGTGAACTGGGAGACGCGATGATCAGCGGGCGTGAAGTACACCGCCGGTCTGCCCGACTCCAAACGAGCGACTCGAGCGTCGCTTCCGAGCGCACGAATCGCGGGAGCGCGCGCGCCGTCTACGTGACAGCGCTGGCAGGTCTCTCGGGCGTGACAGATGGCGCAATTCGCTGTTGCCGAGCGGGCCGCGGGTCCGTGCCCGCTCGAGAAGTCTGATCGCGCGTGCGACGCCGGCTTCGGCAGCGCCGCCACGCGCGCGTCGCTGAGGCCCACGGCGGCGACGAGTGACCGGTGGCAGGTCGCGCAGACGTTGTTGTCGGCGAGATGTGCCGTCGCACCGTGCGCGTGGCAGGAGATGCAGCGCTCGGGCGTGATGTGCCCAACGTTCATCCACTGCGTTGGGTCAGCGAGCGAATGGCAGGACTCGCAGGTGGCGTCCTTCGTCTTGCTCAAATGCGCCGGATGCGAGAACACGAGCAGACCAGCCTCACGACGACTCGGCGGAGCCCAGCGCACGCGAGGTTGGATGGCGCCGTCGTGGCAGGCGGCGCACAGCGCGACCGATGGAAATGATCGCGCCGCATCCCCCGTCGGAACTCCGGCGTGGCAACCCGAGCAGGTGGGAAAGAGCTTTGCGTGACGTGCGTGCGGAAACGCAGCGTTTCCTTGGCTCCAGGTGAGCGCGGGAGTCGCGAGCAGAATGAGCACGCGCCAGATGCGCGAGGTTCCACGGAGGAGTCTCACGGCGCTTTGCCCGTGGATCCTGGCTCGCGTCCCATCATCCACTCGACGCGTATGGACGCTCGCCGCTGCGTCCAGTCCGGACCGGGTGCGCCGTTCGTGAGCGTGTGCTGGTAGAAGCCGGCGTCGAGCGCGAGACGAACGTCGGGTCGCACTTGAAGCGACCCGTCCACCGACGCGCCATAGATGCGCCCGGTGCCAACGCGGAACTCGTAGATGTTCTGCGTCATCATGAGGTCAGCGCCCAACGACAGTCCTGGCGATGCCGCCCAGCGGCCGCCGGTGCGCACATCCGTGTTCGCCGCACCGCTGCCGATGTCGATGTCGTAGGAACCGAATGCCGAGAAGGCGCTGGCGTTTTGCCATCGTGCGTCGGCGCCCGCCCGCCATCCGTTGGTGCGAAGCGAAATGCCGGTGTTCGTTTCGGCGTACTGGCGATACGCGCCGCGGAGAGAATATGAGAACTCTGATGCAGCCGGCCGCCAATCGATTGTCGCTCTCGCTTCGTCGAACCCCACCGGCGAGAATGCTCCCCAGATCGTCCAGAGCTCGAAGAAGGGGCGCGAGTGTCGCGCCTCGACGGCATAGGCGATCGAGCCAATGCCGGTCGTTCCGACGCGGAGCCGCGCCTCGTTCCAATCGCCCGTCGAAAAATCATAGTCCAGTCCCAGGTCGATCGCGGCGCGGAATCGCCTGGTAGACGCGTCGAGCGACGCACGCTCGGAGTAGAGACCGCTGCGATCGGCGACGAGCACTCGCTGGTACGTGAACGCCGCCGCCGTGAGCGCATCGGGGCGGTACCGCGCGCGCGCACCGAACAGATATCCGTTCTGCGACGGCGGCGTGTTGTCGATCGCGGCGAGCTGCGAGCTCGTGTACGGTTCGTTTAGCCCAGCGACGAGTGCGCGGCCGCCCCAACCCTCGAGCGTATACTCATTGTGTCGCCACTGCGCGTTGGCTCCATCGAATGCGTATGCACCCAGGCCGCCCACGACCCACTGTCGACCGAGTCGTCCTTGCCAGGCATCGCGATCGAGTTGCGCGTAGGCGTCGAGGACTTCGAGATGATCGTCGGTGAGCGGGTACACGAAGGCCGCGTTGCCGCCGAGCTGCGTTCGAGCACGCACGTCGCCGTGAAAGCTCAAGCCTTCGACCCACCCCCACCCGGCCAGCGTGAGATCTTGCAGCACCGGCGCCGCGCTCACGCGATTGCCCGAGCGCTCGAATTGGCAAAAGCCTGTGGTCAGCGGACAAATTGCCGGAACTCCACCCACGGATCGCGACTCGCCGGTGCCGGGAACCAGGCTGTTGGACAGCGAGTCCATCACGAGTGGCCGCAGCTCGATGAGCTGCATGCTCGTGACGCCGGAGATGCGGAATCCTTGCGCACCAAGTACGGCGGGGAAGAGGAGCGCGGCGACGATCGATCTCACGGCGCTTTTCCGCCGCGAACCGTGCTCATCATGGTATGACTCGCCAGCGCGTGACAGGTGGCGCAGTCGCCCAACGGATAGTGATTGCGCTGCTCCAAATGACACGCAATGCACACGGGTCGCCCGGCTGGGAGCGACGCAACGCCGGCATCGGTATGACAGCCGGCGCAGCCCTCGTGCACCTTGCGATCGTGGCCAACGCGCGCCGTCGTGTGGCAGGTCGCGCAATCGGCGGCGGCCGTGTGATGATCCGTATGACAGGACGCGCATTTCGTGGTCACCGTGCGCTTTACGTCGGTGCCATGGCATTGCACGCAGACCAGCGTGGTGTGCCGCGCATGCGTGAACGCGACGGGGCGCGTTACCGGGTTGGGGCGCGCGGTGATCGCGAAGATCATTGGGAGCGTGTATGGCGCTGCCGGCGGTGCTGTGTGGCAGGTGGAGCATTGCACACGTTGCTGCGCACTGTGGTGGCAGCCGAGGCAGCCGCCCGGCGCGACGATCTTGATGGCACCATGCGTGTTGCTTGTCCCGTGACACTCCGTGCACGTGAGCGACTTGTGAATCGAATGCCGAAAGGCAGAGTCGGCGGGCGGCCGGATGAATGACGCGAACCGGACGACGCGCTGCGCGGATCGCACGGAGCGTCTGCGCGACGCGACGCGGTGGAACGACTTCCGTCTGCCAGCGGAGCCTACGGAGCCTGCGGACCCGACGCGACGCGCGCTGGGCCGATCCTGATTGATGTTCTTGTGGCAGCTGATGCAGTCGGTGCCGCGCACCTTCCAGCTGTGCGCCTGATGACACGCGCCGCATTGATCGAGCGCGTGCGACCCGAGGCCGCGATGAAACGCGGTGAGCGTGTCGGCGGCGACGTGGCATTGTGCGGTCGCGCAGGTCTTGAACGCGTCCTTCGGCTCTTTCTGCTTGTGCGCGTCGTGGCACATCGAGCAGTTGCCTTTGTGTGGGTCGGCCGCGAGGTCAAAGTTGAGAATTGCCTTCGACATCTCGTGACAGCTCGTGCAGTCCATGACTTTGGGCGCGATCGCCAGTCGCGCTTGAGCCGCGGTGGTTCCGGGCGGAACCTTCCCCTTGAAGTCGTGGCACGACGTGCAGTGCATGAAGCCCTTGCTCGACATCACGCCGAGGTTCACGCGGACGTTCATGTGGCAGCCGCTTTGCGCGCAGGTCGCGTTCGTGGGCTTGAACGAGTGAAAATCTCGGCCGTGGCAGGTGACGCACTGTACGTTCTTGAGCGCCGATGAGTCCGATTTGAGATGCAGCGCGTGTCCGGCCGTGAGCGTGATCAGTGTGCGCGCCGAGTCGGTGCCTTGGCGCATGTGACACTCGCTGCAGACCTTGGTGGGCACTTTGTCGTGTGGCGGCACGATCATCATCCGCTCCGTCACCCAATAGAACAGCTCGACGGAGCTGACGTAGAGCGGCTGACGGTGGCAGGCGTGGCACTGCAGGCTCTTGTGCTTCGTGGTCTGGAAGCGATTCCACGCGGAGTCCATGACGTGGCACGACTGACAGAAGTCGTTGTCGTGCATCATGTAGTTGTAGCCGTAGAGTCCGGCCCCGCCCACGGACACGACAACGACGCCCACGGAGCTCACGAGCGCGAATTTGACCGCACCTGGCCTCGCGAGCCACCACGCCCAGAGCTCGCGCCGATTCTTCCACGCGTACCACGCGAGGATGAGCGCAATGGGCCCGCCGATGATGACGCCGCTGATCTGGATCCACTGCGGGACCGACGACATCAGAAAGCGAAAGAACTTTCCGGCGAGCGCGGTCGTCCCCGCGATCTTTGACGTCGCGCCACCGGCGTAATGCGCGTCAGGTCCCTGCTGCAGTGCTAAGAGCAGCGCTCCGATCATCGACCGTCAGCCGCCTGAGTAGACGCCAAGGCGGAACCGGAAGGAGATCCAAGATCCACCCGGTCCCGCTGCTACCTCGCTCGCAATTAGGCGGCCGCTCTCGCCTGGCCTTTCTCTTACTGCTCTTACCGCTGCGTCGATCCGGTCGTGTGCATTCGCGGCGGCCGCGCCACCTGTGATGTGAGCGGCACAGTGATGTCGGGCGTTACGCCATAGTCCTTCTGGATCTGATTGATTGTCGCGACGAGGAGCTGTTCGATCAGGAATGGGTTGTGAACGAACGCTCCAGGTGCTGTCGCGAGTGAGACGTTGAACTGTCCACCAAGGCACGAGGTGAACTTTGCGCCGCCGAGCTTGCAGTCGGCGGGCTTGAGGACGTTGACCTTGGCGACGGCGGAGTTGAGCGACGCGACCAGTTGGAGGACGCGTGCGGAATCGGTGAGATAGAGCGTGCGGGCAACGGCTTCGCTCGCGTGACAGCCGCTGGACACGCACGAGCGGAATGTCTTTGCTGTGATGGCGCACGTTTGATCGGTGGATGGAACGCCGTTGGCGTCGACGCACGGCGCGGCGATGAATCGATGTCCGGTGGCTTGGAAGACGAAGTTGCCGCTCGCTTTGTCGGTGGCCGTGAAGCGCGAGACGTGACATCCGGCGCACAGCAGCGGGTTGCGCGACGGTGTGCCGTGCGTGCCGATGATCGAGTCACCGGCGCTGAGGCCCGGCGGGAACCAACCGGCCAAACCGAGAAGCGTTGGGCCTTCCGGAGAATGCACGCTATTGCGCGTCGTGACCTGCGACGGGTCCGCTCGGCGCTGATGGCACTTGATGCAGAGGTTGTCGTCGACGTTCGGCGCGCTGATCGAGAAGCGCAGTTGCTTGGGGTTGCCGGAGCCGTGCGGATCGTGACAGGTAGCGCACACGAGCGGGAGCGCGTTGGCGGCGGTGATTCCGCTCGTCGGCACCTTCTCGACGTAATCCTCGTTGACGCCAAAGGCGTTGAGCGCGCCCTGCGCCGTGTGACAGCCGACGCAGGTCGGGTCAACGTTGCCGACGGTGCCTGACTGAACGATGGAGTGAGACAGACCTTTGGAGTTCGTCAGCTTCCATTCGTTGACGAACGGCTCGTGCGTTCCGGAGTGGCATTCACCGCAACCGTTCGTCGCGTTGGTGTCTGCTTTGATCGACGCGAGTGGATGGTTGCTGGAGCTGGGACTGCTGGCGTGATTGAGTCCAGGTCCGTGGCAACTCTCGCACTGCACGTCGTGGTAGCGGGCGTCTTTTGTCGAGCGATAGCCGACCGCGGTGTCGGCGACGGAATTCCCGAGATTGTTGACGGAGTGACAGGCTTGACACACGCCGGTTGCGCCGGCATTCGCGGTCAGGTCGGCCCATGCGGTGGAGTGCTTGGTTTGCGCCCAGCGGGTTTGGTAATCGACGTGACACGAGCCGCAGACGGTCTGCTTGTTCGCGACGTCGTAATACCCGATGAAATTGGCGGCCGCGGTTGCCGGGCCGGCGAAGTTGGTGCCGCTGCGATACACAATTTTTTCAGTCGTGCACGTGGCGGCAAAAGCCAATGCCACGAGACCGAACAGGGCTAGCTGCTTGCGCGTGAAACGCTTCATGCGACGCTTGCTCCCCGGGAGGGCGTACTCGAGCATGGGCCCGCTGGAGGGTCACCAAACACGCCGCTCTCGGTGGGCCGCGCGTTTCTCGATGGAGCAACCGGCAGATTCGGATAGCAGTCTGCGTCGGTTTTTTTGTTCTGTCAACAGAAGATTTTTAGAAAATTCGAAACACCGGTATGCTCGAGGGGGCCCACATAGTTCGACCAATGTTTAGTAAATTATAAAGTCAAAATATAAATAGCGAATTCCGCGCCACTGACGACGAACGACCGCGTTTCGTCGGCGAAAATTTCGCCGGTCTCGACCATTCGGAACGGATCAGGGTTGCCCGGCGAATGTGTCGCGCTTTCGCTCACACGAGAACGACCGGCAGGATTGGCGACACAATCCTTACCCACCCACGGCGTTCTCAGATTGCGGCCCGGCGGACGCAGCCGCATGATTGGACGACCAACGTCACGCCCGAGGAGGCCCCGGTGGAGCGCTTCGTCCAGGATCTCAAATACTCGCTGCGGATGCTCCGGCAGCAACGCGCGTTCACCTTCGCGGCCGTTGCTGCGCTCGCACTCGGTATCGGCGCCACGACGGCGGTGTTCTCCGTCGTCAACGCCGTGCTGCTGCGACCGTTTCCATACCCGGATCCCGATCGGATCGTGTTGTTCATGAACACGTCGCCCAACGGCTCCGGCCCGGGCGCGTCGCCCGCCAAGTTTGCGCATTGGCAGCGGCAGACCGACGCCGTGCAGGACGTCGCCGCGTACCGGAGCGTGATCGTCAACTATACGGGCGGCGATCTGCCGGAGCAGGTCACGTCGGGACAGGTGAGCGCCCCGTTCTTCCGATTGCTCGGCGCCACCACCGTGCTGGGCCGCACCTTCTCCGCCGACGAAGACCGCCCGAACGGACCGCGTGCCGCCGTTCTATCATATGGATGGTGGACCCGCCGCTTTGCCGCCGATCCCAATGTGATTGGCAAGACGATCTCGTTGAGCGGCGACCCGTACGTCATCATCGGCGTGGTGAATCGCAGCTTCGATCCATCCGAGTTCGGCGATGTTCCCGACGTCTGGACCGCGTTCCAGCTCGATCCCAACACCGCGGACCAGGCGCACTACTTTCGGACCGCCGGGCGTCTCAAGCCAGGCGTGACGCTGCAGCAGGCGCAGGCAAAGCTCAAGCAGTCGGCGGATGAATTCCGCCGGAAGTTTCCGAACTCTCTGGGGCCGAACGCGAGCTTCAGCGTCGATCGCATCGGAAACGTCTTCATTCGAAACTCCCATTCGCTGTTGATGGTGTTGCTTGCCGCGGTGGCCGGCGTGCTGCTGATCGCCTGCGCGAACGTGGCGAACCTCCTGCTGGTTCGCTCGACGGTTCGCAAACGCGAAATGGCAATTCGTGCCGCGATGGGAGCCGACCGGAGCCGCATCATCCGGCAGCTGATGACCGAAAGCGTCCTGCTCTCGGTGATCGGCGGCGCGTTAGGTCTCTCGCTCGGCTTGCTTGGCATTCGATCGCTCCTGTCGATCAACACCGCGGGTCTTCCGCGTGTTGGCGATGGCGGTTCGGCGGTCCACCTGGATTGGCGTGTGATGGTGTTTACCGCCACGGTGTCGGTCGCGACGGGACTGCTGTTCGGTGTGATGCCGGCGATCCATGCCGCGCGCGACGATCTGAGTGGAACGCTGAGAGATGGAACAGGATCGTCGGGCGGTGGAAGAAACAGTCGTGTGCGATCGGCCCTCGTCGTGCTCGAGGTCGCGCTCGCGCTCATGTTGGTCATTGGGTCCGGTCTGCTCATTCGTACATCGCTCGCGCTCCGCGCCGTGGCGCCCGGGTTCGACGCCAACAACGTGTTGACGATGCGAATGTCGTTCACGGGTCCCAGATTCCAGACGTCGGCGTCGGTCGATCAGGCGATTCGCGACGGTGTTGAACGATTGCGCGGCGTCTCGGGCGTCGAGTTGGCGAGCGCTGCGTGTTGCGTTCCTCTCGAGGGCGGTTTCGGTCTTCCCTTCAAGATCGTGGGCCGGCCGCTCGAGAATGGACCGTTCCACGGCGGTGGCGCGTGGATCACCGTGTCGTCCGGCTATTTCGAAGTCTTCAAGATCCCGGTGATTCGCGGACGGACGTTCACCGAACGAGACAATCAGAGCGGGCCGCCGGTCGTCATCATCAACGAGGCGATGGCGAAGCAGTACTGGAAGAATGCCAATCCGATCAATGAGCATTTAGTGATCGGCCGCGGCGGCATGCGCGAATTCGCGGCGGAGCCGGACCGTCAGATCATCGGCGTCGTAGCCGACAGCCGGGACGATGGCCTGAACCAAACGCCGGGCCCGAAGATGTTCGTTCCGCAGGGGCAGATTCCCGACAACGTCAATGTGCTGAACGCGCGCATCTCGCCGCTGGCCTGGGTCATCCGAACCAGGGTGCCGCCGATGTCGCTCAGCGGGGCGGTGCAGTCGGAGCTTCGGCAGGCAACGGGATTGCCGGTGGCCGACATCCGGTCGATGAGCCAGATCGTCTCGCGGTCGACGTCACGCGAGCAGTTCAACACCCTGTTGATGACCGTCTTTGCGCTGTCGGCACTCGCGCTCGCGGCGATTGGCATCTACGGCGTCATGGCCTACGCGGTCCAACAACGGACGCGAGAGATCGGTGTTCGACTTGCGCTTGGCGCGGAGCCCGCGTCCGTGCGAAGAATGGTCGTCTTTCAAGGTCTGCGGCTCGCGATCCTTGGAGTGGCAATCGGCGTCGGCGCGGCGCTCGCGCTGTCGCGGTACATGAGCACGCTTCTATTCGGCGTCGAGGCGCGCGATCCGTGGGTGTTCGTCGGCGTGCCGCTGTTGCTCGCGGTCATCGCGCTGCTGGCAGTCTGGATTCCGGCCGGGCGCGCGAGCCGGATCGATCCGCTGGGTGCGCTGCGGTCGCCGTGAGTCGTCGCTCACGCGCCGTATTGCGCTCGCGTCATCACCCAGACGACCATTGACTCGTTGCTTTCCTCGTCGGTCCCTGCCGCGTGTTCTTGAATGTGATACCCGAGCCGGTGCGGCACACGGCCGCTGGCGACATTGTCGCGGGCGCAATGGATCTCGATCCGTTCGATGTTGCTCGATGCGAACGCGACTCGCGTGAGCGCCGCCGCTGCCGCCGTGGCCAAACCACGACCGGTGTGGTGCACCGACAACCAGTAGCCGATCTCGATGGCTCCGTCTCCAACCCGCGGATACAAGCCGCAGCCGCCGAGGACTTCGCGGCCGTCCGGACTGAACATGCCGTAGACCCATTCGCTGCCGCTTTCGAACGCGTGCGCGTGGCGCTCGAGTCGTTCGCCTAACGACAAGCCTGGTATTCGGCCGTCCACGACCCACGGGGTCCATGCGCGCAGATGCGCGTCGCTCGCGGCAAGAACTTCGCTCAGCGTCGGCGCATCAGCCGCAGACCAGGTTCGAAGCGTAAACGTCTCGGTGTCGAGGTGTGCGGGCGGCGGGGGTTGCAAAGTCATTCTGATTCGTGTGTAAGTGGTGTTGGCGGAGCCACTATCTGCCCCGCACCCAAACGGATCCGGCGCTGACCTCGATCACGATCAACGCGGTGGTGTTCACGGCGGCGACAATCCCGAAGGCGATGCTCCATTGCGTTGCGTCGGAGACATAGAGCGCGCATGCGCCCACGCCGAACATCGGCAGCGACAGCGCCAAACGGGTAACGGGCGACAAACCGGCCGGTGCCTTCGGCGAGATCGCGAGGCCCCAGACGATCGCCACGATCAGCGGCGCTCCGACCGCCAGCGCAACTCGGCTGAGCGTCGAATGTGCTTGCTCAGCGTGCGCGCCCCAAAACCCCAATGCGGCGAGGAGCGCCAGTTCAAGCAAAAATCGAATCGTGAGATTGATGCCCTTCATTGGGCCGACTCCGTCCGCGAGAACGAACGCGCGGGAATGCTAGACGCCCTCGATGCCTGGTCGACCAGTCTCGCCATCGATTCCGAGATTCGACGGATCAATGGCGCCGTGAAAATCGATGCGGCCTCCCATCGACTCGATCGCGCTGACACACTCATTGTACAGCGCGGCGAGCGCTCGCTGATCCTGCACGTCCGTCGCGGTTCCCGACAGATCAAATTCATTGTCCCGATCGCTCGTCTGACTCTTCGGCGATAGAAACAAGCGGATGGCACCGCTCGCACCCACCAAGCGAAAGCCCACGAGCCTGTCCCAGTCGTCAATTCGATTCAACGTCAGACCAAGACGACTCGTCAGCGCCCCGGACCGCGGCCCCGAAAGATCGGCCTCGAAATGAAGTTTGAATACCGTCGCCGCCATCTCAGTCTTCTTGGGGATTGGGTATGCGAATCATCCAGTCCTGCGCTCGAAAATGCGAGGAGAGGTCGCCAATCTGAGCCGTTCTGTTTCGCGGACCAGTGGCACCAAACACTTTCACATTGACCGAGCGACCCAGCGCAACCGTCCATCGATGCGACCAGAGATAGATCTCATTGATCACGCTGCTGGCGATGAGATCGTAGATGAAATCGTACTTCGGATCGTGGATGGACCAATCATCGAACGCGTGACGGATCGTGCTGTCCATGCACCGGCGCTCGATCAGGTCGCTCGACACCTGAATGTCGTAATCGCTCTTCTCCCGGTCGATCTTCAGGCAAACCATGGTGTCGAACGGCCGGCGAAAGGGCAGCGGCTGATGAAAGTATAGACGTTGAAAGCTGTCGACGATGTCCAATTCCTCGGCGACCGTCGGCGCCGGTCTACCGAGCCGAGTTTTTCCGAATTCGGTGCGCCACTCGTTCAGTTCCGTCGGAAGCCGCTTGTGCCGCCCGGAATAAATCACGGAGGCGCTTCCTTTCAGACGAACGTCGATGTCGTGCGGACCCAATCCGTCCTTATGCGCGGCGGCGAAAAACGTCGAGCAGAATTCCCGGTACATAGCCGGCCGCATTCCCAGCGGCGCGCGCCGAGCGCGCCAATCGGCGATGCCCTGCGAATCGAGCGCCACGAAATTGAGATGGTGAACCGACAGCCGAATGCCCGCGTCGTCCGCGATTGCCGGCGGAGCCAACACGACCGCGGAGTCGATCTCGTTCGCGAACCCGGTCATCAGGTTGGCAGGCGCAGCGGACGGACGCGACGTTTCACCCCTCACTCCTTGAATCGGCCATGGATCAAATTGCTCGACAGATCCGGTGGCCGGCAAGTGTCGCGAGGGTGCTGCGTACGATCGACGCCGAGCTCGTTGCGTCTCGAGGTATGGAACGCGACGACGACAACGATCCGGACATCGAGCGTCGTGCCCGCACGTCGCTACCGATAGGCCGCCGCCTGAATACCGTACAACTCGGCGTACTGCCCCTCGCGCGCCATCAAGTCCTCGTGCGAGCCAATCTCCACGACTCGAGCGCCGTCCAGCACGACGATCAGGTCCGCCATGCGGACGGTCGAGAATCGGTGCGATACGAGAATCGTGATACGTCCATCGGGTGCGCGCGCGGCGGCAGCGTACCGCTCGAAGAGCGCGTGTTCGGTTTCCGAATCGAGTGCCGCGGTCGGTTCGTCGAGCACGAGCACGAGCGGACCATCGCGCATGAACGCTCGGGCGAGTGCGAGCTTCTGCCATTGACCAAAGCTCACCTCGGCGCCGCCGGGCCACGTTGGTCCGAGCTGCGTGTCGAGACCCTCGTCGAGCCGCGCGATGACGTCGTCGGCACCGGCGCGGCCGACCGCGGTGACGACCGCGGGCTCGTTGTCGAGGCGGGGCACGTCGCCCACGCCCACGCTGTGTCGCGCTCGGAATTCGAACCGGAAGAAATCCTGGAACGCCCCGGCAAGTTTTTCGCGCCATGCGTCGGCGGAGATGCGGGCCAGGTCCGCGCCGTCGATGAGAATCCGACCCGACGTCGGCTCGTACATCTTGGCGAGCAGCTTCACGAGCGTGCTCTTGCCGGCGCCGTTCTCACCGACGATGGCGACGACGGTTCCCGCGGGGAGATCGAGCGTGACGTCCTCGAGCGCGAGCTTGTCGACGCCCGGGTAGGCGAACGACACGTGGTCGAAGTGAATACCGCGCTCGAGGCGCGCGGGCGCCGGCAAGTCCGCGGAGGCGGCGACGGACGCCGCATAGTCCTCCAGCCACGCGAGCCGGCGTGCGCCATACACCCAAAAGCCACGGAGAAATCCGATCTCGCCAACGGTCGCGCCAATGTAGGCCGACAACCGCGCCCCGGCCGCGAGCACGAGAAGCACTGCGCCCGCGGGCGCGCGAAGCCCAGCCGACACGAACACGACCGATCCGATGTAGCCGGCGCCAAAGATCGCCCACGCAACGGCGTGCCAGCCCATCGATCCCCATCGCGCGGCAGCGATCGGATCATGGCCGTATTGCCAGGCACTGCGCCGATCACGGATGAGACGCTCGCCAATGCCGGTGACGCGAACTTCCTTTCCGGGCGGCGCAGTGGTCGCAATCGCGAAGAGATGGCGCGCGAGCCGATTGAATGGCGCCGCTCGTTCCTGCGCCGCCCGTTCGACCGCGGGCCGCCACGTGGACGTGAGCACCGCCGGCAGCGCGAACAGCACCAGCAGCGCGAGCGCCGGATGAATGGAAACGAGCAGCGCGATCGTGACGGCGAGCCGAAGGATCCATCCGCCGGTCGAAAACACCGACATGTACATGTGGTCCAGAACGAACACTTGATCTCGCAGCATCGCCAAGCGGTCGAGATACTCCGGCGTCTCCTGGTGAGCGATCGTCGCGATGGTCGCCTGCAGCCGCGCAATGTGCGACTCGAGCGCGATGGTCACCTTGTCGCGGAACCGGCGCTGGACTCGGGTGCTGACCGTGCGCAGAAACCACGTGCCCGCGGCGGACACGCCGAGTGCGACGGCGGCGAGTCGAACGCGAGAGCCGTCGTGCGCCGTCACGCCGTCGGCCATCAACTTGAACCAGAGCGCGAGCAGCGCGTCGGGTAGCGCGGACAGCAGCGCAAGCGCGAACGACCACGCCATGAGTCCGGGCTCGTACTGGTAGCCGAGCCGGCAGAGCCTCCACATGGACGAGAGGGCGGGAGGCAGCTCGTCGTGCCGCTTACGCGAGGACGTCATGCGTCACGCCCTCCTCTTCATCGGACTCACCGAACCGCTCGGCCTGCAGGTCGAACATCGTGCGGTAGCGGCCGTGTTGTGCCATGAGCTCGTCGTGCGTTCCAAGCTCGACCACGCGCCCGTGCTCGAGCACGCAGATCCGGTCGGCAAGACGAACCGTTGAAAAACGATGCGATATGAGAATCGTAGTGCAGTGGCGGGTCGCCGCGAGGATGCGCTCGAAGATCTCCGCTTCGCCGCGCACGTCGAGCTGCGCCG
>JBDUEJ010000050.1:0-38941 GCA_040002475.1 bacterium | reverse complement strand
TGACGTATTGGATGAAGACCGGCGTCGCCGGCTGGGTGCGAGGGTTGAAGAGTCGGATCGTGTCGGATGCGAACAACGGCATCACTCCCGAGCTGGCCGCGCGGCAACTCGAGCTCCGTCGGAGATTTCTCAAGACGCTCGCGGACTCCGGCGCGCCGTTGCTCATGGGCACGGATTCGCCTCAGCTATTCATGGTGCCTGGCTTTTCGCTGCATCGCGAGATCGCCGAAATGGCGGCGGCGGGAATGCGGCCGTATCAGATTTATGAGACAGGAACGCGCAACGTCGCTCGATATGTGTCGGACGCGTTGAAACAGGATGGCCGGTTCGGGACGATCGTCGCCGGGAATCGCGCCGACCTGGTCTTGCTCGATGCGAATCCATTGGTGAGCGTCGCCAACCTGACCCGGCGCGCCGGCGTGATGGTGCGCGGCCAGTGGCTGCCCAAGTCGGAGATCGACCGCCAGCTCGCCGACCTCGCGGCGCGAATGGCGCTCAGATAGCGGCCTCGTCGCGCGGCGCGTGGTCTTTCGGATCCGGCCGCGAAATGACATCGGCCACGCGGGCGACAGTTGGCTTTTCACTGCTGTTGCCTTTGTCCCCAAGCCGCCCAAAGAATCGGTGACGGCATCACGAAGGCCGCATCGTCAAGCGCCGCGACGTCCTGTTCGAGCTCATTCGTCGTGACGTAGACTACGCCGCCGCCAACCGACCTCGACTCAAAGCGTGTGCATGTTCATGATGAAACGTCATCGAGCTCACGCGTCATCTCGATCATTGTTGGCCGGAATCCCGCGCGAGCAAACAGGCGCTGTGCGGAGTCGTTCTGTTCCGCCGTTGAAAGAAGGACGCGCGGAGCTTTGCGGACCGTGAGCTCGCGGAGCGCAGCATCGAGCAGCAACCGGCCAATGCCGCGCCCGCGGTGGACGGGATCGACCACGAGGTCGTACAGTGCACCTACGGGCCCGCGCAGCGACATGAAGTCGGGGCCTACCATACCCGCGTACGCGAAGCCGACGACCTTCCCATCGTACTCGGCGACGACGATGGCATCGTCCGGTTCCTTTAGCTGTTTGCCGAGAAGCGACGCATACTCCTGCTCGGTCCGCGAGGACGCTGCGATGAAGCGCTTCGGGTCGAAGTCGTGGTGCGCCCCCACGAGGAGCGCGCCGAGTCGCCCGATCGATTCAAGATCGGAGAACGTGGCGAAGCGAATTGTCGCGTGAATCGTATCATCCATTGAATCGGTTCCGCTGGGTCAGCATACGGCGAGACAAGACGGATCCATGGCAAAGAGTTCCGTCGAGCGTGCGACGGAACTTTCGATCACGTCATGTCTTCGCTTCACGACAATGGTCAGACGGCGCTCGGTGTCCCGTGACCGTTCATGTTGGATCGACCTTGGAAACCGCCTGTTCACGATGTTCACTGCAAATGAGAGCGAGCCCCTTCTGCTCAAAGGCCTCAGGCAGCTCGGCGCAGCTGTGTGGACGGCCTGCGAAGCGTTCGGTACCGGGCAGGCTGGGTTGCGGCGGGCAGACGCGTGAAGCCCATGTACACGATCGCGACCGCGCGACCGCATGATCTTCCGTCAATCGCCGCGATCGAGCTTGCCGCCGCACGACTCTTGGAGGGCCATGCGCCGGAGTCGGTTCTGGCCGAGACAACCAGTCATGAGGATTTGGTGGAGGCGTTCGGCCAGGGGCGGCTCTGGGTGTCTCTCGCCGACGATATGCCGGTTGGCTTTGCGCATGTGAAGCAGGTCGAGCCGAACGTTGTTCACCTCGACGAGCTCGACGTGCATCCGGCGCACGGACGACGCGGCATCGGACGACGACTCGTCATGACGGTGTGTGACTGGGCAACGAACGCGGGATACGATGCAGTCACGCTGTGCACGTTTCGAGACGTGCCGTGGAACATGCCGTTTTACGCCAGCCTCGGGTTCGAGGTGGTTTCACCGGAGGCGCTGACTCCGGCGCTGTGGTCGCTGGTCGAGAGCGAGATTCGGCACGGTCTCGATCCCTCAGCGCGTGTAGTCATGCGTCGCGCGTGCGTGGCTGCGCCGAGTCGACAAGGAACGACGCAGGGCGACGTCGGGCATTGCTGCATTTCACCCCCTGTACGTGCAGTTCGGCCCGCGATTGCTACCGGCTAGCCGTTTTGCCTCGCTCACATGATGTCGCCGTGCCATCGTGCCGCAGACTGAGACTCTCGCGACGTCGCTAGCAACGCTCGCTGCGTGAACGCGGTGCTCGCTTCACCAAAGCCTGTGGGCTCTCTTGTGTTGACGACTGAACGCTCGACTCGGCCGTGCAGTTCCACTCCCGGATTGTTGCGCGCCCTCGTCGCGGGGTGGATGATCGCCACGCCGCACGCTGCTAGCGCGCAGGGCGCGATCTCCGCAAATCAGCACGTGGCGGACTCGCTGCTCGGCGCGGGCGCCTGGCCCAAAGCCACGGCCGCCTATCAGATGGTTATCGTCGCTGAGCCAACAAACGGATCCGCGTGGACCAACCTCGGCGAAAGCTCGTTGCAGGAACGGAAATTCAACGCGGCCATCGCGGCGTTCGCAAAGGCCGAGCAACTCAAATTCCGTCCATTCGTCAACATTGTGAATCAAGCGCGCGTGCACGCCGAGCAGAACGATGAAGCGCGATCGCTCGAGTTGATCAAACGCGTCGTCGACGGCGGAGCCGGCGCTGCATTGCGCGGCTACGTCACCGGATCGCCGGAGTTCAATCGATTCGGCGCGAGCCCTCGATGGCAAGCGTTGTTGGCTACGATGCGCGCGTGCATGACGCCGCCATATCACGATTTTGATTTCTGGATTGGAAGTTGGGACGTGTATGGAGCCGGAGGCGGCCCGGCTGGACACAATGATGTCACGGTCGAGCAAGACGGCTGTCTTCTCGTCGAACACTGGACAACGACTCCGGGTGGACAGACCGGATCGAGCTTCAACTATTACGACGTTCGGGACAAGAAGTGGCGCCAACTGTACATCGATAATTCCGGTAACGCCGGCGCGTTCCCGGCGCTAACTGGTGAGTTGACGAACGGTAAAATGGTCATGTTGACCACCGACACAAACAATACCCAGTCCCGGTGGACGTGGTATGTCATGGAGCCGGGCAAGGTGAAGCAGATGGCGGAAGTCTCCCGCGATCACGGTGCTACGTGGCAGATCACGTGGAATTCCGTCTACGCAAAGCATGACAGCACCAAGCGAAAGTGATATGGATGCGCCCAAGCCTTCCATTTCGACTAATCGCTACCCCGTCCGCGGTTGTGCTGCTGATGGTCGCGTCAGTGAGCGCGCGGGCCCAATCGCAGCCGAATGCCGATCCGTCTCCGCGCTGCGCCTCAGATTCGGCATTTCATGTGCTCGACTTCTGGGTTGGCACCTGGAGCGTCATCGATTCCGCGGGAGCTCACGTGGGCAACAGTCGCGTCGAGAAAATTCTCGACGGCTGTGCCGTCACCGAGACGTGGCATGACTCCGAAGGTGAAGGACGAAGCCTATTCTACTACGTTCGACGCGATCTACGTTCCGGTCAAACCCGGCTCGTGACCATCACCGGCGCCGTGCGCCGGCGGTGCCGGCTTAGAACAGGAATCGCAAGCGGCTCCGCGGCTCGAGATACAACGCCTGTCCCGGCTGCACATCGAACGCGTCGAACCACGCGTCGATGTACCGCGCGGTGGTATTGATCCGGATTGGTGGCGGCGTGTTGCGCCCAGTAGCGACGAGTGCGCGGAGAATGTTCGGCACGAATACCGCCCGCCACATTTGCGCGCGTCCGAGAAAGAACCGCTGGTCGGCGGTCGTGCCATCCAACACCGTCGCGGGCTGCGCGGTCGGTAAGCTGTGATAGGCGTCGAGCGCGATCTGAATCCCGACGATGTCGTCCGTGATCTCGTCGGCGATCAGGGCTCCTTGGAGGTGCAGTCCGGGTTGCGCTTCAATCAGCGAGAGGCGACCGGCGAGCGAATCGCGAACCGCATCGAGACGTCTCACGTCGTCGGGTGTGAAGATCGCGGTACGACCCCCGTTGGCCCCGAACTGACGGCCGTTTCGATCAAACGCCGCCGCCATCTGTGCTCCGATGAGCGTGCCGATGGCCCCGTAGTTGACGGCCGGATCGGCCGTGATGTCAAAGAACGGAGGTTCGAGCGCCGATGCCGCAATCTCCATCGCGTTTGCGGTTGGCAGGTAGCTGTAGTTGGCGTTGTGTGGTTGAAGTGGCCAGACGTTCCGATCAAATGGCTTGGCCAACGCGCCGGTTTGACGACGCCACTCGTACGCGCGCGCTCGGCGAATGTTGCCGAAGAAATCCGTGTCCGAGATCGCCAGTCCCGCGTAGTCGCGCGTGTGACCGGAGCTGCCGATATCCAGCTGCATTGCAGCGAGCTTGGCGCGCGCGCGCCGGCGCGACGTGTCGCTCAAGGTCGGCGAGCTCGCAAGCCGAGCATCGAATGCGGCGCGGATGCGGCGTGCCATGTCTTCTGTGGCGGCGCGAACGTGCGGCGGAAAGTATCGCTTGGCGTACAACCCGCCGATGATATCCGGAATACTCGCGTCCGCCGCAAGCATGATGCGAAACTCGCGCGGCTGACTCGCGGCGTTTCCCTGAAACCGGCGCGAACGAAAGTCGAGCGCGAGAGCGGCCGCGTCGTCGCTCAGCTTCGGCGCGTCCTGATCGAGAATTGCGAACGCCTGGCGTGCCTTCCAAACATCCACCGGCGTCTCCGCAAAGATGCGCGCCATTTCGGGAAAGGTGTTCTTCGTGTCAATGATGACGTCATGCGTCGCGCCCAAACCGGCGGCAGTCAGGAATGCCGACCAGTCGAAGCCCGGCGCGAAGGACCGCAGCTCGGCGACACGCATTGGGTTGACCTGCGTCGCGACGTCGCGCAGCTGTTCGAGCGACCAACTCGCCGCGGCGACGCGTGCCTCGAGCGCAAGGATGTCGCGCGCGCGTTGCTCCGGCGCTGGCCACGCGACGAGACGCAGCATTCCCGCGATGTAGGCGACGTACGCCTGGCGTATGTCCTCGTCCTTTGGATCTGAATAGTTCGAGGGCGCTGGGAGCAACAGGCCGGCGGCGCTGACGAAGACGGCGTTTCGCGTGGCGTTGCGGGGATCCTGGTTGATGTGAATCGCGAACAATGCCAGGGGAAAGGTCTGCACCGTCACACTAGACGGTCGCGGCGTCCAGTCACCCGCTTCCGTTCCCATCACGCGTGCGAGATCGCGGTGGGTCTTGGCGTCGCGCAGTCGTCTCAGCGCCGGATCGAGCGGGGAAAGTCCCTTTCGCTTGATCGACACCGAGTCCATGGCAGCGCGATAGAACGCCGCGGCTTTGCCCTCGGCGGTGTTGGGCGACAGCGAGCGATCGTCGGCGAGCTCGCGAAGGATTCGAACGAGTCGTCGTGCGGGAAGCCGCATCAGATCGCGCCAATACGAGTTGTTTCTCTCGAGGCCCTCGCGCGTCGTCTCCGCGATCCATCGACCATTTTGATAGCGTGCGAAGTCGTCGCCCGGACGAATCGAGAGATCGCGGTCGCCGAGTTGCAGGCCCCAGCCCCCAACGGCGAATGAGGTGATGGTATCGCGCGGGTCGGTGACCGGTGCTCGGGGCCCTTGAGCGTTTGCCGCGCTTGCGACGCCGAAAACCGCAATCGTTCGCCAGACGCCGCGGACAAGCTGGAAAGGAATCATTGCGGACGGACCGTTGGAGAGAGGAGAGTCGGTCCCGAAAGTCGTGCTTGGACGACGGTGCGACAACAACGAGCGTCCGAACGGCGCTATAGCGGTGGTGAGATGCATTGGCGGCGTGCGACTCACACGCCGTTGGCCGTCAATCGTCGCCGGGAATCCCGAAGCGCGCCTCGAACTGCTTGCGATGGGAGCGACTGACGGTGAGCCGCTGTCCCGTAACCAGGATGATGATGGCGGCGCCCGAGAACCACGGTTGCATCTCCTTGATCCGCGCGACATTCACGATCGCGCCGCGGTGCACGCGTACGAATGCGTCTTGATCCAAGCTTGCCTCGATTGACGCGAGCGATTCACGCATCATCAATGCGCTGGATCCGCGATGGAGGCGCACGTAGTTGCCGGCGGCTTCGATCCAGTCGAGCTCCACGGTCGGCACCATGATCGACCGGCCCTCGACCGACACGAGGAGGCGATCCCGGAATCGGCGCTGGACGGGGTCGACGACCGGAGCATGAGCCTGTCGCAACGACTCGATCACCGCCGACAACCGCGCCAATTCGCGAGCGGCCGGCGTCGCATCGGAAAGCCGGGCGCGAATCCGCTCGAGCGTGTTGTGCAGGCGCGCTGCGTCGACGGGTTTCACGAGATAGTCCACGGCGTGAACGTCGAACGCGCGAAGCGCATACTGATCGAACGCGGTGACGAATACGATCGCGGGACCATCGAGGCGGGCAATGGCCTGCGCTACGTCGAGACCGTTCCGCTCGGGCATCTGAATATCGAGAAGAGCGACGTCTGGCTTGAGATCGTGAATCCCACTGAGCGCCGACGCACCATCGCCGAACTCGCCAACGAGGACGCAGTCCGGCTCCGTGGCGAGGAGGCGCCGAAGGCGTCGTCGCGCGGCAGGCTCATCGTCGGCGATGACGATGCGAATCGGACTAGCTGACGGACGCAGGGACATGGCCGACGGAGAATGGCACCGCAAGGGATGATCGAACCTGGTCACACGAATCGAGCACGCGACGGTCGAACTCGTGCGGATCGCGGACATCCATCAGACAATCCAATGCGGACAGCATGATGCTCTTTCCGGACTCAATGGTCGCGATACGCGTGCGCATCGTTGCGATGCTCGCCCGCAGCGCGGCGGCCTCCACGTCGCGCTGCTGCAGCCACCGATGCACGCCGCGCGCACGCCACACGACGACGACGAGAGCGAGCAACAGCACTTGGAACGGAATCCACATCGCGACGAATGGAGTGACAAGTCGTCCGGTCGACGCAGGGTCGCGATGCGTCGCCAGCGCTCCAACGACACTCGCAATGAACAGTGGCGCGCCAAGCGCGAGGGCGACGACGCCCATCGAGCTCGGAGCGGTTTCGCGTCTCGTCGGAGACGTGGCACGAGGTAGCGGAATCGCCGTTCCGCCGACGCCGTCGGGGATTGCCGGAACGATGATCGTCACTGACGCGCCCCCTGTCGGGATGTCCTCCGTGACGAAGACGTGGCCATTCGGGAACAGTGCCTGGAGTCGTCGACGAGTGACGCCCAAGCCAAGACCGGGCGGCGTCGCGGAGGAGTTTCGGGCGGCGAATCCGACTCCGTTGTCGCGAACGTCAATCCGCAGCTCGCCATGCTCGCGCCGCACGGCGACGTCGATTCGTCCATCGCGCACGAGGGGACCGATACCGTGTCGAATACTGTTTTCGACGAGCGGCTGTAACAGGAGCGGAGGCAACAGGAGATCTCGCGCGTCGGCGTCCACAACGAGGCTGACGCAGAGCCGCGATCCGAAGCGCCGCCGTTGGATCGCAACGTAGGATTGAAGAAAATCGACTTCCTCCGACACGCGCACCAAGCTCCGCTCCTCGAACTCGAAGCTGCGGCGAAGAAGGGTCTGGAGGTCGCGCACGATCCGCCTGGCCGCGCCCATCTCGTCATACGCGGCTTCGGCCGCGAGTTGCAGCGTGTTGAAAAGGAAATGCGGCTGCAATTGGAGCGTGAGTGCGCGGAGCTCGGCGTCAACCAAGACCGCTTCGAGCTCGGCGCGCTGTCGCTGATCGGCGAGCGTACTGGAAAAGCCGTTGTAGAGCCAGCACGCGGCAAGAATAAGCGCAATCAGCAGAGTATTGACGTCGCCGCGACTGATCACCGCTTCGTTCCATGGCATTGGTGATCCGTGAAACGCGTGCAGCGTCCGCGCGTACCAGATTGGCTCGAGACTCATGACGGCCAAGGCCGCGACAGCGGTCAATGTGATTCCACGAACCGTTGCCAACCGCGACGTGGACTCTCGCGGGACGAGCGACCCGTAGTAGATCGCGGCGAGTGCGGGACCCGCAATCAGCCAGAATGCATTCACGGCGGCGGTGAGCTCGATCAACCCGGCCGTTCCGCGCGCGCCCGGCCCAACGGAGATGAGGCGCGCAACGACGCGGCACAGGACTAACCCCATCCACGCACAACAAATCACTGCCGCCGAGCGAAAGAATTGCTCAAACGCGCGCGGCGTCAGCGTCGCAGGGTCAGCCCTGAATCGAGACATGGAAATAAGCTACGGTCACGGGCTCCGAGATGTAGAGCGGAACGTGTCGAGCGGCCAAATATCAGCGTGAGCGCTTGATTCCGGTGTGCGAAAGCCCTGTCTGGGCCATTCCGGGCAACGGCTGCGTCTCTCCGTCGTGGCCAACGACAAGGTTCATCGCGAACGCCGGCTCACCGCGGTGCGACCTATGGATCGTCGCGCTCCAGCGTGCGAAGCTTTCTCCACAGCGTGGTCCGACCCATGCCGAGGAGCATCGCCGCTTTGCCGACAGCGCCACCCGTGTGCTCGAGCGCCGTGAGAATTGCCTCGCGCTCCTCAGCCGCTGACTCGCCGGCCGCGTAGCGAGGGCCGTCGCCCGGCGCGCCGTCGCCACGCAGGTCCGGCGGCAAGTGCTGGGCTTCGATCCGCGCAAAGTCGGCGTGAATCGACGCGCGCTCGAGAACGGCGAAAAGCTGACGAACATTGCCGGGCCAGTCGAACGTCCGCAGCAAGCGCATTGCCAACGGTGAGCACGCCAGCTTGACGCGATCGCCCGGTGTGGCTCCGTCAAGCGCGATCCGCTTGATCGCGTGGTCGACAAGAAGCGGAATGTCGCCGCGTCGGTCGCGGAGGGGCGGAATGGCGATCGGGAAGACCGCGAGCCGATACAGCAAATCCTCACGAAAGCGTCCTTCCTTCACCAGCGCCTCGAGGTCGCGATGCGTGGCCGCGACAACGCGCACGTCGACCGGAATGGCGCGGGTGTCGCCAACCCGGACGATCACCCGTTCTTGCAGCACGCGGAGCAGCCGCTGCTGCATCGCCAGGCTGATGTCGCCGATCTCATCGAGCAGAATCGTGCCGCCGTGCGCGGTCTCGAACAGACCGACGCGGTCGCGCAGCGCGCCGGTGAACGCACCGCGGGCATGTCCGAACAGCTCGCTCTCCAAGACGCCGTCAGCAAGCGCCGCACAGTTCACCGCGACAAGTGACCGCTGACCCCGCGGTGATGATTCGTGAATCGCGCGCGCCACGAGCTCCTTGCCTGTTCCAGTCTCACCGGTGACAAGGACCGTGGCATTCGTTGGCGCGACTTTCTGAATCGAGGCGTAGAGCTCGCGCATGACCGGCGACCGTCCAACGAGTCCACCCGGCGACGATTCGTCCACACGCTGGCGCGGGCGTCTCTCCAGCAACTCGCCAACGCGTGTCGAGAGATGCGACGGCTCGACCGGCTTCGTGAGAAAATCGTCGACGCCGAGGTGCAAGGCGCGAACGGCGTTATCGACCGTACCGAACCCGCTGATCATCAGCACGGGAATCCCGTTGCCCCAAAGACGAAGCGCTTCGACGAGCGAGATGCCGTCGATGCCAGGCATGCGGAGATCCACGATCATCAGGTCGTACTCCGCCGTGCGAAGCGCGTCCACCGCGGCGGGTCCGTCGCCGACGGCATCCGCGGTGTAGCCGTCTTCGCGAAGCAACGCTGCCGTCGACAACCGGAACGCGCGGTCGTCGTCGACGACCAAAATACGAGCCGGAAGAACCGATGAGGATTCACTCATGGCACGAAGTGTGGGACGCGCTTGGTGTCCGACTCTGGGCGAGCCGCGGACTCAGAGAGGACCGCCGGCAGCTCCAGCTGAAAGCACGCGCCCCCGCCGTCAGCGCGTGGTTGAACGGTGAGGCGACCGCCAGCCGTCCGCACCAACCCTTCGGCGACGAACAGACCGAGCCCCACTCCCTGGACGGCCTCCTTCGTGGTGAAAAATGGATCGAAGATCCTTGGGAGTAAATCGTCGTGGATGCCTGGGCCGTTGTCAGCGACCGTAACGACGACATTGGCTCCCTCGCGACGAACGCCAAGTTCCACAATGGTCAGGCTCATCTCTCGGTCGGCGCTCGGCGCGCCGGCGACCGCCTCGCGCGCGTTTTGCACGAGATTCAGCAGGACCTGCTTCAGTGCGTCCGGCGCGATCCCAATGCGAATGGCCTCATCGCCGTGGATGCGAATGCTCAGCGAGTCGCCAGAGTTCCCAGCAGTCGCAATGCGGGCGACATCTCGCGCCACCAAAACGGGCTTGCATTCACGCGGCGCACCGGCGCGCGGCCGACCGAGATCGAGCATTTGCTCGGCCAACTCATGCATGCGCAGCAATTCCTCGATCGCCATTTCCGCAAAGCTGTAGGCCTCCGGATCATTCTTCACTCGGCGCAGCACGAGCTCGAGGCAATTGCGAACGTTGGCGATCGGGTTTCGAATCTCATGCGCCAGCTGCGCCACGAGACGGCCCGTTGCATCGAGTCGCTCGCGCTGCATCAAGTCGGACTGCAAGGCATCGAGTCGGGCGCTCCGGTCGGCGAGCGCGGCGTTGGCGGCGCCGAGGTCTTCGAGACGCGCCGCAAGCGCGCGACGCATGTCGCCAAATGCGGTGGCCATGAGCGCCACTTCGCGCAGCCGAGAATCGGGCAGCGGCGCATCGAATTGTCCGGCGGCGAGGGCGGATGCGGCGCCGGCGAGGCGACGCACGGGCCGGGCAAGCGCGGCGGAAAGCGGAGCGCCGAGCAGTAACGCGACGAGGAATGCGCCGAGCGCACTGGCGAGTGCGACGAGCCTGAGTCGCGGGAGAACTCCGAGCTCCTCGTCGAGGCGCCGCGCGAACACGACCGTGGCCGTTGATCCGAGCGGAGCGGCGATCGCGAGCAGTGTCCGTCCGCGCGTTGTAAGCGCGCGAACATCCGCGGGGCCCGCCCAGGCTTGGCTCGCCGCCAGAATTGCCGACGTCTCTTCCGGGCTCAGCGTCGTGACCGCGGCCGAGTCTCGTCCGGGAATGCCGACGACGATTCCGGTTCGTGTGAGTCCGGCGAGGAGGCCGGCGATGCGCGCGTCGAACGGCGTCGCGAGGCCGGCTGCGCCGATCCATCGGCCGTCGCGCATGACCGGCGCCAACGCGACAGTAAAGACGGATGGCCCAATCGCGACGAACGAGACCGGCATTTTCCCGGCACGCGTTTCGGCAACGAGCGAATCGAAGGAACCTGGACCAGCAAATGATTCGCCCTTGGCGTCGATGACCACCGGCTGCGCATCGCCAAGGAGCGCCGCGGAGGCGTCGAGGGCGCGCCGGATGGTGGCGCGGTCGCCCGAGGCGAGCGCGTCGGAAAGCGACTGCACGTGTGCGAGGTCCTTCGCGTGCATCATCATGGCGTCGCTGTTGCTTCGCCCACGGTCGGCCAGAAGGCGCGGCGCGAGCGCGAGGTCGGCGCGAACGCGCGCCTCGAGCGACGCCGCGAGCTGCCGGTCGAGCACGAGGCCGGCGGGCACAATTCCGGCGGCCATCGCCACGACGGTCGTGGCAAGGAGCGCACGTTGCAGCGTGAACTCGGGAAGCAAGCGCAATGCAGTCTTTGCTAATGGTGACTTACGAAACGGCGAGGGGAGCACCGCGGCGGTTGCCGCGATGCTCCCGTGTGCGCCCGATGAACCGCACGTGGTTCACCGAGTTGGTTGACCGCGAGCCTTACTCCACGATGAGTCCGACCGTACCCGCTGGAATCGCGGTGACCGCCGGCAATGCCGTCAGCGATCCATCCGCGTGAATCGCGAAGCCGTTGATGCCATGCGAACCACCGGCAATCGTGTAGAGATATCGGCTTCCATTGCTCGTGGCAATGTCCGACGGCGCTGCGCCAGTGATGCCCGTGCGCCCGTCGACGTTGAGGATCGTGAGATCGCCGCGAATGCCAACGCGATAGCCGGTGACCGTTCCGCTGCCGGTGTTCGCCAGGTATGCGTACTGTCCGTCGTCCGTGGTGGCAACCCAGCACGCCGACGTTTCAGTCGTTGGTACGGCGCCGGTCAACGCCGTCACGTGTCCGTCGAGGCCGAGACGATATGACGTTGCGGCGCTCGCATCGGTGGCACCGCCCGCGGCATCGGAGACGATGAGGTTTTCAAAACGGCCAAACGCAAATCCAAACGGCGTCGCGCCAACCGACGGCGTGACGATCGGGTTCGACATGAGACCGAAGAGCCCAAGGCGATAGGTCGAGATCACATTGGTATTCTTTTCGGTGACGACGAGCACGTTACCCAACGGGGAAAAGCTGATCTGCGCCGGTCCGGACGCAGAGCTGCTGAGCGGACGCGTCGAATTCGGAATTGCGAGCAGACGACCGTCCCCGGTGACGAGGTAGCCGGTGATGTTCCCCGAGCCGCCGGCATTCAACACGTACAGCAGGTGGTTCTTCACGGTCAAACTGATTGGCGTCGTTCCGCCCGACGACACTCGGCTCACGCGATCGAGGCTGCGCCCGTGAATGCGGAACGACGTGACTTCGTTGCTCCCGGCGTTGACGGCAAACAGGTAGTCGCCGTGCTCGCTCATCGCGAGCGCACCCGAGGAGCCGAGTCCAGCGCCGGTCCCGTGTCCACCCGTGGAGAAGGAGCCGGCGGAGACGAGGGAGCCGTCGTCACCCCGCGTGAACGCGAGGACCGCGTTGTCCGTCGCCGAATTCGACAGCGTGAAGACGGCGGAGTGCGTGAGGTCGCCGGAGCCGCGGAAATCCGAATCGTCATTCGATCCGCGATCGAGGGCGGCGCCGTTCGGCGCCGCAACGCGCGGCTCGGTCATGTGCGTATCGGAGCAAGCGGCGAGCATGGCGATGGCGAGCAGAGGCAGTGCGTGTGTTCGCATTCGAGGTGTCCGTTGAATAGGTGAGTCGTCGATTGAAAGCGAGCCGTCGGGGATGGCGTTTCGACGGTCGCCATGAAGGCAAGGAACGGGCAGCGCGATTTCTCGAGCGTGCCGATGAGTACAAGCCGCGACGCCATCGAGAGTTCCATGTTGCCCATGCATCCGGCGCGCTCGGCTCAACGGTGCTCATGGAACAGTCGTCGGGAGCGATGAAACATCAGGATGGAACATCCGGGCCGAGTAGCATCACCTTCGAGCGACGCGTTTTTCCGGCATCGTTGCACGATTGACGCGACGTCTGACGCGCGACGAGCATGCCGAGGGTCACGGCTGCCACGCCGATCTCGCCGATGCGGTTGAGGAACTCAGCCAAGAACGGCATGGCCGCCTGCGTCGTGACTGCCGGAACCGCTGCGGTGAGGAGCGCCAACGCGATTCCGCCGCGAAACCGCAGCGCCGCGAGGTCCGGCAACGTCAGCGAAGAAGAAGGGCCGAGTCGAGAGGCAAGCGTGAAACTCGAGAAGAGAAGAACGGACAGCAAGGCGCAGAGAATCCCGACTGTCTGGCCGGACGCCGGCTGGTGGTGCGCTGCGTTACGAACGACGAACCGGAGGGCGGCGATCGCCCTCCGGTCCCACAGCACGCCTGACTACACGACGCTGGGATGTCGCAGACGTTCGAGCGCCTGCACGACGTCCGCCGGCTCGGGCCGACGTGTGTAGTCCGGGTTCGACTCGGCGTACCGAATCTGACCCTGCGGATCCACGATGAAGCGCGCGGGCATCGGCAACGTCCAACTTTCGTCGCCATTGATCGCCGGGAGATCGATGCCGAATTGTTTGTGAACGTCGATCAGGTATGACGGCAGTCGATATCGCAGCCCGTATTGATCGGCGACCGTGTTCCCCGGATCACTCAAAATTGGAAACGTGAGCGTGTGTTCGGCGATCGACTTGCGACTGTTCGGCGCCGTTTGTGGCGTGATGGCCACGAGCGTCGCGCCGGCGGCCGTGATCGCGTCGGCGTACAGTTGGAGCTCTTGCAAGTCGAGGTTGCAGTACGGACACCAGACGCCGCGATAGAAGCTCAAGACCGCGGGCCCCCGCGTCAGGAGGTCGGAGAGTCGGACAGGGTTGCCGTCCGCGTCGCTGAGCGTGAACGCGGGCGCGTGCCCGCTTCGGCGCACGTTGTTGGCGGCGCCTGATGCGACGAGCTCGTCGATCGCGCGTTTCATCAGTACGTGCGTTTCCGCGGGAACACCCTCGAAGGGTGGTTTGCCGGATTGAAACTGTGTCTTGAACGCCGTGAGCTTTTCTTGAAGTGACATTTGGTATTGGCTCGTGATTGGAATAGTGACCGGTCGCGCGTACTCTACGGATCGACAAAGCGCGCCAACATGCGTGAACGGACCGTTTTTTTGTCCGAACGGCTCACCCGTTGTTTCGCACGGAGCGTGGTGGACATATTTCGTCCATGGAAAACCGCGACGCGCTTGCCGATGTTCTCGAGATGCTCCGCGTACGCGGAGGCGTGATGGCGCAGGTCCGTGCGCACGCGCCCTGGGGCCTTCGCGTTCCGCGCGCTCCTGGCGCGACGTTTCACGCCGTCACTGGCGGGAGCTGCTGGGTGCGGATGCCAGGCGCTGAGCCGCGCGAACTCCATCCCGGCGACGTCGTTCTCCTGCCCGCGGGCGCGGGTCACATCGTTGGCAGCGACGTCCGCGGCCCGGCGAAAGCGTGGGACCGCGTGGCCAAGGCGAAGGCGCGCAATGCTGCGGGCGAGATCCTGATCGACGGACCGGGCAACTCCGCGCACTTCATCTGCGCGTCGTACGACTATGATCGCGAAGTGGCCCACCCGTTATTGTCGCTTCTACCGCCCGTGCTCTTTGTGTTGGCGCACCAAACACCCGAAGACGGCGCGGTGCACGGGACACTTCGGCTGCTGCGCCAGGAGCTTGCTGCGAGATCGGCGGGGTGGGGAACCGTCACCGACCGGCTCATTGACATCTTGTTTGTGCACGTGATTCGTGCCTGGATCGGCGCGCAGCCTGATCGCGGCGCATCGTGGCTGCTCGCGCTTCGCGATCCCATTATTGCGCGCGCCCTCGCGGCGCTTCACGCTGAGCCGTCGAAAGAATGGACTGTCGAGATGTTAGCCGATGCGGTCAACCTGTCGCGGGCGACGCTGACGCGGCGGTTCACCTCGTTGGTTGGCGTGGCGCCGCTCGCGTATCTCACGCGCTGGCGCATGGACCTGGCCGCGCATGACCTGCGCGACACGGACGACGCCGTCAGCGCGATCGCGCATCGCGTCGGTTACACCTCGGAGTTCGCATTCTCGCGCGCGTTTTCGCGCGTTCGCGGTCGGCCACCAGGTCGTTACCGCGTCGAAGCGCGTGCGCGCGCAACCCATGTGCAACCGCGTCCTCATCTCGATCCATGAGGCGACGCTCATTGATTGGCGGGTGCGCTGGCCTCAACGCCCTCGATATCCCACGCGCGCGTCCGCATCGGGCGATCCGTCACCTCACTCGAGCACTCGGCCGCCATGTTAGCCGCGCGGACCGGACGACGTCGAGTCCGATATCGAGCACGATTGGAACCTTGTCGGCCCCAACGCACTTATACTCATCGAAGGCCTACTCGATGTAACTGCACGAGTTGCAGGAGGAGATCCAGATGATGTTTCGCGCTTTTGGTCAAACCATTTCCGCATTGAGCATCGCCGCGTCGGCCGCCGTGCTCTTTGCCGTGCCGACCGGTTCGGCCGCCACGATTCCCGTGCCGCCACCCACGCTCGGCGTGACGCCGTCCACGGCGAAAGGGGAGCAGGTTGCCGTTTTCTCCGGCGGCTGCTTCTGGGGCGTGCAGGCGGTGTTTCAACATACGAAGGGCGTTGTGAGCGCCGTGTCGGGCTACGCCGGCGGCGAGGCAAACACCGCGACGTATGAACGAGTGAGCGGCGGCAATACCGGCCAAGCCGAGTCCGTGCGCGTGGTCTTCGACTCGTCGCAGGTGTCATACGCTCAGCTGCTACAAGTGTTCTTCTCTGTCGTGCATGATCCGACGGAACTGAACTACCAAGGACCGGATCACGGGACGCAGTATCGCTCGGCCGTCTGGTACACCACGCCACAGCAAAAGACGATCGCCGACGCGTACATCGTGCAGTTGACGAACGCGAAAGCCTTTTCCAAGCCGATCGTGACGCAGGTCAACCCGGCCGGAACGTTCTATCCGGCTGAGGCGTATCATCAAGACTACGCGACGATCCATCCGCGCGCGCCGTACATCGTGATCAACGATGCGCCGAAGGTCGCCAACCTGAAGAAGCAACTGCCGGACCTCTATCGTGACGCCCCCGTGCTCGTGAGTGCGGCGCGATGAGCACCATCAACGCCCGTACCGCCAAGCATGCGCTGGCGACCGTTGCGGCCGTCGCACTCGCTCTCTTCGCACCGCGTCCGGCGCAGGCGCAAGCACCGACAACGGCCATGAAGTCGTCGGCACCGCCAACGACCGCGATGGGCAAAGCGCGTGAGTACGTGAAGCCGAGCGATGCTGAGCTCAGGAAAAAGCTCACGCCGCTGCAATATGAGGTTACTCAACACGAGCGGACGGAGACGCCGTTCCGGAACGAGTACTGGAACAATCACGAGGCCGGCATCTACGTCGAGGTGACGACCGGCGAACCGCTGTTCAGCTCTCTCGACAAATACGAGTCGGGCACGGGCTGGCCGAGCTTCACCAAGCCGCTCGAGCCGGCGAATATCGCCAGCAAGAGCGACCGCACGCTTGGCATGCTGCGCAACGAGGTGCGGTCGGCGCACGGCGACTCACACCTCGGACACGTCTTCGACGACGGTCCGCAGCCGACAGGCCTCCGCTACTGTATGAACTCGGCGGCCATGCGCTTCATTCCGGCCGACAGGCTCGCCACCGAAGGGTATCCGCAGTACGTGCACCTGTTTCAGAAGTCGCGCTGAGCGTCGTTTGACGCCACGGTGGCGTTGCGGCGCATCAGCCGTTCGGTCAGGACCGGGATCGTGAGTCCCTGAAGCAGAAGCGACACGACAACCACACCGAACGTCATGTCGATGAGAAGCGAGCGATGCTGGAGGTTGCCGGGGAGGGCGAGCGCGAGGACCATCGCGAGCGCTCCCCGGAGTCCACCCCATGTGATCAACGCGATCCACGGCGCGGGCATGCGTTCGCTCGAACGTCGGAGACCGAGCGCCACACCCGCCACGACGCCGAGTCGCGCCAGCACGACGAGAACGAAGGCGATGGCGACGACCGCCGCGGACGCAATGAGTTTCCCTGGCCGCACCTCGAATCCGATCAGCAAAAACACGATCGAATTCAACGCAAACGCCACATACTGCCAGAAGGCATCGGCCGTTACCCGCGTTTCGGGGGAAAACGCCGTTTCGCGCGTTGCCGTGCCCAGCATCAGGCCGGCCACGACTGTGGCGATTACACCGGATAGATGCAAATCCTCAGCGACGACAAACGAGCCGTAGGCGGCGATCGTCGTGAGGGTGATCTCGATCATTGGGTCATTGACCCGTTCCGTCACTCGCGCAATCCCGTACGCGATCACCGCGCCCACGACCGCGCCGCCACAAACTACGAGGACGAATTTCCCCGCGAGGCCCGCCACGCTCGTCGCGTCGCCTCCGACAAGCGCGAGAATGAGTGTCAGCGCGACGATCGACGTTCCGTCGTTGAACAAGCTCTCGGCTTCGACCAACGTCGTGAGGCGTGGAGGAACGCCGAGTTTCCGGAACAAGCTCACGACAGCAATTGGATCGGTCGCCGACACGAGCGCGGCGAACACGAAGCCGTCTCTCCAGGTGAAATCGGTCTGGAGTCCCGAGATGCGCAGTGCCCACGTGGTCATGACGCCGGTGAGGGCAATCGCCGCTATCACGCCGGGGCCGGCGAGGGCCGTCACCGTGCGCCACCCGCGACGCAATTCCTGAATATGAAGGCTGTACGCTGCCTCGAAGATCAAGCCGGGCAGGAAGAGCGCGAACAAGAGCTCCTTCGTGAGCTTCGGCGGATCGACGATGTTCAGCGACCCAACGATGAGCCCGACGACGACCAACGCGACGGTGTACGGCACGCGCGTTCGGCTGACTGCGATTGCGACGACCGTGGCGATCGAAAAGAGTACGACGAAGGTGTGTTCCACGGAGAGTATATGGGTGTCACGCGCAACTGATTACGTTCAAACGGTGGACCTCTCGAGCGTCTCGACCGTCAGTACGCAAGCTACACCCTGGCATCTCCGTATCGTCGCCTTGGTCGAAGACCTCCGACGACGCGAAGATCGCCTTGCGCTCCTTCTCAGCCTCGTCATCGGCGCCGTCGTTGGGCTGGTCGTGGTCGCCTTCATTCTCCTCACCGGACGCCTCGCCGCCCATCTCTACCCGCCGGGCGGTGGTGCCGCGTGGCGCAGAGTCCTTGCTCCCACGCTCGGCGCCCTCGTCACAGGCTACCTCCTCGTCAGGTTTTTCCCAGAGGCGCGCGGCAGTGGGATTCCGCAGACGCGCGCGGCGATTTTCATCAACGACGGTCGCATCTCGCTGCGAACCGTGATTGGAAAATTCGTGCTGTGCTCCACGTCGCTCGGCAGCGGCATCGCGCTCGGCCGCGAAGGCCCCTCGGTGCACATCGGTGCCGGGATCGCATCGGTGATCGCGCGGCGACTCGGCATGAGCACGGCCCAGGTTCGATGGCTCATTCCCGTCGGCGCGTCGGCCGCACTTGCCGCGGCGTTCAACACCCCAATCGCGGCCGTTCTGTTCTCCCTCGAGGAGATCATGGGCGACATGCATGCGCCCATCCTCGGGTCCGTCGTCCTCAGCTCCACCACATCGTGGATGGTGCTGCATCTCGTCCTCGGCGACGAGCCGCTCTTTCATGTCGCGGCGTACCACCTCGTCAGCCCGTCGGAGCTCTTGGTGTACGTTGTCCTTGGCGTCGTCGGCGGGCTCGGTTCGGTCTCGTTCGTTCGGCTCCTGCTCTGGCTGCGCCGGCGCTTTGCGCAACTGCCGCGATCGACGACGTGGGTTCAACCCGTTGTTGGCGGTCTGACGGTCGGTATTCTCGGCTACTTCGTGCCGGCGGTGCTTGGCGTCGGTTACGACCAGGTTGATCAGGTCCTCAGCGGCGACATCGTGCTTCACGTCGTGGTCCTGCTGGCCGTGCTCAAGATCATCGCGACCGCCGTATGCTACGCATCCGGCAACGCGGGCGGAATTTTCGGACCGAGCTTGTTCATTGGTTCCATGATGGGCGCCGCAGTGGGGCAGGTGGCGCATCGCCTGTTCCCTGCCGCGACCGCCGGTGCCGGCGCATACGCGTTGGTGGGGATGGGCACCGCGTTTGCCGGCATCATTCGCACGCCGCTCACGTCCGTCATCATGATCTTCGAGGTGACGCGGAATTATACGATCATCGTTCCACTGATGATCTCGAATCTCATCGCGTTCTACATTTCTCAGAGGCTGCAGCACGAGCCGATCTACGAAGCGCTCGCGCGGCAAGATGGCCTGCATCTGCCAACTGGATCGTTTCGGCAGCTCTCGCGGCAACTCCGTGTCAGTGCCGCTCTGCAAGCGGCGCCGTTGCCGCTGACCAGCGGTCTCACAATCGACGAGGCACAGCGTCGCGTCGCCGGAACAACCTTGGGGTCATGGCCTGTCGTTGACGATCGCGGACTCGTGGGCATGGTCCGCATCAGCGACGTCGCGCGCGCGTTGACCGACGGGCGCGGCGCGACAACGATCGACGAGCTGCTCGATACGGTAGAGCCCGATTCCACCGATGACGAAGCCGTTCCTCACGTGCATTCGGACCACCCACTCGGTCTCGCGCTCACGCGTATGGGAGCGACGCGGCACGCCGTGCTCCCCGTCGTGAGCCGTGCGAGCGTTCGAACGCTGCTCGGCGTCGTCACGCTTTCGGACATTCTCAAGGTGTACGGAGTCGAGCGGGCGTCCGATGTTCCGACGCCCACCCGCTCAACCGGCGACGGTGCGGCATGACTGAGCGCCTTTCCGTCCATGGCGCACCGACGCCCGCGGCGAGCGCCGGAGCCTTTGTCGCCACGTTCGTCGGGATTATCCTGATCACGACGCTCTTGCTGTCGTTCGACCTCTTTCTCGCGCGTATCGATCGCCGTGAATCCGCCGGGCACGCCGCGTCCGAGTATCGCGACGGCGTCATGCTATTGGCCGGTGGAAAGGCGTCGGACGCGGTCGAGCATTTTGCGGTCGCCGTGTCCATCGATCGCGGCAGCGTGCCGTATACATTGGGGCTTGCCGAGGCGATGATCGGCGAGGATCGGATCGCCGACGCGGAGGCGACGCTCAAAACACTCCTCGACCGCGCCGAGAACGACGGCGCCGTGAACCTGGCGATGGCGCGCGTGATGCGCCGGGAGAATCGGCCGTCGGACGCGACGGCGTACTACCATCGGGCCATCTTTGGTCGCTGGAATCAGGATTCACTCGTACGGCGAATGGAGGCGCGGTTCGAGCTGATCGACCTCCTTGCTCAGCGCGGCGCGGCGCGTGAGCTCCTCGCGGAACTCTTGCCGCTCGAAGCTACTTCGCCGGACAGTGTTGCGCTGCGCCGGCGGCTGGGTCAACTGTTCATCGAGGCGGGATCGCCGGCCCGCGCGGCGAACATGTTTCGAGATGTGTTACGACGCGATCCGCTGGACGTAGATGCATACGCCGGCATGGGCGAGGCCGCGCTTGCCGTTGGGAATTTTCGCGCCGCGCGCGCCGACCTCGCGGAAGCGCTCCGCCTTCGTCCCACTGACGCCCGGATCGCCGACCGTCTGGCGATCGCTGATACCGCCCTGACGAACGATCCGGCGGCGAGAGGGCTTTCCACGTCGGAACGGTACGCGCGAAGCCGCGCGCTGCTTCGACGTACGATGGCGGCTGTGGAATCGTGTCCGGTTCTTTCCCGAACATCGCTCGCCGACTCGGCGCGAGTGCTCATCGCGGCCGACGCGAGCCCGCGCGGGTTCGAGCCGGCGAGCGACGTCATGCTTGCCGTGGCCAGTGACCTGTGGACCAATCGGCCTGCCGGCTGTGCCGTGGTCGGCGGAGCGAGCAATGACGTTTTACGATTCCTGCAAAATCGCCTCACGCAGTAGCGCCGAGCGAGATCGATGATGCGGGCGCGCTCGCGCGTGTCGCCGCACCTGGCGTCAAAGCCAACGCCCTTCTATTGCCGAGCCACGAACTGTTGCACGGTCGCCGTCCTGACGGACCGAGATGGCACTCCGCGTGCGCGCGGCGCATATTGAACCCCAATCACTAGAGGAGTTTCCATGCGCAAGTCGCTGATTGGTACGGCCCTTTTCGTGTTCGCGTCGGTGGTGCGCGCTCAAGATCCGGGTGTGTCTGTCAAGCCATTCGATCAAAAGCACGGCGGCAACGACAAAATGCACGAGATCGCTCACGTCCAAGGGCATCCGAGCCCGTGGAAGGCAGCGGATGTCGAGTTGGAGCAGGATCGCGATCGCCCCTACGTCTATCTCTGCGGATTCGTCAACTTCGACGTCCAGATCTACGACATCCGCAACACCGCGTCGCCCAAGAAGGTGTTCGAATGGACGATTGAAAATCCCGAGCTCCACCGCGGCATCGGCGCGATGGACGGGAAGTATTTCAAGATCGGAACCAAGTACTACTACGCGCAGTCGTACCAATTCATGCAAGGCAGCCCAGACGCCGACCTTGGCGCGGTGATCTTCGATGTCACCGGCCTGCCAGACGCAAGCAAGGTGAAGGTGGTCGCGCGCATCAAGTATCCCGCGTCGCCGGGCGGTTTCCACAACACGTTCGCGTACAAGCACTCTGATGGGCGCGTCCTCTACTTCGCGACGATCAACCAATCGAAGGCGCTCATCTACGATCTCGCCAAAGTCGTGAGCGGCGCGCCCGAGACCACGTGGCTCGTGGGTGAAGTCCCCAATCCAACGCCCTATAAGCAGATTGGCGGCGGCGGCTATCACGACTTCTACGTCGGCTACGACGTCGCCACGCATCAGGACAAGTTCTACGGCGCGGGGCTCGGCGGATATTCCGTGTGGGATGTCACGAAGCCTGCGACGCCCAAGCAGATGTTCACCATCACGAGCATGGGAATGGACATCGCGCACACGTTCACGCCGTCGCCTGACGGAAAGTACGCGGTGACCGAGACGGAGTACCAATACACGCCGCTTCGGATCTGGGATCTCTCTGCCGGCCAGTCAGGAAAGACACAAAACATCGATCAGCCCATCAGCGCGTGGGCGGCCGACTGGCGCGACCTCTCGCACAACCACGAGGTTCGCTGGCCGTACGTATTCGTGTCAGCCTACGAGGACGGATTGCAGGTGTTCAACCTCAAGGATCCGAAGAATCCCGTGACCGAAGGCCACTGGTTCACGTGCGAGTGCGAGCACGAGAAGGGCTTCGGCGGATCGCCGGAGAACGGCTGGCAGGGAACGAGCGTGGAGCAGGGCGCGTTCGGCGTCGACATACGTAACTACGACGGCCTCATCGTGCTCTCCGACATGCGCAGCGGACTCTGGCTGTTCAAGCTCGACGGGTTCAGCGGCTGGAACGGAAAGGATTTTGGGCAGCCGAATATTTCCAGCGTCCAGGATTTTGATCACGGCCCCGTGCCGGCAGGCAAACCGATTGTGCCGCACACGACTGAGCATACGACTAAGAACATGACTGATGGCCCCGTGAAGCAGTGATGGCAGTGCGTTGGATCGGACGGGCCCTCTGCGCGACGGCTGCTGTCGCCGCCGTTGCGGGCCCGTTCGACATCGCCCTCCTCAACACGCCCAAGGCGCCGGCCGCGCACGGCGCGGCGCGCCTCGTCTTTGCGCAATCGCCGTTCGGCATCGCTGTCACGGCCGACGGGCATGCCAGCTATGACGTGCAGGTCGACGTATCGGGTCTGCCCGAGCCGTCGACCCTCGGCGCCTATCAGGCGTACGTCGCGTGGGCGACGACCACCGATCTCACGACCTGGCGCCGACTCGGTACTGTCTCGAACGGAAAGAGCACCGTCGGCCAGATCGAGCTCAACAAGTTTCTCTTTGTCATCACGGCCGAACCGAGTCCAACGCCGACAACGCACTCGGGGCCGACGGTGCTGCACGGGACGTCGCCGAGCGGATGGCTGCAGACGTTCTTGAGCCACCCGCTCTTTCGCGGAATTCCGCCGTGAGCCGGCTTTCGAGATTCCTCATCGCGTTCGCCGTTGCTATGCCTGCCGCGGCGATGTCGCAAGGAAAGCCGAAGACTCCGCCCAAGAAGCCGGATCCAATGGCCGGCATGCCAGGAATGCCTGGCATGGCCGGCGCAAAGGATTCGTCGGCCATGGCAATGCCAATTCCGATGCCTAAGGGCATGCCGATGATTCCCGGATTGGTCGGACTGACACCGCCAGTGACGTCGTTCTTGCCGGGTGCCGGTGTGGACCCCAAGCGCTTGCCGGTTGCCAGGCCGAGCCGTGTGGCCCGGCTCAAGAGCGGAGATACGTTGGACCTGACGGCGACCCTCGTCCGCCGGACGATCAAAGGACGCTCATTCGTGATGTACGGGTTCAACGGCATGGTCCCGGGCCCGCTCATTCGCGTCCCGCAGAACGCGACCATCACCGTCCGGTTTCACAACCGGATCGATCTCGCGAGCACTGTCCATTGGCATGGCGTGCGCCTCGACAATCGGTTCGACGGCGTGCCTGGATTGACGCAGGACTCGGTGAGTCCCGGCAAAGACTTTACGTACACGGTGCACTTTCCCGACGCCGGCATCTATTGGTATCACCCGCATGTGCGCGAAGACATCGAACAGGCCATGGGTCTGTACGGCAACATGCTCGTCGATTCCCCCGAGCGCGACTACTACTCGCCGGTGAATCGCGAGGAGCCGCTTGTACTGAGCGACCTGCTCGTGAACGGCGACACGCTCATCCCGTTCGGCAAGGAGGCGCCGGACTTTGCGCTGATGGGGCGCGTGGGCAACGTGCTGCTCGTGAACGGCGAACCGCGATACGGCCTACAGGTCAAGCGCGGCGCGGTGGTGCGGTTCTACATCACCAACGTCTCGAATTCCCGAACGTACAACCTGTCGTTTGGCGGTGCGCCGATCAAAGTGGTCGCGTCCGACGTCAGTCGGTTCGAGCACGAGGAGCGAGTGCCGAGCGTTCCCCTCGCACCGGCCGAGCGATACGTAGTCGAGGTCAAGTTCGACAAGCCCGGCCGATACGTCATGGTGAACGCCATTCAGGCGATCAACCACTTCGAGGGAGAGTTCGTCCCGGAAGTCGACACCTTGGGCTCGATCACCGTCGACGCGGCCCCGGCGGCACCGGACTTCAATAAGCAATTCGCGACGTTGCGGTCGAACGAGACCGTCCAGCGTGACGTCGACCGGTACCGTGCCGAGTTTCAGCGGGCTCCCGACAAGTCGCTCACGCTGACCGTCGTCACCAACACGCTGCCGCTCGCGACTGTTCAGTTCATGAATGTCGACACGGCGTACTTCGCGCCGGTGGAATGGGTCGACGGCATGCCTGACATGAACTGGCTTTCGACGGCGAGTCAGGTCCGCTGGGTAATGCGCGACGAAGCCGGGAAAGAAAACATGGACATCGATTGGCGGGTGAAGCAGGGATCAGTTCTCAAGCTGCGCATCTTCAATGACCCAAAGTCGTTCCATCCAATGCAACACCCGATTCACCTGCATGGACAGCGGATGCTTGTCGTGGCGCGCGACGGAGTGGCAACGAGGAATCTCGTATGGAAGGATACGGCCCTCATTCCGGTTGGCTCAACGGTTGATCTCTTGATCGACGCGTCGAACCCGGGGGCGTGGATGCTTCACTGCCACATCGCCGAGCATCTGGGCTCTGGAATGATGGCCGTGATGCACGTCGATCCCGCCGCGCCGGGCCGGTGAAACGGACGATCGGATCTCGTCGCGCCCACCGCGACGCCGGTGTGGAGGCTGCCGCCGGGAGCGCCTATGCGAATATCTCGGCGATCCGCAACTCGGGCATACCCATGCTGGCTTCTCAGTGAGCGAGGGACGCCTCGTTCTATGGCGTGTACGTATTCACGACAATACCGCGTGGATGTCCCACTGACGTCACCAACGTCAGCGGCGTCCGCTGCGGAAAGAGGCCTCGGCCCTGTCCGACGGCGATCGGGTTGACGAAGAGATGGTATTCGTCGATCAGCTTGTTCGTGATGAGCGAAGCCACGAACGTCGGGCCGCCGTAGACGAGGATGTCCGCCCCCGGCTCATTCTTCAGTTGAGTGACGGCCTCGACGAGCGGACCGTTCTCGACGCGAATGTTCTGACCCTTCACGGTCTTGAGCGAATGTGAAAAGACGATCTTTGGTGTACGCACCATTTTCTGCGCGAAGTCGTATTCAGGAGAGTCGGGCTTTGACGCGGCCGCCTCCCAATACGTGACGAACCCCTCCGTCATGTTTCTGCCGAGCAGGATCGTGTCGCTCGTGTCGATGAGGTGGTTTTCCGACGCGCGAACGCCCTCATCGTCTATGCCTGTCAGAAACTCCTTGCCGTCGGCGCTGACGGCAAATCCGTCGACCGTGACGTGGGTTTGTAGCTTGAGCTTGCGCATGACCTCGTTCCTCGCCGGTGGTAAAGGGTCGCGGCATGCTTCGCATGTTTCGCGCCGGTGATGGCGATACTCCGATGCGACGTACAGTGATAGCATAAATGCACGAAGCGGGCGCACATGGATCTCGGGGAACCCATCTCGTATCGCCACTGCGAGCGACAGCCTCACGGGGGAACTGTTGGCGCTCAATGCCACGCCGACGCGAACGCGAGAACGACTATTCGTCGGTTCGCTAGGTGGGTGTTTCCCCGGGCCCGGCCAGCACGGCCTCGATTCGTTTGCGCATCGCCGCGACCTCGCTTGGATCGATGGGCATCGACTCGATTCCCTGAACGAGCGAACGGCAGAAGACGACATGCTCGTGACATCCCGAACAGGTCGAGAGGTGCGCTTCGACGGACGCCCACCGCTCCGGCGAGAGCTCGTCGTCGAGATAGTCCCACAGCTGTCGAACGACCGCGAGGCAGTCAAGCGTCTCAATCATGTGAATTCCTCCACGTCCCGCACGACGCCGGCGTCGCGCGCAAACTCGATGAGGTCTTCCTGCAGGATCCGCCTCGCGCGAAACAGCCGCGATCGCACTGTTCCAACGGGAATCTCCAGCGCGTCGGCCGTCTCGGCGTAACTCCGTCCTTCGACGTCGATCATGGCGACCACCACCCGATGCGCGTCAGGGAGCTTGGCGACAGCCGTCGAGATCGCGGCCCGCAATTCCGCGCGATCGAAGATGTCGTCGTAGCCCCCGCTCTGCGCCGCGACATGCAGGCCAACGCTGGCGAGCACATTCAGCTCGGCGTCGTCCTCCACCGTCACCATTCGCAGCGAGCGACGGCTGGCCCGGAGATAGGCGTTGCGGCAAATGGTGAACAGCCACTGCCGAGCGCCGGTGCCCGGTTGATAGGTGCTCCAACTTCGAAAGGCGCGCAGATACGTCTCCTGCACCAGATCGTCGGCGTCGGCAGGGTCGCGCGTGAGGGAGCGCGCGAACCGCATCAGCGCTTCGAGCGGCGCCATCATTTCATCGACGAACGTATCGGGGGGTTGCGACATAGGAACAGAGTGGCGTGAGGTCAGCATACCAGAGCGCAAAGACCCGACCGCGCCGAGAAGTTCCATCGTCGCGCACCGGAGTTCCGCGCGCGCCGGTGTCTCTACTGAGGCGAAGGCCATCGAGATCATCATCTCACTGCTCATCGCCGCCTGGCGTTGGGCTCGGCGCATCACCCGTTGTTCGGCCCTGTTCGTTTCATATGCAGAAGGGGAAATGGCCGGCCCCCAGAATCTGTCGGCGACTGTCCAACCACAACGAACCCAGCCGCTGCGTAGAACGCCACCGCGGCTGGGTTCTGCTCGTTCACGTCCACGCTCAGGCGGCTTGAGGCCAGACTCTGCGCGTGACTCACGAGGAACGTGCCTCCGCCGCGACACCGGTGCTCTGAGTCGATAAACAGGGCCTCGATCGTGTCGTTGGCAAATCCCAGAAATCCAGCGATCGTTTCTTCCGACGAAAGCAGCGTCCACCAATCCACCGCGTCTCCCGCTAGCTCCTGGTCGACGAGCGGTCGGAGCGCAACGACATCGTCGTTGGTGAGAAAGTGATGCGTGGCTCGAACGGACCGCTCCCAGACATCGAGAAGCTGCGCGCGGTCGCCCGGCTGCGCGCGACGCACGGTCCACGAGCTCAACGTGCTTGGCTTTTTCATGCAGCGCAAAGCAGCGGGCACCCTCGGAAGTTCCATCGGCAGGCGAACGGACGCCAGCGTCCGTCGTTGTTCGCCATGTCGGACGCCGACGGCATCCGCGTGTGTGTCGGACGGGACCTTTCGGACTTATGGCCATCCCCGAGAGCGAATCGGGGACGCGCAAAAAGAGTTAGAATTCAGCACCACTGCGGAAAACTCACGGAGGAAAATCCGATGAAGATGTTCGGCGTTGCCACACTGCTGCTGGCGTTTGTGCCCACCGCGGCTCGCGCGCAGGTCAATGCGGGCCAACAAAAGCCCGAGGCGAACCTACCGTTCACGATGACGCAGGTGGCGACGTTCAACCTGCCGTGGCGTATCGCGTTTCTCCCCGACGGACGCATGGTCGTCACGGAGAAGCCGGGTCCGGTCTGGGTGGTAACCCAACAGGGCGCGAAGATGCCGGTCGCAAAGGTCCCGGCCTCGTTGCTCACGAACCAGGGCGGCATGCTCGGCGTCTACACATCGCCGAACTATGCGACCGACCACAGCATCTATCTGACCTACGCGGAACCGGGCGACAGTGGGTCGAGTCTCGCTCTCGCACGAGCCAAGCTGAACATCCCCGACCACGGCGACTCGGCAAGTCTCGACGGACTGCAGGTTCTGTGGCGCGATGGCGCCCGCGGGAAAGGTGGACAGTTCGGCGCGGCGATCGCGTTCTCCGCCGACAAACGATATCTCTTTCTGACGGTTGGCGACCGGCAGCGCATGACACCGGCCCAGGAGCCGGACTCGCCGCTGGGCAAGATTCTGCGACTGACGCTCGACGGCAAACCGGCGCCCGGCAATCCGCAGGCGGGCAAGACCGGAGCCGCGACACTCCCGATCATCAATCCGCCACGCAATACGGAAATAGCCAAGACCGCGCCTATCGTATCGACCTACGCGTTTCCCGGTCCCAACCTCACGCCGTCAGAAACCTGGAGCACTGGGCATCGCACGCCGTACGGGTTGGCGTTCGCGCCCGACGGCCGTCTATGGGAAGTAGAACATGGACCGAGGGGCGGCGACGAATTGAATCTGATCGAGCCCGGGAAAAATTATGGGTGGCCGCTCGCGTCGTACGCGACCAACTACGATGGCGTGCCGATCCCCAGTCCCGATGAACGTCCGGATTTGACCAAGCCGATCATCTACTGGACGCCCATCATCGCACCGGGAAGTCTCACGTTCTACAATGGCGCGATGTTTCCGGAGTGGAAGGGTTCAGCGCTGATGGGCGGCTTGGCGACGCAAACGCTCAATCGCATCACGTTCGATGGAAAGGGCGGGGCAGCGCCGGCGGAACGTTGGGCGGTCGGCCACCGAATTCGTGACGTGGCGGTTGGTCCGGACGGTGCCTTGTGGCTGATCGAGGATACCAAGGTGGGTGGGCTGTTTCGCGTCACGCCGAAGTAATCGGGACGACGTAACGAAAGAAGACGACCCGCGCCGAGCGCGCTGGTAAGACCTTTGTATGCGTTCAATCGGGCGGAGGTCGACGACTAGCGGTCCCCCTCGAGATCACGAAGATTCCCGGATCTCGAGGGTCGCTCGCGATACCTATTCCGCCCGCGAGGCGCCATGACTGCAACAGTATTCTGGCCAACGCTGTTGGGCCTCTCTGTTCTCGCCGCCGGGCTGGTAACGTATCGGCGAGACGTGCGCACCGTCGGTCTCCGCGAAGCGTTCGGGCTCGTTGCGCTCGGCCCGGTCTTCGTCGCTGCCGCGATCGCGGCATTCGCCGGCGAGCACTTTACGGCGGCGACGAGTCTCGCCACGCTCGTGCCGAAATGGCTTCCGGCGCGCGTGTTCATCGCCTATTTCGTTGGCGTGGCGCACCTCGCGGCCGCACTGAGCTTTGTCGCCAGACGGTACGTTCGGTGGTCGACGATCGGCCTCGCCGTCATGTTCGGGCTATTCGTTCTCTTGATGGATCTTCCGGCGGCGATCGCACGTCCCGCGATGCTCAGCTGGATATTGGCCGCACGCCAGGCCACGTTCGCGATCGGCGCGTTGGCACTATTTGCGACCGAGACGAGGATCCGCTCGCCGCACTCGTCGAATACGATTGCGACGGTCGCGAGAATCTGGATCGCGGGTGTCCTCGTCGTATATGGTATTCAGCACGTCATTCATCCGGAGTACACGCCGGGCGTCCCGAGTCCGGTCCTCACCGCGGCGTGGGTCCCGCTTCCGCTGGCGATTTCCTATGCGACCGGACTCCTGCTCATCGCATTCGGCATCGGGATGTTTGTTCGGAGATACGCAAGCACTGCGGCCGCGCTGGGCGGGTTGCTCATGCTGCTGCTCACGCTCGGTCTCTACGTGCCTCAGTTCTTCCTTGCCGGGAACGTTCAACAGCAGGTGACGGCGATCAACTTCATTTTCGACACGCTGCTGTTCGCCGGAACGGTGCTCGTCGTCAGCAAAGCGATCTCAGAAACGGCCGCCAGTACAAACGGCACGGTCATGTAGAAACTGCAATGCTGCGAGGCGGAAGCAGCGAGGCTGGCGGCCACGTGCGGCCCGCCGACAGGACAGGTCTCGGAATTGGCGGCCACGAGGCCAATGGCCCGCGCGTGGTACAAGGCTGGGGTCGAGGCACCGGTGTAGACCACTTCGTCAATAGCGTCTTGTTGCCGCGAGAACATGATCCGGTGGCCACGCGGAGACCAGAGCGGGGAAGTTGTCGTAGCCGCCCCCGGTGATCGTTGTCTCGACGGCGACCGGCGCGGCTCCGGGGAAGGAGACAATTGCCTTGCAATAGCCGGCGCATCAGGGAGTCGATTCGACTTCGTCTGAGAGAACGCGAAGGCATGCAATTTGTTATTACGCTCGCTGCTGAACAGGCGAAGTACGCAACAGTCCGCCGTCAACGGGAGACAGAACGGAATGAGAAAACTCATCGAGATCACGTTCATGAGCCTCGACGGCGTCATGGACGCGCCCGACCTTACGCAAGCGGCGCAGCCCTACTTTGGTGCCAGCGAAGAACAGGACTACCAAAAGGAACGTCTCTTCGCGGCCGATGCACTCCTGCTCGGCAGGAAGACGTACGAACAGCTGTCGCAAGCGTATCAGGAGATGGCGAAATCGGGCAAAGGTGCACCGGCGGATTTCGTCAGTCGAATGAACAGCATTCCGAAATACGTGGCGTCGACCACGCTCAAGGAAGCATCGTGGAACGCGGCAGTCATCCACGGTGACATCGCGGACGAAATTCGGAAGATCAAAAATCAATCAGGGAAGGACATTGTAAAATACGGAACCGGTCCCCTCGACCGAGTCTTACTCGACAACAAGCTGATTGACGTCCTCTGCATCATTCTCTATCCGTTCGTACTCGGCCACGGCACGCACTTGCTCGAGGGGCTCGAGGCCGCGCGACACCTGCAGTTGTCGGACGTGAAACGCTTTGAGAGCGGAACTGTAGTGCTCGAATATGTCCCCAAGGAATGAGCGCGCATCCCCTCGTGGAACCACGGGATCATCCCGAGCGCCTGCCGCCGGAGTGTGCCGCCCACCGCCTGGAGAAACTTCCTCGATGCGGATCTCGTACGGACAGTCGGGCCCTACATCGGTCGGAGGCTGTCATGCGCATCGTATGGACTTTGCTCAAAGTGATCGTCGGACTCGCGATTGCGATTCCAGTTGGTGTCGTTGTCCTGGGCCTGACCGTCGGGCTGGTTGGAACCGCGCTGGCTCTTGCGATGGTCGCGCTCAAGCTCGCGTGTCTGGCCCTCGCCGGGTACGGCGTGTTCGCCGTCGTGCGACGCCTCTTTGGTTCGCCAAAGCCGGCGCCACAGCCAACCCGCGAGCTGCCGCCGTCCGATCGCTACTATGAGGCGGCGATGCGCGAGCTCGATTCAGAGCTTGGTACGCCGACTCGTTGACCTCAGAAGCCGCACCGGCATCGGCGGCCAATTCCTCAGTGAAGCGGAGTGGAATGGCGCGTAGGTGAGTGAAGGATCGAATCCAGCGGAGTCGATCCAATTGAGACGGGCACGGCGCTTGCCTACCAATGGCGATCGAACCGAATATCCTCTCACAGGATCATCCGATGCTCTACGCCATCATTGTTGGAATCATTGCCGGTTTTCTTGCCGGAAAGCTGATGAAGGGCTCGGGCTACGGGATTCTCGTTGATCTCATCCTTGGCTTGGTTGGCGGTGTTGTTGGCGGAACGTTGTTCAACGCCGTCGGGGTTGGCGCAGGCGGCGGAATGCTCTGGTCGATCCTCGTGGCAACAATCGGCGCCGTCATCCTGGTGTGGCTCGTTCGACTGATAACGAACAAGCGGGTCGTGTAGAGTGGGAGACGGTGGCTGATCCGACGGCCACTGACCTCACTCACGTTGTCGGCCTTCATCGTTGGAGTCGTGGGATTTCAGGATGACTGACAAATCGGAGAATGTGCGCGAGGCGGAGCGCCGACTCGAACCGCGCGAGACCAAACAACAAGGCGCGGGTCCGAAGGCGTTCTTCCGCAGCCTGGGACCGGGAATTGTCACGGGCGCCGCCGATGACGACCCCTCGGGAATCGCGACCTATTCAGTCGCCGGAGCGCAATTCGGCACGGCCTTTCTGTGGACGGCGCTGTTCACCTGGCCGCTGACCATGGCCGTTCAATCCATGTGCGCCCGCGTTGGTATGGTGACCGGGCGCGGTATCGCGGGAGCGCTTCGGCACAAATTTCCGCGTCCGGTGCTCGTGGTTGCGGCGATTGCGTTATTCGTCGCCAACACGATCAATGTGGGCGCGGACCTCACTGGCATGGCCGACGCGGCGTCGTTGCTCACCGGCGTGAATTCGCACGTCTGGGTGATCGTGCTGGGGATCGCGATCGCCTTCGCCACAATTCGACTGCGCTACGCGACCATCGCGAGTGTGTTGAAGTGGCTTGCCCTTGTTCTGGTCGCGTACGTGATCACGGCGCTCTATCTGCGACCGCCATGGCTCACCGTCGCGCACGACACATTCATTCCGCGGCTGCCGTCGAATGCGGGCGCCTGGGCCACCCTCGTCGCAATACTCGGCACGACGATTAGCCCGTATTTGTTCTTCTGGCAGGCGTCGCAGGAAGTCGAGGAAGAAAAGGCGCTTGGCCGGCGTCGCGTGATCGATCGCGTCGGCGCGAGTCGCGACGAAATTACAATGCGCGGAATCGACATCGCGATCGGGACATTCTTTTCCAATCTGGCGATGTTCTTCATCATCCTCGCCACGGCGCTCACGCTGCACCGCGCGGGCGTCACCAAACCGGAGACGTCGCGTCAGGTCGCCGAAGCGTTAAAGCCGCTTGCCGGCAAGTTCGCCTCGCTGTTGTACACGGTCGGACTCCTGGGCACTGGGGCGCTCGCTATCCCGACGCTGGCGGGCGCCGGCGCGTACGCCTTTGCCGAGATCTTCGGCTGGCGACAAGGCATGGACGAGAGCTACACGCACGCTCCCGGTTTTTACGCCACGTTCGCATGCTCGGTCAGTCTCGGTGTCACGATGGATTTTCTCCGAGTGAACGCGGTGTCGGCATTGTATTGGTCGGCCGTGATCAACGGCGTGCTCGCGCCGTTTCTGTTGGCGGGCATTCTGATCGCAGCGTCCGACAAGGCGCTCATGCACGGCCAACCGATCAGCGTCGCGAGTCGTGCGGTGGTCGGTTTGACCACGGTGCTCATGTTTGCGGCCGCCATCGGCATGTTCGTTGTGTAGGTGGTTGCACAGCGGCTGCGGTATGTCAATTGCGCTACGGCCGCTAAATCGCTGTTCGACTCGAGACAAATTTTCGGAGGGATTGTCACATGCAGATGGAAACATTGCACGAGCTGTACGTCGACGAAATCAAGGACCTCTGGAGCGCTGAGAATCAGATTCTCAAGGCTCTTCCCAAGATGATCAGAGCGGCAACAAACCCGACGCTGAAAAAGGGATTTGCCAAGCATCTGAAGCAGACGGAGGGTCACGTGCGCCGGCTGGAACGAATTTGCAAACAGCTCGACGAATCGCCACGCGGCAAGAAGTGCGTGGGGATGGAGGGCGTGATCAAGGAAGCGAAAGAGCTCATCGGCGAAAAGCCGGAGGCCGAAGTGCTCGACGCCGGCCTGATCTCCTGCGCACAGCACGTTGAGCACTACGAGATGGCTGGATACGGAACGGTGCGTACGTGGGCAAAGGCCCTCGGTTACGCCGATCAGGCAGCACTGCTCCAAACGACGCTCGATGAAGAGCAGCAGACGGATCTCGATCTCACGGCCCTTGCCGAACGCTCCATCAACGTTGCGGCAGAGTAGCCGGCGATCGTTTGGTCCGAAGGCGCATTGCGCGATGATCCTGTTCACGCATGGAGACCGCTGCATGCGCCGCTGACCAAGGGTTTGTTCGCGGAGGGATGATCTTAGTCCGGCTTTCGAGCAGGGCGGCGGCGGCGGCGGCGGCGGCGAACACACGGGGATCGGTGGGGAAGTCCACCCAGCATCACAACACGGACCGTGTCCACAGCGCCATGGAGTGAAACCGAACTCCTCAGCAAACGATAGTTCACCGCCGCGACCGCAATATTGTAGCGACCGGGGCGCACGCCGGCGATGGAGAAGCTGCCGAGTGAATCGGAATGCCCGGCGACTGAATCCCTGGCAGCGCCGAGAACGGATTCGGGCACGCGGTCGGTGCAGTCTGCGGTGCAGCGTGGCAGCCGAGGGTCGCACTCAAAATAGATAGCGCAAGCAAAAGGCGTCGCACACTACTCCTGAGAGATTTGGTATTGGTATCAGCGTCCGCACGCATCCTCGCCGAGAGGCAGGGCGCAGCGCAAATTACGCTGGCTGTTCGTCATCTCAACTGGAATGATCACAGCAGTTGTGCTAAAACGTCGGCCAGGTCCGCCCCTAATCGGACCGGAGCGCGCTCGCCGGATCGATCCTCGTTGCTCGCCGCGCCGGGCCGTACGCGGCGAGCAGTACGACGCAGAGCAACACGGCGCACGCTCCAACCACTGCGACCGGATCCGTTGGGCTCACCTCGAACAGCATCCCCGACAGGAGTCGCGATGTCCCGAACGCAGCGACGACGCCGACGAGCGCTCCGGCGCCCGATACCGTGAGCGCCTGCACCAACACCTCGCGCCGGAGTCGCTCAGGCGTCGCGCCGAGCGCCATGCGAATGCCGATCTCGCGAGTACGCTCGCGCACCACGGACGCCATCAGTCCGTACAGGCCGATCGCCGCGAGCACGAGCGCCGCAACACCGAAGACCAACATCATGAACGCGCTCATGCGAGGTTGCGCGAGCGGCTCCGCGAGGAGCTCGTCCATTGGATGCACGTACCACAGCTTGAGCTGCCCATCGACCGCCGTCAGCTCTCTCCGCAGTGCCGGCAAAACCGCTGAAATGTCGCCGCGCGTTCGAATGGCGAAATTGAATTGCCAGAAGTCTAACTGCCGCCAGGGGATGTAGACGATTGGTGAGGCGGTGCGCAGCGCGCGGACGTGCGCGTCGCCGGCCACGCCGATCACCGTGCGCCAGCCGGCGCTGTCGGGCAGCAGATAATGGATTCGCTTGCCGATGGGATCCTCGCCCGGCCACAGACGCTTCGCCGCCATCTCGCTCACGATCGCCACTGGTGCCCCGTCCTCGCGGTCGGCATCGGTGAAATTGCGGCCGCGCAGGAGCGGCGTGCCGAAGGTGTGGAAATACTCTCGGTCGCCCGTCATTTCCGGAATGATCGGGTTTGACGCGCGCTCGGTGACCGATTGTCCTTCTCGATCGAGCCGCGAGAGGAACACGTTGTCGCCAACGAGCGGAGGGATGAGGACCGGCGTGACGGCCACGACGCCGGGGACCGCGCGCCAGCGCCGCAAGATGTCCTCACCGAGCGGGTACATCTTCGAAGCCGAATCATACTTCTTTGATGGCCACGACGACGCGAGCTGCGTGAGATGGTCCGACTCGTACCCGAGGTCGATCGACTCGAGGCGAGCGAGACTTCGGGCGAGCAGGGCGCCGCCGGCGAGCATCACAACGGCGAGCATTGTCTGCACGGCGACGAGCGCCTGGCGAGAGTGTCGGCGAGAAGTCGAGTCGTGTCCGGAGCGTGAATCGAGGCGCAGCGTGGCGGCGACGTCGCCGCGCGCCGCCAGTAGCGCTGGAGCGACGCCAAACAACAGCACCGCCGCGGATGTCACGGCAATCGCGACGACCAACGGAGCGCCCGAGAGTTGGATCATGTCGGCGCGCGGCAACCGAGTTGGTGCGACGGCGCCGAGGACGCGGAGCACGACCACCGCGCATGCGAGTCCGAGCAGTCCGCCTGCCGCCGCGAGCACGACGCTCTCGAGCAACAGCTGGCGGACGACGGCCCCATACGTGGCACCGAGCGCGCGGCGAATCGCGATCTCGCGCGCTCGTCCGCCGGCGCGCAAGAGGAGCAACCCACCCACGTTGACGCAGGCAATGACGAGCAGCAGCAGAACAGCCGCGCTCAGTGCGATCAGCACTGGCTGCACGTCGCCGAGCATGGCGTGAGAGAACGTCGGGCCCTTCGCGCCCGTCAGATGCAGTTCCGGGCTGCTGCGCTGAATGATCGAGAGAAACTCGGCGCGCGCGGCGGCGGGCGTTGCGCCGGGAGCGAGTCGCGCGACGGAGATGACGGACAGGTCGTCGGCGGCGGGCCAGGGGAGCCAGTATCCCGCGCCGTTGGGATAGTCCAACCCCGCGGGCGCCACGCCGACGATGCTGTACGTCAACTGCGAGTACGGCTCGTAGAGATGATGGCCAACGACCGACGGATCGCCGCCGAAGTATCGCTGCCAGGTTTTGTAGCTGATCACGAGCGCCGGCGCGGCGCCGACGACATCATCTTCAGCGCGCAGGAGGCGACCGACGACTGCGCGCGCCCCGAGCACGTCGAAGAAGTTGCCCGTGATGACGACGCGGCCGAGACTGAGGGTGCGGTCGCCATCGACGAGCGGCCCTTGAGACGTGCCCCAGTGTGCGTAGCCGCCAATGTCGAGGATCGTGCGACTTTCGCGCCGCACGATCTTGAGGTCCTTCGTCACCAACCCGAATTCGACGGTCGGATCCTTGTAGGTGGAGAGCACGACGAGCCGGTCCGGATCGGCGACGGGAATGCGCTCGAGCAGTACCGCGCGAGACACGGTGATCATCGCGACCGCCGCCCCGATTCCGATGCCGAGGATGAGCACGGCGGCCGTGGTAAATGCCGGCGTGCGACGGAGGCCGCGGAGCGTGATGCGAAGGTCGCGGGCGAAGTCGGTCAACGGGCGCCTTGTCTGGGTTCTCCTCTGGCAGTTTTGTGCCTGATCGTAAACAGACACCGAGTTGGCCGACGACCCTGATTACTCTGGTTGAAAGGGTCGCCGGAAAGTAGCGGCGAACATGAAGTCGAGCGATCTCCCAGGCAGCGTCGAGTCTCGGACGCCCAGGCGCATCCATAGTGACGCGACGCAGCCGTCCGGAGTTACGCTCATTTTGGAATTGAGCCCAGACGGAGGATGGGAATGCGCATCGTCGCCAACTGTCGCACCACTATCTCGCACTGTCTGCTGCTCGCCCTGATCGGATGCGGAGAGTCAACCGCGCCCCTCGAGCCGGCACCAATTCCTCTCGCCGCCGACCTTCGGTTCAAGGGAATTGGCACCACGTCGCCGCAGCAGGCCAGTGTCCTCGGCAATCACGTCGCCAACAACGCGGTGGTGTACTTCAACCAACGCGGTACGCCACTCGACATTGAACCCTGTCCGCCGCCGTCTCCCGGCGGCTCCAACTGCGGATGGGAGCTTGCGCTCTTCAGCGAGCCTGTTGGCACTCCCGATGTGAATACCGTCTACAACTCAACGGGGTCGCTGGCCACGCTCCAGAGCGACCTGACTGCGTTGCAGCACGGATCGCTGATCTCGTTCGGAGTGGACCTCACGAGTGTGATCACGTCGCTGTTCATCGATGCGCGCAGCAACGTCTATGCGACGTCCGGCCTTCAGTCGAGCGACGTACACGACTTCGGTCTCGTGTTTGGATCGGTGTCGCTCGGCGCGCTCCAGAGCGCCGCCGCGCAAGCCGGCTCGCAGGGACGAGTAATCACAGCGCTCGACTTCAACGGCGGAAATGTGCAGTATCTCTCGTACGGCTGGTCGCGCGATCCCAACACCGCATACGATGCGAAGGTCGTTGTCGCCCCGTTCAACAACGTGGCTTCTATGGCCACGAGTCTCGCGAGCGAGGGATACATGATTACTGCGGTCGGGGGGAATCTCGTTGACGGCTTTCTCCTCGTCGGAACACGCGTGTCCGGGCAGGCATCGCCACGGCCTCTGCTGATTGTGACCGACTCGGTGAGGCTTCCGCCGCCGAGTTTTGCGCAGAATGCGCTGTCGGGTGCCGGCTATGCGATCGTGGGGACGATACTCGGTAACCATCCCGGCGATTCGCACCTGTTCAGCATCTACATTGGTGAGAAGTAGAGCGTTCTCTATCCGTAATTCACAACGCGAGCGACATTGCAGGCGAGACAAGACAACCCATCGCCGACCCTGCCCACAGCACTCATGCAAACAACTGGAAAACTCTCGAGCGGCACGCTCACGCTATTCTATCGAGCCTGGCGCCCGGACGGAGCTCCGCGCGGCGTCGTCGCCATCGTGCCCGGGTTCAACTCGCATAGCGGATACTACGCGTCGACCGCGGAGCACCTCGCCGGACTCGGCTACGCAACGTACGCACTCGACTTGCGCGGCCGCGGACAATCGGACGGCGAACGGTTTTTCGTAGAACAATTCGCCGACTACGTCGACGACGTGCACGCGTTTGTTACCATGATCAAGTCGCGCGAGGCGGGCCTGCCCGTTGTTCTTTTGGGTCACAGCGCCGGCGGTGTGGTTGCATGCCTGTATGCGCTCGACCATCAGGCGGAGCTCGCGGGACTCATTTCTGAAAGCTTCGCGTTCAAGCTTCCCGCGCCGGACTTCGCGCTGGCTGTCTTCAAGGGACTGGCGCACGTTGCGCCGCACGCGCACGTGCTCCGTCTCAAAAACGAAGATTTCTCGCGTGACCCGGCCGTGGTTCAGGCGATGAATTCAGATCCGCTCATCGCGCACGAGACCCAGCCCACGCAGACGCTCGCGGCCATGGTTCGTGCCGACGAGCGGCTCGAGAAGAATTTCGTGAACATCACGCTGCCCGTCTTGATTCTTCATGGCACCAAGGACAAGGCGGCGAAGGCCGAGGGGAGCCAGATGTTCTTCGACGCCGTGGGATCGAGCGACAAGACGCTCAAATTGTACGACGGCGTCTTTCACGATCCTCTCAATGACACCGATCGTGATGCGGTGATCGCGGACATTACCACCTGGCTCGGGGCGCACTTGGCCTAGTCAGCGTTGCGGTGGCGCTGATCATCCGTCGCGGAAGGGCGCGGTCCACACCATCTCCACCCGTCAGTCATGGGACTCGCGCGATTCCTGGTATAGAACGATGACGGGAAAGCGACAGCGTGACATATGACTTTTCCGCACGAGGCAAGCATGCTACAAAGCCGCTCGTGCTGACTTCGGCGTCATGTCCAATCGTTG
>JBDUEJ010000049.1:0-40173 GCA_040002475.1 bacterium | reverse complement strand
ACGCAGGAGGTCTATGTCACCGACCCCGGTGCGCGTGTCGACCGTCAGCGCGCGATCGCTCTCATCCGAACGATCGCGTACACCCTTCCCATTCGGCAGCGTGAAGTGTTCACACTATGTGATATCGAAGGCCGCACGCCGGCCGAAGTCGCCGCCATGCTGAACATGAAGGATGTCTCCGTGCGCGCGAGCCTGTTCAAGGCGCGCGCGTCGATTCGCGCGAGGATGCTTGCCACTCATCCATGCTACAGGGAGCAGTCACTGTGAATTGCGACGATTATCTCTCGATGCTCGCGACCTCCCCCGTCGAAGAACTGACCCGCGGGCGCGCGCGTGAGCATGCGGTCGGCTGTCGCGGTTGCGATCGCGCCACGCACATGGTCGCCGAGTACGAACATGCCGCACAGATGGCGTTCGGCGACATTTACTCGACCGTCCCCGTCGCGCAGACCGCGATGACTGCGTTCGCCGCGGCCCGACGGCGAACGGTCGCGCGCAACTACAGCGTTGGACTTGGCATCGCGGCGGTCGCGACAGTTTTTTTCATGGTGGCGTCGCGGAACTCGCTCCCCATTGTTTCGCGATCGATGGTTCGCGAAACGTTTCGGCTGCAGTGCCTTTCGCCTGCGCAGGCGGCGGAAGTTGTCCGCCCGTACGTCCAGCCAACCGGCACGATCCGAATCCGGCCGAACGAACCGCTCGGCCTCATCGAAGTCGCGGCGTCACCTCAACGGATGGCGACGGTACGATCGGTGCTCGACCGCTACGATAGCCCTGCGGAGTCGCAGTGCGCGGTGCAGGTCATCGTGCCGAAAGTGCCATAGCCGCCACTTCTATCTTCAATTGCCGCCTCTCCCGGGCCGCGGCAACGCCGAGGGCGGGATCAGGTTGTTCAAGCGCATGTAATTCGCGATCTGGCTGTAATGGTCGCCCAAGTCGAGTGCGTGGCCGAGCACCATGTTGATGCGGCTGGTATTCCGCGTCGTGCCGCCAAACGTCATCGTCACCGGCTCGGCGATCGTCGAGTCGCGGAGCTGACCCAACGCGCTCTGACAGAACGTGAACGACGCCTTGAGCTTCGCGACGAGCGTGTCCTTGGGCCACGTTGCCTTGACCGAGTCCGGCGTTTCCGTGTCCTTGGCGGGCAAGGTCGCCTTCATCGCACCGAAGTTGTTGCAAAACAGGTAGCTGTCGCTCGCGACGTGCTGGGCGATGTATCCGACCGTGAGCTGCGCGGGGGTTGGCTTATACGCGAACTTCGATTCGGGAATCGAGTCGAACGCCTGGGCGATGTTGCGATGCAGCCCGACGATTCGCCCACGGAACGCCGTCGCGATGGGGTCGGTCACCGGTGCGCCGTTCGCGGGCTGTTGTGCGGCGAGCGTGACGGGAAGCGCCATCGCGAGGATGGCTGCGGCAATCGGCTTCATAACGTTCTCCATATGTTGGATGTTCGCGAGGGACATCACAGTCTGCGTCGCTCGGTTGGCAGGCGCAATCGGCGTCGCTCGATACGACACTTTCAATACAACTCATCCTCGAGTCTGAGATCCCTTTCGGCTCGCGTAGCCGTCACCGGCCCGGCGGCACCCGTCCCAACCACCCGGCCAGTTCGGCATTGAATCGATCGGTTGCCTCGATCGCCGGGATGTGGCCCACACCAGCCAGCCCAACCCACACCGATCCGGGAATCAGACCGGCGATCTCTTTTCCCTGCGAAAGCGGCGTGATGTTGTCGGCCTCGCCCCACACCACGAGCGCCGGCACTCGAATGGCACGATACCGCTCCCGATCCGTCGCCAATGAGCGTTCACTCATCGTGACGAAGGATCGCAGCCATTCGCCGTAGCTGGCGGTCGCGCGCTCGCGCACGAACGGTTGTTGGAACATGGCGATCCGCGGCCCCGTTACGGCGCTCGCATCGGCGACGAGTCCCCTCAGCAACCGTGCAGTGAACGCTGGGTTGGTCAGCGTGGCCGAGACCAGCGCATTGCGCACCGGCGGTGCTGCAAGCGCGGCGCGAACCGGCCATCCGGGGCGGCGGGCGGTCGTGTCGAGCCCGAGTGCGGCGTCGACGAGAACGAGTCGAGCGATCCGCGAGCCGTCGAGAAAGAACGCTTCCATGGTTGGGCGCGCGCCGAACGAGTGCCCGACCAACGTCACGCGATCGAGCCCCAGCGCGGCGATCACCCCAAGGATCCGCCGCGCCTGCGCTTCGTCGCCGTAATCCGCGTTGGCCGGTCGATCCGAATAGCCGAACGGAGGCATGTCGATCGCGACGCCGTGATATCCCAGCGCCGCCAACGTGTCGAGCGTGCGGCGCCAGATCTCGCTCCACGCTCCGGTGCCGTGAATGAGCAGCACCGGCGCGCCGTCGTGCGGTCCGGTCTCTTGCACGTACATCTCGACGTCGGCTGCGCGAACGAAGCGCCCCGTTCTCGGCGCCGCCGCGGTACGCGATACCGTCTCGCGCCGCGCGGCCGCGAAGCGAAAGCAGGCGAGCACGAGTGATGGAAGCCCAATGACAATGACCACGATCGCGATGATCGCGCGCCGCAACCAAGACGACCGTCGCATGGACTGTGATTTGAGAGGGGGTTGCGGGCAACCGAAGACTGAAATTGACTTCTGATAGCGAGCCATGCCAGCCCCACGAGCACGGTGGCGCGCGTCGCTTCAACGTCCTGACACGGAAGCTGGGCTACCGAGATTGGTTGCAGCCAAACGTCACTGTCACCACCGGTTCCAGTATGATCAACACGGCGAACCTGACCGCGCGTCTCGTCCGGCCATAGGGACGGATTCGCCGCGAGACTCCTGCGCTCACGAATCAGCGAACACCAATGATACTTCTTTATCGTCGCCCACAAACAGTTTGAGAGCTCGCCGCGTTCTGGCATCCTGAGACCTATGAACCTATCATCCTGGACTGGCGCGGTAGTCGTTCGACACGCCACGGCCGCCGACGCCCCGCTTCTGGCCGAGCATCGCGTTGCCATGTTTCGTGAGATGGGCTCGATCGAGCCCGAATGCGAAGAATCCCTGCGCCGCGCGTCAACGGCCTATTTCGCGTCCGCAATCCCGACCGGTGAGTATGTCGGATGGATTGCGTATCCCGCCGCCGACTCGTTGCCGATCGCCGGCGGCGGGGTTCAGTTTCGATCCCTGCTTCCTCGACCGTCGGTAGCGCGAGACAGTCTCTTGCTCGGGCAAGAAGGGTTGGTCCTCAATGTGTACACTGTTCCAGCCTGGCGCCGGCGAGGTGTCTCGAAGCATCTCATGGAAACCGTTGTCGCCTGGGCGGCCGAGGCGGGCATTGTGCGGTTGGTGCTGGCGGCTTCGCCGGCCGGTCGCCCGCTCTATGAGAAGATTGGCTTCGTCGCCACGCGAGAGATGAGCTATGCAGGGCGTTTAGCGCCCGGCGGCCCGTGGACGGGAATGGTCTGACGGTCGGCCGCGCCCTTTTGCGTATTGAGTGAGGGAGAGTCGGTGACGAATCGCGTCCCGGCAGGCCATTCATTCGCTGACGAGGGTGCGTGAATCTTCATCGGGCGTGGTTCCAGATGTCCGCCGGCGTTCGCCGAGCGGTGGCGTTGCTCTTCGTGCTTTCGGCCGGAGCGTGCGGTGGCGGTGGCGACGGAACGGCCGGGATAGGCCCGAATCCCACGCCGACAGGGTCGTTCACCATCGCGGGCGCGTCCGCGCTCTCCGTCGCACAAGGCGCGAGCGGGACGGTGACCATCACTGTCGCTCGGAGTGGCGCCTTCACGGGAGCGGTCTCGCTTTCCGCCTCGGGCCTCGGCGCCGGCGTCACCGGCACATTTGCTCCCTCCACCATCGGCGCCGGTCAGACGACAAGTATCCTCACACTCGCAACGTCGGCGACCAGTGCGGTCGGAACGACGAGCGTCACGATCACCGGCAGCGCGTCGGGTGCGTCGAATCAGACGGCCAGCGTCGCGCTCACGATCACCGCGCCGGTAGCCGCGGGTCCGTTCACGATGGGGCTGAGCGTCACCTCGTTTCTCGTTCTTCCGTCCAATCACTTGCCGGCGCCGCCGGTGCTCACCGTCACACGCAACGCCGGTTTCGCAGGGGCGGTCGCGCTCAGCACAACCGGATTGCCGCTGACTCTGGGCGCGTTCTATTCGCCAAACAATCTGACCGGGACGACCGCGTCAGTCACTGTTCTCGACCTTGGCGGCACACCGCCGGGTTCGTACACCGCAACCATTCGCGGCGTAGCTGCCGGAGGACTCGGTGAGCGTACGCTCACGTTCCAGATCGTCGTGGCGCCGGCGACCACTGGAAACATCCACTGGAAGTTCTGCTCCGGCTCGACGCCCCAGTACTTCTTTGCCGTGAAGGACGGGAGCGGACCATGGACGCGCGTGATGCCGAGCGTTGATAGTGTTTACTCATTCAATATTGCGTCGCCGACCGGGTCGGTGGCGAGTGTGACGATCGACTCGGGCGGCTATCGAACGACCGTCTATCAATACACGGCGGCCGAGATGGCGGCGAGGGCAGCCTCGCAATGCGCGCTCGTCCAGAACGTCACTCCGCGCACCGTGAATGGAAACTTCGGGGGCGTCACCGGCTTCCGAACGTCGCAGGTTGGCATGGGATGGTGGTTCGGTTCGGCCAATGGCAACGGTGCGTTCAGCCTGCTGAACCTGCCGCCTGGTCCGCTCGACGTAGTTGCGGTGCGCAACGGTGATATTTCGGCGACGCTCGAGATCCCCGCCGATCGCGCGATCATTCGCCGCGCTGTGAATCCCGCCTCAGGGTCCACGCTTCCGGTGCTCGACTTCACTGCGGCCGAGTCGTTCGCGCCAACCACATCGACGTGGACGTTCAACAATGTGAACGCCTCCGAACCGATGAGCGTCAGTCAGTTCTTCGTCACGGCAGGTGGAACGGCGGGGTCGTTTGCGCTTTATCCGGGCGTGGACCGCGCGCCAACCGTCCGGACGATCTATGGAATTCCACTCGCGCAGACGATTGTGGGCGATCTGCATCAAGTCGTCGCGACGATCAACACCGTGGGCGCGCCGGCGGCCGCGCCGAACCGCGCGTCGCGTCAGATCGTCACGTACGCACGCACGCTGACGACCGATCGCACGATTGCGTTTGGGCCGGCCATGCCGGCGCCGACCGTGACCGTCGTGTCGGGATCGCCCGCGGGCCGGCTTCGCGCCGTGGGGACGCTGCCCACCGAATACGGCGCCGGCGTCTCGTTCGACGTGACGCAGACGTCGACGGCGCGCTACGCGACCGTGCACACGACGCGCGACTTCCTCAACACCGCGGGCGCGTATGACGTTCAGATCCCCGATCTCTCCGGCGCCATTGGTTGGGACACGCAGTTCGCGATTCGCGCCGGCGTGCCGACCAACTGGTGGGTGAGCGGGGGCGGCCCCGTGCTCGATTTCTACGACGGGCGCTACATCTTCAACAGCACGCGCTCACGGTGGACGGGTGCACAGACGGGCATCGTCGTGCCCGCGGACGGTGCGACCTATCTGATGGGGCGGGCGATCGGGAATACGACGCCGTAGCGCCACAAAATCGGCAGACTCCGATCAATCCGGTTTGATCGCCTCTCAATCTCATCGATGCCGAATCGCCACAACGCACGCCGGTCCGACCAGGGACTTCATGCGTGGAGGGCAGGCCACTGAGAAGAAGGGTTTGACATTGGACGGATTGTTCGGGTCGTCCTGATTCACCTTTTTGGCGTTCGGGACGCAATTCGCAACGGCCTGACCGCCCACGTGCGTACATCCGACAGCCGCCGCTCCGCACATGCTGGCGGCCGGGCTATCCAGCCGATAGCCTTACGCTTCGTTCCCCCGAGATCGACCTCATCGCAACCCGATGTCAGACGTGACAACGCTGAAGAACTCGCTCAAACGCGGCCAGTCTCGCGGCACCGCGGCCGCGTTGCTCTTGTGTCCGCTGGTTTTCGCCTGCTCGCCAGGAGCAAAGGCCGACAAGGCCGCGGCCGACACCGCCAACCATCAACAGATGGCCGGCATGACCATGCCCGTCACCATCCCAAAAGGGGTGATCTACACCGCGGCGGACGTGCACTTCATGCAAGGCATGATCGCCCATCACGCGCAGGCCATCTACATGTCGAGAATGGCCGCGTCACGCCAAGCCAACCCGCGGGTGCTCAAGTTCGCGAACAAGATCGACCAGTCGCAGCAGGCGGAAATCCGGCTCATGCAGGACTGGCTCGTTGCGCACCAGCAAACGGCTCCGGACACGGGGTCCTGGCGTACGATGACGATGCCTGGAATGCTGACCGCGGCGCAGCTCGCGACGCTCGATGCCGCCAAGGGCACCGAGTTCGACAGACAGTTCCTCAACCTCATGATTCAGCATCACAACGGCGCGCTCAAGATGGTGGCGGATCTTCTCGCCACGCCGCTCGCCGCGCAGGACGTAGACGTTTCAGTGTTTGCGAACGACGTCGTCACGGTCCAGACCGCCGAGATCGACGCGATGAACGAAATGTTGGGCAATCTTTGAGATCCCCTTTACTGGAGCTGCGTCTGATGGGAAATGTTCGTAGGCTGTGCGCAATCATCGCAACGCTCGCACTGTCGCAAGTGCCGGCGGTTCACGCGCAGACGTATCCGACCGGACCCGATCCGCGCAACGGCCTCAAGCCGGGCAAGGGCAACGACGCCGGAACGGCGAAGAAAGGGTTGCGATTGGTTTCGTTCACGCCAAAGCCGGTCGAATTCGATTCGACGAACGGCCTCGCGTTCATCAACTCCGATCTCGCCTTCAAGGGCAATTACGTCTACCAGGGCAACTTCTCCGGCTTCTCGATCTGGGACGTGAAGAATCCGACCAAGCCGGTCAGGGTCGCGGTGGTTCCCTGTGTCACATCGCAGGGTGATCCGTCGATCTACGGCAACTTGCTCTTCATCTCTGCCGAGGGTGGCGGGAATCGCACCGATTGCGGAAAGGACGGCATCAAGGATACGACCGATCATAAATCTCACATGGCCGGCGTCCGCATCTTCGATGTTTCCGATCCGAAGAAGCCGAAGCTCGTCAAGAACGTGCAGACGTGCAAAGGCTCGCACACGCACACCATCGTTCCGAGTCCGACCGACCCAGGCGTCATCTACCTCTACGTCTCTGGCAGCCAGGCTGCTCGGCCGGAAGCCGAGCTCGCGGGATGCAAGAACGGAACTGATGCCGCCGACGAATCGAACTCGCTGTTTCGACTGGACGTGATCAAGGTGCCGCTCGCGAATCCGACGCAGGCCGAGGTCGTGACGGGCGCGCGCATCTTCACGGGCATGATGCCGGCGGCCGCGAGCGCCGCTCGCGCGGCGCGTGGTGGCGGTGGTCGACGTGGGGGCGCTGCCGGCGCGGACACCGCGCCGCCTCCGCCGCCTCCGCCGCCAACCGGGCCGCGCAACTGCCACGACGTGACGTCGTATCCGGCGTTGCATTTGCTTGCCGGCGCGTGCGGCAGCTACGGCCTGTTGGTCGACGTGTCGAATCCGGAAAAGCCGGTGCGCCTTGCCGCCGCGTCCGACACCAACTTCTCGCTCTGGCACACGGCCGTGTTCAGCAACGACGGCTCAAAAGTCGTGTTCACGGATGAATGGGGCGGCGGCACGTCGCCGAACTGTCAGGCGAGCAGCATGATGCAGATGGGCGGCAACACGGTGCTCACCATTGGCGCCGACAAGAAGTACACCGAGCATGCGTACTTCAAGATCCCGACTGCGCAGTCGGCGCAGGAAAACTGCGTGTCGCACAACGGTGGGCTCATTCCGGTGCCGGGCCGCGACCTCATGGTCCAGGGCTGGTATCAAGGCGGCATCGATGTGAGCGACTTCACGGATCCCGACCATCCGTTCGAGGTCGCGTTCTACGATCGCGGACCAGTGGACAAGCCGGCGCCACCGGGCGACTCGGCCAAGTCGGTCGAGCTACCCGTTCCGGCGCCAGCGGGCGGACGTGGGGGCGGCCGCAGAATGCCTGGAACGATCGGCGGCTCGTGGGGGGCGTACTACTACAACGGAATGGTCTATTCGTCCGAGTTGGCGCGCGGCTTCGATATTTATGAGCTGACCCCGAGTGCGCAACTCTCGGCGAATGAGATCGCGGCGGCGAAGCTCGTGAAATTCAACGAGTACAATCCACAGAGCCAGCCCAAGATCGAATGGCCGGCGGCGTTCCCCGTCGTGCGGTCGTATCTCGATCAGCTCGTGCGCAACAAGGGGCTAGCCCCGGCGCGCACGACGGCGATTTCGAGTGCACTGGCCGCCGCCGAGAAGCAGAGCGGCGCGGCGCGTGGTGCGTCGCTGACGAAGCTCGCGGCGCAGGTGGATGCCGATGTGAGTGGAGCGAAGGACGCGAATCGCGTTCGTTCGATGTCAGATGCGATCAAGGCGCTCGCGGCGGCATCGAAATAGGTTCGTGCGGGTCAGCAGTGTGTCGTGTTAACCACGGAATTCGCTGAGTACCGCGGATTCCGTGGTTCATTTTGTGGCGGCGAGTTGCTTCAGTCGTTCGCGACGCTGGTCGAGGTCTGTCGTTGAGAAGTAGCGTCCGTCGGCGACGACACCGCCAATGGTGCGCGTGTTGGCAATGTTCTCGAGTGGATTCGCGCGCAAGAGCACGAGGTCAGCGATTCGCCCGGGTTGAACGCTGCCAAAATCATTCAGTTTGCCATAGTACTTCGCCGGGTTGAGTGTGGCCGTCTGCAACGCTTCGAGCGGGGTGAAGCCGGCGGCGACGAATCGCTCGAGCTCGCGGTGCAGGCTGATACCCGGAAGCACATCCACTCCGGCGGGTGTATCGGTGCCGGCGAGAAACGGTACCTGCGCCGCGTGCATCTTTCGGACAATATCGAGCTCGTGAGCGACGAATCGCTCACGGATGGCGAGCGGATCGGTGTCGAGCGACTGAAGAATGCCCTTTCGCGCGGCCGCCCATTGCTTCACCCAACTGCGCGGCGCATACGCGAGATCTGGGTCCTTGTTGTAGTCGACCGTGTCGACGAGCCATTGGCCGCGCTCCCAAAAAAGCGTCGGGCACTGCCACACATGATTGGTCGCGAGAAGTTGAATGATCTTTTTCTCGCGCGCCGCGTCAAACGTCTGGAGAAACATTCCCACCGTCTTCCGGCCGGATGTGTCTTTGCCCGCGAGGTATTTGCGCGAGAGGTATTTGTCTTCGTCCGGCGAGCTGGCCTCGAAGACACCGATCAGATGCTCGAAGCTGCGCTGTCCCGCGGCCACGGCGTCGGCGGCTCTGACCGCGTCGGGGACGTGGCCTTCGAATTCGATGCCGAGCCGCTTCGCCTCCTTGGCGATGGCCAAGTATGCATCGTGTGGAACGCCGGATTGGATCTTGATGAAATCGACGCCTCGGCTCTTGAGCATCGCGACGGCCTTGCGGCCGTCGTCGGGCGTTTTGATTGCGATGGCGGCGGCGTAGTTGACGTCGGGGCCGTCGAGCATTGGGCCCGAGACGACGAGGCGAGGCCCGACGACTCGGTGGGCCGCGATGTCATCTCGGCCGCGCAGCACCGGGTCGAGCAGGCTGCCCATGTCCCGAACGCCAGTCACGCCATTGACGAGAAAGAGGGGGAGAATGACATCGTTGGCGACCGCGGCGGTGCTCGAGTCGAAGTAGACGTGCGCGTGCATGTCCCAGAGACCGGGGATCAGGTACATCCCTTTGGCGTCGATCACTCGTGCGCCTGGCGCGGCCGCGCGTGCCGGCTGGCTGACACTAGTGATGCGATTGCCATCGATCACCACGGTCGTTCCGCGCCGGAGAGCGCCGTTCGACACGTCGACGACCGTCGCGTTGGTGATGGTGAGGGTCTGCGCGGACAGACTGTGACTCAGGACGGCGAGTGCCAGGACGGCGTATTTGAGTATTCGCATTGGATGTCGACGGTTTCGGCTGTATCCTCGCCGAAATTGAACCCCGCCCGGTCGTTGTCGCCACCCGCGTACTGACGCTCGGGAAGCCTCGAGATCCGTCCGAGGGACTTCCAAAAAATTGGGAGGGCGCTTCGCCCGAGTCCTAGATCGGCGCCGCGAGACGGGCGTACTGTTCGGCTTCCTCGAGTTTGCCTTCGAGCCGGTACCGCTCCGACATGAAGCCAAACGTCCTGCGGAGGTCGGGATGGGTGTCCGACACGTACCGCCGTTGATTGGCGAGCGCGACGCGAAAGAGCGAATCCGCCGTCGAGAACTCGCGCTTGCGCGCGTATATCCGCGCCAGCCGTGACACGTCGAGACCCTGAATGGAGCTCTCGCCGCCAAAAATTCGCCGCCGGATTTCGAGGCTGCGGCGCCGCGCCGCAATTGCTTCGTCATAGCGCCCACGCGCCATCAGGATATCCGACAAGTCGCCGAGCACGCCAGCGTACGAGGTGTGATTCTGGCCGAACGAGTGCTCGACGATCGCGATCAACTCGCGCTGCACTCGCTCTGCCTCGGCGAGGTGGCCGGCGCGGACGTTCACGTCCACCAGCACGTTCGAGTATGCGGCGATGTTCGGGTGTTGCGGACCAAAGGTTCGCCGCTGGATCTCGAGCCCGGCGAGAGCAAGCTGCGTGGCTTCACGATATTGCCCTCGCAACGAGAGCAGGTCCGCGAGGTCGCGCATTGCCCAACTCGTTCGCGGATGATCGCCGAGCGCCGCGCGTGTGATCGCGAGTGACGACCGCATCAGCGATTCTGCTTGCGCGGTGTCGCCTCGCGCTTCCAGAACAATCTCCGCAACACGCAGCTGAATGTTTGCGGCGTCGAGGCTTTGCGGTCCAGCCGCCGCGCGATCGACCGCGACGGCTTCCCGAAGCTCCGCCTCGGCCTCGCCGTCCCTGCCCAGGCGTCGCAACGCTGCCGCATGCGTCGCAAGGGCCTCGCCAAGAAGTAAATCGCTGGGCGGGAGCGATGTACGGCGGATCTCGAGCGCCCGACGCGACATCTTTTCGGCGCCGTTGAACTCGGAGAAGTACAGCGCGATCGCTGCGAGCTGCATGAGGGCTTCGGCGTTCGCCGGATGCTGCGCCCCGAGCGTGGTGGTGCGGATGTCCAGCGCTCGCCGCGTGAGGGAATCGGCTTCGCGATATTGCCCGATTCGTCGCATCACCTCGCCGAGGTAGAGGAGCGTTCTCGCAACCTCGAGGTGCCTGGGGCCAAGCTGCGCGCTTTGGAGGGCGAGGGACCGCTCCAGCTCAGCGCGTGCGTCGGGAAACTTGGCCATCATCATGTGCACACGCGCCATCGTTTCGAGCATGCGGGCCTGCACGAGCGGCTGTCCGCGAAATGCATCAACCTGCTTCACGCCGCGACGCACGAGCTCCTGAGCCGTGACGGTGGCCGCTCCGGGAACTGGCGCGGTTGCATCAAAGAGTCCGACCAGAAACCCGGTCACGCTCTCCGATTGCTTGATCGACTGCTCCGCTTCCGCCAACGCGCGTTGAGCGCGATCGCGTTCACGCGAGGCAAGAGTGGCCTGCCTCACCGCGACGCCGGCGCCAATCGCGAGCGACAGCACGACCAGCGCAGTCGCGGTCGATTCAACGCGATGGCGAAAGAGAAACTTGCGGGTGCGATAGACCTTCGAGCCGCGGTGTGCGTGCACCGGCAATCCATCGAGGTATCGCTGCAGGTCCTCCCAGAGCAGATCGACCGAGCCGTATCGGCCGGCGGCGTCCTTCCGAAGCGCCATCATGACGATCGCGTCGAGATCGCCGCTCAGCGTGTTGCGCAGCCGTTCGTCCGAAACGACGGCGCTGGGGCGTTCCGGCACGCGTGAGCAAACCACTTGGGCCAGCTCGTGTGGCGAGCCGCGCTCGAGGTAGTAGGGACGCCGCTCGCAGAGGAGCTCGTAGAGCACGACGCCGAGGGCGTACACGTCGCTCGCCGTGGTCAGCGGCTCGCCGCGGATTTGCTCGGGACTCGCGTACTCCGGGGTCATCGCGCGCAGCTCTGTGCGTGTACGCGGCTGGTCGGCTGAGCCAAGCGCGGGATCCAGCAGCTTCGCGATCCCGAAGTCGAGGAGCTTCACGCTGCCGTCGGGCGACACGAGGATGTTGCCCGGCTTGATGTCTCGATGAATGATGAGGTTCTGATGCGCGTGATGCACGGCGGCGCAAACACCGTGGAAGAGGCGAAGCCGCGCGTCGATTCCAAGCTTGCGTTGATCGCAGTACTTGGTGAGCGGCACGCCGTCGACATACTCCATGACGAAATACGGCAAGTCGCCGTCGGTGATGCCGCCGTCGAGCAGCGCCGCAATGCCTCGGTGCTTGAGCGACGCGAGGATCTGCTGCTCGGCGAAGAAACGCCGGCGCAAATCCGCGGCGTCCGGATTGGCATGCAGAAGCTTCACCGCGACTCGCTGCTTGTACTGTCCGTCGTGCCGTTCGGCAAGGTAGACGACGCCCATTCCGCCACGACCAAGCTCGCCAAGGACACGATACGCGCCAATCCGGCGCCCGCTTTCCGCGTTCTTGAATGCTGCCGCGGCAACGGCGGCGACGTTCACGTCCGACATCCACCCCTCGGCGCGTTCGTGGGTGGCGATCAGCGCCTCGACCTCCGCGCGGAGGCGGCGATCCCCAGCGCACCGGGTGGCGAGCCAGTGCCCGCGCTCCGATGGTGGAAGCTCGATCGCGTCATCGAAAATCGCCTCGATCTCAAACCGAAGCGCGGCGTTGTGCACGGGCATGTGTCTCGGGCTGGGCAGTAGGTCAAATGTGTATCCGAGATCGTATTAATGACAAACGGCGCCACAACGTTCCGCGACGCCCATGACCCCAGAGGCGCCGCGGCGGCGCCGGTCGCGTCCGCTTAGGTTACATCAGGACGCAGGCGCTAGCTCACCAGGATCGATCAGCGCTGCAACCCATCCCCGGCCTTGAAGAACCCCGGCAGTGAGACAGGAATGCGTCCCGTAATTGGCGTGGTGCCGAGCAGGGCACTCAAGGCCGCGCGTTCCAGGTCGTCGCTGACGCCATACGTCACGAGGTACGAGTGCACGTTGGGAAACTGACGGATGAGATACGGGTTTCCGAACGCGACAACGACCACCGGCCTGCGCTTCGCGATCGAATCGACCCACGCCGCGACTTGAGACGGAATCGCGAACCGCCCTTCGCCCTCCACGCGCCGCACGTACATCGCGACGACGACGACGCTCGCGCTGTCGGCAGCGCGACTGAGGGAGTCGAGCAGGTCCCGCGTGGCGCCTGGTCCGATCTTCGCGACCTGCGTTGAACCGAGCGCTGAGCGGCCGCTCCGAATTCCGGCGCCGAAGATCCTGCTCGCTCTGATCTCCGTCTCGGGAGCATATTGCACAACGAGCGCGGGTCCGCGAGCATGGAGGGGAATCAGCCCGGCGCTGTCGCGAAGAAGCGTGATGGCACCGTGTGCGATTCGCGCGGCGGTCGCGCGATGCTCCGGAGCGCCGACGACTTCGCGCAACGTCGTCAGCGACACCTGCGACGCGAGAGACAGTCCCACTCTCGCCTTGAGCTCGAGCACACGACGCGCTGCGCTGTCGATTCGTGCTCGAGAGATCTCGCCGCGCTCGATCGCGGCGACGACGCCGTTGATTGCTCGCGTGGGATCAGACGGCTTGAGCAGGATGTCAGCGCCGGCTTTCACGGCCAGCACGCTGCTCTCCTCAGTCGAGTATCCCTTGCCGATGCCTTCCATGGTCATCGCATCGGTGATCGCGACGCCGCGAAAGTGCAGGGTGTCTCGCAACAGGCCGGTGATGATCTTCGGCGAGAGCGTCGCGGGAACTCCGGTGGCGTCGATCGCGGGAAGGGCGATATGCGCCGTCATCACCATCGAAGCGCCCGCGTCGATTGCGGCCTTGAAGGGCACGAGCTCAATGCTTTCGAGACGTGCCATCGACGCGCTCACCACGGGAAGCGACGTATGCGAATCCGCATCCGTGTCGCCATGTCCGGGAAAATGCTTTGCCGTGGCAAGCTGTCCGGCATTCTGTGCGCCGCGAACGAAAGCCGCGGACAATCGCCCGACTCGCGCCGGATCTTCGCCGAAGGATCTGGTGTTGATGACCGGATTCGCCGGGTTGTTGTTCACGTCCACGACCGGCGCAAAGTTGATGTGAATCCCCACCGCTCGCCCTTCGAGCGCGGTGATTCGCGCGACATCGTACGCATCGTCGTCTCGACCCGTGGCGGCGATTGCCATGGCCGGCGGAAAGACCGTGGCGCTCCCCGCATCCAGCAGGTAGTGGGCAAACAGTCCGCCCTCGAGTCGTCCCAAGCCAGGCTCGAGATCGGCGCCGACGATCAGCGGCACGTGCGAGCGGCGTTGCAAGTCGTTCAGCTTGGCCGCGACCTCGATTGGCGTGCCGAGCGACATGGCGATCCCGCCGATGTGGTCGTGCTCCACCCAACCCACAACCTCCTTGTACGTGGAATCGCCAACGTTGGTGTAGTCGCCGAGCAGCCACACCATGACCATTTGTGCGACGCGGTCGTGCAGGCTGAGCGTCGCCAGAGTGCTGTCCACCCAGCGGCGCTGTGCGGCAGACAATGGTTCTGCCGGCGCCACACGCGTAACAGGCGCCGTGACGCCAAAATCGATCGGTGCGACTCCGGCCGAGCGGCAGCTGCCCAGGGCCACCGCGCAGAAGAGGGTTGTGACGGCGGCGAAGTGCGAAATTGTCATTTCAGATCAATAATGAGAGAATAGCCACACAGCGAAGTACACGGTACCCTCGTACTCTGGTACAAGGACTGGCCTGCCGCGTGTTTGCGCCCACCTAGCGCAGATGCCGCCGAAACCATGTCGTCGCTGCCCCGGCATATTCTTCGGGCAGCCGGTGGCCGACGTCGTACCAGACGAGTTGCTTGTCCTTTGAGCCGACCATCGCGAGCACTCGCTCGGTCTGGTCGCGCGTGTACCAGGTGTCCTTGCTGCCGGCGAGCATGAGAAGTGGAACGTGCACTCGCGACGCATAGTTCTCGGGAAGCAGCGCATCCGGAATGCTCTGCATGGGAGTGAGACCGGCAACGGCAACGCGAACGCGCGGCTCCAGCGCGGCGAGAATGAACGTTACCATGCCCCCGTGACTCAACCCGAGCACGCCGATTCGCGTCGTGTCGATGTCGGCGCGCGTCGCGAGATAATCGAGCAGGCGCCGCTGCTCGATCGTGTTCTGCAGTCCCATGTCGCGCCACTGCGCCGGCCGCTTGACGAACGACTCGGCGTTTTCAAAGTCGTTCTCGAACGTTCGCTCGCCCGAGGCCGGCGCATCGAGCATTGCCACGGCGAATCCGGCCGCCATCAGACTGTCGATGAGCACGCGCCCGCGATTCCAACTCGTCGCCTGCCACCAACGCTCCTTCCAACCGCCGATGCCATCGATGAGCACGATCACCGGGTGACGCGTCGTTGAATTCTTGGGCACGGCGATCAACCCCGGCACTCGCGAGCCGCGCCATCCATCGATGACCAGCTTCTGGCGCGTGAAGTTGGCGGTGTCGAATCGTTCGAGTGTTCGGGCGCGGAGCGGCAGCGTCGAGTCGTAGGCGAAGAGCGGCGCGAGCGTGCGAAAAGACTGCTCGCCGCGCAGATCTTGCGCGGCCGCCGCCGCCGCGAGCGTGAGGGCGGCGAATGCGGGCCAAAGCACTCTCGAAAGCCGTCTATAGAAGGGCACACGCCTCCACGCTGTCTGGTTCAAAACTCAGAGAGAAACCAAACGCGCCGGTCCAGCCGGCCGCCAGTAGGCTATTCTTCGGATGATCTATCCGTAAGCACACTCGGCGGTTTGCACGAGCAGGGTCGCCGGTCACTGTCAGAGCCCCGTCAGGGCGTTTCCAGCCAGAAATGATTCCATTCTCCGTTCTCGACCTCTCGCCCATCGTTGAAGGCGGCAGCGCGGCACTCTCGTTCAAGAATTCGCTCGACCTCGCGCGCCACGTCGAAACGTGGGGCTACAAACGATTCTGGTTGGCCGAGCATCACAGCATTCCCGGGGTCGCGAGTGCGGCGACGTCGGTCGTGATCGCGCATGTTGCCGGGGGTACGTCATCCATCCGCGTTGGCGCCGGCGGGATCATGCTGCCGAATCACGCGCCGCTACTCATCGCCGAACAGTTCGGAACCTTGGAGTCGTTGTTCCCGGGCCGAATCGATCTCGCGCTCGGACGAGCGCCGGGGTCGGATCAAGCGACGGCAGTGGCGTTGCGGCGGACGCCGTCGTCCGGCGACGAGTTTCCGCACGACGTGGTCGAGCTCATGGGCTATTTTCGCGCGGCGCAACCCGATCAGATCGTTCGCGCCGTTCCCGGCGCCGGCCTATCGATCCCCATCTGGATCCTCGGCTCGAGTCTCTTTGGGGCGCAGCTGGCGGCGCGTCTGGGATTGCCATTTGCCTTCGCGTCGCATTTTGCGCCGATGCATCTCGAGGAAGCGATCCACATCTATCGCACCACCTTTCGGGCGTCCGCGCAGCTCGAGCGACCTCACTTGATGCTTGGCGTCAACGTTGTCGCGGCGGACACGGACGCCGAGGCGGCGTGGTTGTTCACGTCGCTGCAGCAGACGTTCGTCAATTTACGACGCGGCCGGCCAACGCAGGTGCCGCCGCCGTCGCGCGACTTCGAGAGCCAGATGACGCCGTTCGAACGCGCGCAGATCGACGCGGTCCTGGGAAACGCGTGCGTCGGATCGCGCGAGACGGTGCGCGCCCAGTTGCAGGCGTTCCTTCGGCGAACCGGCGCGGATGAGCTCATCATCGCATCACAGATCTTTGATCACACCGCTCGGCTGCGATCATACGAAATAACGGCGGCGGTCCGCGACGAGCTCGAAGCGTAAGCGTGGCCGGAGCGGCGTTCGCGCCGGCGCGAGTGGCGTGTCGGTGCGCGGTGTCTTGCGCCGAACCTCCTTCCGCAGACGATCTGTTGCTTGTCGTCCGCTCAACGGGCTCCTCAAAACGGCGATTACCAAGCTGGCGCCGTGAGGACTGTGGTCTTTAAGAACGTCCGTTAACGAACACGTAACGACCGTGTGACGGGGGCGCATGATTGGTTGCGACCCGTGGCCGTCGATCCCATGATCACCGCCCACTCCTTCCGGCCGCGACGGTCGGCGACGAGTCCGAACCACACACTGGGAGTCGATGACGATGTTCCTGAATTCGCGACGCATGGCGAGCCTCGCCGCTCTCGCCGCGGCGTTTGTCGTGCCGCGCGCTGCCGTTTCACAAGTCTCGACGGTCGAGGCCTGCTCGCAAGGCGCGCTGACCAACTGTTCCACAATCCAACTGACATCGACGCTTGGCATTGGACCGGGTGGCACCAATCTCTTCCAGATCGCGATCGACAACCTTGGCTCGCAGACGTCGCCGAGTCTCGCGACCAGTATCTACTTTCTCTCATTCCTGACGGGGCAGGCGGCGGTCGCTCCCGGCAGCGAGGTCGATGCGCTCGCGACTCCTACCGCGACCGGAGGTGCCACAATTTCCGACGCCTCGGACTGGAGCGTTTTCGAGAGTGGCGACGCGATCTTCCTCTCCGCGCTCGGCAACAACGGAATTGGAGGATGCGCGGCGTCGGCACCGATCGGCGGCATTGGGCAAATGGGACAGACCTGCGGCCCTGATCAGTCCATTCTCTTCAGCTTCTTTACACCGCGCGCGTTCGATCTCAGCACGATCACCCTGGCCGACATGGAGATCGTTGGAGTCGCAGCCGGCAATCCGATCGAGAGCTGTTCCGACGCGACGCACTGCGTCATCACCCCGGTCACGGCAACGCCCGAGCCGTCCACGATTCTGCTGATGCTGACGGGACTGGCCGTGGTCTCCGGAGCTCATTGGCGACGCCGCGCGACGATTGCGCCGAGCGAACGAATCGCGAGCGGGGTTTGACCGATGCGTACGACATATAAGAGAATCATCGGCGCGGCCGGCGCGATCGTACTAGCGCTGACCGCGCTTTCCTGTTCCGACTCCGTCATCTCGCCGAATATCGCGCGAATGACCCCGGGTGGAGCGTCGCGCCTTGAGCTACCGAGGGGAGCGTTCACCTGGCTTGCGCCACTTGGAACTGGAAGTGCGAATGCCGCAACGTTCGACGCGGCGGGCGCCTCACGAATCGAGATCTGCGTCTGGGTTGCCAAAGCATGCAACGGCGCGCCGATCGCGCAGTTTGCGACGACGCCGTCCGCGGGCGTCGGCACGCTCACGGCGAACGCCACCGTGGGTCAGTACGAAGCGACGTGGAGCCTGTTGAGCACGAGCTTCATCACGCGAAAGACGTATCGCATTCGCGCGTTCCAAGGGTCTACGGAGCTCGGCGGGATTTCGGTCGACGTCGTGCGAGGCCGCTGGGCCCCGACGAGCGACGATGGCGCGTCGGGGTTTCTCGTCGCCGCCAACGAGCTCCCTATTCGCTTCCATGTTGCGCTCGTTCCGCTGGCACCGATCAAGATCAACGAAATCGAATCGAGCGGCGGCACGCCGGATGATTGGATAGAGCTCTACAACGCCGGCTCGAGCACCGTGGATCTGTCGGGGTTTGTGTTTCGCGACAACGACGACAGCCACAACTTCACCATTCCCGCCGGGACGACGATCGCGCCGGGTGCGTTGCTCGTCTTCGACACCGGGAGCGGCGCGAACCAGTTCAACTTCGGACTCGGCGCTCCCGATGCGGCGCGTCTGTTCGACCCATTTGGACGACTCGTCGACTCGTTTAGCTGGACCGCACACGCCGCAACGACGTATGGGCGCTGTCCGAACGGGACGGGCGCGTTCGTCACCACCACGAGCTCGACGAAAGGCACCGCGAACGACTGCAGCGTTCCGGTGAAGGTCAACGAAGTCGAGTCGGACGACGGATCCAACCCGGACTGGATCGAGTTGTTCAACGCCGGCGCCGCCCCCGTCGATCTCTCGGGCTTCGTTCTGAAAGACAACGACGACACACACAGCTTCACGATCCCCGCGGGCACCGTGATCGCCCCCGGCGGATTCCTCGCCTTCGATGCGCTCGGCTTTGGGCTTGGCTCGGCGGACGCTGCGCGATTGTTCAGTCCGACCGCAACGCTGATCGACTCCTTCTCGTGGACGGCCCACGCCGCGACCACGTATGGCCGGTGCCCGGATGGAACGGGATCGTTCCTCACGACGACGCGGTCCACGAAGGGCACGGCGAACGACTGCAGCAGTCCGATCACCGTGCGCGTGAACGAAGTCGAATCGGACGACGGATCGAATCCGGATTGGATCGAGCTGTTCAACACCGGATCGAGTGCCGTCGATCTGTCCGGCTTCGTGCTCAAGGACAACGACGACACACACAACTTCACCATTCCGGCCGGCACGACGATCGCCGCGCACGGCGTCTTGGCGTTCGACGCGCTCGGTTTCGGGCTCGGCTCGGCCGACGCGGCCCGGTTGTTCACGCCGACGGGCTCGATCGTCGATTCGTTCAGCTGGGCGGCACATGCGGCAACGACCTACGGCCGCTGCGCCGACGGCACCGGCGACTTCGTCACCACGATTGCGCCGACGAAAGGCACGGCAAACGCCTGTCCATTGCCGCCGCCCACCGCGGCGCCGTGGCCGGGCGGAAATGAGATCGCGACCGTCGATGCGCCCAATCAGTTCTCGAGCAACTTGAGCGGTCTCATATATGAGATTGGTACTGGAGGCGCGCCGGACGTCTTGTGGGGCGCGCGGAACGGGCCGGGGAGCATCTATCGCCTGATCTTCGACAACGAGAATTCCATCTGGATTCCTGACCCGAGCAATGGCTGGGCCGCGGGGAAGGGACTGCACTATCCCGACGGCACCGGCGAGCCCGACTCCGAAGATCTGACGTTCACGACCGGCAGTTCGGCCGGCATGTACGTCGCGTCGGAGCGCAACAACAGCAACAACGGCGTCAGTCGCCCGAGCATTCTGCGGTACGACATCACCGGGTCGAGCACGACACTGACGGCGACGAACGAATGGAACCTGACGTCCGATCTTCCGCCGCTCTTGGCGAATTCGGGGATCGAAGGCATCACGTGGGTGCCGGACGCGTTCCTGCTCTCACAGGGCTTCTTCGACGTCGCCGCCGGACATCTGTACAATCCGGCCGAGTATGCGGATCACGGCGGCGGTCTGTTCTTCATCGGCGTCGAGGGGACGGGCGTGGTGTATGTGTACGCGCTGAATCACACCACGAACGGCTTCAAGCAGCTCACGTCGATCAGCACGGGATTCCCGGCCGGCGTCATGGCGTTGCAGTTCGATCGCGAGCTCGGACAGCTCTGGGCCACCTGTGATGATACGTGCGGCGGCCTCGCCGATATTTTTGTGATCGACACCACGACGGGCTCGCCCACCCTCGGTCGCTTGAAGTTGACGCACATCTTCAACCGTCCGACCGGGATGGGCAACTTCAACAACGAGGGGTTTGCGTTCACCCCGAATTCGCTGTGCGTTGGCGGATTGAAGCCGGCGTTCTGGTCGGACGACAGCAACGACGCGGGACACTCGATTCGGCGTGGGACGATTCCCTGCGCGAAATTCCCGTAAGCACTCAGGGGGGGCCTCGGCATTGTTGCGCCGGGGCCCCACCGCAGTAGCACGGAGTGTACGGTCACGGCCGGAACTGCACGGAGACTCTCGAGGCACCGACGGCCCTGCGCGGCGACACGCTTTCTTCTTTTGGGACTGCCGCTCGGGATGCCATTCAACGCGTCCAGAGCGGCATGCCCAGGAAGGGAGTTTCGTAGTTCTGCCATTCCATCCACGACCGCTCTCGCCGGCGTGTTGGATACCCAAGTGGCCGGTCCAGTCGTGATGATCGTTCCGGATTGGGCGAGCGCCGCCGCGGTTGCGAAAACGGTATTCAGGTGCGGATGCCAGTCCGCACACGAGCCCTGCATTTGTCGGGGAGCCTCATCATCACCCCTTGCAAGACTATGCCTACTCGTGCATCCTGTCGGCGTCCCTTCCCGACACCACCATGAGCCGCGACAAAGGCGATCTCCTCCAAGGCACGCTCGGCATGCTGATTCTCAAATCCCTCGCGACCCACGGGCTGCATGGGTACGGCATCGCGCGCTGGATCGAGAGCGTCACCAAACAATCCCTCTCGATCGAAGAGGGATCTCTCTACCCCGCGCTCCGCCGCCTCGAGGACCGCGGCTGGGTCGACTCGACGTGGGCCGTCTCCGACACCAACCGCCGCGTGCGCGTGTACTCGCTCACGCGCCGAGGCCGACAGCACCTCCGCGACCAGGCCACGACGTGGATGCAGTTCGCGCAGGCGGTCACCCTCGTGCTGCGCACCGAGCCATCGTATGTCTGAGCGGCCGTGGCTCCGCTATGTGCAATTCTGGGGAACCGACGTCGATCGCGACATCGACGACGAGCTTCGCTACCACATCGAGATGCGCATTGCCGACTTCATCGCGGGCGGCGCGTCGCCCGAGCAAGCGCGAGAAGCAGCGCTGCGGCTGTTCGGAGACCCGCACAGCCTCACCACAACCCTTCGCGCGCACGACATGCGCAAACTGAAACAGGAGCGACGAGCCGACATGTTCCAAGATCTGAGGCAGGACGTGCAGTACGGCATCCGCAAGCTCATGCAAGCACCGAGGTTTACGGCGGCGGTCGCGATCGTGCTGGCGCTGGGGATCGGCGCGAACACCGCGGTGTTCAGCGCGATCGATGCGGCGTTCCTCCGTCCCCTGCCCTTCTTCGAGCCGCAGAGACTCGTGTTGGTCGCGAACGCACAGATCCGTTTGCGCCCCGACCCAAAACGGCCCAAGAGTATTCCAGAACTGGACGACCTCGTGGGGATGCGCGATGTGTTCTCGAGCGTCGCCGGATACGCCACGGGCGGGCTCAATCTCCTCGGCGGCGCCCAGCCGATGCGAGCAACGGTCACGTATGTCACACCGCGGTTCTTCGAGACGCTCGGGCGAATGCCCGTCGTGGGCCGACCGTTCTCGAATGGCGAGCAGATCGCCGGCGGGCGGAATGCGGTGGTCCTCTCTCACGCCCTGTGGCAGCGCGAGTTTGCCGGGGATCCGGACGTCATCACCCGTCACGTCAGCCTCAACGGTGTCGAACACGACGTCGTCGGCGTCATGCCGGCGGACTTTGCCTTTCCTGACCAAACCGATCTCTGGATCGGATTACAAGTTCCGGCGTCCCCCAACGTGATGGGCGCGTTCCGGAATTTTTTCCCGGCGCACTTCGTCGGCCGACTCGCACCGCGTGTCACCGAATCGCTGGCCGACCAGCGACTGGAGTTGCTGCGCCGCCAGTACCGTCCGAAGCGTGCGAAGGACGAGGCGCCCGTCGCCGAGCTGGCGACTCCGTTGCGCTCCGAACTTCTGGGAGAGAGCAAGGCGGCGCTGTTCGTCCTCATGGGCAGTGCCGCGCTGCTGCTGCTCATCGCGTGCGCGAACGTCACCAACCTGCTGCTCTCGCGGGCAACCACGCGCCAGCGCGAAATCGCCGTTCGCGTCGTCCTCGGCGCGACGCGGCTGCGGGTGATTCGACAGCTGACGATCGAGAGCGCTCTGCTGGCGCTCGTCGGCGGTGTGATGGCCTGCTTCGTTGCATGGGCGTGCGTCGGCGCGCTCACGGCCGCGCTGCCCGCTGGTTTGGCGGCCATCGCGCCCCCGCGTGTCGACATTCGCGTGCTCGGCTTCACGATGCTGGTCGCCGTCGTCACCAGCCTGATATTTGGACTCTGGCCGGCGGTCGGCGCGTCGCGTGTCAACTTGAACGATGCCATGAAGGCCGGCGGCGGAACGGCCACGCGCCTTCGCGGTCGCGGCGCCCGTGGCGTACTCGTCATCGTCGAGGTCTCGCTCGCGCTCATGCTCGTCGTCGGCGCCGGGTTGTTGATCGAGAGCCTGCGCACCCTGCTGACGATCGATTCGGGAATTCGAACGGAACACCTCGTCACGGCTCGTATGACACTACCGGCCGCCAAGTACGCGACCGACGCCGCCAAGAATACGTTCGTCAGCAGCGTGCTCGCGCGCCTGACCGCAGCGCCCGGCGTGCGAACGGCCGCCGCGGTGACCAGCCTGCCAATGGACAAGGAAATTGGCGTCTCGCTCCTGGTGGCTCCGGAGGACGCGCCCGAGGACAAGACTCGCAGTGTGTTCGCGGCATATCTCGCGGCGACGCCGCGTTACTTCCGCGCCCTGGGAACGCCGCTTCGTGGCGAGGATCTGCCGGCGACGTCCGACAGCACCCATCGTGTGGTGGTCGTGAACCAGACGCTCGCCAAGAAGCTTTGGCCAGGCCAGGATGCGATCGGCAAGCCCTTCAACAGTCCGCTCGGGCTGCATACGGTGATCGGCGTGGTTGGCGACATTCGCACGCGCGCGTTGGACCGGGAACCCACGGCCCAGATGTACTTTCCGATGGCCGAGGTGGGCGAGGACTACCTGTCGATCGTCGTGCGCGGTGACGCTGATACAAAAACTCTCATCGCCGGCATTCGCGATGCGGTGAAGTCGGTCGATCCCGGACAGCCGATCTACCTCGCCCGCACCATGGACCAGGTGGCAGCGGCCACGGTCGCGCCCCGCCGAACCAATACGGTCCTGCTGTCGGCGTTCGGGCTGCTCGCGCTCGTGCTCGCGGCGATTGGCGTCTACGCCGTGCTCGCCTACGGGGTGGCGCAGCGAACGCGGGAGATCGGCGTGCGTGTCGCGCTGGGCGCGAGTGTCTCCGACGTCGTTCGACTGATTGTGGTCCAGGGCACGGTGCTCGCCGCCGTGGGCATCGTGATCGGGATCACGGCGGCGTACGCGCTCGCGCGCTACCTGTCGTCCATTCTCTACCAGGTGAGCATCCACGATCCGGTGGTGTTCGTGGTCGCGCCCGCGCTGCTCTTCGCGGTGGCGTTGCTCGCTACGTGGCTTCCAGCGCGTCGCGCGGCCCGCGTGACGCCAATGGAGGCGTTGCGTGAGGCCTGACGGCGCGCACGCAAGCTCTTGACGAACCACGCGCCCGGCACAATCTTCTTCCCCTAACCTAGTGGATGGAGATATGCCTCGGGACACCAACGACCTCCTGCACGGGACCCTCGACCTGCTCGTCCTCAAGGCGCTCTCCTGGGACCCGATGCACGGGTACGGGATCAGCAAGTGGATCGAGCAGCGCACGAAAGACGAGCTCGAGATTGTTGATTCCGCGCTCTACAAGTGTCTCCATCGCCTGGAGGACGGCGGCGCCATCGCCGCGGAGTGGGGCGTGTCCGACAACAACCGCCGCGCGAAGTACTACTCGCTCACCGCGCGCGGCCGACGAGTGTTGCGCGCCGAGACGGCGACGTGGAAGCGCTACGTCGCGGCGGTCTCCGGTGTGCTCGAGACAGCGTGACGACCCATGTCCAAATTCTCTTCGAGAGTTCCGAGCGGCGTGCGGCGACTGTTTCGGCTTCCGCGCACGCGCGCGCGAATGCTGACCGACATGGACGACGAGGCGGCGTTCCACGTTGCGATGCGTGTCGATGAATTGCGCGCGCTCGGAATGAGCGAGGCCGAGGCAGAGGTCGAGGCCCTGCGGCGCTTCGGCGACTCCGACGAATTTCGCTCCTACGCGGCGCGTCGCGCGGCGCGGCAGTCGCGCTGGCACGCCGCGGTTGATTGGTTCCACGAGTGGACGCAGGACGCGCGGTTCGCGCTTCGCCAATTCCGAAAGAATCCCGGCTTCACCGCGATCGCCGTCATCACGTTAGCGCTCGGCATAGGCGCGAACACGGCGATCTTCACGGTGGTTCACCGGCTGCTGCTCGCTCCGCTCCCGTATCCCGACGGAAACCGCATCGTGATGCTGGTGGAGGGGGAGGGCAACGAGTCCGATCGCCCCACGGCGGCAACCCTTCGACTTTGGCGTTCGCGCGCCCACTCACTCGAGAGCATCGCCACCATCGCCATCGACGGGATCGTGGTGGAGAGCCGCGAAGAACAGGACACGATTCCCGCGTATATCACGTCGACCTATCTGCAAATGCTCGGCGTGCACCCGGCGCTTGGCCGCACCTTCACCGCGGACGAAGAGCGGGCGGGCGGGCCTCCCGTGGCGATGATCAGCTACGGCGTGTGGCAACGAGCGTATGGCGGACGAGCCGACGCGCTCGGCAAGATGGTTCGCCTCGAGGGCCGCGCATATACGATCGTCGGCGTTGCGCCGCCCACCATCGGGACGCCGATGTCGCCCGGTGGCTTCCGCATGCACCGGTTGCACGAGCCGGTGCCGGGCATGTGGCTGCCATCGAGTCTCGACGCAATGAAGGCGAACGATCGTCCGCTGTCGTTCGCTCGTCTCCGGCAGGGCGTTTCTCCCACGCAGGCCTCGAAGGAGCTTCAGTTCATCGCCGACAGCGTCTCGGGCGCATTGGCTGGAGAGCACGGTCGTACTTCTCCGCACGTGCGGCGGGCGCAGGACCTGCTCGACCCGCGCGAGACACGAATGATCGAGGTGCTGTTTGCGGCGGTCGGCGTGCTGCTCCTCATCGCGTGCGCGAACGTTGCCAATTTGCTCATGTCGCGCGCGTGGACGAGACGGCGCGAGTTTGCCGTGCGCATTGCGCTCGGGGCGGGCCGCGGACGCCTGGCGCGTCAGGTGCTGACCGAGAGCCTGCTACTCGCCCTCGCCGGCGGTGTGCTCGGCGTGGGTGTCGCGTGGCAGACACTCAAGATCATCATTGCGCTCCGACCACCCGCACTCGAGAATCTCGCGAGCGTTCATCTCGAGGCGGCGGTCCTGCTGTGGACCGCCGTGATCGCCGTCGTCACCGGAATCGTGTTTGGTTGCGCGCCGGCGCTGTTTGCCGGAGCGCGGTTCGTCGGCGACGTGCTCCGGAGCGAGACGCGCGCTGGATCGGGTGGCGGCACAGCGCGGCGCCTGCGCTCGTCGCTCATCGTCTTTGAGATCGCCATGTCGCTCGTGCTACTCGTCGGCGCGGGACTCCTGGTGCGGTCATTCGTCGCACTTCAGCGCATTCCACTCGGCTTCGAGCCGCGTGGGCTCGCTCAAGTGGAGGCGATCTTCATGCTCGGGCCGCCGCGAGAGACGCGTCCGGAGCGGGCGACCGCCTTGCGCGCCGCGGTCATCGAACGCGTCAGGGCAGTGCCCGGCGTGACAGACGCTGCCTGGGGCACGCTACCGGGCGACGGCTACGGAGAGGGGGGGCCGCTGGAGACGGAACCCGACGGCACCGGACAATTCCGAAGTGTTCCAGAATTTTCAACAATCTTCATGTCGCCGAACTATTTTCGGTTGGCGCACATGTCGTTGGTCGACGGCCGGTTGCCCGATACCCTCACCTGGTTGCCGTCGGCGCTTCCGAGCGACGCGAGCGTGGTGCGGGAAGTCGTCGTGAACCGCGGGCTCGCGCAACGATTCTGGCCAAACGGCGGTGTCATCGGAGCTCATCTGTATCAGAGAGATCGGAACGTGCGGAGCTACACCGTGGTTGGCGTCGTCGACGACATCAACATGCCGGGACCGCGTGCGTCGATCAAATCAGCCCAGCTCTACATGCTTGCGGGAATGATTGCGCAGACATTCATCGTCCGCACCGCGGCGCCGACGGCCACGATGGTTCCTGCGCTGCGCGCGGCCGCTGCCGCAGTCGATCGCGCCGTTGTCGTTCGGACCGCGACCACGGGCGAGGCGTATCTCGACGAAGCCCTGGCGCCAACACGCTTCGCCATGGCGTTGTTGGCGGCGTTTTCGATCGTCGCGCTGCTGCTGTCCGCGATCGGTCTCTATGGCGTCATCGCGTATGCCGTCACGCAACGCACGCGCGAGATCGGCATCCGCGTCGCGCTGGGCGCCGAGCCGAAGGCGGTGGCGGGGCTTGTGGTGGGCGGCGGACTGCGCCTCGCCGCGTTGGGAGTTGGGCTTGGTGCTTTGGCCGCGGTGGCGGCGACGCGGGCGCTCACGAGCCTGTTGTACGCCGTGAGTCCCGCGGACCCGGCGACCTTCATCGCCATCGCGCTGCTTGTCGCGACGATCGCGCTCTTGGCGTCGTACATCCCGGCGCGTCGCGCGCTGCGTATCGACCCGACTGAAGCGCTGCGAGCCGATTAGGAAAGCAGAACAGATATCGTGCTCCAGCCCGATACGGCCGGAGCACGATACCCTTTTTCTCGCGGTTATCGCGCGATCGATGAACCAAAGAAGGTGCCCGCCGCTCCGATGAGCGTCGTGTTGGCGTCGATGATTCTCAACGTTCCGGTGACGCCGCCGTCCACGCCCTTGCCCGGCGTCGCGTGGAACACGACCACGCGGCCCGCGGCCTCCGTGTTCGCGGACGCTCCCCCGAACACATCCAACACGCCGTCGCCGTTCACGTCGCCCGTCGACACCGCGGCGCCGAACTGCGGAGCGACGCTGAAGTCGCCATTGATCTGCGTGCCGTTCGAGCGAGCGTTGACGGCGTTGCCCTGCGTCAGCCCCGTGCCCGCCGTGGAGTGGAATACGTAGACGATTCCGCCGCCGTTCAGCGCGAGCGTGGCTCCGACGATCAGGTCCGACGTGCCGTCGCCATTCACGTCGCCAACTGCGACCGACGCGCCGAAGAACTGCGGCCCCACGTTGAATTCGCCGCCGATCACGTGCTGACCGGGCGTGTTGTCGTTCTCGTCGATCGTCGGGTCGGTGGGGATGCCCGCGTGACCCGCCGAATAGAACACGTAGACTCTGCCGCGCTTCGGATTGCCGGCGTCGCTGAACGTCGGACCACCCGCGGCGATGTCCACGAATCCGTCGGCGTTCAAGTCGCCCGCGGTCAGCGAGGCTCCGATCTGGCTCGTTTCTTCACCGTCGATGTGTGTGTTGGCGGCGGCAGTGGTCGTTGCCGGCTCCCCGAACGTGTCGGTGAACGTCGTTGGTATGCCGCTGCCGTCGGCGGCCGCGTGGAACACGAATAGCTGACCGCGAGCGGCCGGCCCGTGAGGCGCTCCAACGACAACGTCAGAGAATCCATCGCCGTTCACGTCGCCCATCGCCACGGATTGGCCGAAGCTGTCGCCACTGTTTCCTCCAACGATCGTGGCGTTGGCGCCGAAAACCGTTGCCGGAATCAGGCCCTGCGCAGGATCGTCGTCCGACGCGGGCAGCGCGTGGAACACGTATACGCGACCCGGTTCCCCGGTGGGTGTGCCCGGCGTTCCCGGGGCGCCCGCGATCACGTCGGCGACGCCGTCGCCGTTCACATCGCCGGCGGCTACGGACGTGCCCAGGCCAAGAAGGCGGTCGTCGTCGCCGGAGAGTTGTGTGGACGTGTCGATCGCGTTGCCCTGCACCACGAGCGCGCTGTTTTGAGCAACCTCGATTGCGTAGAAGACATAGAGATGACCAGCTCCGTTGAGGCTCGCCGGCGCACCGACGATCAGGTCCGCAAAGCCGTCGCCGTTTACGTCCGCCATCGATGTCGATGCCCCGAACTGCTGCGGGCCGGCACCGATTTCACCGCCGATGACTTTTACTTTCGGATCATCGAGGTTGTTGGCGTCGTTGGTGCTGGGGATGCCGGTTTTGTCTTTTGACGAATAGAACAAATACACACGGCCTCTGCTGTCGTCGAAGGCCGGGGCGCCAACCAACACGTCCGCAAAGCCATCGCCGTCGACGTCCTGATTGAGACCCTTGCGTACCGACAATGCGGGTGCAGTCGCCACGTTGCCGTCGGTATCCGTTACCCTGACGCTGACGGTGTGTGCGGAATTGTCCTTCCACCCGGCGGTGCCGGTGGGGAACTTGAACTTCCAGTTGGCTTTCCCCGTGGCCGGTTGGAACGCGAGACCGTCCAGAGATACTTCGACCCGGCTGACATGGCCGTTTCCACTTCCCGCTGCCGTTCCCACCAGGAACCCGGAATGCACGACGCCCTTGTCGCGCAGGTTTTCGATGGTCACTATAGGCGGACCGTCTTGGACGCCGCCGCCTCTCCAGCTGGCCGGAACCAGCAGGGCCACCGCCGTCATCATATGAAGCGAAATCGTGCGCATACGCGAATGCCTCTCCCATGGGATGTGTAGTTCCAGGGCGACCGTGGCGCTCTCGCGCGCGTTTCGCCCTGATCGTGATCGCGGGCGCCGCGTACGACGTCGTTCGGGGCGATAGTCTGAGAACGAGAAAGCGTCGTTGCGGCGGACACGACGGGAGCATGGCGTCATGTAACGTTCACACGTCTAGTTGGACTCGCCGAGGATCCCTTATATCTAGATCTCGAATAGATCGGTGCGCGCGATGAGCCGAAGACGTCACGTGGTCGTCGGGCTCACCATGCTCGGCTGCATCATTGCCTACACCGACCGTGTGAGCATCTCCGTCGCATCCGTTGCGATGAAAGAGCGCTTCGGTTGGTCGCAGACCGAGAAGGGCCTCGTGCTGTCGGCGTTCTTCATTGGGTATTTGGTGTTCATGTTCGTTGCCGGCCTGCTCTCGACGCGATTCGGCGGCAAGCGCGTGCTTGGATACTCGGTGCTTGCGTGGTCGGCGTTCACGCTGCTCACGCCGCTCGCCGCAACGGCATCGATCGGTGTATTGATCGCGGCGCGCATTGGCATGGGCATCGGAGAGGCTGGAATGTTTCCCGCGGCGTACGACCTCTTCGGCCGATGGGCTCCGCCGCTCGAGCGTGCCCGCGCGGTGGCCCGGCTGCTGAGCGGGGTCCCTATCGGCACCGTCGTTGGGCTCATCGGCACGGGGTGGCTCGTTCAGCGATACGGCTGGCCGATGGCCTTTTATGTGTTCGGCGTCCTGGGACTCGTGTGGGTGACGGTCTGGTTTCGCGCGGTCGACAATGATCCCGCCGCCGACGCCCATCTGGACGCCGATGAACGCGCGCTGCTGTTGGCGACATCCGATTCTCGCGGCTCGGCCGCCGATGTGCCGATGCGCCGGTGGCTCTTCCGAACACCGGTGCTGGCGATCGTCATTGGCCAGTTTGCGACGATGTGGAATTTGTACGTGCTGCTCTCGTGGCTGCCGAGCTACTTCCGCGACGTGCAAGGCCTGAGCATCGCGAATGCCGGCCTGTTCTCGGCGGCGCCGTGGATTGCGATGTTCGTGACGACCAACGTCGCCGCGTCAGTGTCTGATTCCATGATCAAGCGCGGGGTGAGCGTGACGGCGACGCGGCGATTCATGCAGTGTTCGGGCCTCGTGGTGTGCGCGGCATTTCTCCTCGCGATTCGCGAGGCGCACTCGCCTGGCGTCGCGCTGGCGCTTTTGTGCGCGGGCACCGGCGCGCTCGGCTGCACCTGGTGCGGTTACTCACCGGGCATTCTCGATGTCGCGCCACGCCGAAGCGCCGTCCTGGTGGGGTTGAGCAACAGCATCGGGACCATTCCCGGGATCGTTGGCGTCGCCGTGACCGGCTGGCTGGTCGACGTCACCGGCACGTACACGGCGGCCTTCGCGCTCGCGGCGGTCATCAGTCTCGTTGGCGCGCTGGTATTCGGATTGATGTTCGACGCCCGCCCGGTTGTGGACTGACGCTGGCTTCAGGCGTCGAGCCTTTGGTCGATACTCAAAGGATGATTCCGTCTGTCGGTCCACGCCAACGCCCCGCTCGAATCGCAAACCGCGTTCTCACCTTGCCCGCACTTGGCTGGATCGTGTTGGCGGCCGCGGTCGTGAGCGCCTGTGGCGCCGCGTTGACGGACGCCAAGGGAGCGGGGGCGAACAGTCCCGCGAGTCTCGTTGTGGTCCAGGGCAGTGGTCAATCGGGGCAGGCCGGCAGGGATCTTCCGACCGCGATCGTGCTGCGCGTGCTCGACTCATCGGGCGCGGCTGCCCACGGTGTGACTGTGAGGCTTGCCGTCGCGGCGGGTGGCGGCGCGGTGACACCCGCATCGGACACCACCAACTCGCGTGGAGAGTTCTCGGCAAAGTGGACGCTTGGACCGGGCGTTGCTGGGCAGCAGATTCTCGCCACGGTCTCTGGTCTTGCACCTGTATCGATTTCCGCCACCGGGTTGCTGCCGGTGCAAATCGTGTTGGTGCAGGGCAACAACCAGTCGGCAAAAGCGGGGAGCGGAGTCACCAACTCGATCATCGTGCGGGTGGTGGGGAATGCGAACGTGCCGATGCAGGGTGTGACGGTTGGATTCCAAGTGCTCGGCGGTGGCGGAGGCATGACGCCGTCGACCGTTGTCACCAACGCGCTCGGCGAAGCCTCCACGAAATGGACGCTCGGCGCCGTGGGCGGGCAAGCGGCGCTGGTTGTCTCCGGATCGCTGCTGACCGTCCAGCTCTTCGCGACGGCCACGCCGTAGTTGGGCGGCTCGTCCCGCTGACCGGCCCGCCGGCATCCTCCCGAGGGTTGCGCTGTGGCGCGTTGGGGGGCGGGCGATATCTTGTCGAATCCGAAACGCTCCCAGCCCCCGCTCGAGGATCCGAAGGATGACACGCCTTGCCACCATCGCGCTGCTCGCCGGCGGCGCCATTTCGTCGTCGCTCGCCGCTCAGGCCAAGCCGCTGCTCACGCCGAAAGACTACGGCAAATGGGAACAGCTCACTGCTACGCGTCTCGCGCCACGCGGAGACTGGGTGGCGGTAGCTGTCCCACGGGTCAATGAGGAGAACGAGCTGCGCATCCGCGGCGGTCCGCGCGATACGACGATCGTGATCACGTACGGGTCTGCTCCCGTTTTTTCCGCCGATGGCAAGTGGGTGGCGTATGCCATTGGCGTGTCGCCCAAGGAGCGCGACCGCCTGCAGAAGGACAAGAAGCCGATCAAGAATTCTCTCGAGGTGAGAAGTCTCGCCACGGGCCAGGCGACCGCCGTCGCCGATATTAGCAATTTCTCGTTCAGCCCGGACGGTCATTTCATCTCCATGGCGCGGTATCCCGCCGAGGGGAAGCGCACGAGCGAAGTGCTGGTCCAGGATCTTGGCGCCGGCACTCGGTTGTCGTTCGCAAACGTGGGTGAGCAGGCGTGGGCGGACGGCGGTTCGCTCCTCGCGTTGACAATCGATACGGAAGGGGGGGCCGGGAATGGAGTGCAGCTCTACGACGCACGCACCGGCGTGGTGCGCGTGCTCGAGTCGTCCGCGTCTCAGTATCGTGGGTTGGCGTGGCGGCCAAAGTCGACAGACCTTGCCGCCCTCCGAACGCGCGTGGAGAAGGAGTTCAAGGACACGGCGCACGTGCTGCTCGCGTGGACGAATGTCGCGAGCAACGAGTCGGCCACGTTACGTCTCGATCCGTCAGTGGGCGCGGCCTTTCCGGCCGGCGTGCGCATCGCCGACTATCGACGTCCGTCGTGGTCGAGGGATGGCCACATTCTGTATTTCGGCACGCGCAAGCGAGAGCCGGTGGCCGATGCGATCAAGAAAAGCGAAGAGAAAGTATCCGATGTCGAGATCTGGCACACGAACGACGTGAGGATGTTGCCGCAACAGAAAGCGCAGGAGCAGCAGGACTTGCGCGCGACGTTGCTCACCGCGTGGCGCGTGGCCGATGGCAAGGTGGTGCAGATCGGCACCGATTTGAACGAACAGTCGAGCGCGCTCGAGGGCGGGCGATTCGCGACCGAGACCGATCGCAAGCCGTACGGATGGGGCTGGAAGTTCGGCCGAGACGACGAAGACGTGTGGGTGGTTGATCTTGGCACGGGCGAGCGTAAGAAAATGCTCGAGAAGGTGCGTCACTACTTCGGCGCGAATCCCGCGGGGACGAAGCTCGCGTGGTCGGACGGAAAGGATTTCTGGGTCGTTGACATCGCGAGTGGCGCCCGCACGAACACCACGGCAAGTCTGACGTCGAGCAAGAAGGCAGACTTCGTCGATCACGACGACGATCATCCGAACAATGTGCGGCCGGTGCTCAGTCCCGCGGGCTGGGCGAAGGGCGGCGACGTACTCCTTCTCAACGACACGTATGACGTGTGGCGCGTCAAGCTCGACGGGTCGGGCGGCTCGCGTCTCACCGACGGCGCGAAGGACGGCGTCGTCCATCGGTTGATCAGCTTCGTTCCGTTCACCGCGTCGCCCGAAGAACGAGCGTACGATCTCACCAAGCCGCTGTACTTCTCGGTCCGAGGCAAGAAGACGAAACAGAGCGGCTACGCGGTCCTCGATGGCGGGGCAGTGAAGCGGCTCATTCTTGCCGACGCGGGCTATGGCGCGCTGCTGCGCGCCGACAGCGCCCCGGTCTTTGCCTACACGCGCCAACGTTACGACGAATCGCCCAGTCTTCATTTGGGCACCGATATCGCGAATGCGAAGACGGTCGTCGAGACGAATGCGTTCCAGAAGGATTATGCGTGGAGCCACGTCGAGCTGTTTGATTTCAAGAGCACCATTGGCGTGCCGCTGCAGGCGCTGCTCTACTATCCGGCGAACTACGATCCGTCGAAGAAGTATCCGATGATCGTGTACACGTATGAGCTGCTGACGCAGGGCTATCACGGCTACATCGCGCCGCGGGAGACCGACTACTACAACGCGACTGTGTTCACGCAGAACGGCTATTTCGTGTTGATGCCGGACATCGTGTTCCGCCCGCGCGAGCCGGGGCTCGGTACGCAGCAGTCGGTAGAAGCAGCGGTGCGGAGCGTGCTTGCCCGCGGCGTCGTTGATCCGGCGCGGGTGGGGCATGTCGGTCACTCGCAGGGCGGATACGAAGCCGCGTTCCTCGGCACGCACAGCAAGCTGTTCGCGACGACGGTCGTCGGCTCGGGCATCACGGACATGATCAGTTTTGCCGGCCAACTGCACTGGCAGGGCGGCAACGCCGAGTTCGATCACTGGGAGACGGGCCAGTTCCGGATGGAAGTGGCACCGTGGGACGACATGAAGGCAATGATCGACAACTCGCCGTTGGCGACGGTCGACAAGATGCCGGCGAAGGCGATGCTGCTCGAAGTCGGCGCGGACGATGGCACGGTGGATCCGCGCCAGGGATCACTGTTCTACAATTACGCGCGGCGTGCCGGCAAGCAGGTGGTGATGCTGATGTATCCGGGCGAGGGCCATGGTCTGTCGAAGAAGGAGAATCAAGTCGACTACGAGCGGCGGATTCTCCAATGGTTTGGGCACTATCTCAAGGGCGAGCCGGCACCGACATGGATCGCGGAAGGGCAGAAGGAGTTGGATCGAAAGGCAATCCTCGACGCGAACAAGGACGCCGCTCCGGCGCCGGTCGTCCGGCCCTAGCGCTTCGCGCTGCGCATCCGACCAATCGGTGAAGCCCAAGCCGACCACGAGGAAACGGGCCTAGTGGCGACAGCACACAGCGGCAATCTTGAACGCAGCACCCCCGGCACCAGCAAGAAACACCGCGGCGAGGTATCCCAACACGAGCCGCGGTCGCTTGAGAACGCATTTCGTGGTCGTGAGCCCTCCGCGGATTGCTCGTGAGTACATCCAGAACCCCAGTCCACTCATCGCCATCATCATCACCGGCGCGCTGACGATCCACGCCAGGACCGCGACGGTGGTGTAGACGCAAAAGCGCAACGGATCCAGCGACGCTTTCGACGCGGACCCAAGCGCGTCGCGCTCGGGTGCGGACACGAACGCAGTCACGAGCCCACTCCCGCGGCAACGCGCGCCAACCGCTCGACGTCGCTCCGCGCCAACTCGGAGAGCTTCGTGGCGGCAAGCCTCGGCCACGCCTGCGCCGCGCAAAAGGGGACACATTGATGCTCGGCGCCCGAGGCTCCGCGCTGTGTGCCGACGTGGACGCAACACTGAAGCAGCCGCTCCTCGAGCATCGTATGCATGTCCATGAACGGCTTGATCGTGATGCGCTTGATCCGCTCGGATACGAGTTTACGAAATCGAACGGTGTTGCCGAGCAGCGCGTCGCCGGCGAGGCGAATGAGCGTGGAGAGGCCGAGATCGCAACTCTCGCACACATCGCGAAAAATTTGGGCAACCGACGGATGGGTGAGTGAGCTCTGTTCGCTGAGCAATCCCAGCAGCGCTTCCTTGAGCAGACCGCGCAGTTGCGCGCTCATCTCCGGATCGTTGATCCGATTCGCCACCAGATCGAGATGTGTCTTGAGCCGGTCGTGCCCAATGATGCCGACCAATGACCTCCATTCGCCGCCGTCGGTGCGCAGCATGTATCCGACGCTGCAACAATGCGGATGCGAGCACGGCAGCGCCGTGAGATCGCGCCAGGTGACGAGCCCGTTGGTCTGTGGACCAAGGCGCGCCAGCACACCGGTGTGCGTGAGACGATTCATCGGATCGATGCGGTCAGAACGCCCCGAGCCGAACTGCGGCTGAATGGACACGCCGCCGACAAACGGCGTATCGAGGGCGAGACGCACGACGTCGCCGATCTCGTCGTCATTCACGCCGAGCGACGTGGTCATGGTCAACGTCGTGAAGACGCCGGCCTGGCTCAAGCGGCGGACCGCGTCCTCCTTGATGCGCCGGAGGTCGGCCCCGCGATGCGCGCGATGCGTGTCGAGACGAAAGCCGTCGAACTGGAGATAGACCTCTACGCGCCGGTTGTGCTTCTCGAAGAACTTCAGGAACGCATCGTCCTTGGCCAGCCGGATTCCGTTGCTGTTCACGAGCACGCGCACGACGTCGCGCTCGAGCACTCCTTCGACGATGCGCTCGAAGTCGGGGTGAATCGTTGGCTCGCCGCCGCTCAGCATGAGCACGTCGATGCGTCCGTTCTCGCGGGCGAGGCGTTGGTCCAGATTCGCGAGCACACGATCGACCGGGATTGTTCCCGCCCGATTGGGTGACGATTCGGCGAAGCACGTGGGGCATGTGAGGTTGCAGGCGGACGTGACGTCCTCGAGGAGGATACAGGTGTGCTGCGTCTGCATCTCGCCCAACCCGCGAAGATAGGCGCTCGGAACCGGGTCCCAGTTGCCGGCCGCGTCGGGTGTGTGACGCTTGGTGGGCGCCGTCCACTCCTCGAGATAGCTCAGTATTTCAGGATGCTCATCGTAGAGCGATGTCACGCGGCCGTGCACGGCGCATCCTCGCTCGAGCCAGATCCGGCCGTCTCGCTCGGCCAGGTATCCCGCGAGCCGCGACACTTCGTCGAGTGGGCGCTCGGGATCGTCGTCGTGGCAGTGCGGACAAAACGCGGCGACGTATCGGTGGATGCGATCGCCACGAAGGGACATTCCGGGCATGGCAGCGGCCTGTGAGTAGTGTCTAATGATTGGGGAGCGAGCCCACCGCAAGCGTGCAGGGTCCCACGACGGCAAGCGCGAGAGCCGCGCCGATCGCGACCGCGCCGAGCGCAGGCGAACGACCGTTCTTTGCTCGAATCCAGAAGAGAGCGAGGACAACGATCAGGCATCCGCCGAGCCCCGCGATGATGCTGCCATCCGACGAGACCATGCCGATCATCGAAATGCCGAAGACCCCGAGAAACACAACAAAGGAGCCGACGCCGAGGCACCCCATGAGCAGCGGGTTCTTGACGGGCGCCTGCCGCGTGAGCTCGGCGAACGTCTTCTTCCCGCTCCTCGATGCCGGCTCCGGATGCGGCTCGTCCCGCTCAGGCTGGTCAGACGGCGGTTGTTCTTGGTTCATTTAACGGAACCCCGGAGGCCTGCGCGCGTGAACACGCTCAATGGTCCCACTCAGTCACGTAAACTACTCCGGCGCGGCTTTCGGGAAAGCGCACGATCGCTGTTCATCGATCACTAAATCGGATCGGCGTCGACTCCCGAATCGATGAGGGCGGATGACCGGCGATGGGCATGTTCCGGAGGAAATAGGCGAGCAGGAGCAACGTCGACGGAATGAGAAACAGTTGCGACGCGCTCATGCCGAGCCAGACCGTCTCGTTGCCTCTCACGAACTCGACGAAGAAACGAAACACCGCGTACGCGAGCAAGTAGATCTTGAACAGATCGCCGTCGACCGTCGTGCGCGGACGAAAGTACCAGAGCAGCAACGCGAACATGATCAGATGAAACGCGCTTTCGTACAGGAACGATGGATGCAGCGCCACACCCGGTTTGCAATACGGACAATGCGGCACGCGAGCGAGTGCATCCGCGCTGAGCCGGAGTCCCCACGGAAGAGTGGTGGGCGTGCCGACCTGTTCTGAGAGGAAGCAGCCCCAACGCCCGATTGCCATTCCCAGGGCGACCGCCGGCGCGAACAGGTCGCCCGTCTTTCGGGTGTAGCCGAGGAGTCGCTTGGTAACGACCGCGCCCAGGTACGCGCCGGCCAGCCCGCCCAGGATGCTCCGGCCGGCGCGAACGACAGCGCTCTCGAGCGACGAGTCGCCGGTGACAACGACATACCGCAACACGTTGCCGAGCTTTGCGCCGATCGCTCCCGCGATCAGAGAACCGGCCACAATCCACAGCAAACGCTCATCAGTGAGCCCCCGCCGCAGCGTTTCACGCGCGAACACCGCTGCCGCCGCCAGCACGCCGAGCACGATGAAGAACTCGTGACTCGGCACGCCGAATCGTGCGACGTGAAACAGAATTGGGCGCACGATCCGTTCATCCCTCCGTACGCTGAGTCGCTAGCGCGCGAGGCTCGCTTCCAGAAAACTCTGTGCGTCGGCTTCGCTCATCTGACGCGAACCCGGCGTGACGTTGTCCAGCCTCCCGGCTCGCATCCAGGTTTCGAGCTCCCCGACCAGCTCGAAGAGATGGTCGAAGTCATCGACAATGAAGAGCAACGGCTGGTACGAATCAATCTCGAAGTGCTGATTCACCACCCATTCGAGCTGTAACGGATAGCGCTGTACCGACGGGTGCTCCACGCTGTGAACGATCTCACCGTAGGACGACAGCAGTCCGGATCCGTAGACCTTCACCTCGTCGCGCGTCCGTCCACGCATCAGGCCGAATTCCACCGTGAACCAGAAGAACCGCTGCAACGCGTTCTGCATGCTGGTGAGCCGCCGCAGTCGCTCCGATCGATCCGCGACCGTGCTCACGAGCTCCGCCGCGAGGTGCGCGCACGCACCAAAGCGCACCAACGTTTCCGCGAACGCAGGGTCGGTGTGCATCGGCACGTGGCCCGCGATGTCGTGAAAGATGTCTGGCTCAGGCAGATAGTCGAGCGAGGAACCGTCTCGAATGGTGATGGTCGTTGGAAATTCGCGACGGCTCAAGCAATCGAAAAAATTGAACGCCGGCACGAAGCCGCTCACCGCTTTTGCTCGGAACCCGGTGCGCGGCGCCATGAATCGATTGACATCCTCGAGCCGCGGCACTTGCGTGGCGTCGATGCACAGGGTGGCGAGGCCGTCGAGAAAACGCGGATTGCCATACCTCGTCCACCGGTCCTGCATGCGCGCATACAGTCGCTGCCAGGTCTCGTGGTTGTCGGTCGAGTAGAGCGCGTATGGCTGATCGATATACATCTGGCCGTCGGCAACCGCTTGCTCGATGTAAGGCGCCTTGGTTGTGGTGAGTCCCTGGCCGGGAACGACGGTGTACGATTGAGTGCTCATGCGGGCGCGAGAGAGAATACGGCGAATCGTTTAATGACCCGGAACCATCGTTGGTTCGGGCGACGCCGGGGAAAGGTAACGGCCCGGGCACCTATGGTGTCACCGATCCGCGCGGCCGGCTCCCTTGAAGCAGAGCGGTGCACACCCAGCACACCCCGCACGCCCCGCACGCCTCTCTCGACTCGCTTCAAGGTCTGCCGACATGTTCACTACCGCACTGCGCAACGCCGTCCGCCTTCGGCCGAGCTCATCGTTCGCCATGCTCGTCCTGGTCATCTCAGCGGCGCATGCGCCGGCGCAACCCGTTCCCGCGTTCGCCGTCCGTCGTGTCGTGCACGAACACCAGAGAACTATGATCCTCATTCCCGGCCTGTTCTCCTCCGGAGACGTCTGGAACGGTTTGGCCGCGCACCTCGGCAGGGGATTCGATCTGCATGTTCTAACGCTTGCCGGTTTTGCCGGCGTGCCGCCGCTCCGAGCTGACGGCTTTTTCGACGCCGAGCGCGACGCGATCGCTCGGTACATCAAGGACAAGCATCTCGACCACCCGATCCTCGTAGGGCATAGCCTCGGAGGCGCGCTTGCGCTCGCTGTCGGCGCCATGGTTCCCGACCTCGTCGGCGCGATCGTCGTCGTCGACGCCGTCCCGTTTCTTCCCGCGTTGAACGACTCGAAGGCCACTGCCGCCGCCAACCGCGCGACAGCCGACGCGATCCGCCACGCATACGCCGCGGCCACACCGGCGCAGATGGCCGCGCAGAGCGGCGCAGCGTTCCGCGGCGTGATGCGCGATACGTTGCATCTCGCCGAAGCAATCGGATGGAGCGCGGCGTCGGATCCGGCGACGGCGGGCCGCGCGGTGGCCGACATGATGGTGACCGACCTCCGGCCGTTGATGCCGGCAATTCGAAGTCCGGTGTTGCTCGTCGCGGCCGGCGGCGCGGCGGTCACACCCGCCGCAGTCGAGACAATCCGCGCAACCTATGAAGCACAGGTCGCCGGAATTCCGATCCACCGCGTCGTTGTGGCCGAGAATGCGCGACATTTCATCATGTACGACGCGCCGACGTTCCTGTTCGAGACCATGGACGCATTCTTTAAGGAACACTCACGATGAGCAGGGGCATCCCGGCGTCTCGCGTGCTCGATGTCGATGTGGCCGCCGCTGCTCAGGGCGACCGCGACGCGTTCGCGCGCATCGTGTCGGCCACGAGCGGCGTTGTGTGCGCGATCGGTCTCGCGATTCTGCGCGACGTCGCGGAGAGCCAGGACGTCGCGCAGGACGTCTTCCTGTCCGCCTGGCGCGACCTCGGCAAGCTGCGCAATCCGTCCAGCTTTCTTCCCTGGCTTCGTCAGCTCACACGGAACCGCGCGCACCACGTGCTCCGCACGACGCGCCGGCGCGAGCGTCGCATCGCGTTGCCCGAGAGCAAGCATGCCGGGGCGACGGACGACAGCAGAACCGACGCACTGCTCGCCGCCGCCGTCGAACCCTCGCCGTCGGTACTCGACAGACTCATCGCCGACGAGGAGCGAGACGCGCTGCTGGCGGTGCTCGCCGAGCTGCCGCATGCGGCGCGCGAGATCGTGATTCTCTACTACCGCGAGGGCAGCTCGGTGCAACAGGTAGCGGAACTTCTCGGGCTGAGCGAAGCCGCAGTGAAGCAACGACTCGCCCGTGCCCGCGCGCGCGTACGCGACGCACTCCTCGTTCGCGGAGG
>JBDUEJ010000048.1:0-42535 GCA_040002475.1 bacterium | reverse complement strand
TCACCCCAACCCACGGACTAACACTATTTCTGGTACAGGAATGGGGGTCACGTCAAAGAGATGATCGATTTCTCTGGAACTGTCACCGGCAAGGACGGCTTTGAGAGCGCGATGGCGATTACTGCTTCTGGCCTTTCGCCCGATACGCTCGCGGAAGTTTTCGAGGAAGTCTTAGCAGAATTTGGTGACGCGGCAGGCGGGTAGGGGCTGCTGCTGAGTCAGGGTCGCATGGGTGGTTTGCCACGTTTCAGCGCGTGAGCAATCACAGGGCAGCCTGTTGCGAATAGCACTCTTGAGGGGTTTTGGCGATGATAGCGGGACTAGTCGCTCGATAGTCGCGGTATTTCTACTCCAGCGAGCCTTTTCGCCAGTTCCGACTGGTTGTCGAGAATGAACTTGGCGTCCCTCAGCGTTAGCCCAACGGAACGGGGCTCGATTGCGCGCGAAAGCCTGTAGTCAGAGTGCGTTCGCTTTACTCTCAGATCCTCAAGCGTCTCGCCAAATCCATTCACCCACGGATCGCGTACCGTGTGACTTAAGAAATGCGTCAGCGCGATGTGGTCAACCTTGAAATCTGGATTTCCGGCGAGCGCGCAAACCGTGTCGCGCGTTGCAAGATAAGCCGCATAGTAGGTGCGGCCAGCCACCGCGCGAATGGTGGCTGCGCTGCCGGGGTCTATCATGAGCCGACTGTGTAGCTTCTCAGCGAGTTCATAGAACTCTACCGGAGTGCAGATCACGCCTCAAGCCGTGCGAATCAGCCGGATCTGACGGCGTAGAGCCGCCGGGACCTTCTCGACATACGCGCGCAAAAAGCTCGAATGGCGCGCCCAATCGTCGTCGCTCGGATCGTGATCGAGGCCATATTTCGCCTCGATCACAAACGGAACATCAGCTAGGTCGACATCGTCGTTTGGGCGTAGCTCGATGGTCGCCTGATCTCCAAACATGCCCTTGACTGCAACCTCAAGGTCTCTGGCAGCCCCGGCGAGAGCGGCCTCGTCAATGTCGGACAGTTCAGCTTCGCGACGGATTGCGCCAAGGTCCGCTGTATCAAAGAAGAAGTCTCGACCGAGGGAAAGAAACTGGTTTGAGACCGGGACGAACATTAGAGGCAAATCGGTCGACGCCGATTGCCTCGCCCTGTTTGGTTTCTCGGCCTTACCCTTTGTCTTGTTCTTGACGGTTGCTGTCATCGTAGCACGCTGACGAAGTCGATCGGACCAACCTTAGCCATTTCTTCAAGAGGAATGCCACGTTCGATCATGGCTTTGCCGAGCGAATTTATCTGATGATGGAGAGCGGCAAATCCGGCGGCGGTCAACGTTATTCTCGCTATGACATCCGGCACAAGCGGACCTTTTGTCCGTCCCTGAGAGAGCTGGGCCATTGCCTGGACGTCGATATAGCACGCGACGCATTGGATTTGATCGCCAACCCAACTGAAATTGAACCAATTGGCAGACTGTGCCGGGGGCATTTCTGCCGCGTCCGGCATGCGAAGCGGTGCGGAAAACCGGCGGACCGCTCGGGGCTCCTGATTAGAACTCACACGGGCAAGGTAAGCGTGGCGGCATGCATACGCAAACAATAGGGCCGATGGCCCTATTGTTTTTACACGAGGCAGTCAGCTTCGCGTCACACTTCTGCCGCGAAGCCGTTATTTCTTTCGTTGGCGATCCGTCTTGGAGCGGCTGGGCGCAGGGGGCTTCCCTCGCTTCAATGCTTCCGCAACAGCGTCCCTCCAATCACCCTCAATCTTGACGGTTTCCGGCTTCGGCCCAGGCTTCTTTTTCTTCGTAGATTTTTTCTTCGCCATTGGTGTATAATTCCACAAGGTTCGAGTGTAGTGCGGTCGGCGGGACTCGAACCCGCATTCGCCTGCCAGCGAGATAGCTTCCAAAGCTATTGCGTCTACCAGTTTCGCCACGACCGCGCCCCGACGTCTCACGACGTGGGGGCTTTTTGCGCCCACTATTCCTGAGACTCTCCTTCCGCGGCTGTCAGATTGAGGGGTTTGAGCCAAAGAGGACCAAATCGTCCGCGTCCCGTAACATTCGCGACTGCCTCGCGAAGAAAGGGCAAAATCGTTGGAGCGCTCCCGCGTTGGAGATACTCCGCGATGCTCAGATTTTCAGCTCCCGCTTCGACTGAGACGAGGCCCATCATTTCTAGCATGAACACATACTGACCCGTACTCTGCTCCGTAGTCTGAACTGAAATCGTGATGATTCCCTGAAGGCCATTGTCAGAGACTCCCGCCGTCAGTGTGACGCTAAGGTTGTGATCCGCGACGGGAGCGTCACTCGTGAGTTCCATGGACGCGGCCGCGTGCTCGAAGTGAGCCTTGTTTAGAAAAATCTGATCGATCTTGATTCCGGGTTCCTTTTTGCTATCCATTTTTCTCGACCCGAATGGACTGCTTTGCCGCGAAAGGCGGCGCGGGCAGATGATGGGATGCACTTCCGTTCGCTACAAACCTTGCGTCCACGGATGAAACGGTCGTGTATGCAGGCGGCATCGAAGACGCGCTCGCAGCCAGGATGGGAACCATGTCGATCATGCATCCAAGGGCGAGTGCGACTCTCCCCAGTGTACTGAGCCGCGGGTCCCCCTTCATCCCTTCGATTTCTGACACGCGCGCCTGCGTTGTGTGTGCCAAGCTCCCGAGGTAGGCTTGGCTGAACTGTCTATCCAGTCGGTGGTGTAGGGTTGCGCGTGCGATGTTGATCTGTGAACGGAGGTCGTCAATCTCCGCTTGCTGTGCATCGGTGTTTCTTCGATTAAAGAGATCCATCTTTCCCTCGTCGTTGGCAGAAGGCCAAGTATTTCAGTTCGCGCTGTTCCTGGTCATATGCCGCGCTGCGCACGTCGTCGCGCCCAGACTCGCACTTTCTGCGGTCGGCCGATCTGAATTTCGGCCACAGCTTATAGACGGCGGCATACATCATCACAATGCGCTGGCCTTCAACGGAGCAGTACACCCGATTGTGGCCCCATGAAATTTCAAAGAGACTATCACCAACTGCTTGCCAGTATGGCGGGCCCACATCGAACGGGCCGCGCGCGATGATTTGCTTTCGAAGCTCCTCGAAATGCAGCCATGACCTCAGCTTGCGTTCCCTTAGACGGTCGAGATAGTCGAGGACGTCGCAACCTCCGTTGGCACGGATATACGGGACTGTTTGCCAGGGTTGTTGCTTAACCCTCGCCATTCAGACGGAACATCCAGCGGGAGCGTTCATTGACTGACTATATCGCATATGATATCGTCACGCAACGCTTCTGCCCTAATGGACGACCATCGGGGCAAGCAGTTCTAATTCGCTACTTGACGCACGAGCGTGCGTGTAGTATCATAATCTCATGCCGAAAGTCGCCCGCCACAAAACGCCCCTCGAAGCGTCCATCCCACTGGCCTGCGCCGATGAAGCCGCCGCTGTCGCGTTCCTCGAAGCGCAGCGCTGGGGCGATTCACCGAACTGCCCGCGTTGCGGTGACACGGACGTCTCGATGATGAAGGCGAAGGACGGCAGCCGGAACGCGCGCTTTCTGTGGCGCTGCAAGGGCTGCAAGCAGCAATACACGGTGAAGATCGGGACGATCATGGAAGATTCGCCGATTCCGTTCCGTCACTGGTGCTTGGCGTTCTACCGCGCAGCAGCGAGCAAGAAAGGTGTCTCTGCATTGCAGATCCAGCGCGAGACGGGCCTGACGTACAAGTCGGCCTTGTTCCTTATGCATCGGATTCGGTGGGCAATGGCCCCAGCGAACGAGCAGGAATCAAAGCTCGGCGCGAACGGTGGCGTCGTCGAGTTTGACGAGACCTACGTCGGCGGGAAGCCGCGCGGCGTTCCGAACTGGGCGCTTGCGACCCGCGACGGCGAGCAGACCGACGAACCGACGTACAACCTCGACGGCACACGTCGCCGCAAGAAAGGTCCGGCCCCGGATTTCAAAGATCGGAAAACGCCGGTCGTCGCTGGCGTTGAGCGTGGCGGTCGCGTGAAGGCGCATGTCGTCGCCAACGTGACGCCAGAAACACTGTCAACCCATGTACGCAACATGGTGGACACGTCGGCGACGTTAAACACGGACGAACGCGCGAGCTACAAGACGGTCGGCGAGGAATACGCGGCGCACAACTTCGTGAAGCACAGCCGCGCCGAGTGGCGGAATGGCGACGCCTACACGAACACGATTGAAGGGTTCTTCTCGCAGCTCAAGCGTCAGATCAACGGCACGCACCACAGTGTGACGCGGAAGCACCTGCATCGCTACGTGACCGAAGTCGAGTTCAAGTACAACACGCGCGTCATGAACGACGGGGAGCGCACGGTCCGTCTGATTCAGGCAGCAGATCACCGCCGCCTCACGTACAAACAACAAACGAGCAAACCCTAAATGCGGGAGAGCGACTGTGCGTCAAATCCCTACTTCCCGTTATTACTTACGGTAAGTTATGGCTAACCATTCGCTCGCGTTCACCGCCCTTGGCGATCCCACCCGACAGCTGCTCCTCGAGCGGCTGGCGAAGCGGCCCATGCCGGTCGGCAAGCTCGCGGCTGGGCTGAAGGTGACTCGACCCGCCGTCTCCCAGCACCTCAAAGTGTTGTACGACGCCGGTCTCGTGTCCGTCCGACAACAGGGAACCAGGCGCATTTACCAAGTCGATCCCAAAGGCATCGAGATCATGCGCTCCTATCTTGATCGTTTTTGGGATCGCGCACTCGCCGCGCTCAAGGCCGCGGCCGAAACGGAGGAGGACACATGACGGCCGTTGCCACGATCGAACCCGTTCGGAAGCACGTGATCATCGAGGCGTCGCAGGAACGGGTCTTTCAGACGTTCACGCGTGACATCGACACATGGTGGCCGCGGCAGCATCACATCGGGACATCGCCGCTCAAGCGCGCGGTGCTGGAGCCGATGGCGGGCGGACGCTGGTACTCGGTGTGTGAGGACGGCAGCGAATGCACTACGGGCCGCGTTCTCGCGTGGGATCCGCCCAAGCGTGTGGTACTCGCCTGGCAGATCACAGCCCAGTGGCAGTACGACCCCGACTTGATCACCGAAGTCGAAGTGACGTTCACCGCGGAAGGCCCGCGCACAACGCGCGTCGACCTCGAGCACCGCAACCTGGAACGCTATGGCGTCTCGGCCGTCGAGTTCCGCAAGAGCATTGACGCTTCGCAGGGCTGGGGACTCATTCTCTCCAACTTCGCCGCGGCCGTCGGCTGTGAGGAATGATCTATCGGAGCGGCGACAGTTTCACGTGCTTTTCATTGTTCAAGGATTGCTCGTCGCCAGTGCCTCGGAAGTGTTAGGTTCTGGTCAGCAGACGCAGCGCGCAGGGGCATGAGCGTAGAGTCGTGCAGCCAGGTCCGGTCAGAACGACTGCACAAACGGATTGGACGGTCGAGCGAAAACTCCACGAGCATTCGACGGAGGATGCCGTTCTCACAATCGTGGCGCGATCGGTTCTTGTCTCAGGCATTTCTGCGCGGCGATAGCGCCAATTGATCTCACAATTTTCGATAGTCCACATTTTCTCGCGCGGAATTTCGCGCGCAATCTGACGGTTCGTCGCGTCTTCGCCGCGTGACGATCGTATCGAGGATTCGTCAAAGCTTCCGGAGTCAGGTATAGATTTGTCTCCGTGCGCTGTCCTTCTCCCCACCCGACAGCATCGTCGTGAATCACGCGCGCCCCGAATGACCACGCTTCGCCTGTCACGGGTTCAGATCGCGCTCGCGGCGCTGGCCGTAGCGACGGTGATCTCGCGTGCGGTGTTCGCGCAGGCGTCAGTGTCGCCCGACGGATCCGCGGTCGGATTGACGAAGTTCGAGTTGCAGCGCGGCCTCCTGGAGATCGACGAACAACGCCGGCGGCTGGAGGCATCGCTCGAGCCGGTGGACTCGGTGCTTCGAGTGCTGGCGAGCGACACGCTGCGCATCGTCGGCCTCAAACGCTCTCCGCTCGTCAACCAGGAGGTCGCGCGCGTTGCGTCCTTTGCGCGACAACTGAGAGCCATGCCGGGTTCGCCGGAGCTCATCGCACAACTGATCGAAGCCGTGGCCGCGACCACGCGCGATTTTTCCGTGGGGGACAACGCCTTCGGCACACGAGTGCTGTCGCCGTCGGCCGCGCAGGACTTCCTGGCTCGCGCGCCCAACGCCGGCGTCGTCGCGGTCGACAACGCGCAGCTTCCGCCCTACAACACGCCGCTCTGGGACAAGATCCGGCAAAGCGACTACGGGAAGCGGCCGCTCGCGCGCATCACCTTCGACGACGTCGTCGGCTTCCGATCCGCGGTGAGCGACACCGGCTTCCAGGTGTATCGCGCGACGCTGCAGCAAGCGTTCGGCCGCCGTGTGGGCGACATTCGCCAGACGAAAGAGAGCACTCGCGCGGAAATCCAGCGCTTGCGGCGTCGCGCCACCGAGCTGGCGCATTCGATCGGCTCGCAGGACGAAGGCACCGGTCGCGTCGAGGCGCATGTCATCAACGTGGGACTGCCAACGTTCGCCGTTGTGCTGATCGCGCTGCTGCTCGTGCCGCGCGCCTACAAGAGCCCGGAGTTGCAGGAGTGGATCTTCACATCCGGACTGCTGTTAGAGTTTACTACTCTCGTGCTGATCGTGGCGGCCATCCTCATTCTGGCGCTGGCCGGCAAGATCAACGAAGCGATCATCGGCACCGTGTTGGGCGGCGTGCTCGGGTACGGCCTCGGACGCGGCATGGGCAGACGGGCCGATCCGCCCGTGCCCGCCGCGGCGGACACCGGCCGGCGCCCCGTGTCGTCCGTCATACGTCGGTAGGGCGGTCATTCGTATCTCAGCGCTTGCATCGGATCGACGCGCGATGCCCGTCGGGCCGGCAGGTATCCGGCGCCAATCGCCACGACCGCGAGTGCGGCAGCCGACGCGATGATCACGATTGGATCATTGCCGTCGAGCTGGAAGAGAAGCGACTTCGCTCCCTTGCCCACGGCCAATGCAACGCCGATCCCCATGGCGGTTCCGATCAACGTCATGAGACCCACCTGGCGCAGCACCATCATCCGAACGCTGCCCGCGTCGGCGCCGAGCGCCATGCGGACGCCGATCTCGCGAGTTCGCTGCGCCACGGAATACGCTAGAACGCCATACAATCCGACCGCCGCGAGCAGCGTGGCCAGCGCGGCGAATGCCGCCGAGAGAATGCTGATCATCCGATCGAGATAGACATTCTCTTTCACCTGCACCGTCATTGTCTTGAGGCGCTCGATGGGCAGATTCGGATCAAGCTTTGAGACGACGCCGGGAATAGCGCGAACGAGCGGCGCCGGATCTCCGGCGGTTCGCACGTAGAAGTTGATCGAGCCCACGGTGGAGTCCTGCGCGTACGGAATGACGTACATCGCCTGCGCATCGCCTTTGACCTGATTGTACTTCGCGTTTTTGAGCAGGCCCACAATCTGGATGTTGAGCGAGTCATTGCGGCCGAGGCTCATGAATTTGCCCACCGCATCGCGACCAAGGTTGAATTTCTTGGCAAAGGCCTCATTGACCATCGCAACCTGCGGTGCGCCTCTGACGTCGGACGTTGTGAATTCGCGGCCGGAGAGAATCGGCTCGCCCAGCGTTCGGAAATATCCCGGACCCACCGCGTTCAAGCGCGAATTCATATTCACGTCGGGGCCGCCCCTGAATCCCTGAACGCTCACGTCGTTTCCCCAGCTGCTTCCGCCGAGGACCGCGACTTCAGCCGCGGCGACGGCGTCGACGCCAGGAATAGCGGCGAGCTCCTGCTGGATTCGAGAAAACAGCTGGCTCGAACGCACCGACGTGTATCCGTTGAGCTCGGGCGACACTGCGAACGTCACGATCTTATCGACTTTCAGGCCGAGGTCCACGCGCGTCACGTTCACCAAACTCTTGACGAACAGTCCGGCCGAGGCGAGCAGCGCCATCGACAGCGCGATCTGCACCGTCACCAGCGACGTGCGAAAACGCGCCGCGCTTCGCGCACCGGCCAGCTTGCCCGATCCAGCACGAAGGGTCGATACCAGATCGGGTCGCGTGCTTTGCAGCGCCGGAAAGAGACCGAACAGGAATCCGGTGCCAAGGGAGAGCGCAGCAGCGAACAGGACGACGTTCGTGCGCAGCTCGAAGTGCAACGTCTCGGCGCGCGCCGCCGGAAGCAGTCCGGCCAACAAGCCGAGCGTCAAGTGGGCGACGAACAGGCTCGCGATTCCGCCGAGCAGCGCGAGCAGAACGGACTCCGTGAGCAGTTGCACGAGCAGTTGCCGCCGCGTGGCACCGAGCGAGAGACGCACGGCCATCTCCGTGGTGCGTCCGGCGCCGCGGGCCAACAGCAGGTTGGCGATGTTGGCGCAGGCGATGAGCAGCACGACCGCCGTGATGGAGAACAAGAGCGTCAGAGGCGTCTGCGTCTCGCCGTGCACGGTACTCTGGCCGCGGCGACCGTCCTCGAGTGTGACTTCCTTCGCGAGGAATTTGACCATCGTTTGCGGGCTCATCCCGGTTTGCAGCGGCGCTTCGACGTCGTGCAGGATGGGCCGGTAGACAGCATTCACCGAAGAGCGGGCCCGGGCGATCGACACACCTGGCTTGAGTCGCGCGAACAAGTAGGCCCAATACGCGCGCCGATTCTGGAAGCGATCCCAGCCCGGGATCATCTCGCGGCGCATCGTGATCGGGACGAAGACATTCGGCGTGACCCCGAGTGTGGTTCCCTCAAAACCCTTCGCGGCAACCCCGATGATCGTCATCGTCTGCCCGTTCACGATGATCCGGTCGTTGATCACGTTCGGGTTGGCCCCAAGCTTCGTCTCCCAATACGCATGGCTCAGTACCACGACAAAATGGCCGCCAATGGTGCGGTCGTCATTGACGGTGAGCAACCGGCCGAGCGCCGGCTGTAGGCCAAGCACGCTGAAATACGAGCCGGAGACCATCATCGCGTCGCCGTTGAGTGTCTGGTTCTTGTAGGCGATGTTCGCTCCGAACGATACGTGAGCGGCGATGCCGGAAAAGCCCGTGGGCTCAGCCTCGAGATCGCGGAACATTGGATAGCTGAACACGACGTCGCACCCGCCGGCCTGGCTGCAATTCTGCGAGCCGGGATTCGGTCCGGGAGCGCCGAGATTCACGAGCCGCTCGGGGTGCAACACGGGCAGCGGACGGAGAAGCATCTGGTCCACGAGCGAATAGATTGCCGAGTTCGCGCCGATGCCGAGCGCGAGCGAGAGTACCGCGATCACCGTGACAAACGGCGTACGAAACAGCGTTCGAAACGCGAGCTTCAAGTTGTGCATGATTGGTCAGTGTGTCGTTCCCAACCGGCGTGGGCGACCACCAGTCGCGTCGCCGAAGTTCCCCGCGGTTGGACATCACGTCCATCGAAACGGTTGGAAGGGCATTTACGGCGCTAGCTTACAAGATGAGCTCGCGCTTTTCCGGTCTCGCCGCCGTTGCTTGGCGTGAAAGCCGCACCGCACGCCGGCGGCTGCTGCTCTACATGTCATCCATCATCCTCGGCGTCGCCGCGCTCGTGGCGATTGACTCGTTCGCCGAGAACGCCACGGAGACGGTCCACGAACAGGCGCGAACGCTGCTCGGCGGCGACATCGCGCTAAATGCTCGGGACAGCTTCTCGACGCCGATTACGCGGCTGTTCGACTCGCTGTCGAGCGCCGGGGTGGGCGTGGGACGGCAGACGACGTTCGCATCGATGGTTGTCGGAAGCGATACCGGAGCAACGCGGCTCGTGCAGGTGCGCGCGGTCACCGAGAAGTATCCATTCTATGGAGTGATCGAGACCGAGCCGGCGGCGGCCTTCGCAGGCCTGCAACGCTCGCCGAGCGCGGTCGCCGACGTGTCGCTGCTCGTTGCCCTCGGGCTCCGCGTGGGCGACACGATCGCGCTCGGCGCGGCGCGGTTCGTGGTGCGAGGAACGATCGTCAGTGTGCCGGGAGAGGTCGCGGCCGCGGCGAGTCTGGGACCGCGCCTGTACATCGCGAACCGCTACGTCGCCGACACCCATCTCCTCGTCTTTGGCAGCCGCGCCGAAACCGAAGCGCTCATCAAACTTCCAGCAAGTCTGACGACGGGTCAGTTCCGCGGTCGGTTCGGGGCGCAGTTGGCGAAGGAGCGAGTGCGACTGCAGACCGTTGCGCAGAATGAGGAACAACTCAACGACGCGATCGATCAGCTGCGAAACTTCTTGAGCGTGGTCGGCCTGGTCGCGCTTCTGCTTGGGGGCGTTGGAGTCGCGAGCGGCGTGAACGCGTTCGTCATGGGAAAGATCGACACGGTCGCGATTCTTCGCTGCCTCGGCGCGACGAGTGCGCAGGTTGTGATCATCTATGTGCTGCAGGCCGCGGCGATGGGGCTCATCGGCGCCGCGGCCGGGACGATCCTCGGTATCATGGCGCAGTTCGCGCTCCCGCACGCGCTGTCCGGGCTCTTGCCGCAGGGCATCGTCGTGCGCGTCGCACCCCAAGCCGCGTTGATGGGACTCGCGGTGGGACTCTGGGTGGCAGTCGTGTTTTCGCTCCGTCCGCTGCTCGGGCTTCGCGGCGTGTCCCCGCTGCAGGCGCTGCGGCGCGAGACCGACGCGGCAGTGCTACGGCGTGTGCGTCGGGATAGTTCGGCCGCCGTCGTTTCGTTTGCGATCGTCGCGAGCGTGTTCGGGCTCACGCTCACTCGCTCGGATCGATGGCAGGACGCTGTCGGATTCGGCATCGCTGTGTTTCTCGCCGTCGGCGCCCTCTGGATGGCCGCGGCGACGCTTGCGTGGTCCGCCCGTCGCGTGGTGCGACCGCGCTGGCCATTCGTGTTGCGTCAGTCGGTCGCGAGCTTGTATCGGCCGGGCAATCAAACGCGGACGGTCGTGCTTTCGCTGGGGTTCGGCGTGTTTCTCATGAGCACGTTGTATCAGATCCAGACCAACCTGCTGAAACAGCTCGACATTCGGCTCGCCGCGCTGCATGCGAACATCGTCTTCTTCGACGTGAAGGGTTTGCAGGCCGACACGATCGCCGGTCTCATTCTGGCGTCGCACAGTCAACTGTTGCAGCGCGTGCCGATCGTCAACGTGCGAATCGCGTCGATCAATGGGCGAGACGCGAGTACCGTCGCGCAACAGCCGGGCGTGGTCGGCGGAGGCGAGCGGGGGCGCGGCGGCCGTCAGCGCGACGCGGGTCAACGCGGGCGCATCTTCCTCAGAGAATGGCGAGCGACGTACAGCGACACACTCGATTCGAGCGAGTCGATTGTCGCGGGCCGCTGGTTCACGGCCGCGAACGATACCACCGCGCAGGTCTCGATCGACAGCGCAATCGCCGGCCGGTTACGGCTTCGGCTTGGCGATGCGATCGTCTGGACGGTGCAAGGCGTCTCCGTTTCCAGCCGCGTTACGAGTTTTCGCAATGTCGATCGCACGCGGCTCCAGCCCACGTTTCCGATCATTTTTTCCCCGCACGCGCTCGACGGCGCGCCCACACAGTGGGTCCTTCTCGGCAATGCACCGGACGCGCGGGCGGTGGCGCTTCTCCAGCGCGAGGTAGCGAAACGATTTCCCACCGTTGCGAGCCTCGACTTGACCGTGGTGCAACACACGATCGGTCTCGTGCTCGCGAAGGTGACGACGGCCATTCGCTTCATGGGGCTCATCAGCCTGTTCTTGGCGATCCCCGTGCTGTTCAGCGCCGTCGCGGCCACGCGGCGCGAGCGGTTGCGCGAGGCCGTGTTGTTCAAGACGCTCGGCGCAACGCGCCGGCAGGTTGGGAGAATTCTCATCGCCGAGTATTTGCTGCTTGGAGCGTTGGGCAGTCTCGCCGGGGTATTGCTGTCTGTTGGCGGCGCGTGGGCGCTTGCGCATTTCATTTTCAAGGTGGCGTTTGCCCCGGCGATCGTCCCTGCGCTTGGTGTGAGCGTGGGAATGACCATGGTCGCGGTGTCGATTGGCCTGCTCACGAGCCATGATGTGTTCGCCACGACGCCAATGGCTGCTCTGAGAGAATCCTGAGCGGCGTCAGGGGACCCTTGACATTGAACGACATGCCTGTATTGTTCAGGCATGAAACAAGTCAAGCCGATCGCCAAACCTTCGAAGAGTGCCGCGCCGGTAGCGCCTGCGGCGCGTGGTTCGGATAGCGGCGAGACGAGCATGTTCGTGCTCATCGGTGCAGCGGGCGCGCTCGAGGCGAAAATCGAGTCGGCGCTCGGCGAGATCGGCTTGTCGATGGCGAAGTATGGTCTTCTGCGCGAGTTGGCGATGGCGGAGACGCCGCTGACCTTGACTGATCTGGCCGGCTGCTTGAGTTGCGTTCGCTCGAACATGACGCAGCTCGTGGATCGGCTCGAGGCGGACAAACTGGTTCGCCGTGTGGATGATCCGAATGATCGACGGAGTGTCCGCGCCGAGCTGTCGCCCTTGGGTGAACGGCGGGAGGCGCAGGGCGCCGAAATCTTGAAGCGGGTTCAGCGCGAGTTCATGTCGTCGGTGCCGGCGGCGGATCGTGCTGCGCTTTCGCGAGTGTTGTCCGCGCTGAGTTGACGCGCGTTTATTTGGCCTTGTAGTACATATATGCAAAGTCTATGTCAGCAAAGTGTAGCCGTGTCGAAGAGGACGCGCACTTTGGTTCGGTTCGAGCGCGACGAAGGCCACGTCGCTGATCGAGCCGGTTTCGGGCCGCTGGCGCCCGCCACCGTCGAAGCGCCAGCAGTGCGGGATTCGCTTCGTTCCGAAGTTTTCGCTGATGTCAGCGTACTATCCCCGGCCACCCGCCGGGATGGAGACAGTTCCATGTCATCGCTCATTCATCGTACCATCCACAATTCACCACGCGTCCAGCGCACATCGGTCGCACTCGTCGTTCTCACGAGCCTCGCTGCATTCGCGCTTCGCGCCAACGCGCAGGCCCCGGCGATCTCGAACGGACCGTTCGAGCTGCGACCCTACGTCGGCGCATTCATTCCAACGGGCGACCAGCGCGATCTGCTCAAGGACGCGGTTCTCGTTGGCGGACAGGCCTCATGGCGTTTCGCGCCGGCGCTTGCCTTGACGGGGACCGTTGGCTGGTCGCCGAGCAAGGACAAGCTCACCGCGGGCAACCAGACGATCGATCTCGTGCAATACGACATCGGTCTCGAGGCACGGGCCGCTGGACTCACCGGAGGTGGGTCGTGGAACTTTACGCCGTTCGCGGGGATCGGTGTTGGCGGGCGCACGTACAGCTTTCGCGATCTCGACGTCGATTCGAAGACGAACTTCGACGGATACGGCGCGCTGGGAGGCGAGTTCGGACTTGGCCGCGTAGGCCTGCGCATCGAGGCGCGCGACTACGTGTCGCGGTTCAAGCCGTTCACCGGCACGGGCGAGACCGCCACGCGCAACGATATCGCGCTGGCCGCCGGGCTCACCCTGCACTTCCCGTGAGCAGGTAGCGTCCAGATCTTTCCAACGGTGCACGATCGCATCGATTGTATGCGGTCGTGCACCGTCAGCCCACCCACTATGACACACATCCGTAGTTTACGCGGAGTTCAATTGAAGATCGCCGGAGCCGCCGTGCTCGTGTTCGCGATGGCATCCGGCGTCGTCGCGCAATTGCCCACGCAACAGGGGACAAGCCAACCCCCAGCCGCCGTTCAACCAGCGGCCGTTCGCGCCGTTCCGTTTACGGTCGGCGAGGAGCTGACGTTCCATGCGACGCTGGCGCATCTGCCGGCCGGTACGGCGCGCATGCGCGTTGCCGGAATCGATACGATTCGCGGCCGCGAGGCGTACCACATCGTCTTTACTCTCGACGGCGGAATTCCAGGCTTCCGTGTCCACGACCGGCACGAGAGCTGGCTCGATACGCGAACGCTGTCGTCGCTGCGATATCAGCAGCAGATCTCGGACGGCGGGTACCATCGCAATACCGTCTACGAGATTTTTCCCGAGCGCGCCATGTATCAGCGCGGCGACGATTCTCTCCAGGCGAGCGTGGGCGATCCGCTCGATGAGGGATCGTTTATCTACGCCGTTCGTGTCGCCGGCGTGGAAGTGGGCGAAACGCGTCGCGTCGATCGCTACTTCAAGCCCGACGGCAATCCGGTGGTCTTGACCGGTGTAAAGCGGGACACGGTGCGCGTCGGCGCGGGCACGTTTTCCACGGTCCGCATTCATCCGACGATCCACACCAAGGGTTTGTTCTCCGAGGACGGTGACGCGCAGGTGTGGTTTACCGACGACGAGCATCGCTACCCAGTGCAGCTCAAGGCGCGCTTCTCGAAGTTCACGCTGGCGTTGACGCTGGAGAGCATCGTTGCGGGGGGCAGCCCAACGTCACCGGGCGCGCGCGTGGGCGCGGCGCGGTAGGCGCGGAGCTAAGTTGCACGCGTCCACTCTCAAAGAGACGCGCCATGCCCAAGCTGCCCGCTCCGAATTTTCTGACGACGACCGGAAACACAATTGACGGATACGATGTCGTGCAGACCTTTGGGGTCGTGCGCGGCATCGTCGTGCGCTCGAGATCCGTATTCGGAACGCTGGGCGCGGTGTTTCAGACGATCGGAGGCGGAAACATCACGCTGCTTCGCGATCTGTGTGAGCGAGTGCGCGCTGACGCATTCGAGGATGCCATCGAGCATGCGCGCGCGCTCGGTGGCAACGCGCTGTTGGCGGTTCGTTACGACGCGACGGAGATCATGTCGGGCGTCTCGGAGGTGCTGTGTTACGGCACCGCTGTTCGGCTTGCGCCGCAACTGCGGAAAGAGGCCTGAAAACTCGGACTTGACAGCGATAGGTAGAATTCCTACCTATAACGGGTAGGAGTTCTACCTATCGTCACCCGCGTCCGCGGGAGGTCCGTCGTGGCTGGTGCTCCGGAAGCGCCCAAGAGCGAGCTGCTCAAGGGCACGCTCGATATGTTGATCCTGCAGACGCTCACCGTGCATCCGCTGCACGGCTACGCGATCGCGCAACAGATCGAGGCCTTGTCGGGCGACGTATTGCGCGTGGAGCAGGGGTCGCTCTATCCGGCGCTCGAGCGACTCCAAAAGAAGGGGTGGCTGACGTCGAAGTGGGGGGAGTCGCCCACCGGACGACGCGCGCGCTACTACACCATCACCGCCGTGGGCCGCCGCCAACTCGGCGACGAAATCTCCAGCTTCGACACTGTGCTGGTGGCCATCAACCGTGTGCTTCGGCGCACGTAGGAGGCCGTCATGTGGCTGCTCGACGTTTTGCGATATCGGTGGCGCGTGCTGACGCGCCCACGCGCGCACGAGCAGGAAGTCGCCGAAGAGCTCGAGTTTCATGTCGGGCTGGAGGCGATGCAACGCGAGCACGCGGCGCACGGTGAGCTGTCGGCGCGAGAGGCACGGTTCGCCGCGCGGCGCCGCTTCGGCAATGTGACCTACTATCAAGAAGAAGCCCGCCGCGTCTCGGGACTCGCCGTCGTCGATTCGATTCTGCAGGACATTCGCTTTGCGCTCCGGTCGTTTCGTCGCACGCCAATGTTCACCGCGGTGACGGTGCTGACGCTCGCGGTTGGAATCGGAGCGAACACCGCGATCTTCAGCGCCGTGGATGCGCTGTTGCTGCGCCCACTTCCGTTCCGTGAGCCGGAACGGTTGATGAGCGTGAGCCTTTCCAGGCCGGCGATCGGCGAGCGCGGCGCCAACGACGAGGTGGCGTGGTCGTACCCCAAGTTCGAAGTGTTTCGCGCGGCGCAAACGATCTTCTCCGATCTCACGCTGTGGACGGGAAGCCAATTCACAGTGCGCGCGACAGCCGAAGCGGTCCGCGTTGCCGGCGAGTTCACCGACTCGCACTATATGCCGACGCTCGGCGTCAGCCCGATGCTCGGGCGGTTGTTCACGCCGGCCGAAGACACGGACAGGCGTGGCGCGCTCGTCGCAATTCTGAGCAACGAATTGTGGGGCACGCTGTTCAATGCAGATTCGAATGTGTTGGGTCGGAGGGTGGACGTTGATGGCACGCTGTATACCGTCATCGGCGTGATGCCTGCGGGATTTCGTGGCTTGTCGGGCAACTCCACCATCTGGATGCCGATTCCGACCTTGAATCTTGCCTGGAAGGTCATGGACCCGTGGAACCACAACTACTTCGCCGTGGCCCGGCTCGCGCCCGGTGTGTCGTCACGGGGCGCGCCGGCAATCGTTCGAGATCTCGGAGCGCGCGTCGACGCGGTGTATCCGAACCCAATCGGCGGCACGCCCGCTGGCAGCGGGGACAACCGTCGCCTTGCTGTTGGCACCACGCACTGGAGTGCCGTAGCGCGACCGCTCGACGCCACGCGTGTCGATGGTCGAGTGAGACAGACGCTGCTCACGCTGCTCGCCGCGGTGGGGTTGGTGCTGCTCATTGCCTGTGCGAATGTGGCGAATCTGTTTCTCGTTCGCGCGTCGGCGCGCCACCGTGAGATCGCGGTGCGCCTGGCGATCGGTGCGAGTCGTGCGCGTCTGGTGCGGCAGTTGCTCGTCGAGAGCACGCTGCTCTCGATGTTTGGCGGCGCGGCGAGTCTCGCGATTGCCTGGGTGGGCGTGAAAGCGTTGTCGTCGCTTCAACCGGCGACGGCCCTGCGCGCGCAGAATGTGGCCGGGCTTGGGATCATCAACTTCTCGACCATTCAACTGGACTTCAACGCGTTCGCGTTTGCCGCGGTCATTGCCCTGGCAACGGGAATTGTGTTCGGGCTCGTTCCGGCGATTCAGTCGACGCGGCCGTCGTTGACGGCAGGGCTCAAGGACGATGCGGGCGGGCGATCGTTTGCCATTCGTGGACTGACCAGCCGCAATGTGCTTACGGTGATCGAGATCGCGCTGGCTGTCGTGTTGCTCGCGGGCTCGGGACTGATGGTCCGGAGTCTCGCGCACATGCTGGGCGTGTATCCGGGGTTCGACGCGAGCCACGTGCTCACGTTGCGTGTGAATCGCGCACCGGCGTGGTCGCGCGATTCGATCTCGAGGTTCTACGACGTCGCGATCGAGCGGTTGAACCGGATTCCCGGTGTGGTCGATGCGTCGATCGCCGATTGTCCACCGTTGGGTGGATGGTGTAGCGGCGCGCCCATCATCTTCCCGGACCGTGCGCCTGTTCCGCCGGGCCAGGAGCACGGCGTGGGTGTTCATTGGATCACGCCGAACTGGCCGTCGGTGATTCATGTTCCCCTGTTGCGCGGGCGCTTCTTCACGAAGAGTGACGTCGTTGGGCGGCAGAAGGTCGCGCTCGTCAGCGAAGCCGCGGCCCGAGCGTTCTGGCCCGGCGAAGATCCAATTGGCAAGCCGATCAACGTTGGCGAGCCGGATACGATGTACGTGGCGGGAGTGATCGGCGACGTCCGATACGGATCGATGGATCAACCGCTGCGGCCTGAGGTGTACATCTCATACTACCAGCGGCCGTTCAGCTATCGGATGATGCTGTTCATTCGCACGCGAGGCGATCCGGCCGCCATCGCCGGAGCGGTGCGACGGGCGCTTCGCGAAGTCGCACCGGGCTTTCCCGTGTACGACGTTCGCTCGCTCGACACGCACTTGCGGGACTTCACGTCGTATGAGCGCGTGAGCTCGGTGCTCCTCACGCTCTTCGCCGCGCTGGCGTTGGGGTTGGCGACGATGGGCACGTACGGCGTGATCTCGTTCGCCGTGGCGCAGCGTACGCGCGAAATCGGCGTTCGCGTGGCGCTCGGCGCGACGAGCGGCGACGTCGTTCGCCTGGTCGTAGGGCAGGGCGTCGCACTCGGCGCGGTCGGCGCGGTGTTCGGCCTGAGCGCGGCGATCGTCGTCACGCGCGCGCTTCGTTCGATGTTCTTCGGCGTGGAGCCCACGGATCCCATGACGTTGGTGAGCATTGTCGGACTGCTTGCGTTGGCACTGCTGGCGGCGAGTTGGATTCCCGCGTTGCGCGCTTCGCGGATCCCGCCTGTGCAAGCGTTGCGAGGCGATTGATGAGTCACGCGGCTCTCGACACCCGGGCGAGTCATGCACGCGAGCCGGACGCATTCGCCCCGGTGGTCAGGCGGAGCCTGCCGGCGCTCCTGGCTCGGCGACTCAGCGAGTCAATTCGCGCCGGTGACTATCGCGCTGGTGATCGGCTGCCATCGATCGCTGAAATGGCGCGACGATTTCAAGTGAGCCCGCCAACCGTGCGTGAGGCGGTACGCATGCTCGAAGGGCGGAGGATGCTCGAGTTGCGGCAAGGGGCAGGGGTATTCGTGCGAGGGTGAACGCCACGAGAGTACACGGTACCGTGGTACTTCAGTCTTCGTACATGGATACAGAGTACCGAGTACTTCAGTGGTGGCTATTTGCGCTTGATCTCGAGCGCCTCATCTATCCGATCGATGATATCCTGCCAATGAGCGCGCGCCGGCGCGCTCTGTGATGTCGCGGCTGCGCCGCGCCGGGCGTCATCGCGGATCTGCCTGAGTTGTGCGCGAGCGAATGCGGGAAGATCGCTGCGCGCGATGTTCGGGGCTGCGACGAACGGTGGCGGTGCGTTGGGCGGTCCGGCCTGTCCTTGGCCGGCCCCTGGTGCAACGGGCGGCGGCGCCGGCGGATTGATGATCGCCGCGAGTCGCTCAACGTAGACACGTTGAAGCGTGCGCCGGTTGGCGTCGGGTGCGGCACCAGATCCTGGCGTGCTCCACACATCGGTTTTGAGGTCGGAAAGGAATTCGGCGAGCGGATATGCGTTGGCGGCGTCGGCCTGTTCGGCCGCCGCAAGACGGCCCAGGCGTGGCGGGCCGAGGAGTGACGCGAGGACGTTGGCTTGACGCGCCGAGAGAGGCGATGGACCGATCCGCGACTCGATGTCTTTTGGCGCGAGCCACGTTGGCGTCGTGAAAACGTTCGCGTCGAGGAAGGCGAGCGCAGCTTTCTGTTTCGCCTTGGGAACGATGCGATAGACGTTGCCGCCCTGCTCGCTGCTCTTGAGGTCGACGTACACGCCGCCGATGACCGTCGTCACATGGCCCATGTAGCCTGACCACTTTCCCAGCGCTTCACCGTACAGCTCTTCGAGATCGCTAAAGTCGTCGCCGGTCTTGGTGGTCCACGATACGAGCTGCGGAATCATCTTGCGCATGTTTTGCAAGGCGTAGCCGGTGGCTTTCACCGGATCGTCGCCGAGGTCTTCGGTTTGCGAGCGCGGATCGATGCCGCCGTATGACTGCGGCACGTAGTGATACGCGAACGGCCCACTCTGTTTGACGAGCCACGTATTGAGCGTGGCGCGCTCTTCGTCGGCAGTCTTCGCGGTCGGGAGGACCCGATATCCCCAGTTGATGGCGAACTCGTCAAACGGTCCGAGGCGGCGAATGAAATCCTTGTTCGTGAGGCCATCGCCCGGCTGCGCGACGTAGTTCTGCCGAGCGTAGTCCATGATCGTCGCACTGACGCCGTACTTGCTCGTGAAGGTGGGTGAGCGCAACGAATCGACGGGAAAGGTGGACGACGCGACCATGTTGTGCTCGAGACCGAGCGCGTGTCCGATTTCGTGCGTGATCACCTGGCGCATGGTTTCGCCCATCAGCTCTTCGGGCATGTCGAGCCTGCGGGCCGCGGGATTTGCGGCGCCGATCTCGACCATCATCCAATTGCGGTACGACCGCATATGGTTGTGGAACCAGCTGATCTCGCTGTTGATGATTTCGCCGCTGCGCGGGTCGGGCGTGCTGGGGCCGACGGCGTTTCGCACGAGGCTCGCGGTCCAGCGGACCATGGAGTAGCGCGCGTCGTCCGGATCCCAATCGGGATCCTGCGCTTTGGTCGGCGGATCCTTGGCGATGATCGCGTTCTTGAATCCCGCTTTCTCGAACACCTTCTGCCACGCTTCGACGCCTTCTTTCACATATCGGGCCCACTTTCGCGGTGTTGCGGGATCGATGTAGTACGTGATGGGTTTGACCGGCTCGACCAGTTCGCCGCGCGCGTACGCCGCGGGATCTTTCGGTTCGAGGCGCCACCGCGTGATGAACGTCTCGGTGGCGGCCTTTTGTTCGTCGAGACCATAGTTGACGTGCGACACGTTGAAGAAGCCGACGCGTTCGTCGAAGTGGCGCGCGCGCATCGGGACTTTGGGCAGCAGGATCATCGACTGCCGCATCTCGAGCGAGATGGTCGCGCTCGTGCGGTCGCCGGGCGATTCACCGGCGTCGAACGTTTGCACCTGGCGCACTTCGATATTGATCGGGAATGCGCGAACGCTGCTGATGTAGCTGCGCGCGGGATCGAAACGGCGCACGGTGTACTGTCTCCGCTCGGCCGCGCTCATACCCGAGAGACCGGGCGTGTCGCCGCCGAAGAAGTCGCTCACGTCGAGGACGTAGCCCGTGCTGTCGCGCGTGTACGCCTGGATGGGAAACGCGGCAAGGATTGGCGCATAGTTGTTGTTGCGAACGCTGATCGAGATGGGGAGCGAGTCGTCGGCGACGGCGGCGAAGCTGATGCTTTGGAGATTGATGCGGTCGTTGACCTTGATCCAGCGCACGACGCGGCGCGCGGCTTCGGAGCCGGCGAACTGAAATCCTCCCAATCCCGCGGGCACGCCGGCCAATCGGCTGACGAGCAGGATGTCGCGATTGAGCAGCGAATCGGGGACCTCGAAGAAGTATTTGTCGTCGACTCGGTGAATCGTGATGCCGCCCTTCTCGGTGTGCGCCTTGTCGGTGATGACCTGATTGTACGGGCGCGGACGTCGCGCTGGAGCATTGGCGCCGCCTTGCGGCGGCGCGTTGGCTGCCGGTGGTTGGGTCTGTGGCGGCGTGACCGGCGGATTCTGCGCGGCGGCGATTGTCGGCAGGCCGATGGCGACGAGCAGAGGCAGGGTGGACGAGCGGACGGTGCGTCGCATGGTCGCGGATGTTGAGGACGCGGAGCGGAGAGGTTGGTGAGATGGCCATCCGCAATCTGCGCCGCGCGACTGAGACGAGCTAGCCCACGTGGCGCGATCGATGGGATAGACCGCCGGCTCGACGCGACGATCGCTTCGCCTCCAACCGTCTCCAACGACTGATGCAGCGACACGCTTAGGGAAAGCCGTCCGCCTGCGCCGCTGGCTGCGGCTCGGGTTCGGGAGTTGGCGGTTGGGTCTCAGAGGAGTGTGTCACAGGGCACCTTTTTGCATTCTTGTTGTCATCAATTCAGAATCGGAGAGCCAATTCAAGGAACAAGTCGTCAGTCTGTTGGTGTTCGTCATAACCGTTGTGTCTGTGTCTCGTGTGCTATTGCTCGCACGAGCGGCAGTGCGCCCGGTGGTTGTAAGAATTCTGTGAAACGGATTCACCGGATGCGACGGAGCAGAGCGGATCCGGTTTCCCGACGTGCGAAAGCGCGTCGACGTATGGTCGATTGTGTAGAACGGCGGGTCTGCCGTGCGAGATCGAACGGGAGAAACCCCAAAACGAAAACGGCCCCTCCCGCTGGTGGCGGGAGGGGCCGTTTGCTCGCTGCGGCGGGCTAAGTAATTCGCCCGTGCCCTCCCACGCATGAAAGTCCCCGACCCATAATCAGGCCGACGACGTTGGTAAGGAGGAGGCTATGCCAGCGATTCATAATATTCACAATACGTTGATTCGCGAATTCGTCAAGAGGCGGATGGCGTCCGTTTCTCGAAACGCGGATAGCTTCCGAGGTTCTTCAACATCGGACAGCGCGCGGACAGCGTCTCCACGGCCGCGCGTACGTTCGCATCATCGCGATGACCCTCGAGATCGGCGAGGAACACGTAATCCCACGCTTTCTGCCGGCTGGGTCGCGACTCGATCCGTGTCAGACTGATGGCGTTCTCGTCGAAGACCTCGAGAACGCGCCGCAGCGCTCCGCGCCCGTCGTGCACGGCGAACGCGAGCGTCGTCTTGTCATGGCCGGTGCGCGGCGCGTCGTCCGTACCGAGCAAAACGAATCGCGTGACGTTCTCGTCGAGATCCTGAATTCTGTCTCGCAGCACGGGCAATCCATACAGCTCCGCGGCCAGGCGGCCGCCGACGGCGGCCCCGGCGGCATCGGCGAGCGCTTCGCGCGCCGCCGCTGACGTCGACGCCGTCTGTACGAGCTGCGCCGAGGCAAGATTCTTCGCCAGCCACACTCGGCACTGGGCCAGCGCCTGCGGATGCGAATACACGCGCTCGATTCTCGTGATGCCATCGGCCGTCGACATCAAACATTGGTTGACGTCGACGACGAGCTCGCGTCGAATGACGACGCCGCCTTCGATCAACGCGTCAACGGCTTGGGTGACGGAGCCTTCGGTGGAATTCTCGATCGGCACGACGCCGTGCGCGGCGTCGCCGCGGCGCACCGCGTCGAACACGCCGTCGATGGTTCCCGCTTCGACATAGCGAACGGCGAGCCCGAACAGATCGCGCGCCGCGGCGTGCGTGAACGTTCCCGCGGGTCCAAGGAACGCGACTTTCATTGGGTCCTGCAGCGCGAGGCAGGCGCTCATCACTTCGCGAAAGACGGCGCGAATCGCCTCACGAGGAAAGCGGCCGGAAGCCCGCGCTTCAAGGCGGGCGAGCACCTCGCGCTCGCGCTCGGGATCGTAGGTCGCGATGTTCGTCTCGCGCTTCGCCTGTGTGATGTCGCGCGCGATATTCGCACGCCGGTCGAGGAGCGCGAGAATGTCGTCGTCGATGGCGTCGATTGAATGGCGAAGGTCGGCGAGAGTCATGGGCGACAGAATCTTTGAGGCGGTGGGCGCAGAACAAAAAAACGCCCCCGAGAAACTCGGGAGCGTTGCGGGCGGCGGTGGATGCGTAGTGCTAGTGTCGACGTCGCGCGCGCGGCCGGGCTCCCGAGAAACTCGAGAGGCCGGTAAAGAGGCGCCGCGCGCGGAGTGTGTTCAGCATGTAATCAAAAGCTGATACGAGGGCAGCGACCAGGCAAGGTGCGGTTCACACCAGGGGCCCTCGACTACGTGACCGAAAGAGAAAGAGGGAGCAGCGAAACGCTGCTCCCTCTCGTCCGTTCACTCGGTGCGGAGCAGCCGACGCTTATTTCGCAACCGGACCGGAAGCACACACGACGCTGACGTGCATTGGCGTGTAGATGTTCTCCGTGATCGCGCCTACGAGGCCGTTGAGGAAGCTTCGCTCCGTCTCGACCTTGGCGACGCCCTGCGTGCAGGGATTCTTCGTGTTCAACACCGGCGGAGGAACGAGTCCGATGATGAACGAATTCGCCCACTCTTTGTTGATCGTCTGCGTGCCCGCGGGCGCGCCCGTGACGACCGTGACGTGGTAGCAGGCGCCGCAGAGCAAAGCGGCGACCAACAGCATTGGTATCCGACGCATTGATATCTCCTCAGGCGATGGCTAAAAGCGGAGGACAACGGGGGCGTGAGACTCACTCGACTGCTCGATGGCGCGCGCGACGATATCGGAGCGTTCGTCCGCGGTCGCTTCGACTGGAATGCGGAATTCCTTCGCGCCCGGCGGCAGCATGGCGGTCCCCGTTGCGCATGTAACCTTCACATGCTGCGGCGTGAAGATGCCGATCGTGATGATGGCAACGATGCCGTTCATGAAGCTCGTTTCCGTCTCGACGATGGCGACGCCGGTCGGGCACTGCTGCCGGGTGTCGATCTCAGGTGCCGCGACGAGGCCGAAAATCCACGTCGGGACCCACTCCTTGTCGACGATCGTTGCGCTGGGCGTGCGACCCGTCTCGACCGCCTGGTGAAAGCATGCCGCCGTCGCACACAGCAGGAAGGCCGCCGGAACCCATCGTTTCCGCATCATCATTGTCCACTCCGCGTGAAAAAGGTGCGAGGATCGTATGCGTCGTACCGGGGGCCGACCGCACATGAACGCAGGGTTAGCTTAGCTTCCACTTGCCGTAGCCGCCAGAGTTCGCTACTAGACTAACGAACTCGTGGGTGCGATCGCGATCACCCTGGGCACGGTTTGCGCACTCTGCATATTTCGAAGGGCGTTGTTCGGATCTTTGTCGAGGCGGGAGCGACCACATGAGGGAAGCATCGGACGCGCCGGAGCTCCAAAAACTCGACGACAAATACGTAGTGCTTGGCGAGCTCCGCGGCAGCGACAACGCACGCAGCTATCTGGGCAAACGCCGCGACGATGATCGCGCTGTGATGATCACGGTCGTTCGCGCGGCCAACGGTGGCGAAAACAACGCGCTGTCGCACTTCGCCTCCGACGCGCAGATGCTTGCGCGCATCAGCCATCCGCGCGTGCCGCAGGTCGTCGAAGGGCGCTGGCTGGGGAAGAATGCGTATGCCGTCATCAGCGAACGGGTTCCCGGAACGAGTCTGTCCGAGATTCTGTCGACTGGGGCGCGCCTACCCAACCCGCACATTGCGACCGTGCTGCAGGACGTGGACAGCGTGCTGGAATGGGCAAGGAATCAGGGTGTCGTGCATCGCGGCGTCACCCCGGATTCGCTGCTGTTCGAGCAGGGGACCGATCGCACGATCGTCATGCTTGCGCTCACCCCCATCGCGCTCCGCGGCGTGCCGGACGCCGCGGACGATGCGCGAACGATCGGCGCTCTCGCGTGGGCGATGCTGACGGGCAGCGCGTTCGAGGACGAGCCGTCGGCAGATGCGCTGGCGTCAGCACGACCGGATCTGGCCGAACGCGTCGTTCGCGAGACGGTGGCGATGCTGCGTCTGAAATCCGGCGCCCGTCCGCCGGACCTTCAGGCCTTTATCGCGGTCATCGCGACCGGCGACGAGTTGCGCCGGGCCGAGGTGGAGATCGTGCGACTGCGTACGAATCTTACCGAGGAGCGACGCGCCGAACGCGAGCGCATCGCCGACGAGCGCATCGCCGAGCGTCAGAAGTTCGAGTATGAGCAACGGGTCGTCGAGGAGCGCGCCACGGCGACGGAACGACGCCTGAGCGCTGAACGTGAGGAGTTCGAACGTCGCGTGGCTCACGAACAAAGCCGCATGGCCGCCGCGGAGCGCCAATTGGCCGCGGAGCGCTTGCAATTCGAAGAGGAGCGTCTCGATCTGAAAGAGAGAATTGCCGAGGTCGCCAGACTGCGCGCGGAGGTCGTCGAGGCCAAGACCGATGGCAATGAACCGATCGTGCTCGGTGATCCGGACATGTTTGGATTGGAAACGTCCGATGTGCCCGCCGGCCGCATCCGTTGGGTCACGCCCCTACTCGTGACCGGCGTGCTCGCGGCAATGATCGTCATTGCGGCGACCATCAACCGCCATGGGGTATCGCCGTCCAAAACCGTATCGGTCGGAAACGGCACGGTAAGCGAAACGCCGAGCGCGACCCCCGTTGCTGCGATCAATCGCGCTTCTCCCGGAGGCTTCATGGAAAAGCCGGCGGCGTCTGTGACTGCGGAGCGGGTGATCTCGCCGATCGTCCGGCCGAATTTTACCGCGGCGCGCGACTCGATCGCCCTCGTCGCGCTGGGCGACAGCATCGAGCGCCAGGATAGTCTGGCACGCGAGGACAGCCCGGAAAGGCGCCTGCGCGCACTCGAACGGAAGCGCATTCTCCAGCGCGCGCGCGCGCGGGACAGCATCGCGCGCCTGCGACCGGACACGGCATCGCGGTAGCGATTCCGGGGCGAATTATGCTTCGGCATGTCTGCTTCGATTCACCGCACCGAGATCCAAATGCGCTTCGGCGACACCGACGCGCTCGGCCACGTCAACAACGCGAGCTTCGCGTCGTACACCGAGGTTGCGCGCCTGGAGTTCTTCCGAGGTCTCGGCGAGTCCGTGAGATCTCTCATTCTCGCCAGCTTGTACATCGACTACCGGCGCCAAGTCAAGTTCGACGAGTCCATGCACGTGCTGACCTGGATAGACAAACTCGGCACGAGCAGCATCACGCTCTGCCAGACCATCTTCGCCGCGAACGAGCTGGCGGCGGATGTGCGATCGGTGGTCGTCCATTTCGACTACGCCGCCGCGAAACCGCAGCCATTGACGGCCGACATTCGGTCGCGACTCTCACCGTACGTGAGGGTGAGGCCAGCATGACGTCGGAATTGTCGGCCAAACAGATTCTCGTTGTACTGGGCAGCCTGCAGGCCCGATCGTCGAATGGCACGCTGGCGCGTGCGCTGCTCTCCTATTTGGGCGGCGGTGTGGACATCACGTTCACGCGGGCGTTGTACGACTTGCCGCCGTTCAACGCCGATGTCGAGGCAGGGACGCCACCGGCGGTCGTTGGTGCGTGGCGCGCCGAAATCGCCGCGGCCGACGTTGTGATCTTCGCGACACCGGAGTATGCGTTCGGCATTCCCGGGACGCTCAAGAATTCACTCGACTGGGTCGTTGGCACAGGCGAATTTGTCGGCAAACACGTCGCGCTCCTCGGCGTATCGACCATGGGAAGCGGTGCGAGCTTCGCGCTGGAGGCGTTGGATCGCACCATTCGCGTCATGTCGGCGGAAGTGATTGGCACGCTCAGCGTTGGGCATGTCCGCGCCAAGCTCGACGAGAACGGCACTGTCAGCGATCCCGAGACGCGTGACGCGTTGGCGCGGCTCGCGTCGAGCGTCACCGCGAGCTTGGCAGTGTCGGCGGGACCGGTTTTGTAACTTCTCGGACCCGCCCCCGTATTGATCCGGGTCGCCACGAGCGCTCGGACGTGCGAGCGCGGTGGTGTATGGATGATTGGACGACCCCATCGGACGCGACGCGTCCTCCTCATATGCCCACGCAACGCAAGAAGTCGCATCGACGTCGCTCAACGGCGGTGCCGTTGTCGATCGTGCCCGCACTGGCGGCCCTCGTCGCGACGACGGGATGCGCACGCTCCGACCGCCTCGCGTACGATCCGTGCGAGTCTGCGTCGTACGTTCAGACGGCGTGCGATTCGGCCGTCGTGCACCATGGGTATTGGTATGGCGGGACATGGTATCCGCATACCTACCAGTATCTACCGTTGTACTATTTCGGCCGCTACAACAGCTACGTCTCAGGCGGTGGCCGCGTGCGTTCGATCTCTCCCACCGTGTATTCTCCGTCGGTGGCGACCCCGTCGCGCCCGAACGTGGTGCGCGGAGGTTTCGGCGGAATCGGCGAAGGTCACGGCGCCGCGGGTAGCTGACCTCAACATCGCGAGCACATGGAACGCATCGCAAGCACGCCGCGCGCCAATTGGCGCGAGGCCGTCGAGGCCCGCGGCCTCAAGTGGCACACCGGCGCGACGCCGTATTGGAGCGAGGACGCGTACTACCGGTTCACCACCGAAGAGATCGACAGCATCGAGCGCGCGACGAACGAGCTGCACGCGCGCTGTCTCGAGGCGGTCCAAGACGTCATCGACAACGGACGATACGACGAGCTCAAGATACCCGAGCACGCGGTTCCGTTGATTGAAGAATCGTGGAAGGCGGAGCCGCCGTCGATCTATGGGCGATTTGATCTTGCGTACGATGCGAAATCGCCGCCGGTCATGCTCGAGTACAACGCCGACACGCCGACCTCATTGCTCGAAGCATCGGTGATTCAATGGGACTGGCTCGAAGCGTCGCACAAGGGCGCCGACCAGTTCAACTCGATCCATGAGCGCCTGGTCGCGACGTGGCGCGAGATGACGCCCTTCCTCGGCTCGCGCGGTCCGCTAGGCCCGCTCGTTCATTTCTCATCGATGGAAGACATCGAAGATCGGATGACCGCCGCGTATCTCGCCGAGACGGCGGTGCAGGCGGGGCTGCGCGCGCAATTGCTCGCCGTCTCCGACATTGGGTGGGATCCCGATGCTCGCGAGCTCGCCGACGCGTCGAACGTGCGCATCGAGTCGCTGTTCAAGTTGTATCCGTGGGAGTGGCTGATCCATGAGCCGTTCGCGCAGTATCTCTCCAAGGCCAAGACGCGGTTCATCGAGCCGGCGTGGAAAATGATTTTATCGAATAAGGGAATTCTCGCGGTGCTGTGGGATCTCTTTCCTGGTCATCCCAACCTGCTGCCGGCGTTTCTCAACGAACCGAACGGCATGTTCGAGTATGTGAAGAAGCCGCTGCTGTCGCGCGAAGGTGCAAACGTCACCGTCCACACGATGAAGGAGCACCTCGAGTCGAGCGGCGAGTACGGCGCCGAAGGCTACGTCTTTCAGCAGCTCGCGCCAATTCCCGATTTCGACGGCAAACGCCCCGTGCTCGGAAGTTGGATCGTTGGGCAAGAAGCCGCTGGCATGGGCGTGCGCGAGGCCGATGGCTGGGTGACGGGAAATACCTCTCGGTTCGTGCCGCACTTGTTCCGCTAACCGACGTTTGTTGTGGCAACACGCGCCGTTTGTATCGCGCGCCGGTCTGTCACGTCGCTGTGCGGCACGAAGCCCGCGTAGCTGCTATCGGCTATTCGCATTGCAGCTCGTGTCTTCCCGCGCTCATTCGCCGCGTAGTGCCGCGATCGGATTGACTCGCAGCGCCCGACGCGCCGGAACCACCGACGCCGCGACTGCGACAATCGCCAATAGCAACGAGGTCGATGCGACCGTTGGAAGGTCGAACGCGCGAACGCCAACGAGCATCGCGGCGAGCGCGCGCCCAATCCCCACCGACGCTGCGAGACCCACGACAAGTCCGATCGCGCACAGCAGGACGCCTTCCGACATCACGAGCATCAACACCGAGCGATCCTCCGCGCCGAGCGCCATGCGCACGCCGATCTCATAGCGACGTTGCGAGACGCCGTACGAGATGACGCCGTATGTGCCGATCCCGGCAAGGACCAACGCCAGCAACGCGAATCCCGCGAGCAATCCGGTGTTGAATCGCCGATTCGACACCGATGTTCCGACCACCTGCTCGAGTGTCCGGACCTCCGAGAGCGGAACGGTTCGGTCGAGCGCTCGAACGGCAGCGCGCAGATTCGTCGTGAACGTGAGCGGGTCTCCCCGCACGCGAAGGACGATCGCCATGGTGCGCGGAGCATACCACGTGCTCTTTGCCGCTTGCGCGTAGGGGAAGTACATCGTGGGTTCCGGCGCGTCGCCGAAACCGCGCGACTGAATGTCTCGTGCGATGCCGACGACCGTCATCCAAGGCGCGAGTCCGCCGAACTTGAATCGGCGTCCGATGGCGTTCTCACCCGGCCAGGTCGTTTCGACAAAACGCTCGCTGACGATCGCCGCTGGCAGCGCGCCATCACGGTCGGCGTCGGCAAAGTCGCGGCCGGCAACGATGCGCACTCCAAGCGCCGCGAGGTAGCCAGGCGTTGCCTGCTGTGGGACGGCCGACGGCTCGCGTCCCGGCGGAAACGGTTTGCCCTCCGCCTCGTAATTTCGCAAGCCGCCCGCGTCCACGACGGGCAGCCAGCCGCCCGCGCCCGCGGCGAGCACGCCGGGTGTAGCGCGCAGACGATGAACCAGCTGTTCATAGAAGAGCGCGGAGCGCGTGTCGTCATACTCGCGCCCAGACAGCGACACTTTCGCGGTGAGCGCGCCGCGCGGATCGTAGCCGAGGTTGGCGCTTTGCAAATTCCACAGGCTGCGCAACAACACACCGGCTCCCGCGAGCGTCACGACGGCGAACGCCACCTCGGCAACGACCAGCACTCGCCTCACCCCGCGAGCGGCGGAGTGTGACGCCACGAGTCGCCCTCCATCCTTGAGCGCGTCCACGGCGTTGTTTCGTGATGTGCGCCAGGCGGGCGCGATGCCGATCAACAATCCCGTCGTGAGGGCGACGATGGCTGTGAACGCCACGACACGCCAGTCGACCCCGATGAGGTCGAGGCGAGGAATCGACGGCGGCGCGAGGGCGAGCAGCGCGCGATCGCCTGCCCACGCGAGCAGCAACCCGAGAACGCCACTCATCACGGCGAGCAGCCCGCTTTCGGTGAGCAGTTGGCTGAGCAGGCGAAACCTCGACGCGCCAAGCGCGCTCCGAACCGCCATCTCCTTGAGGCGCCCTTCGCCGCGAACGAGAAGAAGGTTCGCAACGTTCGCGCACGCGATCAACAGCACGAAACCCACGGCGCCGAGGAGCGCCAGGAGGTATGGGCGCGTTCCACCAACAAGCTCGTCGCCGACACGCGCGATCACTGGCGTGAGCGGCCGGTTCGGATCGTAGACGTCGGGGAAGTCATGCATGAATCGCTTGGCCAGCCCATTCGCCTCGACGAACGCCATCGCCGGCGTGACGCCCGACTTCAACCGCCCTACCATGAACAGGAAATTGTTGGCGCGCGGTTGCAGGCTGTCGGCATGAAAGCGCGGGAGTGGGCCCCATACGTCTGTTCGCGCTTCAGGGAAATCGAAGTGTGCCGGCATCACGCCGACCACCATTCGCGGGAGGCCGGCGAGAGAAACCTTTCTGCCGATGATCGCCCGATCGGCGCCGAAGCGACTCTGCCACACGCCGTAGCTGAGTATGACGACGCGCGGCGGATTCCCAACGTACTCGTCGGCGGCGAACGTGCGCCCGAGCAGCGGCTGCACGCCGAGTACGGGGAAAAAATCGTCGCTCGCCTGCACAAGGCGAAGGCGTTCGGATTCGTCGCCGGTGGTGAGCGTCACCTCGCTTCGCGTATAGGCCGCGAGCCCGTCAAAACTCTTCAGCTCGCGATGGTAGTCGACGAAATCAGGTTCTGACGTGAGCCATTGCGGCGCCTCGTGACCGAACGACACCACGCGCTCGGCGTGCGGGTAGGGGAGAGGTGTGAGGAGAATGCCGTTGACGACGCTGAAGATGGCGGCGTTGGCCCCGACTCCGAGCGCAATCGTGAGGACGACGATCGCGGTAAAACCGGGACGACGGAGGAGACCGCGCATGGCGTAGCCGGCGTCGTGTATGAGCGTTTGCATAACGGCGTCTTCAGTGAGGAGTGATCGCGTTCGCTCCGCGGCGGCGGATGCGCCGATGTCGAACACCGTTCGCATCCACAGAAGCGGGAGTGATTCGCCAGCCAGACGCGCCATCGCGATGCGGTCGGCGTGAAAGTCGGTCATCGCGCGGGCGTAGCGGCGGCGAAAGTCGGCCGGATAGAGGCGTAGCAGCAGGCGATAGATCCGCTCGTCGGTGCGTGTCATGTGTGGGCCGGCGCCGCGCGACGCGGTGGAAGCACGTGGTTAGCCTCGGCGATTTGCATCAACGCGCGAAGGCGCACAAGCTCGGCGGCGAGCACGCGACGGCCGAACGGTAGCAGATGGTAGTAGATGCGCCGCTCGTCCGAGTCGCTGGACAAGAGACGCGGTTCGGTCTCCTCGACCAACGCGTCAGCTTGAAGCTTGCGGATGTGACGATAGAGGTTGCCGGCCTCGAGTGCAATGTGGCCGTTGGTGTGTGCGACAATGTCCTGCCGAAGCCCGTACCCGTGTCGCTCGCCGGCGCTCAGCATCGTGAGCACCAGTAGCTCAATGGGCTTGAGCGGAAGGAGAGTCTCGGGGTCGCGGTCGCGCAGTCGAGGAGACGCCACGGAATGATCCAGTGCGGGACTATGCTCAAAATAAGTACATAAGCGAGACAACCCGACCGGCGAAAGGGTTGCTTGACGAACTGCCCCGTCGTGCGTTGCGTTGGGGGGCAGACATTCACCTTCGCTCCGTTTCCGGGATCTCATGCGACTCAACTCCGTCCGCGCAGCCGCGTTGTTGGCCGTGCTCCTCATCCATTCGTTGCCCGCCCGCGCCGCGACAGCGGTTCGCGCACTCGTCGAAGTCAGCGGCCGCGTTGTCGACCACGCCGGTGCGCCAATCGCCGTGGCGACCGTGAGCCTGCCGGAGCTCGGCCGAGCGACAACGACGAACGCCGACGGTCGCTTTCGGTTCGTAGGCATCCCCAGCGGGAGATATCGTGTGGCCGCGCGGCGGCTCGGCTATCTCGCGTCGGCGAAGCAGATCGTCGTCGCCGAGTCGGCCGTGGAGGTGAACCTTGCGCTCGAGGATGGCGCGCTTCGGATCGAGCCGGTCAATGTCACCGCGGCGCGAACACCGATCGATCCGCTGGCATCGCCGCTAGCGACGAGTGTTCTCACCGGCGATCAGGTCCATGCGGAAGGAGGCATTTCGCTTGCGCACGCCGTCGCGCACCTGCCGGGCGTCCGGAGCGTGACGTCCGGCCAACAGATTGGAAAGCCAATGATTCGCGGCCTGTTCGGGCCGCGCGTATTGGTGCTTGCCGACGGCAGTCGCATTGAGGATTACTCATGGAGCGACGAGGATGGTCCGTCGATCGATGCGCGCATGGCGCAGCGAATCGAGATCATTCGCGGACCGGCGAGCGTGCTCTATGGATCGGAGGCGATCGGTGGCGTGGTCAATGTGATTCCCGGCGAGCTGCCGTTTTCCGCGGACGGATCGTCGATGCGCCGGCAGGCGATCGAGGCGTACGGCGCGAGCAACAACATCGAGCTCGGCGGGGCGGCAATGGCCGAGGGCGCGAGTGGACGCTACGGATGGCGTGGGCTCGCGACCGGGCGGTTCGCGCAGAACTATGGCACGCCAAACGGCCAGTTGCAGAACTCGAGCTTCTGGGCGTTCAATGGCGAGGGCGCGTTCGGTATTCGCAATGATCATGGAAGCACGACCGTTCGCGGCTCGCACTACGGCGGCGAATTCCATTTGCTGGAGGCGAGCGGTCCGGAGGCGGGCGATCCGACGGGCGGCCCGGTGCGTCAGACGTTGGACGATCGCATTCAGTTGACGAACGACTATTCTGTTGGCGGCCTCCGTCTCGAGACGAAGGGCCAATGGCAACGCCATTCATTGGCCGAGGTCTCGGACGATTGCGTTCCCCCGATCGGGCAGACGACGTGCGAAAAGGTGAAGGACAAGCAGGCGTTCGGTCTGGTCCTCAATACCGGAACGCTCGACGTGGTCGCGCATCACGGGGGCGGCGAACACCTCTCCGGCTCGCTCGGTGTTTCGGGAATGTATCAGCTCAGTAGCACGAGCGGTCCGATCTTCCTCGTTCCGAGCGCGACGATCACGTCGTTGGCCGGCTTCGGCTTCGAGCAGGCGACGTTTGGCGCGGTGAGCTTCGTTGCCGGGCTGCGTGCCGACACGAAGAACCTGTCGTCGGACGCGACGCCCGCGCTTGCGCTGGTCGCGGACGATCGAAGCTGGTCGGAGACGAGCGGCGATGTGGGAATTGTGATCCGGCCGGTGCAGGGGCTCGCGCTCGTGGCCAACGCCGGAACGGGCTGGCGCGCACCGACGCTGTTCGATCTCTACACGAACGGGCCAAATGTGGCGGACGCGCGCTACGAGATTGGCGATCCGACGCTCAAACTCGAGCGTTCTCACAACATCGACGGCGGAGCGCGTTGGGCGAGCGCGCGGGTTCGCGCCGAGGCGTCTGTGTATCAGAACAACTTCGACCGATTCATCTACCTGGCGCCAACGGCGCAGATGATCAACGGATTGCGCGTGTTTCGGCATCTCGAGACCGAAGCGAAGCTCACCGGCGCCGAAGTGTCGGGCGCCGTGGACGTTGCCACGCCGTTGACCGTGCGCGCGAGCTATGACTTCGTGAACGGAACGGATACCAAGGCGGGCATTCCACTTCCGCTCATGCCGCCGCCGCGCACGATTCTTGGCGCGGAGTTGCATTCGTCGCATCTGGGCTGGGCCCAGCGCGCGTCAATTGGCGCCGAGGTTGAGATCAATCAGATGCAAACGCGCCTCGATCCCAATGACTTTCAAACCGCGGCGTACACGTTGCTCAACATCGACGCCAGCGCCGAGCGTCTCGTGCATGGTCGGCCATTTCGCTTCGACCTCGATGTTCGGAACGCGACGAATCAGTCGTATCGCGACTATCTGAGCCGCTACAAGGAGTTTGCGTTTGGCCCAGGGGTCAACGTCGTCCTCAAGGCCTCGACCGGGTTGTGGTAGGCGGCGTCTGGTCGCACTCCCAGCCGACTCCTGCGTGCCTTCGCGCGAGTGACCTTTCGCCCGTCGGAGCGTCTGACTACAGGGCGTAGCGTTTCGCCGATGCGTGGCCCGGCGCCGGCGGCGCGATTCGTGCCAATCTCGCTCTCGTGAGTGCGCGCGACTTCGCGATTCTACTATTGCGGGATCTTTAATTCAACAGTACCCTACGACCGCACTCCACGGCGTGGGAGTCATCGACGGAACACCGCACGCCGCAGTGTCAAACGCGCGCAAGCCGATGAAGCGACACCCGCGCCTTTGCTCACCGTAATTCTGCGAGATCGGTTCCACCGACCACGCACATGCATTTGTGGTTCGCGATGCCTCGACGGCGAGGCGTCCGGTTGTCACGAATGTCGCCCGACACATCCACAACGACACGCCTCCATCGCGAGCGAATCCGCCCTGAGTCGGGAGGCGGCTGAGCTTGGGGTTGCGCTGTCGGTCGCATCCGGAGAGTCGTGGTCGTCAGCACGCAGACCGAACGCCCCAATGGGTATAGCACCGGACTCGTGGACGTCACACGAAGTGCGATGCGCGCCGGGGGCGCGCTCACGACCCAACTGGCCGTGCCACGGATTCTCCTCGTGGAGGACAATCCGGGGGACGTCGTGCTCCTCCGGCAAATGCTGTCCGAGACCACCGCTCGCCGATTTGAAATCGAGGAAGTGTCTCGACTGTCGGACGCCGCTCGCCGCGCCGCGTGCGGCGGCCTCGACCTGATCGTCCTCGACCTGACGCTTCCGGATAGTTCTGGAATTGAGACGTTCGAGACCATGCGCCGAGCCGCGCCGACGATACCGATCGTCGTCCTGACGGGTTCGGACGACGTCCGTCTCGGCCTCACCGCGGTGGACGAAGGCGCACAGGACTATCTCGTCAAAGGCGAGATGGACGGCCACGCGCTGGCACGGGCCCTCCTCTTCGCGATTGGACGGGATCGGTTTCACGCGCACCTGAAACTCGAGCCGCGTACCAGCGTCGACGGCCCTGTCGCGCCCGATCCCAAACGCGTTGAGGAGAATTTTCGTCAACTCGCGGACAACATCGCTGAAGTGTTTTATGTCATGGACGTCGACTGCAAACAGACCCACTACATCAACCTGGCCTACGAGCGAGTGTGGGGGCAATCGTGCAAGAGTCTCTATGAGAATCCTTCGTCGTTTTTCGATCCCCTGTCTGACGTGGACCGCGCTCGGTTCGTATCGTGTGTCGCACGGGTCCACGCCGGCGAACACCCCGCCCCGATCGAATTCCAAGTCAGTCCGCTCGGCAGAACGCCCCGGTGGGTGGTCGCTCATGCGGTCCCCATCCGCAACGAGCGGGGAGAAATCTACCGCGTCAGCGGATTTGCGCTCGACGTCACTGAACGGCGGCACGCACAGGAAGCAATGCTGGCCAGCGAGCGCCGCTTGCTCACGCTCTTCGAGACGGTCGATCTCTTCGTGATGCTCCTCGACGCTCACGGGAATGTCGAATATCTGAATCCGTTTGCACTTCGATTGACCGGATACTCGCACGATGAGGCGTTCGGCCAGAATTGGGCAACGTGCTTCGTGCCCGAGTCGCAACGCACCCAAATGTCGGACGCGTTGCACGACCTGACGGAGTTCGATCATCACGCGCGCATCCGGATTCCCATTGTCACCAAGGCCGGTGCAGTGCGGATGATTTCGTGGCGCAATGCCGCGTTGCGCGACGACAAGGGCACACCGACTGGGTGTCTGAGCGTTGGCGAAGACGTCACAGGGAACGACCTGATCGAGGAGCAGTATCGCCAGGCCGACAAATTGGACGCGATCGGCCGGCTCGCCGCGGGCGCCGCTCACGATTTCAACAACCTGCTCACGGTCGTCATAACGTCCGCCGAGTTGTTGCGGACGTCCTTCGCGCCGGGCGATCAGTCGCTCGAGGACCTGGAAGCGATCGCGCAGGCGGCCGACGCCGCCGCCGCGCTGACACGCCAGCTGCTGGTCTTTGGACGACCGGAAGCGACCGCGCGAAAGGAAATCGCGATGGAGGACGTGGTGGCGCGGTCGGTCAAGCTGCTGCGACGGGTAGTCGATGAAGACATCGCGATCCACACGGCGCTGAAGCCCACGCCCTCCACCGTGATGATCGATTCGGGCCAGCTCGAGCAGGTCATCATGAACCTCGCGGTGAATGCGCGTGACGCGATGCCCCACGGCGGCACGCTCGCCATCGAGACGTCAACCGTCGATCTCGATGTGGCATATGCGAGCGCACATTGGCCCGCCTTCCCGGGGAACTTCGCGGTGCTCACGGTGAGCGACACGGGCGTTGGAATGGACGAAGCGACGCGCGCCCGGATCTTTGAGCCGTTCTTCACGACGAAGGAAGCAGGCAAGGGCACCGGCTTGGGTCTGGCCACAGTGTACGGAATCGTCAAACAGAGCGGCGGCTTCATCCAGGTGCTCAGCGAGCCGGGACAGGGAACGGAATTCAGGATCTACCTGCCCCTCGTCAATCGGTCGCATTCCGACGTCGTTGAATCCGCGCCGTCGTGGACGGCGCCGCGCGGGAGCGAAACGATTCTCCTCGTCGAAGATGCGACGGCGGTGCGTGCGGTGGCGCGCCACGCTCTCGAGCGCTTCGGATACACCGTGCTCGAGGCATCGAGTGGGCTTTCCGCGCTGCACGCTGCCGCTACGCGCGTCGGACCCATCGACATGCTGCTGACCGACGTCGTCATGCCCGGAATGAGCGGCAGGGAGCTCGCGAAGTACCTGCGTATGATCCGTCCGGAGACGCAGGTGCTCTTCATGTCCGGGTACACCGACGATGCCGTGTTGCGACATGGGGTCGTGATGTCCGGCATCGCGTATCTGCAGAAGCCATTCGGGCCCGATGCGCTTGCGCGCAAAGTACGAGAAATTCTCGACGCGTACACCGCCGGCATTGAAGGAATGGCATGAACACCAAAGCCCTGCTGGAAGCGGCGCCCGATGCAATGGTGGTGGTCGACCAGGACGGCGCGATCGTGCTGTTGAATCTTCAGGCCGAGAAACAGTTCGGATACCGGCACGACGAGTTGGTGGGGCTGCAGGTGAAACGGATCATTCCGGAGGGGTTCGCGGAGCGGCTCATCGCCGACGGCACCCGAACCGCGGCCGAGGCGCTGGTGCAGCAGATCGGCACGGGAATCGAGCTCTCAGGGCGGCGGAAGGACGGAAGCGAATTCCCCATCGAGATGATGCTGAGTCCTTTGAATAGTGACGCCGGCATGCTCGTGACCGCCGCCATCCGCGACATCACGGTGCGCAAAGAAGCCGAACGACATCTCACGCAAATGGAGGCGCGCTACCGCGGAGTGTTGGAAGCGGCTCCGGACGCGATGCTCGTCATGAAGGATGAGCGCATTGTGCTGGTCAACAGTCAGGCCGAAACGATCTTTGGCTATCCGCGCGATGAGCTCATTGGCCAATCAGCGCGCATGCTCGTACCCGAACGCTTCCGCGACGCGATACGGACGCGTCCCGATGTCTCGGACGATGGAACCGGAGACCGACCCAAGAGACGAAATACCGAAGTGATTCTTTTGCACAAGAACGGCACTGAGTTCCCCGGTGAATTCAACAATTCGCGGATGGATACCGCCGAAGGCGTCATGGTGACCGCCGTCATCCGCGACATCAGCGTCCGCAAAGGGGCGGAACGCCATCTCGAGCAGATGGAAGCCCGATATCGCGGACTGCTCGAAGCCGCGCCAGACGCGATGGTGGTAGTCAACCAGAGCGGAGCCATCGTTCTGCTGAATGTCCAGGCGGAAAAACAGTTCGGGTATCGTGGCGACGAGCTCGTTGGCCAGCCCGTGACGAACATCATTCCTGAAGGGTTCGCCGAGCGATTGATCGCCGACGGCACTCGCAGCGCGGCCGAGGCGCTCGCGCAGCAGATCGGCACGGGCATCGAGCTGTTGGGAAGACGCAAGAACGGAAGTGACTTTCCGATTGAAATCATGCTGAGCCCCCTGGACAGCGAGGAGGGCATCCTCGTGACGGCTGCGATTCGGGACATCAGCGTGCGCAAGAACGCGGCGCGGAATTTGGCGCAGGCAGAGCGCCGATACCGCGGACTGCTCGAGGCGGCTCCGGATGCGATGGTAGTCGTGAATCAGAAAGGAGAGATCGTTCTCCTGAACGTTCAGGCCGAGAAACAGTTCGGCTACCGTCGCGACGAGCTGTTGGGGCAACAGGTGAGAAACATCATCCCGCAGGGATTCGCCGAACGCCTGATCGCCGACGCATCGCGATCAGCCGAGGATGCGCGTGGACAGCATATCGGCGCCGGTCTCGCGCTCACCGGCCGGCGGAAAACAGGCAGCGAATTTCCCATCGAAATCATGCTGAGTCCTTTGGAAAGCGAGGACGGCATCCTGGTGACGGCAGCGATCCGCGACATCACGCTGCGCAAGAAGGCGGAAGCGCATCTCGAGGCTGAGGCGCGCCTGCTTCAGAAGATGGACGAGCTGAATCGGTCCAATGACGAGCTCCAGCAATTTGCGTATATCGCGTCGCATGATCTGCAGGAACCACTTCGGATGGTGGCGAGCTACACGCAGTTACTGTCCCGGCGTTACAAGGGGAAGCTCGATGCCGATGCGGACGAATTCATCGCGTTCGCGGTGGACGGCGCCAACCGGATGCAGCGTCTGATCCAGGATCTTCTGACCTATTCACGCGTGGGGATCGAACGCGACGTGCTGCGGGACACGTCGAGCGAGGCCGCCTTACAGCAAGCGCTCCGGAACCTCGCCGGCGCCATCCAGGACAGTGGCGCTCTGGTGACGCACAGTCCCATGCCAACCGTCGTTGCCGATGAAGGGCAACTGATTCAGCTCTTTCAGAATCTCGTCGGGAATGGCATCAAATATCAGAACGGCGGTGTTCCTCGCGTGCACGTGTCGGCGACGCCGCATGGTCCAGCGCACTGGTCGTTTGCCGTGCAAGACAACGGCTTGGGGATAGAATCGAAGTACTTTGACCGAATATTCGGCATGTTCCAGCGGCTGCACAAACGCGCGGAATTTGCCGGGACCGGCGTTGGGTTGGCGATCTGCAAGAAGATCGTCGAGCGCCATGGCGGCAGAATCTCGGTCGAATCAGAACCCGGACAGGGATCGACGTTCCACTTTGCCCTGTCGGCAACAGAACCGCATGTCACGGAAGCGATCGGAGGATAGGCGATGTCACGAACGGTACTTTTGGTGGAAGACAGTCCGGGCGATGTGCGACTGACGCAGGAAGCCTTCCGCGACTGCAACATGTCTACGCCGCTGCACGTCGTCTCGGACGGCGTGGAGGCGATGGCCTTCCTGCGCCGCGAGGGGACGCACACGAACGCGCCGCGGCCCGATCTCATTCTGCTCGACCTCAACCTCCCGAGGATGGACGGCCGTGAAGTCCTGGCACAGATCAAGAATGATGAAAGCCTAAAGACCATCCCGACGGCGATTCTGACGACGTCGGACGCCGCCGCCGACATCATGACGTGCTATCAGCTCCAGGCAAACTGCTATCTCAGCAAACCGGTACAGCTGGATGCGTTCGAGATCCTGGTGAGGAGCATCTGTGATTTTTGGCTGACCAAAGTCAAGTTGCCGCCCCAGCGGCAGACCCGATGAGCGCGATCGCCATCAAGACGGTCCTGATTGTCGAGGACAACCCCGGAGACGCTCGCCTCCTTCGCGAAATGATCAACGAGCAAGAGGCTCACGGCACGACGCTGGCGCACGTCGAGACCATGGCCGAGGCGCAGACGTATCTCGCCGACCACGTCATCGACGTCATTCTGCTCGACCTCGGATTGCCGGACGCACAGGGGCTGGGAGCGGTCCGGCGCGTGCACACGGCTGCGCCCCACGTTCCCCTCGTGGTCCTCACCGGCCAGGAAGACCCCTTGCTCGCGGGGCACGCGCTGCGCGCCGGCGCGCAAGACTATTTGATCAAGGGTCAGATCGACACGCGCGGGCTGCTCCGCGCAATGCGCTACGCCGTCGAGCGCAAGGACATGGAAGAAGCGTTGTTCGTGGAAAAGGAGCGCGCCCAGGTCACGCTCAATTGCATTGCCGAGGCGGTGGCATGTACGGACGTTGCGGGAAATATCAGTTTTCTCAACCGCGTCGCGGAGACCATGACCGGTTGGACGTGGGAAGAGGCGGCGGGGCGTCCGATCGGCGATGTCCTTCGAATGCTGGACGCCACGACTCGCAACGTTGTCCTGAATTCGGTGAGGGATGGGGATGACACGACCGCGTCGTCGCCTCAATTGTCGAACTGCCTCCTGGTTCGGCGTGATGGAGGCGAAGTGCCCATCGAGGACTCCGTCGCGCCCATTCATGATCGGTCGGGCCAGGTGACGGGAACCGTCGTCGTGTTTCGCGACGTGAGCGCATCGCGTGCGATCGCCGTGCAGATGGATCACTCCGCAAAGCATGATTTTCTGACGGGCTTGCCCAATCGCATGCTCCTCGACGACCGAATTCATCAGGCGATCACCCTGGCACCGCGCCACATGAAATCGGTCGCCGTGCTGTTTTTGGATTTGGACGGATTCAAACAGATCAACGATTCGTTGGGGCATGCGATCGGCGACAAGCTGCTGCAGTCTGTCGCCGAGCGACTGGTCGAGTGCGTTCGAAGCTCCGACACGGTGAGCCGTCACGGAGGCGATGAGTTCGTGGTGCTGCTGTCGGAACTGGAGCGCTCGGACGACGCGACCATCACCGTGCGAAGAATGCTGACCGCCGTCGCCGAGCCGCATGTCGTCGACGGGCAGGAGTTGCATGTGACGGCGAGCATCGGCGTGAGCGTGTACCCCGACGACGGCACAGATGCGGGATCGCTCATCAAGAACGCGGACACCGCCATGTATCAGGCAAAGGAAGGCGGACGGCAGGGCTATCGCTTCTTTCGGCCGGCGATGAACGCGCAAGCCGTCAAGCGGCAAGCGATCGAGGATGGGCTGCGGCACGCCCTCGAGCGCCAGGAGTTCGAGTTGCACTACCAGCCAAAGATCAATGTTCGCACGGGGAAGATCACGGGTGTCGAAGCATTGCTGCGTTGGACGCATCCCACCGAGGGACCAGTCCGCCCGGCAGAATTCATCCACGTCGCGGAAGAAGCCGGCCTCATTGTTTCGATTGGGCAGTGGGTTCTTCGCGAGGCGTGCACGCAGGCGCGCGCGTGGACGGACGCGGGCCTACCCCCCGTGACCATGGCCGTGAACGTCTCGGTGATGGAGTTTCGCGACAAGAAGTTTCTGGAAGGCGCGTTTCGCATTCTCGACGAGACAGGATTCGATCCGCGGTTGCTCGAGCTGGAGCTGACGGAGAGTGTGCTGATGAATCGCGCCGAGTCCACGGGGGGCGTCCTTCAGGCGCTGCGGCAACGCGGGGTTCGCATTACCCTCGATGACTTCGGCACCGGGTATTCCAGCCTCGGCTGCCTGCTGAAATTCCCGGTGGACGCGCTCAAGATCGACCAGTCATTCATCCATCAGATTTTCGGAATCGAGGACAATACGGGGATCGTGACCGCGGTGATCGACATGGCCCGAAGTCTCAAGCTGCGGGTCGTCGCCGAAGGCGTCGAAAGCCTCGAGGAGTTGGCCTTCCTGAAAGCGCATCATTGCGAAGAGGCGCAGGGATACTACTTCAACCGACCGGTGCCCGCCGTGGATCTGGTTGGGTTGCTCAGGGGCGGGTATCAGCGGCGGCACACGCCCGCTGGATCGGCGCCGCGTCTTTGGAATTGACCGGCCGCGCCGCGGTCATCTCGGTGTCGGGTGGACGGGCTGGTTCGAGCACGCCGTGTCGCGTATCAACCCCAGGCTTCGTCCGCTGTCGGACCGTACGAGCCGGGCACCGGAATGTCCAACAGTCGCAAGTACACGGACAGTTGTCCTCGGTGATGGACCAGATGGTTCAACGTCATGTCGCGAAACGCCGCTTCGCGCGGCTTCTCGAACCATACCTTGCCGCGCATCTGCAGCCGCCACGGTTGCGTGGCGTTGGAATCTGACGCGCGCGCGATCGCCTGCATACCGCGGGCGACCTCGCCGTCGAACGTGTCCAGAAGCGCGGCGGAGGATGCGGCAGAATACCGTTTGTAGCTGGCCGGATCGATGTCCAGCTCGTCGGCGCTGAAGATCGGCGCCGTCCACCGGATGCAATCGACCAAGTGCGATGCCAGCTCGCCGGTGGTGTATGACCGCGCGTGCGGGCGCCAGTCGAACTGGTCATCCGAAAGCCGCGCCAAGTGCTTCCGCGTTGTGCGCGCCTCGTGCTCGAACTCCGCCAACAGCGTCTCGATCCGCGTCATCGTATCAATCTCCGGCTGGTGGTATCCACCAATGTCGCGTTTCCTACCGGCGGAGGTTGCGAACGACTTCAATAGGAAGACGGGGCGCGCGTCGCGCAATCACCTGATCCTAGCCGGCGTCGCGGTACCACGCCCGATGCGACGAGGTTCGAGTGCACGCCGGACACTGCGTCCACGAGAACTGGGCCTGGCAATGTGGACACCGGCCTCGAGTCTCAAAGGTATCGAAGTTGCCCCCGCACCCATCGGGGCTGCAGTTCCACTCCATCCCCTTTGGCGGTGAAAACTTGCACGCCGGGCAGGCGATGTCAGGGCGGCCCGTGAGCCACGGTTGGCGCTCGCCAGCACG
>JBDUEJ010000047.1:0-43121 GCA_040002475.1 bacterium | reverse complement strand
CAAGCCGTTCAAAGAAATGTTATGACCGGCCCAGGCGGCAGCGTGCGCGCAGGCCATAACGACCGCGTGGACAATGCGACGCTACTTGATCGTGCCCACACACGCGCCGGGCGTCGGCAGACCAACGGCCGCGCGCAGAACCAGAACGACGTCCCCAGAATCGATCGTCCCGTTGCAGTTCGCGTCGCCGCGCGGAAAGATCGGCGTGGTGTTCGGCAGCGTCGCGACGAGCGACTGTTGAATGAGCAGCGCGTCGAACGCGTCCACCTTCCCGTCGCTGTTCACGTCGCCGCGCAACACTGCAGGCGTTCCGCCGACGGCGAAGGAGAACATGCCGCGACCGAACGTGCCGGCGAGCACGAGCTTGGCCGCCGGTTGATACACGAGGTCCTGCACGACGACGTTCGGAAGTCCGGCAGGACCACTCTGCCACGACGCGCCGTCGTCGGCCGTTTGAAATACGCCTACGTCCGTTCCGACAAAGATGTTCGATGCGGCGCCGACGAATGCCGCGGAGTTCGCCGGCGCGTCCACGAGATTGCCGCTGATGTTGCGCCACGTCGCGCCGGCATCGCCTGATTCGAAAATGTGGCCCGTACCGAATCCCGAGACGGTCGCCAACACGTGCGCGGCGTTCGCCGGATCGACGACCATCCGCGTGATCACCCGCGCCGGCAACCCCGCGGTGATGTTCGTGAACGTCGTGCCGCCGTCGCGCGTCACCTGCGCCGTGCCGTCGGTCGTTCCCACGTAGATGGTCAGCGTATCCGCGGCCGACACGGCGATCGTCGTGATCGTGCCCGCGCCGCGCGAGAGATCGGCGCTGATCGGTGTCCAGAGACTGCCTTCATCCACCGTGCGATAGAGCCGGAAGGTTCCGAAGTACAGCTTGGTGGGTGTGACGGGATCCATGACGAGCGGCGGAATGAATTGCACGCGGTCGCCGACAACGATCCCCGCCACTCGCGTACGGGAGATGCTGCCCTGGCGTCGAGAGATGGTGCCACCGCTGACGCTCGACCATTGCGTCTCGGCGTACGTGATGGTGGGATCGCGATAGTTGATCGCCGTATAGCCGCCATCGCCGCCGAGCAGGCCGTCCCAATAGGGAGAGCCGGAGAAGATATGCGTGCCGTTGTCCTGAGACCCGCCGGTGATGACGGTCGCCGCGGGGTTGATTCCGATGCCCGGGTAGTACTGCGTGATCGTGAGACCGGAATTGCGGCTGGTCCACGTGTCGCCGGCGTCTGTGGAGATGAACAGGCCGCCGTCGGTTCCGGCGTAGAGGATATCCGGGTTTTTCGGATCGATGACGATGGTGTGCCAATCGCAATGGATCTCGTTGGCCATTGGCCTGAAGGTCGCGCCGCCGTCCATCGAGCGAAACGCGCGCACACCGGCGACATAAATTCGATTCGCGTCGCGTGGATCGACTGCGACCGCCAGATCATACGACGCCTGCGCGCCAAAGTCGCCGCGGCTCTCGCCCGTGTAGACGCCCGTGGCCGTGAGCTGCGTCCACGTATTCAGCAGTTGGTCGAATCGGTAGAGGCCGAGCAACCGGCTATTCGTCGCGTTGGCGACGAGCGCGACAATCTGATCGGGCGCCGCAGGCGACACGGACACTTCGATACGCCCAACAAGCGTTGGGTCGCTCACCGGGAGCGCAGGAAGCTGCGTCCAGGTCACGCCGGCATCAATCGATCGAAACACGCCGCGATGCGTGACGACGGTTTGATCGCGATCGCCGGCGTAAAAAACGCCGGCCCGCGTGGGGTGAGCAATGACGCTGAACACACCGCCTGTGAGCGGCGTGGTCCAACTGGTTCCGCTCGTGCTGGACCGCAGCACACCGGCGTTGGTCGCCGCGAGGAGAATGGTGCCCGTGGTGCTCCCCGCCGTGGTTCGATCAATGGCAAACGTTCCGAACCTCACCGCACCGGTGGTGCCGAGCGGAATTCCGTTGGTGATCGTGGTCCACGTGTTGCCACCGTCGATCGAACGAAGAACACCGCAGCCGGTGGTGCCCTGATTGAGCTCGCCGGTTCCCGCGTACACGATCGATGGATTCACCGGGTCAACCGCGACGGCCCCGGTGTTGAGAGAACACTCTTTGTCGGTGAGCGGCGCCCAGGCCGGGCTCAGCGACGAGCTGCGCCACACACCACCCGACGCCGTCCCGATGATCAGCGGGCCGCCCGCCGTCACACTCGGCGCAATGCTCCCGATGCGCCCGGCGTCGAGCTGCGGCCCGGACCCGAAGAAGCCCGCGCCCGGATCGAACAAGCCGAGCGGACCGAGTGGGCGCCACGTGCCGGTGAGGAGCGGGAAGGCGCCGCGATTGGCGAACGCACCGCTCGACGCGGCGCGGCGGGCAAAGAGAATCGCTTCGTACGGCCGCGTTTTGAACGGATAGGTTCGTTGCAGCCAGAACCATTCGTCGCGCGCTTCTTGATCTTCCTTTGGAATGTCGGCGACTTGTGCGTGCACGCGAACGCCGCCGACCGACGTCACGATGAGCAACGCAACCGCGCACCACGCGCGCCCGCGGCGTCGCGAAACGGTGGCGCCGCTCATCGGTAGATCCTGATGGTCATCGGATTGCTCGTGCCGGCCGTGGTTGTGATGCGAAGCGCGTACGTGCCGCTCTCGAGGGGCAGCGGTGCGGCGCCGCCGCGCGACGCCACCGTTTCCGGGATGACGAACTTCATCTCGGTGCCGCTGGGGTTCGCGGGCACCTGGGTGATGGACGTGCCGGCTAGCTCGATGGTATTCGCGCCAGGCGTTCCCGGAGCGAAACCGCGCCCGACAATCATCACTTCGACCACGGAGCCGCGCGGCACCACGACGGAGTCCGGCCGCACGGCATCGATGCGCGGAGCGGGATCCGTGGCGCCCTCGGCGTGACGAGAGCGGGCGCAGGCCCCGAGACAGGCGGCGAGCGCAATCGCCACCGCAGGCGAGCGCACATACCCGAGCGACGTTATCACGGAATCCTCATCGCCGGATTCTGCGCGACGTGCACCGACTTGGATGCGTCCGTGTGGTTCAGCTCGTGCAGCTCGTCCAGCACGAGGCTGAGACGGCGAACGGCCGCCGGATCGACAACGACGAATTTGTATTCGGCCAACACGCCGTTCGTGAACCCGCCGGCGTGCATGCCCGCCGAGCGAATGAGTCCGGGAGCAGGATTGCTCACACGCGTGGCGCCGTCGGTGAGCGCCACCTCGTCGACGTAGCGCAATCCCGCGGTGTCATAGCTCAGGCGCTCGGTGAAGCTGGCGATCTTCGCCGCGGCATCGCCGCGAAGCAGAACGCGCACGGTGATCTCCGATCCGGCGCGCGGGAGCGAGTCGGACAGCTCGAGTCGCGCTTCGAGTGCCGGCGAAGCCACGGTGGTCCGTTGCGGCGTACGCGGCTCCGTGCACGCGGCGACGACCATGACAGCGGCGACGAGGCATCCGTGGAGGGCGCGATCGATCGACGGAAGGAACGTTGGCGTAGTCATCGGATGATGATCGGGTATCGAGTCGACGTCGTTTGCGGCGAGACATCGGTCCCATCGGGCCCGACGATGTCCAGGATCCCGAATGTGAGATATCCAAACAGGCCGCTCGTTCGGGCGAGGAGCCTGAGTTGCAGCATGGCGACAGGCGCAGCGAGTGCGTTGGCCGAACCGACGGTGATCTTGAACACTCCGAACGTCGAGTTTCCCCCGACGGGCATGGGCGTTTGCACCGGAATCCCAGCTGAGAGAACACTGAACATGGTGTTCTCCGTCTCGTAGCCCACGACGACCGTCGCACCCGCGACCGGCGTGCCGCGCGGATCGAGCGTGAACGTGGCGGTAATCGTGTCGCCGGCTTTTACCGAGTAGGTCGCGAGGTCGGCGCGGAGCAGCGGTCCGGCGGCGCTGCGCGTCACGGTGACGAACACCGAATCGCTCGCGGTTTGCATGCTGGCGACGATCCAGCTCTGCCCCGGCCCGACAGCCGCGATGCGACCATTGGCGTCGACAGTGACGACACTCGTTGCGCGGCTCGCGAATGCGACGGCGGTAATCGGCTGACTCTGTCCGGCAACGAGCGCGGTGACGGTTGGCGTGAACGTGCCGCCGGCGTCGAGCACACGCACCTTCTCGACGTTCGAGCCATAAGTGACGTTGACCGCCGGCACGACATTGAGCGTCACCGACACGAGTGCCGGCGTGTTCGTCGCCCCAGGCGAATTGACGGGCACCGTCGCGTGATACGTGCCGACCGGAAGCCCCGTCGCAGCAAACGTCAGAGTGATTGTGAACGGCGCGCTCGCGCCGGTCACCGCCGCAGTGAGCCAACCCACCGGCTGATTCGCGTCGAACACCACAGGATCGACGGTGACGCTCGTGAGGGAAACGCTGCCGCCGTTCGAAACCTTGATCGTTCTCGATGCCGGGTTCGAGCCGGCCTGCGTGACCGCCGTGAAGCTCGCGGAATCGAGGACAATGAATTGCACGGGTGGCAGCACCATCGTGAATTCTGCCGACACCACCGACCCGATACCGGGCGACGCGAAGCCCAACGTTCGCGGGCCCGCCGTCCCAACGATTCCGAGTCCGGTGAACGTCGCCACGCCGCCGATCGCCGACGCTGTGGTTGTACCGGTGAGACTTCCGCCGCCGGCCGCGATGGCGACGGTGACGGTCACGGCGGACGATGTCACGAGATTGCCCGCGGCATCGCGAACTTCAACGACAGGTTGTGTCGGCAGCGGCGAGCCGAGCGCACCGCCCGCGGGTTGCGTGCGCAGCACGAGTTGGCTGGCCGGTCCAGCCACGACGGTGACGACGACGCTGCTGCTCACACTCGCGTTGGACGCGGTGATCGTGGCGGTTCCAACTTTGATCGCCGTGACGAGCCCGTTGTTGGCCGTCGCGACCGTAGGGTCGGAGCTCGACCACGTCACGACGGCGCCGCTCACCGTGTGTCCGTCGCGCGTGGTGACGGTCGCAGTCAACGACGTGGTCGCACCCGAGGCGAGGGTGAGCGGCGTCGATGGCGAAATCGCGATCGCGTTGGGCGTGACGTCGATGGGTGGCGGACCCGTGCTGCCGTCACCACCACCGCCGCCGCAGCTCGCAGCGAGGAGAAAGAGAACGACCTGGGCGAGACGATGCCGTGGGCGACGCATGCAGTGCTATGCGGGGCGGGAGCCGGAAAGAGACGCGAAGAGACGCGCGGGCGGGAGAAGCATGCCCCCTCGGACAATGCAGGCCGTTACGACAATTGGCAACAGCGATTCGTGTACTTGCTCGGCGAGGATCTACTTGGCGCTATAGGTAATTCGCCAAATGCGCCCGCCCTTGTCGTCGCTGAGAAAGAGCGCGCCGTCAGCGTCGAGGGCCAACCCCACCGGCCGATGGGCCGCCCCTTCCGGGCTGAGCATCTCCCCGGCGAACCCTGTCGCGAACACCGAGTAGTCGGCGGCCAGACCGTCTTTGAATTTGAGAAAGACGACGTGATATCCTTCCTGCGGCAGCGGGGCGCGCACCGCGGAACCATGAAACGCGATGAACGCGCCGCCCTGATACTCGGCGGGAAACATCTTCCCCGTGTAGAAGAGCAGCGACATCGGCGCCCAATGCGCCGGAAACGCGATCAGCGGTTGGATCAGCCGGTCGCATCGATCGTCGCGCTGCTTGTCTCCGCCGTATTCGGGAGCGAGCACCCGCTGGGACTTGAGAAAATCATAGTAGCAGTACGGCCATCCGAAATCGGCACGCGCCGCGGCAATGCGAATCATCTCTTCGGCGGGAAGCAACGCCGCCTCCTCGGGCGTGTACACCGACGACCACAGATCGTGCAGCGCGTCCCGGCCGTGGGAAACGGCTTGCACGGTGGAGTCGTGCGGGTTCACCGCGAGTGCGACGGCGTTGTGCACCCCCGTGGCAATGCGCGTTCCGTCCTTGATCGTTTGACCGTTCTTGTCGGTGTGAAAGCTCCAGATTCCGCCGCTCGTCTCGAGCTCCGGACAGGGATCGACGCCGGGCGCGAGCGGGATCTCTTTTGCCTGACAGCCATTCGTCGCCGCGCCCACGTTGACAATGAGATTCCCACGCATGTCCATCGCGAGGCTGTGCGACGGAATCGAACGTGCGGCCAACCCAACGATGACGCTGTCGACGCGCTTCTTCGGCGAAAGTGAATCGGCGAAGTGGTAGCGGAGCACGGCTGTTGCCGTCGACACATAGAGCGTCGAGTCGTTCGCGAGCAACACGCCGTGCGCCCCGCTCTCGCCGAATCGCTCCTCGAGGTCGGCGTGGCCGTCGTGATTCGTGTCACGGAGCACGAGCACGCCGCCCGGCTGACGGCGCTGGTCGAGAATGCCAACGATCACGTCGCCGTTGTGTCGCACCGCAAGATGGCGCGCCGGCCCGGCACTCTCGGCGAACGTCGTCGCGCAGAATCCCTTCGGGAGTTTGACCGATTCGTCGCAGCCGCCTGTGGCGGAGGTCGTCAGCGTCTTATGGCGGCCGCACGCAGCGATGGCGCCGGCGGCAGCGACGAGAAACGCGAGCCTGCGGCGAGGCGACCGGAAGACGTAGTGGGAGCAGGACATGACGCGAGCGGAACGGTGCACGAAGTGTGCTTGCCGACGATCAGAAGGAAACGCCGGCCACCAGATAGGACTGCAGGGGCTTCTGCTGGAAGTACCCGCCGTTCAACGTCGGCTTCACGACGCCGAGCCGAAAGCGATATGGCGAATCCCAGGACAGGACGCCGAGGTTGAGATTGAGCTCGGCGCCCACCGACGCCATACCTGAAATCTTGTCTTGGCCAGCGCGGTTGCACACTTCGCGGCCGGCTTGGATGCTGGGACACCACGCCGTGCCGGCGTCACCGAAGATCGTGAGCGAGCTGCGATCGAAGAAGAACGGAAGCACGCCGGGACTTTCGCCGAGGAGCGCGAGCGGCACGCGATATTCCGCTGATCCGGCGACGGCGCGCGTTCCGACCAGCGAGCCGGCGGCGAATCCACGAACGGGAAAGGTCTTTCGTCCTTCGCCCACCACGTAGCCGGGAATGACCTGGAACGTGCTGCCACTGACGCCGCCGACAACGTAGTAGCCGTCGGCGCGATCGTCGGCGTAACCGCCCGCGCCGCGGAACGCGATGACGTGATGCGAGAAGCCCGGAAGATCAAGCGATTTAAAAACTGTCGCGACGCCCACGGTGCTGAGGCTCTGCGCTCCCGTTCCCGGCCCGCCGCTTCGCGTCCGATCGCGCACCGTCACGCTCAACTGTACGCCATCCTCGGGCGAGATGCTCAGCGTCGGTCGTTGATAGTTTGCGAAACTGGCACCGGCGATGAGCGTGGGGAACGTCAACGAGCCGAACTGTCCCGTGGTGTCGATCGATGCGATCAGCGCGTCGTTCGGCGTGGCTGCATGCGTGCGATATTCGAGCGCGCCGCCACCGGTCACCGAGAACGACGTGCGATAGCGCTGTCTGATCCACGTGGCGAGCACATCGCCGCTTCGCGTGCGGCGAAACAATTCGCCGATCACGCTGCGCGGAGCGTCGCGCGAAAAGATGCCGCCGAGGGAAATCCAATCCTGCGACGCGTCCACTTGAATGATGGGAAGGCCAAAGCCGCTGTACTGATACGTCGCGCTCCCCACAACGCCCGTCTTGTTCGTGGGAATACCAAGGCTGGCGCTCAGCGAGTGACGACCAACAACGTCATAGCCGCTCGTCATGATCCCGATTCGAGATCCGCCGGAGATTCCCTGGTCAATGGTTGGCAGCCAGTAGTGCGGCACGAACGTGCGCCACGGACTGTAGCGTGTCGCCGGCGATTGATCCACGACGATCGAGTCCATGGTTCGCCGCGGAAGCGTGTCGCGATAGGCGGGGACGTCCAGGCCGGTCAAATCGCTGGAGCTATTGCCGACGCCCACGTGATAGCCATCGGCGCGAAACAACACCGCGGCGGTCCGGCTCGTGGCCGGCGCGCTCGTCGGCTCGAAGATGCCGGTGACCGCGTGACTCAGGCGAATGGTGTGGGCGTCCTGAAAGGTCGACGAGCTCGCAAACCGCTCGACGTACAACTGCGCCACGCCCGTGCGATCCGAGCTGTACATGACACCCGCGTCGTACGGCAACCAGCTCGGCGTCGCTTCGATCGACGTGCCGCTCGACACGACGTGCACGATCCTGCCGAGCGTGTCGAGAATCACCACCTGCGAGATGTTCCCGCGAACCCAGTGCGACGCGGCAATGCGGTCGCCCGCATGCGACCACCGCGGCTCGGTCCACTGTTCGTCGTAGCTGCCATTCGTGATCGGCGTGATACGCTTGCCGTCGCGCGAGACGCGGACGAGTCGTGTCGCGCCGGGAATGATCTGCGAGGCGACGATCTCGCCGTCGGCGCGCGCGTCCGGGCTCGTGAGTCGTTGCCCGAACGTGAGCTGCGTTTCGCGACCGCCGTGCTGCGTCCAGAGGTCGGAGCGCTGCTGATACGGATTCACGAACTCGAGCTGAGTGTAGAGGAGCGCCTTGTCGCCGATCGGCACGTTCGCTGATCGACCGTTGCGGCGACCGATCTTTGTTCGCCGTCCGTTGAGATCAACGCGAAAGGCGCCGAACGATTCGCGTCCCGGCGTTCCACTGTAGACGATCGACGAATCCGACAGCCAACGCGGCGCGAAAACGAACACACCGTCGTTCGTGAGCTGACGCCATCCGTCGAGCGGCGGCGTAGGCGCCACGCGAACTGTTTGCGCAACGGAGTCACGGAATTGTCGCCACCCCTGCGTGAACGAAATGCCAAAACTCTTCTTGGCCGGAATGTCGATGAAGTACGGAATGATGTACGCCGCCGACTTGTCGACGAATTCACGGACGTGCGATTCGCCGCGCGTGTGCGCGAGGTAGTCGACGAACAGCGAACCGTAGGCATACGCGCTCTCGCCGAACGGGAACCGTCCTTGCGCGAGGCTCAAGTCTCCGATCGACGGAAAGACGTCTTCGGAGGCCGCAGCGCGCGCGATCATGCGATGCTCCGATCCCTCGATACGCCCACTGCCGGCGAGCCTCGATTCCTCGTAGACCGCCAACCCTTCGACGAGCCACGACGGATCGTACAGATTGGGAAAGAGCAGCGCCGCGCGTCCAAAGATCTTCTGGCCGAGCGACCAGACACCACGTGAGCGGTCGAGGTGGAAGATGTGCGTCAGCTCGTGCGTGATCACGAGCTGTCCCCAATCGTTCGTGTAGCGAAGCGCCGACTCCGACACCGGGGGGTTGGCGTAGACGACAATGCGATTCGTGGGAAACGGCGTGGCTGATCCGTTGGACAAGTCGACGTCGTCCGAGATGACGATGTCGATCATCCCGCGCGGCGGATGCAGCTCCGTGGACAGCTCCGCGTACGCACGCTCGGCGTTGCCGGCGATGCGTCGCGCCAAGCCTTCGGTTGGCGGATTGAAATGAACGTAAAAGTGTTGCGTCTTGATCGTGCGCCAGTCGAGATTCGGAGCGACTTGGGCATGAAGCGTCGCCGCGAACGCCAAGACAGCGATGGACACGAGCTTCATCGCTGCGCGAAGAGCCGGAAATACGCCTCGACGCCGTCGGCCACTCCACGCGCGTACCGCTCCTGAAACTCAGCCGTCTTCACGGCGTTTTCCTGCTCCGGCACCATCAGGAACGCTCCTTCACAGATGAGCGACGGCATCCAGCTGGTGCGGCCGAGCGCGATGTTTTGATAGTGAATGCCGAGATCGCGCAATCCCATTTCGCGCATCATGCCGGCCTGGACCAGACGCGCCAGCGGTTCAGTTTGCGGATGAAAGAACAACGTGCTCGTGCCCGCGTTCGCAAACGGATTGACGCCGTCGCCGAACGCATTGAGGTGAATGGAAATCAGCGCGTGCGAGTTCGTTCGGCGGGCAATGACACTTCGCAGATGCAAATCCACGGCTTCCATCGTCGTGCGTGTCATGACGACGCGCGCGCCGCGCTGCTCGAGCAGTTGACGCAGCTTCTGTGCAATGGGTAAGACAGCCGCCGCCTCGGTCAGCCCTGTCGGTCCGATCGCGCCGCCGGGCGGATGACCGGGATCCACGGTGATGGTGAGGCCGGCCAACGGTTGGGTGAGTGACACATGGGGTGGACGGCGCAACCGGAGAACGAATCCACGCACGGGATCGAAGAGCACCAGATAGCCGTACGGGGGTTGGGAGAGCTCCAGCGAGATGCGGACGCGATCCGACTGCTCGGGCACCCAGTTGAGAATGCGAACGAGCGAATCGTTCTGTAGAAATTTGATGATGTCGGGCGTGGCTTGCGTGCCGTACAACGTCAGCGTGATCCGGTTACTTTCCTGTTCCAAAAGGTAGGGCGGCGGCGAGGACACCGGCATCACGAGGTCGACCCACTCCGGCGACGACACGAGCGCCATTGCGCCGACCGTGCGGCGAGGCGGCGGGTAGGCGGCCGGCAGCGAGCGCACACTCGACGAATCCACCCAGACTTCGAGTCGCGAATCGAGACGCACGCGAATGTTGTCGTTGATGCGCCCAGTCTCCTCGACGATGGTGCCGGGCACGAACATCCACTTATACGTACCGGCCGGCGTCGACCGGCCAATGATCGTGGCGTCGGTGTCGAGTTGTGCCGCCGCGTCGCCCAACGAGACCATGGTTGGGACGGGGTCCGCCGCTGTGCCGCCTGCTGGCCAGGGCAGCGTGCGCGCGAGCTTGAGGCGCACGGTGTCGCCGCCGCGGGCAACGAGCAGCATACCGCCTGCGTTCAAGGAGCCGGCGGGAACGTCACGCACAAAGGTGTTGGCGCCGGTGTTGACGAGTGCGCGTGAGACACCGTTGGCCACCACCCACGCGACGGCGTTGATCGGTGCACGAACGCTCACGCGTACGGGCTCGTTGTCGCGCAGCGCAAACACTGTCCCCGACGGGGAGGCACTGGCAGAATCGACGACGAGGCGGCCGGTGGGCGACAGCTCCGGACGTGCCGCGGGAACCCGCACCGGGACCACGAGACGAGCACTGTCCGCGCCCGCACGGGCGACCAGCTCGTATCGCGGAGCGAGCGGCGACGGCACAGGCAGGTAGGCGAGAAAGGTTCCGTTGGGCGCCACCGTCACGGGTGCGCCGTTGATCGTCAACGTCGCGCGGCCGTTGCCGATGGACCCGAAGATGAAGTTCGAGTCGCGGACGGAGATGGTCTGATTCGCGCTCGGAAAGACCAGCTTGGGCGCGAGTGGACCGTCCACCGGGCCGATGGTCGGCAGCGGCGGTGCCTGTCGCGGAGTGATGCCCCGCTCAAAGGAGCCGACGGTCGGCGGCGAAACCGGCGGCGACACCCGGGATGACGGCGCGGGTGACGACTGAGAGGGCACGGGCGCCGACTGGCAGCCCGAGAGGCCTGCGACGATGCTGACGACGGAGACGGCGGTGGCGTTCGCGAGACGATTGATCCGCATGCGTCAGGGAATGTAGGCCGGAACGGCGCTAAAACGTTAGGTGGTTTGGCGGTGCAATTCATTGACCATCCACTGTCTGGCGGTCTATATTCGCGCCCCATGGATGTTTTCCCGCCGGAGGCCAACGCGTGACGTCATGCGCCTTCTGCGGACGGGAGAACGATGCCGAGTCGCGCTTTTGTATCGACTGCGGTAAGGCGATCAACCCGTCCGCTGCGCGCGTTGGCCCAGCATACGTCCCCCACCCCACCGGGGGTCAGCCGCAACCCTATGATTCGTCCTCGCTCGCCCCGGCGCGTCAGTCGGTCGGCGTGGGAGCGGGTGGCAGCGGCATGTCCGGCAACGTCGTTCCAGCGACGCGCGTGTCCGACGCCGTCACCGTGTGTATTCGCTGCGGAAAGGGCATCAGTCCCGGCCTCCCCTTCTGCGCCCACTGCGGGACTCGCACCACCAAGACCATCGAGCCCGGCACCTGCTCGCAGTGCGGCGCGTCGTACACCAAGGGCCTCGACATGTTCTGCGCACGCTGCGGCAACCGCGTCGGCGAGCGCGTGTCGGTGGAGATCACGAACGCGCCGGAGGCGCGCACGACCGGCACTCAAGTGCTGGGCGCCGGGGGACGTCAGGCCGGGCCGAAGCTCGCGCTGATCGGCGAATCCGGCGAGGTGGTGCAGACCTACGTTCTCGACCGCGGCGAAGCGGTGGTGGGCCGCGGGGATGCCGACATCAAGTTCGAGTCCGATCAATACATGTCACCGTTGCATGCGCGCCTGGAGCTCCGCGAGGGACAAATCTGGCTGCGCGATCTCGGTTCGCGAAACGGCAGTTGGGTGTTCATCGATCAGGCCACCAAGTTGACGGACGGCGATCTGATCTTGATCGGCTCACAACTGCTGCGCTTTCGTCGACTGGGCTACCCCGGCCCGCATCCGCCGGAAGCCGACGCCACGCGGCGCATGGGCTCGACCGTCCCGACCGTGGACATCGCCGTCGTCGAACAGCTCCGCGCCGACGGCAGCTGTCGCGACACATATCATCTCTCTCCAGGACGATCGATCACGCTCGGGCGCGAGTCCGGCGATTGGATCTTTCCATATGACGCAACGATGAGCGGGAAACACGCGGAAATTCGGTCGGAGGACAGTGAGTTCTTCGTGCACGACGCGAACAGCCGCAACGGTGTCGCGATGTCCGTGCGCGGCGAGCGCGCGGTGAAGCGCGGCCAGCGTCTGCTGGTAGGCGATCAGGTGCTGCGCGTGGAAAGCATATGAGCGGGGCGCAAAAAGTCTGTCCGCAGTGCGGGACTGAGTATCCGGCCAACGCTCGCTTCTGTGAGATCGATGGCACCGCGCTGCGCGGCGCGGCAACAGGCGGCGACCTCGTCGGCCAGATCATCGCCGACCGCTATCACGTCATGAAAAAGCTCGGCGAAGGTGGGATGGGGCAGGTGTATCTCGTCGAGCACGTGAAGATGGGCCGCAAGAGCGCGCTCAAAGTCATGCACCCGGGCATGGTCAAGGACATCGACGCGATCAGCCGCTTCAATCGCGAAGCGGCGAATGCAAGCCGCATCGCTCACGCGAACGTCGCGGCAGTGTATGACTTTGGTGAAACGCCCGACGGCATCATCTATCTCGCGATGGAGTTCGTGGACGGCCCGCCGCTCACGAGCGTGATCGAACAGGCGGGCGCGCTTCCGGCAAAGCGCGCGGCGGAGATCGTCCGGCAGACGGCGGAAGCGCTGGCCGTGGCGCACGACATGGGCATCGTCCATCGCGACCTCAAGCCCGACAACATCATGATCGCCAAAACGCGCGACGGCGACGATCTGGTGAAGGTCGTGGATTTTGGGATCGCGAAAGCGAACAACGCGGCGCAGAAGGTGACGAAGACCGGCTTGGTGGTTGGAACGCCGGAGTACATGAGCCCCGAGCAGCTCGCCGGCGACAAGCTCGACGGCCGCAGCGACATCTATTCCCTGGGTCTCGTCGCTTTCAATATGCTCACGGGAAAACTCCCATTCCCATCGGATTCGGCGCAGGAATCGATGATCATGCGCCTGACCGACCGCCCCAAACCGTTGGCGGAGATGCGGCCCGAGGTCGTGTGGCCTGAGGACGTGCAGGCCGTGATGGACAAGGCGCTCGAGCGAGACGCGTCGCTCCGCTATCAGACCGCCACGGAATTCGGACGCGACCTGGTCCGCGCGATCGATCGGATGCCGGAGACGCAGGCCGCGGAGATCGGAACGCAAATGATGTCGGTGCCGCCAACGCGCGTTGCGCCGGACGCGCGCGTGTCGGCCGGAACGGCGGGACCATCCGCGTCGCCGGCAGCGAGCGGTGTGGGAACTGTTTCGGTGCCATTGCCGGTTTCTAGCGTGCCGGTGACCCAGACCGCTGCGCCAACGACGCGAAAGAATATGATTCCCATTGTCGGGGGAATCGCGGCGGTGATCGTCGGCCTGGTCATCGCAATGCCGATAATACTCAATAGGAATCACGCGACCGCCGACACCTCTAAAGTCGGCGGTCAGGCACAGACGCCAGTTACCCCGCAGGCCACCGGACCGTCCACCGCTCCGGGAGCGGGTTCGAGGGCGGACACGGCCTCGAGAACAGCCCAACCGACGTCGCAGCCGAGGGGCGCGCAGGTGAGCATGGACATCGGTCAGGTGTTGAAGAATTTGGAAAGGGACGTTGCAGATTCGGCAAAGGCCGGCGCGGTACTCAGCGGTATCGCCAAGGCCCTGCCGCAAGCGAAGCTCGCGGATGATTCGGCGCACGCCGAGTTCATTCGGTACAAGGCATACCTCAACCAGAACAACACGGACGCGGCATGTCGTTCGATTCACGAAGCGGCCACGATAGCCGTCGATCCTCAGGCGAAAGGCCGTTACGCCGAACGGGACCGCGGCTGCCGCGGCTGACCGGCCGTCTAAAAATGCCTTCTACCGATTCCTCCTCCCCCTCGATGAGCTCCAGCCCGAACGCGATGAACGGCGAAGTCGTTGTCCAAGTCTTTGGACGAACCGACGTCGGCCGCACCCGCGAGCACAACGAAGATGCGTTCGTCGTTGCCGACCTGTCGCACGACAACGCGACGCTGCAGCCGGAAGTCCGCACGCATCTCGCCGGCCCCAAGGGCTCGCTGTTCATGGTCGCCGACGGGATGGGGGGCGCCGCAGCGGGAGAGATCGCCAGCGCCATGGCGGTCGACGTCGTCCTCGGCGAGCTGCGCGCCACGTGGGTCAACAGCGCCGAGTCCAGCTCCGACGCCTTCGTGCGCGCAATCAAGCAGGCGACCAAGGCCGCGAACCAGCGCATCAATTCATACGCGCTCGCGCACCCTGAGTACCGCGGCATGGGTACCACCGCGACAATCGCTGGTCTGTTCGGCGATACGCTTTATCTCGCGCAGGTCGGCGACAGCCGTGCGTACCTGGTGCGCTCCGGCGTGACGCAACAGATCACGAAAGATCAGTCGCTCATGCAAAAGCTGATCGAGGCCGGCGAGCTCACCGAGGAAGAGGCCGAGCACAGCGAGCGGAGGAACATCATTCTCCAGGCGCTGGGTCCCGATCCGACGATCAAAGTCGATCTGACGCACCAGGCCATTCGACGCGGCGACACGCTCGTGCTCTGCAGCGACGGTTTGTCCGGCCAGGTGACGAAAGACGACATCACCACGGCCGTCAACGAAGAAGAAGATCTCACCGCCGCGTGCAAACGGCTGATCGATCTCGCGAATGCCAACGGCGGACCGGATAACATCACGGTCATCATCGCGCGGTTCGAAGGACCGGGGCTCAAGCCGATCGGGTCGCAGGACCAGGTGGGCCATCAGGTTTTTCCATTGCCTGAAACGGGGCAGACGGCGGCGGTCACGGTCGATCGCGAAACGCCGACCGAACCAATTCCGCTCGCGGCTCGGCCACGTACGACGCAGCCAATCCAGGCCCCGGACCCGTACCCGGACCCGGATCCGATCACGATGGCGGTCACCGACGAGATTCCGGCCACGCCGATCGTCTCACCGGAGCGGCGGAGTGCCGGCCGTCTCATTGCGTTCGGGCTGCTCGCGCTGATGGTCGTTGCGGCCGCCTGGTTCATCACGCGCCGCGTTGGCAGCGCACCCGACACGACGAGCGCCACCGCGCCGAAGCCCTGATGTCCATCGAGCTGCGCATTCTGGGTGGCGCGCGCGCGGGACACAGCCAGATCTTCGAGAAATCCGTCATTGCCATTGGGCGACACCCAATGAGCGATTTGCAATTTGATACGAAGAAAGACCTCGACGTCTCCACGCGTCACGGAGAAATTCGGGTCCTCGACGGCCGATACACGATCCACGACAACCAGAGCACGAACGGCACGTTCGTGAACGGCCAGCGGGTGGCGAGCGGCGGGTCGCGCGAATTGCGCGACGGCGACGTCATCGGCTTCGGTCCCCAGGGTCCAACGGTCAAGGTCCACGTGGGCAGCGGGCTCCCGACGCCTCACCCCGTTCCGCCCGCCGACGCAGCGCGAACCCGCGTGTCATCGGCGACGCCGGCGGCGAAAACGCGGCGTTCGGAAAAGTTCAATGCGTCGGACGGCGAACCGGTGCCCACCATTCCGTCCAAGACACCGCGGGGTCGAACAGACGAGCGCATCGCGATCGCGGTGCACGCGCGCACGCGCCGGCTGCTCGTCATCGTGAGCATTGCAATTGTGCTGCTCGGCGGGCTCGCGGCGGGCTTCTACTGGTCGGGGCGCCGCGAAGCCGAAGCGCGCGACCGGGAGATCGAGAGCCTGTTGGCGAAGAATGACACGACGTCGCGCGCGTTCCAGGCGCAGTTGCAGGGAATGAACGACACAGCGCTCACCAACGGTCTTCGTCGACGCAACGACAGTCTCACGCAGATCGTGCGCGACAACCGCGGCAGCAAAGCGGCCGCTGATGCGCAGGCCCGGCTGCAGTTGGACAACGCGCTGCAACGGAAACTCAGCCGCGTGGACTTCGCGGGCGTGCGCCGCGCGAACAACGCGGCCATCGTGTTCATCGTGAGCAATCTCGGGCAAGGCTTGGAAGCCACCGGGTTCTCGGTGAGCAGCGCGGGATTGATCGTGACCAACCGCCACGTCGTGGCGGACAGTACGGGCCGCGCGACAACGATCACCGTGAAGTTCGCCGACACGGGAAAGTGGTTACACGCGCACATCGTGCGGGTGGGAGAGGGCGAGGAGTTCGATCTCGCCGTTCTGCAGATCGACGAGCCGGGATCGTACCCCAAGGTTCGGTCGATCGCGAAATCGGTGGACGTTCAAGTGGGCGATCCGATCGTTTCGCTCGGTTTTCCGCTCGGGACAGATACGCCCATGGACGGCTCCGCAGCGAATACGACGCTCACGCCGGGCACCGTGAGCAAACTGGTTCCTGACGTGCTGCAGATCGATTCGTACGCCACGCACGGGTCGAGCGGCAGCCCTGTGTTCGACGTGCACGGGCACGTCATCGGCGTGGTCTGGGGTGGACCGATCGAGGCGAGAGGCCGGATCGTCTACGCCGTGCCGGCGGAGCGGCTGGCCGCGCTGGTTCAGGGGCAGAAATAGGTCGAGCTTCAGGACGGGGGGCCATCGGTCGAGACTTGGAGGGAGCACCCCCCACCCGGCAGACCATGTCAGCCCCCTCGTTGGACCGCGACTTCCACGTCCTGGAATTCGACTCTACCACAGAAGCCGCGGCATTCGTCGCCGCGCTGTCCCGCTTCCTCCACTCTCCGGTGGGAAGCACGTACGTCGGTCATCCCGACTCCGTGCAAGTCTGGAGTCATCTCTCGACGCGCAGTGCCGGACGCAATAGTTCGGTTGACGTGTTTTTGAGTCCGGACGCCCTCGACGCGGCCAGCGCCGCGTTCTCGCCCATTCTCGTCTCGGGCCGTCTCCGCGGCGATGAGTTGCCGGCCGGCTGCGCACTCGTCATAGGCGGCGAGCCCACCCCCGCACGCGGCCTGGATGAAGTTGAGTATATGCTCATTTACGGGCGGTCCTAGTCAGATCGGCTGGCCAGACAACACGCGACAGATCACGAGTGATCAACCAGGGACCAACCCATGAAAATACTCTTACTCGGACTGATGATTGGAACTGGGGCAAATCCTGGGCGGCCCACGCCGGCCCCGGCGACCGCGCTCGGCGCATCGGCATGCTTGTCGGCCAATTCCTATACCGCCGGCGAAATCGCCGCCATCAAACAATTCATCGGTGCGACGGACAGCCTGGGAGTCGATTTCAGGGCCTCGGTGTCCATTCCGGTTGTCGCCGATTCGAGCATTCGCGTCGAACACGACTCAGGCAAGTGCGCGCGAGCTCTGGCGACGTATAACGCCGCGATGGACCTCGGCGTCGCACCGGCGTCGCGGATCTACCTGATTCGCGTCGGCACGAGGTACGTCGGATCGAATCCCGCGGTCAGAACGGGCGGCGACGACGCGGGCATTGCGCAGATCGTCATGGATGCCACGTTCAGCGTGAAGGCCGTCTACTTCCGCTTCGAGACAATTCCGCGCTCAGTCAAGGACGGCGACGCGCGCTGAATGACGGGTGACGAGACGGGCGCTCCAGGGTTACGATTTGGTGGTGTCGATTGTCCCACCGATTCGCGCATCCCGGAGACGTTGCATGCAGTTCGCCGTTCGCGTGACGATGTGCGTCCTGCTCGCCGCCACTGCCGCCTCGGGCCAAAGCGCGCCGGCTCGGACCGAGATCATCACCGCCGCGCGGTTGCGCGCGATCGCTGACTCGCTGCCCCCAGCAGCGTCGCGCACCGCGCAGCTTGGTCGCGGCGACGGATACACCTACGCGCTGACGCAGCGCGACAGTTCCGGCGGTGTCGAGAGTCACGCCGCATGGACGGATGTTTCGTGATTCAAACCGGCAGCGGCGCCCTGCTTTCCGGCGGTACGGCCGGCGGCGCCAAGGAATCTACGCCCGGTGAATGGCGCGGCGGCGCAATCCGAGGGGGAACGCGGCGACCGCTCCGACCCGGCGACGTCGTCGTGATTCCGGCCGGAGTTCCGCACCAAATGCTGCTCGATCGCGGACAGCGGATCGCGTACCTCGCATTCAAAATCGCGGCCGCTCCGGCGAAAGGCGGACGAAACTAGATGGCACCGAGCGACGCCGGCGGCGCGGACGATTCCGTGCAGTACGTGCTGAATCCCCAATTCAACAATGACGCGCTCAACGCGCTGTTCGTGCGAACGTCGCCGGCCCACGCACCGATGGACTTCGCGCCGATTCTCAGCCGGAGTCTCGCCTACATCGGCGCGTATCACGGATCGGAGCTGATCGGGTTCGTCAACGTCGCGACGGACGGAGGCGTGCACGCGTTTCTGCTCGATCCCAAAGTCGATCCCGCATTTCGTCATCGCGGAATCGGAACGACGCTGATCCACCACGCTGAGCGGGCGGCGGCGGCGCGCGGATGCGAGTGGCTTCATGTTGACTACGATTCCGAGCTCGAGGGATTCTATCGCGAGGCGGGGTTCAAACCGACGCTTGCGGGATTGATCCGCCTGTCGCCAGCCGACGCGACACTCGAAGAGCCCCTCAGGCAACCGCTCGGCTCGGCGACTTCCGTGACGCCGCCATCGCCGCCATCGCCGCCATCTCCTTTCGAAAAACTTCGCGCACGCGGGCTGTTGCTGCAAAGCATGCTCGGGGTGATCCTCGCGCTCGTTATCGCACGATTCATCCCCGGACTGGCCGACACGTCTCCAACCGACTCCGGATCGTTCGGTCTCTTCTACCTCGGCATCGGAGTGGTGATGGCGGTGCGCATCCGCGACGCGCGGTTGAACCTCGAGCACTTGTTCGGTCCGGTGCCGACGCTGACGACGCTTCGGCTCACGGTCGTCGCGATTCCCCTCGGCGTGCTGTCGGTCGCGGGCTTCTGGATCTTGTTTCTTCCGCTGTCGTACGCTGCGCCGAATCTTGTTCGCACGTGGGCGATCGAGGGCATGTCGCGGATGGAGGCGCATTCGCTCTCGGCGTGGGTCTCGCGCTCAGTCATCGCCGTGATCGTCGCGCCGGTCGTCGAGGAAATTCTCTTTCGCGGGCTGCTGTTCCAGCGCTGGGCGCTGCGCTGGGGAACGATGACGGGCGTCATTCTGAGCTCGGCGCTGTTCGCGGTGGGTCACGTCGAGCTGCTGGGACACTTCGCCTTCGGCGTGGTGATGTGTGCGCTCTATCTCCGGACACGGAGTCTCTGGGTGCCGATCGCCGCGCACGCCCTCAACAACTTCATCGTGTCGGTGCTGACGCTTCCGGGTGAGCTCTGGCCCGACAAGTCCCAAAAGGAGATGACCGTCGCCAGCCTGCAGTCCGGTTGGTGGATCGGGATCGTCGTCCTCGCCGTTGGGCTCGTGCTTCTCGATGCGTATCGCCGGCGCTTCTGGGAGGGCATCGACCTGCGCGCGCTGATTCGCGGGCCGGTTCCGTATTCGACATAGGCCACGGTCAGGGTACAGAATCCAGATGTGGGTCGGAGCAACCACGAACTGCGACGCCGGACATCGCGAACAACTGATCTGCGAAGAGCCCGTAGCCGCACAGTTAACTGCTTATCGCGACACACAGCGACAGGACAGATCGCGGTGGAGCTCGACGTAGGCTCGGGATCGTATTCGTCGCCGTGCAGCTCAAAGCCACCAGCCAAAGAGCTAGCAGCTCGTGGCATTGCAGCTCTTAGTTACCGCGCGGTTGTCAATTTGCCGAGCACCCTGGCCCCCTTCGCCCCCGTCGCCCTCGGAACATTCCCGGCCTCGCCGTTCACGTGCAGGTACGCCAGCAGCGCAAACGCCACCGCCTCCTTCGCCTCACCGTCGAAGTAGCGCTCCGCGAAACTCCGAACGCGAATCGGCGCAACGGCGCGAGCGATCATCGCCACCAGAGTCGCGTTCTTCGCCCCGCCGCCGGAAAGGAGCACCTCCTCCACCGGCTCGGGCATGAACCGGCGATACGCGTCGGCGATGCTGCGCGCCGTCAACGCCGTTGCCGTGGCGATCACGTCGTTGTCCGTGCAGTCGGCCTTGCTCTCGCGGCATCGAGCAACGAGACGCTCGCCGTATGCGCGATCGAACAGTTCGCGACCCGTCGACTTGGGCGGCGGACTCGCGAAGTACGGGTGTGCGAGCAGCTCGTCGATGACGCTGTCGATCACCGCTCCTGCCGCCGCGCGCGCGCCGCCGGCGTCGAAGCGCACCGTGGCGTCGCACGCGCGCGTGACCGCGTCGACTACTGCGACGCCGGGGCCCGTGTCGAACGCACGAACTCCGTCGAGGCGGCCGGCCGGCGGAACGATCGTCACATTGCCGATGCCGCCGATGTTTTGCAGCGCGCGCCAGTCGCCGCCGGCAAACAACAATGCGTCGGCGATGGGAACGAGCGGCGCCCCCTGCCCGCCCGCCGCGACATCGCGCACACGAAAATCGCTGACCACGTCGATCCCCATGCGCTCGGCGATCACGGCCGCTTCGCCGATCTGCCACGTCGAGTGCGGCGCCTCGTGCCAGAGCGTCTGCCCGTGCGAGCCGATCGCGCGCACGTCGCTTCGCGACACGCCCGACTCCGCGAGCACCGCGACCGCCGCGTCGGCGAGCCAGCCGCCGAGGTCAAAGCCGAGGCGGCAGTATTCCTGAGCGGTGCCGTTCGTCAGCGCACGTTGCAACCGATCGCGCTGCTCGGATGTGTACTCCGACCCAATGAACGCCAAAAGCTCCGTCGCGATCGGTTCGGCGTCTTTGCGCGCGAAACGCACGACGGCGGCCGAAATGCCGTCGAGCGACGTGCCGGACATGAGGCCGATGAAGACGCTCACGCGTTTTTTACCGCGGGCGGCGGACGATTCACCGCGCGCCGAATGACGCCGCCCGCGTTCTCCAGCGTACGCTCGGCCGCGTCGCGAGACAGCGACAGAAAATGCATGACGATCGCCGGTTTGACCGCGCCGCCGCTCGCGTCGAGCAACCGGCGGGCCCCGTCCCGATCAACCTCGCAGACCTCCATGAGTATTCTCTCACTCCGGTCGCGGAGTTTGACGTTCGACGCCCGCATATCGACCATGAGATTCCCGAACGTCTTGCCGAGCCGGATCATGGCGCCGGTGGTGATGGTGTTGAGCACCAGCTTGGTCGCCGTGCCGGCCTTCATGCGCGTCGATCCGGTCACGACCTCGGGGCCGGTGAGCGGGAGAATGAGAATATCCACCACGTCGAGCGCGTCCTGCGGCGGCGGCGAGCAGGCGACGAGACTCGTCGCGGCACCAATGCTTCGCGCGTACGTCAGGGCGTGCCGCACGTAGGGTGTCGTTCCGGAGGCGGCGATGCCGATGACAAAATCGCCGGACCGAACACCGTGCGCCTGCAGATCTTCGACCGCGCCCTCGAGGCGATCCTCGGCGCCTTCCTGCGATCGCGTGAGGGCCTTGAAACCGCCGGCGATGATGCCCTGCACCATCTCGGGGTCCGTGCCGTAGGTGGGAGGACATTCGGAGGCATCGAGCACCCCCAAGCGACCCGACGTGCCGGCGCCGACATAGAAGAGTCGGCCGCCGTGACGAAACGTGGTCTCGGCTTTCTCGATGGCGCGCGCGATCGCCTCGCGCTGTGACGCCACGACCGCGGGAACAGTGCGATCTTCGGCGTTTATGAGATCGAAGATCTCGAGCGGGGACGCGAGATCGATGTCGGTGGTACGCGGGTTTCGGCGCTCGGTCAGCCGGGGGTCGATGAACGTCATGTCGCGGGCTAACTTATGCGGAGTCGAGCGCGACCCGCAACAACGAGAGTGAGGAACATGTTTCGTCGCATCGCGTGCTCGATGGTGTTGTTGCTGTTTGGCGGGTCGATTTCCGCGGGGGCGCAGATCGGTCGCCGCACCAACAGCGCGTCGAGCGAGCCGGGCTATTGGGTCGGCATCTCGCTTGGCTATGTGGACGGATTCACGTCGAGCGACGAGGCGACCGGCAGCGTCTGGCGCATCGGCTACACGTCACAATTGCGAGCCACCTTGGAAAAGACGCTCCAGCGCGGCGCGACCATTGGTGTCGCGGCCGCGTTTTCCAACGCGCCGATGACGTACGACGCCGGTGCAACATCGTTCGACGCGACCTGCCCCGTTTCCTGTCAGGCACACGTGGACCTGACGCAGTACCTCGCGTTCATTCGCGTCGGCGGGAGCGGAATCGGCTTTCACGGCATGTTCAATCTCGAGGGCGGCGCCACGACGTTTGCCAACTTCCGTGAGTCCGTCTCCGACGCGCAACTCCAGCCGACCGCGCAGCACTACGACCCGACCTTCGGTTTCGGCGGCGGATTCGGCTACGGCTTCTCGCAGAGCGCCGAGTTGTACGCCGACGGCCTGACCGACATTATCCTTCATCACCAGGCACCCGGCGCGGCGTCGCAGTCCGCCCCGCACCAAACGACGCTGCGCGCGGGATTCCGCATAGGATTCTAAGTTTACTCATCAGCACCATATCATGAGATTCGTCAGAACTACCGCCGTCGCTCTTCTCGTTGCCGCGTGCCGTCACCCTGCCGCGCTCGGCCCTGGCGCCACCGACGTCGGCTTTCCGTCGTCGAGCAACACCGGCAACGCGGTCTACGCCGGGGATCGCCGAAAGCCCGTCTTTCCCGACGCATGGACGCACCCCGCCGGACGGGCGGCCGTGTTTGGCGAACACGCAATGGTGGCGGCCGACGCACCGTTGGCGAGCGACGCCGGCGTCGAGATTCTCAAGCGCGGCGGCAACGCGGTGGACGCGGCCGTCGCCGTCGGCTTTGCGATGGCTGTCGTGTTCCCGGAGGCGGGCAACATCGGCGGCGGCGGCTACATGGTCATTCGCCTCGCCGACGGTCGCACGGCGGTGCTCGACTACCGCGAGATCGCGCCGGCGGCCGCGACGCGCAACATGTATCTCGACGAGCACGGCAACATGACGAACAAGAGCGTCGTGGGCCCGCTCGCGAGCGGCGTTCCAGGCGCCGTCGCCGGGTTGACCGAAGCGCTGGCCAAGTACGGCACGATGTCGCTCGCCGACGTCATGGCACCGGCGATTCGATACGCAGAGCAGGGATTCGCCGTGGACAGCGCGCTGGCGCGCTCGTTCACGTCGAACGCGCGACTCATTGGACAGTTCAACGGCGCGCAGCTGTTCCTGCCGGGCGGCAAGCCGCTCGCCGTGGGCACGAAGCTCGTGCAGGCCGACCTCGCGCGTACGCTCCACCGCATTGCCGCCGAGGGCGCGCCGGGCTTCTACGCCGGCGAGACGGCCAGGCTGATCGCCGACGAGATGCACCGCGACGGCGGTCTCCTCACGCCGCAGGATCTCGCACGCTACAAGCCGGTGTGGCGCGACGCGGTCAAGTCCACCTACCGCGGGTATACACTGCTCACCATGCCCCCGTCGTCGTCGGGCGGCGTCGTGGTTACTGAAACACTCAATATTCTCGAAGGCGTTGCCAACATTCCCGCGTTTGGCTCCGCCGAATACACGCATCTGCTCGGCTCAGCGTACCAGCGCGCGTTCGTGGACCGAAACGAAAAGCTTGCCGATCCGGCGTTCGCCAACGTCCCGCTGCAGCAGCTTACCGACAAGGGCTACGCGCGAAAGTTGTTGGCGACGGTCGGCGATCATAAGGCAACGCCCACGACGACTGTGGCGAAGGCGATGCGTGAGGGCATGGAAACGACGCATTACTCCGTAGCCGATGCCGCCGGCAACGCCGTCGCGACGACGACCACGTTGAACGCGCTGTATGGTTCAGGCGTGTATGTGTCGGGCGGCGGATTCTTTCTCAATGACGAGATGGACGACTTCGCCGCCGCACCGGGCAAGCCGAACATGTTCGGCCTCGTGCAGGGCGAAGCCAACGCGATCCAGCCGGGCAAGCGGATGTTGAGCGCGATGTCGCCCACGATCGTGCTCGACCGCGACGGCGGGTTGCTGCTCGTCGTCGGCAGCCGCGGCGGCCCGCGCATCATCACAAGCACGTCGCAGGTGATTCTCAACGTGCTCGATCAGCACATGATTTTGTCGGACGCGGTGAGTGCGCCGCGCATCCATCACCAGGCGCTGCCCGATTCCCTCCAGTTCGAGAGAAACGGGCTGGGCGCCGCGGTCGTCGACTCGCTCAAGCAGATGGGCTACCACGTCTACCCTGGCGGCGGCATTGGCTTGATCAACGCGATCATGCGTGTGAAAGGCGGATACGAAGGCATGTCGGATCCTCGGAGCAGCGGCAGGCCCCGAGGATACTGAACAACGCGGTGGCGGGCCGGAACTGTTGGCGCTGGCGTGTACGTCGCTGCACGGACGCATACGGGAACTCTCGCGGCGCCGACGTTCCTGCACACGACGCGATTCTAGTTTAAAAAAAATCCGCTCAGGATGCGATTCGACGCGTCCCGAGCGGATTTGCTAAACAAGAATGGTTCCGTGTTTTGTCGGTGTTTCGCCAGCGTGCGTCCGTGCCAACTGCTGTTCAGGCCCGGCGCACCGAAGACTACGCCTTGACTGTCGTGGGCGACGTGAGCGTGACGACGATGCTCGATCCCGCATCGATGCAGCCCTGATAGTTCGCCGTTGCCGCTGCCGCCGCTGCGCCCGCCGCCGCACCGGCCGCACCGCCGATGACCGCGCCTTTGGTGCTCTTACCGAGAATCTTGCCGGCGATCGCACCGGCCACCGCGCCAATTCCCACCTTCTGAATGTCCTTGCTCTTGGGCTGGTCTCTCACCCGAGTCACGTTGGCCGACGTGACGTTTGCGTCAACCGGATACGTGTGCCCGCCAAACGTCACCGAATTCACGGCGAACTCCAGCACGACGGGATCGTTGGAATTCTCACTCCGCTTGAGCCGCGTGACCGTGAGGTTGAGCGTTGCGCCGGCGGGAATCATGGCGCCGTTCGAGCCGGAGACGCTGTTGTCGATCGTTGCGGTCACGTGATCGCCGACGGTGTTCGTGTTGGTGCAGACCTTCGACGACGCGTGCGTGTTCAACGTTGAGCCAGCGGGAATCGATCCAACTGCGCCGCCGCCTGACGCCGCGCCGGCGGGTGTGGTCGTCACGACGTTGCCGCCTGCCGTCGTCGCCGGCACGGAGGGCTTTGGAGCAGGCGTGGTCGCCGGTGGTGTGCGCGGCGGGGTGCGCGCGGGCTGCTTGGCGACAGGTCGCGACGGAGCGTTCGCTGCCGGCGTGGGCGGAACATCCTTGAGCTGCGGTTGTTTCGTGGTATCCCGCCCGGCCAGCGCGAGATCTTTGTTCAGCGTGGTATCAGCTCCGAGCGCCGTGCTGTCTGGTCCTTTCTTCGCGTCAGAGCTGCACGCGCTGATCAAGATGACCGACGCAAGAACGAATGGCGCTCCAAGACGGCGGGTATATTTCGACATGGGAACTCCTCCTGGAGAATAGTGAGTTAATGGCAAAGCGCATGCCAACCATGAGCTCACTTCGACGCGTCACCCCGTACTACCGCCCCTACCGCCGCGATGTTGCATGGGGGCTCGTCTTGGTCGTCTTATCGGCGGCGTTCTCGAGTGTGGTCCCGTGGCTCCTGCGGCGCGCGCTCGACGGCATTCGCGGCGGCGCACCGCTGAAGTCTATCTGGATTCTGGGCGGCGCGATGGTGGCGCTGTCACTCATCGGCGGCGTCGGACGCTACTGGATGCGCGAGCTGCTCAACGGAGTCAGCCGCTGGATCGAATACGATCTCCGCAACGACCTGTTCCGTCGCCTCGAAGCGGTTGACGCGACGTACTACGCACGAATGCGGACCGGCGATTTGATGGCTCGCGTGACGAACGACCTGAGCGCCGTGCGCATGGCCGTGGGTCCGGCGATCATGTACGCGATGAACACGCTCGCCGGCGGTGCGTTCGCGCTCGCCTTCATGCTGCACATCTCGCCGCAACTCACGCTCGTCGCTGCCGTACCCATGGCGCTGCTGCCGGTGCTCGGATTGCTCATGGGACGGCACATTCACGATCGCTTCGAGGCAGTGCAATCACACTTTAGTGATCTCACCACCCTCGCGCAGGAGAATCTCGCGGGAGTGCGAGTGGTCCGTGCGTTTCGCCAGGAACACGCCGAGATCGCGCGCTTCGCCCGGCTCAACGAGGGCTATCTCGACAAGAACATGCGGCTCGTCAAGCTCTACGGAGCCATGCAGCCGGCGTTCGGCATCTTCGCCGGACTGGGAATGGTCGCCGTAATCTGGTTCGGTGGACGCCTGGCCGTGCAAGGAACGATTTCTGTGGGCAGCTTCGTGGCCTTCGGCATGTATCTCAGCATGCTGACGTGGCCGCTGATCGCGCTCGGCTGGGTGATCAATCTCTTTCAACGCGGCGCAGCCTCGATGACTCGGCTCCTCGACATTCTCGATGCGAAATCGGAGCTGGCCGAAGCACCGCAGCCGCGCTCGCTCGCACCGGTGGCGGCCGGCCGGTCGCTCGAGTTTCGAAACGTGGGCTTTCACTACCCCACCGAGCCGGGACAGGAAACGCGTTGGGTGCTCCGCGACATCACGTTTACCGCGCCGGCGGGATCGACGATCGGCGTCGTCGGGGCGACGGCGAGCGGAAAGAGCGCACTGATGGATTTGGTCCCGCGACTCTACGATCCGCAGGAAGGCGAGATTCGCCTGGACGGTGTACCGATTCGGGACCTGTCCGTCGCCGATTTGCGACGAGAAATCGGGTATGTCCCGCAGGAGAGTTTCCTCTTCAGCGACACGATCGGCAGCAACCTGGTGTACGGAACAACCGACGAGCAGGCGGGCAGCTGGGCTGCGGACATCGCACAGTTGTCCAGCACCATTGAGGATTTCCCCGGGGGATACGACACAATGTTGGGCGAGCGCGGCATCAACTTGTCGGGCGGCCAGAAACAACGAGCCGCCCTCGCCCGCGCGCTCGCTCGCCGGCCGGGTATCGTTTTGTTGGACGACGCGCTGTCGGCCGTGGACACGCACACCGAAGCGGAGATTCTCCGGTCGCTGCGAACCGCGCTGGCCGGACGCACCGCGTTGATCGCGTCACACCGGGTCAGCGCGATTCGCGATGCCACGTGGATCATCGTTTTGGACGGCGGCCGCATCGTCGAACAGGGCAGGCACACCGAATTGCTCGCCGCTGGAGGACGCTACTGGGCACTCCTCAACCGGCAGCAGTTGGAGGAGGCGATCGAAGCTGACGGCGACGGCGAGTTGGCAGCCGCCGGTACGGATGGTACTATCAACGCATGAGCCGGGTTCAGAGTCCTGCCGATCAAGCGCGCGCATCGATGCACCCCACGTCGCCGGACACGTCGGTCGCCGCGCTCGAGTCACGTCTCCACGAGGCGTTGGCGGAAATCGCCGAGCTTCGCGCGCGCGACGCGCTCAAGACGCAATTCCTGGCGAACATCTCGCACGATCTCCGCACACCGCTCACCGCAGTGATCACGCACGCCGAAATCCTTCGCGACGGCATCCTCGGGGATTTGCCACCGCGTCAAATGGAAAGCGTGCGCGGCATCATCAACGGCGGGCGCCAACTGCTCGGTCAGGTCGGCGAGATTCTCACGTACGCGCGCGGCGCCGCGAACCAGCTCGCACTCACGCCGTCACCGTTCGTGATTCGTGAAGTCTTCGAGCAGGTGAGCGGTCTCAGTGAGTCGCTGCTCAAGAAGAAACGGCTCACGCTTACGGTGGACGTCGAGCCCGGGCTCTCGACGGTCACCGCCGATCGCGAAAAGATTGCGCACGTCGTCGCCAACCTGTTTGGGAACGCAATCGATTTCACGCCCGCGGGCGGCCGCGTATGGCTGCGCGCCGCCCATGCGACCAACGAATCGCAGCCGTCTCTGCTCATCGAGGTTGGCGACTCTGGCGTCGGCATCGCCGCCGAGCATCACGAGCTCATCTTTCGTGAATTTGCTCAGGTCGACTCCACGCCCTCGCGCTCGCACCACGGCACGGGTCTGGGCCTCACGATCGCGCGCAAGCTCGTCGAGCTGCACGGCGGACGGATTTGGGTCGAGAGCAAGCTGGGATCCGGCAGCCGATTCTTCTTCACCGTGCCGATCGATCAAGCGGACTGACCGCGGCATTCGGTGAGCGGCCAGGCGCACGTCCTCATCGTCGAGGACAACGAGCTCGTGACCGGCGCGATGCGGATTTTGTTCGAGAGCGCAGACCGTCGCGTGTCCATCGCCCACTCCATCGCCGAAGCCCTCGGCATTGGCCGCGCTGATCCGGCGGCGCTGGTGCTGCTCGACCTCACGCTGCCCGACGGAGATGGCCTATCGCTCGTCGAGCCGCTCCGCGTCGCGGGATGCCGGACCATCGTCGCGCTCACGGGGCACGATGATCCTGAGACGCGTGCGCGGTGCATTGCCGCAGGCTGCGCGGATGTCTTCGTGAAGCCGGTCCCCGCGAGACAACTGCTCGCCGACAGTGCGGAGTGGTTGGATGAGCCAAACGATCACTGACGTACATCAGTACTTTGGTACTTTGTACAAGGACTGGCATACGGCCCACCCCAATTCGGGCCTCGTTTGGAATGAAGGTACCGCCATGTCCGGCGAACATCGTCGGCTGTGCCCGATGCGGTGACTGGCTCTCCCTCGAGAGCGATCACCCAAGAATTGTGATGGGCAGCCTTCGTGCCTCGTACTTTTGTACCATCGTACGCATCTACTTCTTCAGTGCCTTTTTCGCCGCGCCCTGTTCGCCTCAGAGCAAATTCCTGAGCGACCGCGGCGTCCACCCTTGCAGCACTCCGGTGATCACGGTCAGATAGTCGGTAATCATGAGTACCGCCACGACCACCAGGATCGCGCCCGACAGCCGCGTCACCCAGATCATCTTGCCACGCAGCTTCTGAAACGCTGACAGGAACCGCTCGATCGCCACCGCGGCGAGCAGAAAGGGGATGGCGAGACCCAGGGAGTAGGCGCCAAGGAGCACCATCCCGCGCGACACGGAGTCCTGCGTCGCCGCGTACGTCAGAATGCTCCCGAGAATGGGCCCGATGCACGGCGTCCACCCTGCGCCGAAGGCCACGCCCACCACAAGAGTCCCCAGGTAGCCCAATGGCTTGTCCGTCAGGTGAAATCTGCGCTCCCGCGCGAAAACACCTAGGTTGAAGACACCGAGCAGGTACAGACCGAACGCCAACACCAGCACTCCGCCCACTCGGCTGATCCACACGCGGTACGTCACGAGCAGCCGACCCAGGAGCGTGGCCGATGCGCCAAGGGCAAGGAAGATGAGCGAGAATCCGAGCACGAAGAGCATCGCGTGCACGAGCGCCACGCGCCGCGACCGCTGCACGTCGTCCAGCGTCATCCCCGTGATGAACGTGATGTAGCTGGGGATGAGCGGCAGCACGCACGGCGAGAGAAAGCTGGCCAGCCCCGCACCAAACGCGATCGCGACGCCAACGTTGGAAGTCACTGAGAATCAGGGCGACGAGGAAACGGTGAATTGGAGCGCGAAGTAATGCGTGCGAACGGCCGATCGTTCCGCGCGCGACTATTGGGCTGGTACTTCAAGATCAAATATCGCGTGTTTCGGCGCGAGCGGCGACCCGACGACGGCCGCCGCGGACTCGTCATGCTGCAGATCGACGCGCTCGCCTACGCCGAGCTCCGGCGGGCCATCGAGTTGGGCTACTGTCCCACGATCTCCGACATGGTGCGTGAAGAAGGATACACCATGCGCCGGTGGTTCTGCGGGCTCCCGTCGGCCACGCCGTACTGCCAGGCGGGCATCTTTCACGGCGAGAACGAAGGGATTCCGGCGTTCCGCTTTTACGACAAGCACGAGCGGCGCGTGATCACGTGCAACACGCCCTCCGGGGTGCAGTACATCCGCGACCGCATTCACGCTCCCGGTGCGCTTGCCGGCGGGTCGAGCTACGTGAACCTGCTCGATGGCGATGCGCAAACGGTGGCACTCACCGTCGCGACCCGCGAACGGATGTCCGTCTTCCAGCGGTTGGGCGGCTGGCGCATGGCGATGCTGTTGTTGATGCATCCCATCCGCCTCGTGCGCATGGCCGTGCAGACGGTGCTCGAGTGGCTGCGCGAAGAATACGAGCGCACCGTCGGCGAGCTCGCGCGGCGGCGCACGCACAGCGAGGGATTGTTTCCATTCATTCGCGTGCTGAGCAACGTCATCGTGCGCGAGGTGCAGACGATGGCGATCCTGCTCGACGTCTATCTCGGTGTGCCGGTCATTTATAGCACGTTCATGCAGTATGACGAGCTCGGGCACCATTTTGGTCCGTCGAGCTTTCAAGCGTTGCGCGATCTTCGCCGAACCGACAAACGCATCCGCGAAATTCGCCGCATGATGGAAAACTCCGGCGGCCGGACGTACGACCTCGTGCTGCTGTCGGACCACGGGATGACGCCGTCGTCGAGCTATCGCGTGTTGTACGGCGAGACACTCGGCCGCACGGTCGAGCGGATTCTCGAACGCGGCGTCGTGAGCGGCGCCGACCTGCCGCTGCGCGCGCGCGCCAGCTATTCCGACACGTCGGAATACGCCGACATGGGACCGCAGGTCGTCGAAGCGGTCGCGCAGGTCACGCCGCCGTCCCTCCGAACCTTTCGCCGCGCCCTCGGCTTGGTTCGAGACTGGATTCGAAGCAAGTACGGAATCCGCGAGCTGATCCTTCCTGAGAAATACCGTGTGGAGGAGGACCACGAGGTCGTCGTCACCTACAGCTCGTGCCTCGCGCTGCTCTACTTCGCCGACGACGAAAAACGGCTCGAGCTCAACGACATCGCGCGCGATCCGCGACGCGCGAATCTCTACCTCGAGCTACTCGCGCATCCGGGCGTGGGACTGCTCGCAACGCTCGCCGGACCTTCCGTGCATCTCGAGAGTAGTACCGGGCGCGCAATCATTGTCGACGGTGAGCTCGAGGTGATCGAGGGGCGAAATCCCCTGGAACCGTACGAATCGAACAAGGCCGTCGTGCGCGCGGTGGAGCACCTCGTGCGCCAGAACAACGCGGGCGACGTCACCATCTTTGGAGCGTACGACGGATACGAGATCGTGTCGTTCGACGACCAGATTGGTGCGCACGGCGCAGCGGGCGGCAACCAACTCCATCCCTTCCTGATCGGACCAGCCCACCTGAGTCTCGAGACGATTCCCATCAACGATGCGCGCGACATCCACGCCGCCGTGTTGAAGCGGTATATGGCGCCGGCGTTGGCGCTGCTGCTGTGCCTCGCGCCCCTTCGGCCTGCGGCGCAAGCGCAGCAACCCGCGCGCGAGCCGGTCGGCGTCGTCGCCGGTCGCGTGGTGGACGCCGTCACCGCCGAGCCGCGCGCCGGTACGGGTGTGGCAATCGTCGGCACCACGCGCGGAGCGATCGCCGATGTCGACGGACGATTTGTCATCCCGGCAGTTCTCGCGGGCGACGCAACCGTGCGCGCGCGCCTGCTCGGGTACAAGACACTCGAAGTGCGCGTGACGGTGCGCGCCGGCGACACCACGCGCGTGGACCTCGTGCTCTCCACCGAAGCGACTGTCCTGGGCGCGGTGCGCTCGGAGGCGCGGCCGGTCGAGCGCGACCTGTTCGAGTCGCGCCCGAGTGTGGGCACCGTGCAGATCACGGCGCACGCGGCGGAAGGCGTGCCGAAGTTTGGCGAGCCGGACATTATTCGCATTGTGCAACTATTACCGGGTGTCGAAGCACGCAATGACTTCTCGACAGGGCTCAACGTCCGCGGCGGCGAGTCCGACCAGAATCTGATTCTCATCGACGGGTTTCCGATCTACAATCCGTTTCACCTGGGCGGATTGTTCAGCACGTTCATCGATCCAACCGTGCGCGACGTTACGCTCATGACCGGCGGATTCCCCGCGCGCTACGGCGGCCGCCTGTCCGCCGTGCTGGACGTGCGCTCGGCCGAAGAGGTGCGCACCGGCATTCATGGCACGGCTGAACTGTCGGTGTTGGCGTCGACCGGTGAGCTCGCGAGCACGTTCAACAACGGCAAGGGCTCGTGGATGGTCGCCGGGCGACGGACCTATGCCGATAAGTTCGTTGATCTGATCAGCAACAACACACTGCCCTACCACTTCCGCGACGAACAGGCGCACCTGGCGTACGCCTTCACGCCGACAACCAAATTCTCGCTCACCGCGTACGACGGACGTGACGCGCTCGACGCCAACATCGCGTCGTTCGGCGACTCCAGCGGAACGAACGCGGCGAACGCGAGCGGCGGCACCTTTCAATTTGGGTGGGGCAACCGCGTCATCGGCGCGTCGCTCTCACATTCCCTTGCCTCGAACCACCGAAGCGCGCTGGGCCACCTTCTGCTCGGCGACAGCACCACGCTCGAGCAGCGCGCGTCGATGTCGACTTTTTCGACGACACTCGATTTGGGTGCGGGCTCGCTGACGTTGCGCAACGATGTCTCCGACCGGCGACTCGCCGGCAGCGTCACCGCGCACAGCGCGAAGCACGAACGATCGATCGGCTATGACGTCGCGTCGTACCACATCGCTTACGACGCCGGCTCCGCGCAGTCGGATGTTCAACTGTACGACCTGCACCAGGCGCCGACGTCGGGCGCGTTGTATTTCGACGATCTCTGGCACGCGTCAAAGTCGTTCCTCCTCGAAACAGGGGTGCGGGGCGAGGGCATCACCGGAGCGAAATGGTTGGCGGTGTCGCCTCGCATCTCCGCGAAGTATTTCATCAACAGTGAATTTGCCGTGACCGCGGCCGTTGGGCGGTTCTCGCAATGGACGCATTCGTTGGCGCGCGAAGACATTCCCGTGCGCCTGTTCGATTTTTGGATCGCCAGTGACGCGAGCACTCCCGTGTCCAACGCGTGGCACTACATCGTTGGGGCCGAGCGTTGGTTGGGGCCGACGCGATACCTGCGGGTGGAAGGATTCTACAAGGGGTACGATCACCTCCTCGAAGGCAACCCGCAGGAGGATCCGAGCCGGCATGGTGACGAGTTCACGACGGTGGATGGCGAGTCGTACGGTTTCGATGTCTTGGTGCGCCAATTCGAGAGCGGGCGGTTTAGCGGCTGGGTCTCGTACACCTATGCGGTTGCGGCGCGCGAGCAGGCCGACGGGCTGCGCTACTTTCCGGGGCACGATCGCCGTCACGACGTGAACCTCGTGGGCACGTGGCGGTTGTCCAAGTATCTCTTTGGCGTCCGGTTCGGGTACGCGACAGGCACGCCGTACACCGACATTGTGGGCGAGCTGGTGCGGCGTGTGTACGATCCGGGTCTCAATGCGTACGGTACGCGAGGCGGCGGTGCGCAGAACGAGTTCATTGGCGGTCCGCGCAACAGCGCGCGCTTGCCCACCACGCAGCGCCTCGACCTCGATGTCACGCGCCGCTATCGATGGCGCGGTATGAACATCGCGCCGTATTTGAGTGTCGTGAACGCCTACGATGCGAAGAACGTGTTCTTGTACGTGTTCGACTACGAAAAGAGCCCGCCGACGCGCCAAGCGATCTCGCAATTCCCTCTCCTTCCCTCCGTCGGTGTCACGATTCAGTTCTAACCGACGGTCCGCGCTGCTGGCAGCCGCGATGTCAACGCTGCTCCTCACCGCGTGCGAGCTAGCGACCGTCACGGTGCCGAAGACGGCGCCCTCCGTGGTGGTTCACGGCGTCCTGAATCCAAGCGCGACCACGCAGGTCGTGTTGCTCGAGCGAACGCTCACTGGTGCGGTCACGATCCCGGACACGAACTTCGATGCCACCGATCCGATTCTCAGCGCCGGTGGCATCCCGATCACCGGCGCAACCGCCGATCTGATTGATTCCACCGGCAAGGTAGTGCACGCCATTGAAGACCGGCTCACGTTGACGAACGGCAAAGGGTCGGGTGTCTACCGCTTCAACCTGCCGGGATCCCAACTCGTGCTCGGCGCCGTCTATCAACTGCGCGTGCGAACGTCGCAGGGTGAAAGCGTGACGGCAACGACGCGCATGCCGAGGGCGATCGTGCGCACCACGGGCGGCCTCACGCGCACGATCAACCGTGATCACGATACGCTCGTTGTTCAGTGGACGAAAGCCGGCGCGGCGCGATCGTACATGGTGCGTATCGAGAGCCCGTTCGGGCCGTTCTTCCTATTCACCGATAGCTCGGCGATTCGGCTCACCGGCGATCTACGAAATATCTTCGCCAACGATATCCAGCGCCTCTTCATTCCCGGCTTCCGCCAGGACATCACGGTTGGCGCCGTCGATTCGAACTTCTACGATTACTATCGCACGAACAACGATCCGTTCACCGGATCGGGGATCATCAGTCGAATCGACGGCGGCACCGGCGTATTCGGATCGCTCGTCGCGTTGACGACGGGCACGCTCACGGTGACCGCCGACCAAACCGACCCGGGCGAAGGCCGGTTCCGGCTATTGAACCCGCCCGACCAGATCACCAACACGTTCGCGTCGCAATTTGTCTTGTACATCGAATCGAAGCCGGCGAGAGAGGATCTTCCGGCGGCGTTGAGCGGTCGATACACGACGAGCGGTCCGAATGCGCGCTCCGACGGCATCGTGGGGCAACGAATCGGCTCGACCGTCACCCTCGCGCTGGTGAGCAATCAGTTGGCGTGGGACACGGTCGAGGTGTTCTCCGGTCAATTGCGCGGGGACACGCTGAGCGGCGGGTATCGCAAGTCGGGCGGCGCGGCAGTGTTCGTGCGCGCGCCGTAAGTACAACCGCCTCGGGAAGGCCCAACAGCCTTGGCGTCAGCGACCTCCCCACGCAACACCGAACGCCAACGACATCCCGAATCCGCTGGGATGCTCCGACACGGCGTCCACATGGCTGAACCGACCCACGGCATTGTAGTCGCCGGTCACGGCAAGCATGAAATGCCGAGAGACGAACAGGTTTGCTCCCACGCCCAGTCGTGCGCCCGGAACCGCTTCGGTCGACGCATCTGCGCCACTGCCTCGGGCGCCGCTCGCCATGTGGATGTATGGGCCCGCAGCGGCGGACACGAACGGCCGGAGCGATGTGCCCAACGCCAGGGCGCGCGGCGAGTAGCTCAGCCCAAACAGAATCGGCGTGATGGCGCTCGCATTGGCGCTGAACCCGCCGAACCCGCCGGACACCCCGGCGCCCAGTACGGCGGCACTGATCTCCGCCGCGACATCCGAGCGGACCCAATGGCTGAACGACAGTGAGCCGATCTCGCCGCTCGCGCGCACGATCGCACCACTCGCCGTCGCGCTCGCGTCCTTGGACCCGGTCAGTCCGAGACCGACCATGAAACTCGACCGGCCCGCCAAGCTCAAACTGTCGGCGGGCGCTTGGGCTTGAAGAACGATCGGGACAACGAGAACGGCGGCCAAGGCAGAACGAACGAATCGCATAAGGGATCTCAAGTGAAGTGTCGAGGATCGTTGTACTGCGGATAGATGGAGTCGGCGTTGCCCGCGAGCTTGAACGCGAGATCGAGATATCCGCGGCGCCCGGAAACGAGCCACCCACCTTTGCCATTGGCAAAGCCGCCCTGCGCCATGCCGCGAACGTTCGTCAAGCTCAGCCCGACCGCCGCGCGCGTGCGATCGACTCGAGGTTCAACCGTGTGAAGACGAAAGACACCGGCCAGATTGTCGCCGTGCTCCGCCGACGGGCCGCCCGTAATCAACTCGGCGCCGGCGAGCACTGTGAGATCGATGATGGAGAGGCCATCGCCGAGGTCCTTGAGATGGAAGGGCTCAACGAGCGGCAGACCATCGAGCGTGACGGACAGCGCGTTCGAGGGCTCGCCCCGGACGACGAACCTGGCCGACATGTCCGACGTCGCAACGCCCGGCAGCCGGCCAACGGCACGGTAGACGTCTTCGCCCAACTGCGGAACGGTTTCGATCTGTTGTCGCGTCAGCGCCTGCGCCGTTGCGAGGCCCGATTGCATGACGCCGAAGTACCCAGGCGTGACGATCACGGCGGCCACGGGCACGGCTACCGGAGTCATACTCAACTCGAGCGGTGCTCCGGCGGCCTCGACGTGAATTTGCTCCCGCACGGGCGTATAGCCCATGCGCATCGCGGTCAACGTGTAGTCACCTGCCCGCACGACGCCAAAGCTGAACCGGCCGTCGACGTCGGTCGCCGTTTCGAAGCGCGTCCCAGCGAGCGCGACGTGCACGCCGGCCAGCCGCTCCGTCGATTGGCGAACAAATCCGCTCACGGTGGACCGCTCGACATCCTGCTTGGCACGTCGTCGTCGGCTTCATCGCGTGCCCATTCGGCGGCGACGACCTGATGTCGTCGCGTATTGATCGCGCGATTGCGAACGGCCGCGTAGAGGTACGCACGCACGCTGGTGGTGACGGTTACCGTTTCGCGCGCGGCCCAAAGGCCGGCGAACACGTCCTGCACAAGATCTTCGGCAGCTTCCGAGCTCCGCACGTATTGATACGCGAAGCGACACAGCTCGGCATAGTGTGCCCGGAACAGCGACTCGAACGCGACGTCGTCGCCCACGCTCGCGTCGCGCCGAGTCAGCGCACGGTCGTACTCCCCGCGGCGGGGAGCGCCTCCAGCAGGGCGCGCGCCTCGTCGCCTTCCATGCGCGTCGCGTCGTCGATGTCGCCGGCGCGGCGTTGCACGCCGCGCACGACCGCATCGACCGTCACGAGCGGCGCATCCGCTTCGGCGACGACGTTCGTCTCCCATTTGCCGCGGTCGATTCCCTTGAGCGTCAGACGATAGCGCGCGGTGTAGACGACGATGCGATCGGTCTCGGGAGCTCCGCGCCCCACGACGACGGCGACACCGCTCTCCACGCCGCCTTGCTTCATCGGCTGGAAAAAATGAATCTCGGTGATGCCTTCCGCCGGAACCTGCGCGGCAATGGCCACGAGAAAACGCTCACGCGTCTCGGTGAGCATCATGCGCGCGCCACGGACGCCGGGGTGGTGCGTGCGGCGGCGGTGCGTGCGTCGAGCTCGCGCTCGACGTAGATGCGCAAGATGTGCATGAAGTCCTGGGCGTTGGTCACGACGCCGAACGCCTGATGCGTCCCGCGATCCTTCAACTTGCTCACCACGAACTCCGACGAATCCACGCAGATGGTCGTCAGTTCGCGCATGTTCCCGTCTGGAAGCGCGACGAATGCCGGCAGCATGTTTCCGGTCGCGATCGCGTGAAGCGCGGTGGCGATGAGAATCGACATCGTCGCTTTGATGGCGTGCCGGCGCATGGCGTCTTGCGCCTCGAGCGCGTCGGTGATGACGTCGGGCAACGGGCCGTCGTCGCGAATGGACCCCGTGAGGACGAACGGCACGTTGTGCTTCACCAACGAGTACATGATGCCGTCGGTGATGATTCCGTCGGCGACGGCGTTGGCGATCGAGCCCGCGGCGCGCACGCGATTGATCGCGCGCATGTGCAGGCCGTGACCACCCTGCGTGATCTCGCCGGTGTTCGTCATCCCGAGCGTCGTGCCATAAATCGACGCTTCGATGTCGTGCACGGCGACGGCGTTGCCGGCGAGCAGCGCGCCGACATATCCGTTTTCGATGAACCACGCCATGTCGGCTCGCGCGCGCGAGTGCACGAGCGCCGGACCGGTCACCCAGACCGGATAGCCGCCGCGATCCTTTTCCTCGACCAGGAGGCGAGCCATGTTCGCGTAGTCGATCGGCTTTTCGCGCGACACCTCGCTCGACATGAAGGCAAACGCGTCGTGGTCGCCGGACGCCGGATGCAATTGTGTTTGAACGAAGATGCCCTGGCTGCCGTCTTCCTTATCGCCGACGGCAACGAGGTCGCCCTTCATGATGCGGCGGCCTTCGCGCACCCAGATCACGCCGTCGCGATCCAGGACGAGCCCCGAATCCATGCGGGGCTCGCGCGGGGCGAGCCAGTTGCCGTTGCGGCGCACGAACGTCGGGAGGTTCGTGGTCGAAAAGAAGCCTTCAGGAAGAACGCCGTCGGCCGGCGCGGGTGAAAATCGCGCGTCCGGAAAATCGGCGAATCTTGAATCGGAAAAGTCGGGAGGGGAGAACGTAGTCACGCAATGAAATCTGCCCTGGCCGGCACGGCCGCGCCACTGTTATCCGTCGTCCAGAGGAGCGAAGCGACGAAGGACCTCCTCTTGAGAACGCGGTTGCCAACGGCGTGACACAGGAACAGGTCGTTCGCCGTTCAGTCTTCGCGCCTACAGCAGCGCGACGGGATCCCGGTCGAGCGTCACGCGAAGCTCCGCCTCTTTCGGCACCGGAAAGCGCTCGAGAAAATACCGGCCAAGGCGCGTGAGCTCAGCGGGATGTTCGGCCTTGATCAGGACATGCCACCGCCAGCGATTCTTGATGCGCTCAACCGGACAGGGCGCCGGCCCGATGATCGAGATCCCCGGCATCGCACGCTTGCGAAGCAGCGCGTGGAGCCACGTGGTGGCCGACGTCGCGAGCGCGGCAGTTGCGGCCTCCGTCGTTCCACTGAACACCACGTTGGCCAAGCGAACGTTCGGCGGATACGGAGGCGTCGTGCGCGCCGCGAACTCCTCACGGACAAAACCAAGAAAGTCGTGGCTCACCGCGCACCGAACGGCGTGGTGCGACGGCACGCGCGTCTGAATCAGCACGCGCCCGCCCTTTGCGCCACGTCCGGCGCGGCCGGCCACCTGACTGAGCAGCTGAAAACACCGCTCCGAGGCCCGAAAGTCCGGCAGGTTGATGCCCACGTCGGCATCCACCACGCCGACGAGCGTTACATTAGGAAAGTCTAATCCCTTGGCGATCATCTGCGTGCCGAGCAGGATATCCACCTCGCCGCGGCCGACGCGGTCGAGGATCTCGGCATGAGCCCACTTGCCGCTCGTCGTGTCGACGTCCATTCGAGCAATGCGCGCCGAGGGAAAACGGTCGGCGAGCAGGCGCTCGACCTGCTGCGTTCCAAGCCCACGGTGGCGAAGCACAAGGCCCTTGCAGCGCGGACACTGCGTCCGAGGCGGCTCCGTGTGCTGGCAGTAGTGGCAGACCAACTGCTCGGGCGTGCGATGAAACGTCAAACTGATCGAACAGTTGGGACAGGTCGCGACGTCACCGCACGCGCCGCATTGCACAAACGCGGCGTAGCCTCGGCGGTTGAGCAGCAGAATGCTCTGCTCTCCCTTCTGCAACCGGTCGGAGAGCGCGGCATCGAGCTCGTTGCTGACGACGAGATGCAACCAATCGGCGGCGTCGCGCGAGCCAGTTCCCATGTCGCGCTTGCCGTCCACGGGCTGCCGACGATCGATGATCTCGATTGCGGGCAACCGCGCATTGCCGACGCGCTCGGGAAGGGAGAGCAGAGTGTACTTGCCGGTTTGCGCGTTGATCCAGCTCTCGAGACCCGGCGTCGCGCTGCCGAGCACGACGATGGCGCCTTCGTTTCGCGCGCGGACGATCGCCACTTCTCGCGCGTGGTAGCGCGGCGACTCGCCCTGCTTGTAGCTCGACTCGTGCTCCTCATCGACGACAATGGCGCCTAGGTCCTTCAACGGAGCGAAGATCGCCGATCTCGCGCCGACGGCGATGCGCTTGCGCCCGTCGCGCAACGCGAGCCACTCGTCGTATCGTTCGCCGTCGCTCAACGCGCTATGCAGCACGGCGATCTTGTCGCCGAACACGGCGCGAAAACGGTCGACCGTCTGAGGTGTGAGCGCGATCTCGGGCACGAGCACGATCGCGGTCTTTCCTTCCTCGAGCACGACCCGCCGCAGCAGCTCGATGTACACGAGCGTCTTCCCGCTGCCGGTGACTCCGTACAACAGGAAGACGTCGCCGGGAGATCCGGCGGCAAGCCGCGCGATCGACTCGGTCTGTGCCGCTGAGGGTGTGTGCGACGCGGGCGCCTGCACGGCGCGCCACGCGAACGGATCGCGCGCCACGACCTCGTCATCGATTGCGACGAGCTCGCGCGTCACGAGCCCGCGCAGTACCGACGGCGAAAAGCGAAGGCGTTCGGTCAGATGCGCCACCGCCGCCTGCCCGCCGAGTGACTCGATCAACTCGAACAACGCGCGCTGTTGCGGGGCGCGCGCGAACGCACGATCGCGGTCGATCAACGACGGAAGGCGATCCACCAGCCGGGCGACCCGCTGCGTTCGCTGCACCGGCGCGGGCGCGGCTTGCGACAAGAGCGCGGCCGGCACCGCCGATCGAATCGCAATGCCGAGCGGCACCACGTAATAGTCGGACATCCAGCGGCACAGCGACAACGTCTCCGCGCTGAGCACCGGGTCCACATCGGGCAGCGCGATCACGCGTTTGGGCGTGATACCGGCAGACGGCTCTGCGGCATCGACGATGACGCCCATCTCGCGCCGGTTTCGAAATGGCACGACCGCACGCATTCCCGGCCGCGCGCGCTCCGCGTCCGCATCGTCCACTTCGTACGTGAAATTGCGGAACAGCGGGAGCGGGAGGGCGACGGAGACGAGCACGATGTAAAATACCGACGTGTCATCCTGAATGGATGTTTGACCCCGGCCCCAGCGATCATGCCCCAACCGTCATCCGCCATCGTGCGTTCGGTGCTCGTGATAGCGGCTGCTGCCGCAACCGTGATGGCCGCACCGCTCCCTGCGCAGTCGCCGCCGCCGCCGCCGCTCAACGCCAAGATCAAGGCGTACCGAATGGCGCACGATGCCGAGATGGTGCGCGAGCTGAGCACGTTCCTCGCGATTCCGAACCTCGCGACTGACGCGCCGAACATTCGACGGAACGTGGCGCACTTGATGGGAATGCTGGCGTCGCGCGGCATTCAGGCGCGCGTGCTCGAATCGCCAAACGGTGGACCGCCGGCGGTCTACGGCGAGCTGGCGTCTCCGGGCGCCACGAAGACGGTCGTGTTCTACGCACACTACGACGGCCAGCCGGTGGACACGACGCAATGGACGACGCCGCCCTGGCAACCCGTGCTGCGCGACAAAGCGCTGGATGCTGGCGGCAAGCCCGTCGCGATTCCGACGACGTCCGGCGGCATCAACGGCGAGTGGCGGCTCTACGCGCGCTCGGCCAGCGATGACAAGGCGCCGATCGTCGCGATGCTCACCGCGCTCGATGCGCTCAAGGCCGCTGGAGTATCACCGTCGGTGAACATGAAGTTCTTTTTCGAGGGCGAAGAGGAAGCCGGCTCGGGGCACCTTCGCGCGATGCTCGAGCAGAACGCGACGCTCCTGCGCGCCGACGCATGGTTGTTCGGCGACGGTCCCGTCCATCAGTCGCGGCGCCAGCAGATTCTGTTCGGCGTGCGCGGGGTGACCGGCGCCGAGATGACGGTGTACGGCCCATCGCACGGCCTGCACAGCGGCCACTATGGGAACTGGGCGCCGAATCCGGTGACGTTGCTCTCGAATCTCGTGGCGAGCATGCGGAACGACGACGGCAGAATTCTGATCAAGAATTTCTACGACGACGTCACGCCGATCAGCGCGGCCGAGCGTCGCGCGCTGGCGAGCATTCCGGCGATTGATTCAGCGATGCGAGCCGAGGTGCAACTGGGCGCCACGGAGGCGAACAACGCGCCCTTGGTCGAGCGCATCATGCTTCCGGCGTTGAATCTCCGCGGTATTCGGGGCGGCAACGTCGGCGCGACGGCGTCGAACACGATCCCCACCGAGGCCACGGCGTCGATCGACTTCCGGCTCGTTCCTCGGCAGACGCCGGCGCACATCAAGCAGCTCGTGGAAGCGCACGCGCGGCTGCACGGCTACTACATCGTCGATCACACGCCGAGCGCCGAGGAACGCGCGGCGCACGCGCGAATTCTCAAGCTCACCTGGGAGGCCGGGTATCCGGCGACCCGCGTGTCGATGGACACGCCGCTGTCGCGCGCGGTGGTTCGGGCAACGCAAGAGGCTGTTGGAGGGCCAATCGTCGCTCAACCGACGCTCGGCGGCAGTCTGCCGATGTTCACGTTCGAGGATGTGCTCCATGTGCCGCTGATCGTGCTGCCGATCGTGAATCACGACAACAATCAGCACTCGGCCAACGAGAATCTTCGGTTGCAGAATCTGTTTGACGGAGTTGAGGTGTACGCCGGAGTGGTTGCGAGGATGGGGGAGTACCTCAGAAGCAAAAACTAGGAACAGCAATACTACGAGCGTGCAGCAGCGAAGCTGACAGCTGAGGGCGGCACGACGACAGGACAGGTCAACGCATTTCGCAGACAGCAACTACAACCAAGAACTGCAATGCCAAGAGCCTGCAGCAGCCAAGCTAATAGCTGAGGGCGGCACGACGACAGGACAGGTCAACGCATTTCACAAGACGGCAACCACAACCAAGAACTGCAATGCTACGAGCTTGCAGCAGCCAAGCTGACAGCTGAGGGCGGCACGACGACAGGACAGGTCGACGCATTTCAGTAGGACGGCAACTGCAACTGCAACCAAGAACTGCAATGCTACGAGCGTGCAGCAGCCGAGCTGATAGCTGAGAGCGGCACGACCACAGGACAGACTCGTGTGGGAATCAAAGACTGCGTTGAATGGCCCCTGCAGTTTCGTGGGTGTTCTTTCGCACATCCCCGAACTGTCACGTCGCCGTGCCGCTCAGAGCCATCGGCATAGCTGCTACGAGCCCGCAGCATTGC
>JBDUEJ010000046.1:0-43237 GCA_040002475.1 bacterium | reverse complement strand
CTAACGCCTCAGCTCACCTGCAGGCGAGTACATAAAGCGAGCGAAGCGAGCATTCTTTAAATCGCCTGACTGGTGCAGCGTTCGTTAGGTGCCTGCAACACAGATGTCAAATGGGCTTTAGCGCGAAGAGTTCCGAACGCGCGAGATCGACAAGATCGACCGTTTCGAGATATACGAACTTCTGCGCTCCCTGCCCGTAGTTCTTTCCCGAGGCGGTACCGAGCCGCCCGATTGGGATAGGCCTGACAAATTCGCGAAGGCCTTCGCCGTCGATTATCCAATCCCAATGCCGCCCCCAAATCTTGTCGGTCTCGTCAGATAAATCGCGGCGAATACCGGCGACCTTCATAAGGTGCGTGATTCGTGGCGGTGTGGTTGAGCCGCTCGCCGCCTGGTGAATCAGCAGGAGCGTCCCCACTTGTAGATCAATGGGGAGCTTGTCCGTCGCGTGCTTGGCGCGATGGAGGACTGAGCCAATCGTTGCCGGCGATGTCTTCAGAATAACTGCAACGCCTTCCATAGGATGATCTCCGATAGGCACCTAACGCTAATTAGGTGGACATGTTACGCTGCAAACCTGCGTGAAACAACGCTACCGCTCGCAGTGTTGCGCCGCTATCCGCATTGGCATGTCTCGTCGACGCATCAACTTCGCTTCGCGCGCGGCGGTGTTCTGCTGCGAACGCTTGCAGCGTAACACGCGAAACTGCCTCGTCCGACCATGAGCGATCCCGCGCCGGCCATGCCCGCAGCGCACCCGCCGCCGACGATTATTTGCCGATTACCAGAATCGTCAACGACCCCGGTATCGCGGGAGCCTGGCCACCGCGACCACCGCCCGGCGGCGCCGGGTCGCGCTCGACGCTCATCGTCAGAATGTGGTGGAGCGCTCGATCGCGCACACGCCGCGAACAGCACATGATTCTTGATGTCCAGCGCGAGCCCGTTGCACCCGCCATGGTCGCCGAGCGGATAGTGCGCGGTCGCCTTCATCGAACGAAACGAGCGGCGCGATACGCGGGGCGGACACCATGGCGATGCGTTGCATGATTGGCGCGGGGTTGAAGGAGTGCAACCGACCGAGCGCGAGGATATCTCCAGCTCCGCGGGTACCGCTAATACACCATCGACCAACCGACCGCCACACGGCCGTCGGGCGCCGGCATCGCCTGCATGCCGAGTAGCCAACGATCGATCAGATTATTCGAATGGCCGTGGCTGTACCGAACAACTTTGATCCCGCTGAACGTGCCGATAGCCGCGCCGAGAATGACGTCGCTGGCCCAATGTGCGTTGTTGTACATACGTGACAGCCCGACGAGCGTCGCACCTCCGTACATCGCGGGCGCCACGTACCACACGCCGTTGGGCCACCATCGTTGCGATTCGCTCGTGACAACCGCCGCCGCGGCGAACGCCGCCGTCGTGTGCCCCGAGGGAAACGACTGATAGCCGCCGCCTTTGTGAAGTCCTCGTCCGAATCCAAAGTCGTGCGCGCTGGTATCCGCGGAGACGTACGGTCGAGCGCGGCCCGCCACGTCCTTGATCACCGACGTGACGATGCCCGAAATCACGACGGCTTCCGTGCCGTGGAGGCCGAGGTCGGCGACGTCGTGCCATTTGGCGACCCGTCCAATGCTGTAAAGCGAAACTCCGATCACGATCGAGCCCGGACTGGCAAAATATTCAATGCCCTTGGAGGCGTTCTTCAGAAAATGGCTCGCCTGATTGCTCGAATCCTGAAGCCGGAGCGCGATCGAGCGGTCGGAGGGAAACATCGCGAACGTGAGTCCGGTGAATCCCGCGGCGAGCAGGCCGTCCCGCCAGGTGAAGAGGGTTTTCGACGCGTGAATGCTGTCCCCGACGATCGGGGTTTGTGCGCGCGCCGGAGCGCCGGCCAGCACGAACGCCGCAAGCAGCGCCATGCTCAACTTGGTACAAGCTCGTTTCATGAACGCCTATACGGCGCGGAACGGGTAGCAAAGGAGCGTCCGATCGTCGCGCGACTCGACGCGACGGCTATTTGGAGTGTACCCACCGTTCCTGACGGTTCGATGACAAACGCGATCGTCGGGCACACTGAAGAGGCCGGCGCCGATCGTGAATCGGCGCCGGCCTCCAAGTCAATCCATTCAACCACGGGTGCTGCTACAGACGTTCGCTGTCGTTTGTTCGTGAATGCATATCCGAACCGAGTGAGTCAGCGCTCGACTTCGATTGGCTCGGCGACGCCTGCTGCGTGTGCTTGGATTTCTTATGCCGGTCGAGGTCTTCCTGCGAATCGAGATGCTCGCCGCAGATCTTACAGTCAAAGGTATGGTCGTGTGCCATGAGCAGACCTCCTTAGCGGACGCCGACGAGCGCGCTTCGGAGTTGAAGTTCATCATCGCCGGCGATTACAGGGAACGCCGCACATCATGTGCCCCGCGAGCCACTCATGGGTCGGCTATGCTCGGGCGAGATAGCCCCGCAGTCGCGCGAGCATCCGCGCATCGGTAGCGGTCGGGTCCGTCCCCTTGGGTGTTTCGAGCACCTTCGGCACGCGCGACAGGCGCTCATCGTTCATGATTCGTTGAAACGGAAGCTCGCCCAGCGAACCTTCGCCGATGAGCTCGTGCCGGTCGCGCCGCGAATTGAACGGCGTCTTGGAATCGTTGAGGTGCATGACCCGCAGGCGCGACAGGCCCAGCAGGTCATCGAACGCGCGCCAAACGTCGTCATAGCCATTCACAAAGTCATATCCCGCCGAATACGCGTGGCAGGTATCGAGACACACCGCGACGCGGGAGCGGTGCGGCTCCGGAACACGCGCGATCAAGTCCGCGAGATCTTCGAATGACGCGCCGAGCGCGGTGCCGCTGCCGGCCGTCGTCTCCATACACAGAATCGTGCTGCCGGAGACGCGCGCCAGCGCCTCGGTGATCGCGTCGGCGTTACGTTGAACGCCGCTCGCTCGATCGTCGATGTAGTTCCCGGGATGCGAGACGAGGTACGTCAGCCCGAGCGCGTTGCACCGCTGCAACTCGGCGACGAACGATTCAATCGATCGGCGGCGCAGAACCTCGTCGGGGCTCGCGAGGTTGATGAGATACGAATCGTGCGCGATGGTAGCGCGCACGCGCGTGTCGGCCACCGCCGCAGCGAACGCCGAGCATTCGTCGCTCTCACACGGCCGCTCGGCCCATCGGTTGGCCATCTTCGTGAAGAGCTGCATTGCCGACGCGCCAATCGCGCGCGCGCGCGGCGGGGCGGCGTGCGTTCCGCCGGCGCTCGAGACATGTGCGCCGAGCAGAACGTCGTCGTCCCACAGGGGGGCGATCCAGCGGGGATCGTTCGCGCTGTCGGTCTTGGCGTTGAACGCGGGCCGTTTGGCAGACTTCTTTGCCGCGGGCTTGACGACCTTCTTCGCGACCTTTGTCGCGACTTTCTTCGCGACTTTCTTCTTACTCGAACTCCGGCGACTTGCCATGAAATGCCTTTCCGCAACGCGGGCAGTGGATGGGTCCTGATTCACTGAGTGCATAGTCGAAGTCGCGGCCGCACGTGCACTCGGCCTCGAGGCCATCTTGGCCGCAGGCGATGCAAAAGTCGTCGTCAACCTCGTACGCTCGGAATCGGCCGCAGACCGTGCATCGCTTGGTGATCAGGTCTTTCATGGCGAAAAGTTAACGACCGGGAGGATTGCGTCCAGGAATTGTTGAGACCGTGAGCAAGGTCCATGTACCAGCGCCTGAACTCCCTGGTACTTCAGTAGTTTGTCACGCGGTCCGGCGCTGGGTCACTCGGACCGGAGCGACTCCACAGGATCGATCCGCGTCGCGCGCAACGCCGGTCCGAGCGCCGCGATCACCGCCACCACGAACAGCACCGCGGCCATAGCCGCAAAGAGCGGGGCGTCGTACTGGTCGCCCTCCAGCGAGAACGCCCGCAACCACAGGACCGTGTACTTGGTCAGCAACAACCCAGCCGCCAAGCCGCCGAGGGCCACCGCGTTTCCCTCGCGCAACACGGCTCGCAAGATGTCGCGCGCATTGGCGCCGAGCGCGATGCGGACGCCGAGCTCGCGCCGCCGCTCGGCCACCGAGTGCGCGACGATGCCGTAGATACCGACCGCCGCCAGCCCGACCGCGAGCCCGGTGAACAGCACGAACATCCGCGCGACGAAATCATGGCTTTCGCGCATGCGGCGCAGCCCGACGACTTCCTCCAACGACGCGCTCCCGAAGAGTTCGTAGGGCGCCGCGTTCGCGAGCTCGCGTCGGAGCGTGATCGGCATTCGTTCCGGATCCCGCAGCGCACGAACAACGACGTCGACGCGATAGCCGAACGTGGCCGACACGAAGCTCTCTTGCGCGCTGGGCCGATAGTACATCGCCCCAAGCCCGCGACCCATCGCATCTCCGACGACAGCGAAGGTCCATGGCGTCAGCTCGGTGGTGCGCTTGACGACGCCGACCACGCGGATCCACGGTGCGTGCGACGTGTCGCTTCCCAGTTTGATGAAGCCGCCGACCGCGTGCCCGTTCGGCCACAGGTAGCGCGCCGTCGATTCGTCGATGATCAACTCGCCGTCCGCGGTGACGCCCTCGCTGAAGTCGCGACCTGCGACAATCGGAAGTTGCAGCGTGCGAAAGTATCCCGGCGAGACGATCGAGTAGCTGTATGTCGGTGTCATCAGCTCGCGCTTTTCTCCGCCGACATCGGCCACGGTGGTGCTGTTGTCGACCATGCGGCGGTGAACCACGACCGCCGCGTCGGCAACATCGGGAAACGCGCGAACGCGACTGATCAGCGCATTCTGCACGTCGACGTAGCGAACCACTGGACTTCCGGGCGTCCGATTGATCAGAAACGCCTGAGCCAGCGGCTTCAGGTTGTACCCGAGGTTGACGGCCTGCACCGCGGCGGCGCTCCGAATCAACAGTGCCATTCCGCTGAGCAGCGCGAGCGACAGTCCGATCTCGGCCACGATCATGAAAGAATACTTACGCCGGTTCCGCGTATTGGCGCCGGTCCCGGCGCCCGCTTTGAGGAGCTCATTGGGATCGACGCGCGACACGTGCAGCGCCGGGATGAGCCCAATGATCGTGACGCATACGAGGCACGCGGCGAGGGCAAACGCGAAGACCCGCCAACTGATCTGCGGCTCGATGATGTATTCGGCGACGCTCTGCGGGATATGCGCCGCGAGCAGTCCGTTGGCCCAGAGCGTGAGGACGAGGCCCAGCACGAGCCCGACCGCAGCCAGCAGGGCGCTCTCGAGGAGCAGCTGGTTCACGATATCTCGACGCGTTGCACCAAGCGCGGTGCGAAGCGCGAGCTCTCGGCTCCGGCCAAGCCCGCGCGCGAGTTGCAGGTTGGCGAGGTTCGCGCAGGCGATCAGCAGCACCGCCACCACGGCGCTCACGAGCGCGTAGTGAAATCGGCGAAAGCTGAACGGCGCCGGCTTGAGTCCGCTCAACTCGAGGCGCGTGTACTTCGGGTTCTCGCCGGCCAGCTCGGCGAACCGGACCGACATCCGTTCGACTTCCGCGTTGATCTGCTCGCGCGACAGTCCCGCGCGCACGCGAACGATGTTCGGAAAAATTGCCGCCAGCGGCACAGTCGCCGGCGGTAGCATCCAGACGTCGTAGTGCACGCCCGGCTGCGACGCCTTACCCACGACTCCGATCACCGGGTGAGGGGAGCCGTCGAGATCCACCACCGCACCGATCGGCGATTCACCATCGGGGAAGAGCGTGTTTGCCGCGCGCGCGCTGAGCACAACCGGAGCGGATGCGGCCGTGTAGTCGTCGTCGGTGAATGGACGACCTTGCGAGGGCCGGATTCCGAGGGCGCGAAAGACATTCGGCGCGACGTACGCGACGCTCGCTTGTTCGTAGTTGCGACCATGCTCGAGGCTCACGGGATGATTCGACGCCGGCCCAAAGCTCGTCATTTCCTCGAAAATGCGGTCGCCCGATCGCAGAAGCTCGGCGCGTTTCCGCGCGTCCACCGCGTGTCGGGAATCGCCCCACATCACGATGGGATGCACGCGTTCCGCATGCGCAATGTCGGTGTGCGGGTTGACCATCGCGTCGATCACGCTGTACATCGTCGTATTCAGCGCGATCGCCAGCCCGAGCGAAACCACGGCCACGATGCTGAACGTGCGATGCCGGGTGAACGAGCGCGCCGCGAGGCGGACGTCGTGGCGCGAGAGACGCACGACTCAGCGCTGGTCGCGCAACCACGTCGCCGGATCGACCGCCGACGGTTGCCCGTCGGCGCCGCCATGCCGGATCTCGAAATGCAGATGCGCCGGCAGGTCGGGGTCAGAGATGCCCACTCCGCCGATGATCTGTCCTTTCGTGACGGTCGATTGCGGCTTGACGTCCGTCCGCGACAGCGAACCGTAAATCGAGTAGTCGCCGCCGCCATGATCGATGATGATCGTGAGACCGTACGTGCCGAGCTGCCCCACGTTCACGACTCGTCCCGGTGCGACCGCGCGCACGTTCGTGCCGACGTTTGCCTTGATGCCAACGCCGTTCCAACGGATCGTGGTGTTGGTGGATGTCTGCGCCTTGCCGAACGTGTAGACCAGCGTTCCGTCGACGGGCCAGTCCAACTTTCCGTAGTCGCTCGTCTTGATCGCGCTCGCGGTGCGCGTTGCCGCCGGCCTCGCGCTTTCCGTGCGCCGCCGCTCAGCGTCGAAGGACGCAATGGCGTTCGTGAGCTGCGTCTCGGTTGCCTTGAGTCGCGCGAGGCGGTCCTGCGTCTGCTTCGCCTGCTGCTTGGTGCGCTCGAGGCTGGAGGCCTGCTCATGCTCGAGCGAGCGAAGTCTCGACTCTTCTCGCTGTCTGTCGCTGCGGCTGCTCTCGAGGGCGGATTGGAGCGACACAATCCGGTCGCGGTTCATCTGGAGCTCGGCACGCAATTGCTCGACGCGATTGACGAGTGAGCGGTCGTGCAGCGTCAGCAGATGCAGATATTTGTAACGCGCCACGAGCTCGCCGAACGACCGAGCCGACAACATCGCTTCGGTCGTCTGCATGGGCCCGCGTTTATAGATGTCAACGAGCCGACGGCGAAGAGCGACCCGCTTGAACGTGAGCTCGCCTTCGGTGGACGCCACCTTTTTCGTGGCGGAGTCGGCCTCTTCGGCGATCGTCGAGAGCTGCCGGTCGAGCGCTTTGACGATGCGAGCGGTCGCGTCGGCCCGTCGGTCGAGGTTCGAGACTTCTTCGCCGAGGTCGTGCACGGTGCTTTGGAGATCGGCGGCGCGCTTTTCGAGATCCTCGCGCTCGCGCCGGATGCGGTCGAGCGTGTCGCGCTGCGCGCGAAGGCGCGCGTCCTGCGCGTGGGCCGTCGCGTGAGGGACCCAGGCCGCGAGCAGCGCCAGCACCACCGTCAATCTGACGGCGTGCTTCATACGCGCCGGAGGTGCCGTCCCACCGACACCGCGCTCCCTAAAAATCCCATCAGCGCGCCGAACAGAATGCCGAGCAGCGCGAGCCGGCGGTCGAAGAAGGCTGTCTCGAAATGCAGGTATTGCTCGAGCACGCGCATGGCGAAATACGTCAGCACGAGCGCGAGCACGCCGCCGAGCACGCCCTTGATCGACCCTTCGATGAGGAACGGTCTCCGAATGAAGCCGTCGGTCGCGCCGACCAGCCGCATGATCGAGATCTCTTTCGTGCGCGCAAGCACGGCCATGCGGATTGTCGCGCCGATGATGATCACCGCCACTGCCGCGAACGCGAGCCCGAGCGCCGCACCGGCGACGCCGGCGATGTTGCGCAACCGGTAGAGCTGCGCGATCCACTCCTCGCCGAACCGAACGTCGTCCACGAAGTCGAACTCGCGCAGGCGGTCGACCACCCTTCGCACGGTGGCCGGATCGCGCGAACCCGGCCTGAGTCTGATGTCGAACGACGCCGGCAGGAACTGCGAGTCGAACACGTCCTTGAATTCGCCGAGCTCCACGCGCGCGCGTTCGAGCGCCTGCGCTTGTGTGATGACGTCCACCTTGAGGACTTCGGGATACTTCGCGACGTCGTCAGACGCGATGGCGAGACGCTCGGAGGTCGTGCCGTCGGCGACGAAGACGCGAATCTCCACGCGTTCTTCCACGCGCTGCAGCGCATTCTTGATGTTCAGCGCGACAAGACCGAACAGTCCGAACGCGAACAGCGAAAATGCGATGGTGGTGATGCTCAAGAGGCTGAGCAGCGGCGCGCGCCGGAACGCGGTGATCGCGGTATTGAAAGCGAGCATCAGTCCACGTCCACTTCAACGCTCGGTGTGTCGGCCGAGTCGAAGACAATCTCACCGTGATTCATTTCGAGCGTGCGGAATTCCGTGCTCCGAACGAGCTCCAGATCGTGGGTCGCCATGAGCACCGCCGTCCCCGACGTGTTGATTTCGCGCAGCAGCTGGAAGATGCCGCGCGTGGCGCGCTCATCGAGGTTGCCGGTGGGCTCGTCGGCAATGAGGACGAAGGGATCGTTGACCAAGGCACGCGCAAACGCGACGCGTTGCTGCTCGCCGCCGGACAGCTCTCGGGGAAGGGCCGTGGACTTGGACGCGAGTCCCACCTGCGTGAGCGCCCGCGCGACCCGTCCGGGAATGCTCGAGCGCGGCGTCCCGGTCACCTCGAGCGCGAAGGCGACATTGGCTTCGGCGCTCCGGTCCTCGAGCAGCTGAAAGTCCTGGAACACGACGCCGAGCCGCCGGCGCAGCTTGGCGACGTCCTTGCCCCTGGTCTGATTGGAGCTGTAGCCGCTGATGCGCACCTCACCGCTGGTGGGGCGCTGCTCCATGTACAGCAATTTGAGAATCGTACTTTTCCCCGCGCCGCTGGGACCGGTTAGGAAGACGAACTCACCCTTGCCGACGCGAAAGCTGACGTCGCGGAGTGCAGCCACTCCGGCGGCCGCCCGCGGATAGATTTTCGTGACTTTGTCGAAGCGAATCATGGCTAACCTTCAGACGCATTTACCTCCTCCACGTCACCGTCCCGATCCGACCACTGCCACGCAGGGTGGGACGTGATCGTATCGAGAATAGCCTTGAGCAATCCGATCAGCATGGGGCCGAGAAGGATGCCGACCAAGCCGAACGTGTAGACGCCGGTGATGAGGGCCACCAGCATCCAGTAGAAGTTGAGCACCTTCGATCGCTCCGCGGCAATCTTCGGCCGGAGGAACGTCGAAATGTAAATCGTGTTGAAGAAGAACCCGATGATCACCATCGCCAGCCCCTTGGCCGGCGAATCGCGGAAGATCACCAACCAACAGGCGACGGGAACGTACACGGTCCACGATCCAACAATCGGAAAGAACCCGATGATGAACGACACGATCGCGAGCACGCCCGCGAGCGGAACCTGAAACAGCAGGTTCATGCCGAGGATGACGAACGATTTGATGGTCTGGGTGAGCAGCGTGGAGTACACGGCGCCGTACAGCACCCCGCGAACGTTCGACTCGAGCGACGTGGCCAGCGCGCCGTAGCGCGGCGGGATCCGGTCGCGCAGATACGCCATGATCGCGTCGGCGTCGGCCATCACGTAGTACGCGGTGAACACGAAGATGGTCGCCGCCACCGCAATGCTCGCCACCGCGGATCGCAGCCCGCCGAGCACGTTCGTCCCGTAGTTGGACGCGATGAGGACGTAGTGTTTGACCGCGGCGCCCGTGCTCGCGCCCTGAAGAAAGGGAAGACGGCGGAGGGACGCGTCGATCCTGGTTGCGATCTCGTCCTGATGCCCGTTCACGTACCCGCCGACGTCGGCGATCTCGGCGTAGCTGTAGGCGGTGAGCGCCAAGAGCGGGACGATCAGCAGCGCCAGCGTCAGCGTCGACGCGACGACCGTGCTCGGGATGCGCCCCAGAATCCAGCGGTAGACAGGCCGCATGAACGTGGCCACGATGACGCCGAGAATGGCCGCGATGATGACCGTCCGGACCATCCACAAAAACAGCGCGACAATGATCACGAACAGAGTCGTCGTGATCACCATTTTCCGAACTTCCGGTAGGGTCAGCTCCGCGAGCGTCGGATTGATGCGCCGTTCGAGCCGACGGCGTTCCGGTGCAACGGGAATCGGTTGGGCCATCGAGTCCAGCGCCGGGGCGCGTTAGTGCAGTGCCTGTTCGATATCTCCGATCAGGTCGTTTGCACTTTCAATGCCGATGCTCAGGCGAAGGAAGCCATCCGGGATTCCCACCTGAGCCCGCCGGGCGGCGGACAGGTGCGCATGCGACGTGAATCGCGGCTCCGAGACGACCGAATCGACCCCGCCCAGGCTCGGGGCGTGCCGGAAGACGGTGAGCTTGCGCAAAAAACGCTCGGCGGCGCGCGCCCCACCGGCGAGCTCGATCGCCATCATCCCGCCGAATCCATCGAGCATCGACTTGGCGACCTTGTGGTCGGGGTGCGTCGGCAGGCCAGGGTAGTGGACCGCCCGAATCTCCTTCCGATCCGCGCACCACTCGGCGACCTGCATGGCGTTCTCATTCTGTCGTCGCACACGGACGTCGAGCGTTTTGAGACCGCGCTCGAGCAGCCAGGCGGCGAAGGGGTCGGGTGCCTGGCCCCAATGTATCATTTTCTGCCGCACTTCCTCGATGTACGACGCTGTGCCGCACACTACGCCGGCCAGCACGTCGTGGTGGCCGTTGAGGTACTTCGTGGCCGAGTGGATGACGACGTCCGCGCCGTGTTCCATGGGCCGCAGGTTGATCGGGCTGGCGAACGTCGAGTCGACAACCAGCGCGATCCCGCAGTCCTTCGTCACGTAGCTCACCGGCTTGAGGTCGAGCACGCGGCAGGTGGGATTCACCGGCGTCTCGAGGAAGATGGCTCGCGTCTCGGTTCGAATGTGCTTGCGCCAGATGCGCGTCTCCTGCGGATCGACGAACGACACGTCGATTCCGAGCGGAATGAATTCCTTGGTCAGGAGCGCGGTGACGCCGCCGTAGATCCACGAGCTCGCGATCAGGTGATCGCCTGGGCGGAGCAGGGTGAGCAGCGCGCACGCGGTGGCGCCCATTCCACTTCCGAGCAGGAGCGAGGCTTCCGCACCCTCGAGCGCCGCCATGCGGCGCTGCACCAGCTCCGCGTTCGGCGAGTTGCCGTAGCGCGGGTACCGAAGACCGTCAGCCGTGCCCTGTTCCTGGATGAAGTTGACGGACTGGAACAGCGGCTGCACCACGGGCGAGTCGGCCTCGCGTGCGTCGGTGCCTGCGTGAATCACGAGCGTCGAGAGGTCTACCGGCCGGCTCTTGCGTGCGCTCACGGTGCGTTCCTCATTGGCCTCAGGCGAGTGCCGTTGGGCGGCGTCCGCGCGTGTCGAGGTCGGGTTTGATCACGCGCACGATCTCCGACGGTGCAGCGCCGACGATGTCGCGCAGGACCACATCGCCTGGGCGGGAATCGGGGTCGATCCGAACGGTTGCCAGCTCGTGGCGCCGCGGTCCATAAACCCACGCGAGCTCACCTTCGTTCAACAACCGCGCCTTCGCGTCCTCGGGATGCATCAGTACCATCGGACCTCGCTCAGCGTCGCCACCGCGCGTCGCGATGAGCGAAGCGACCCGCAGCGGACGGTTGAGAACTTCCTTATCCACGGGGCGTGCCGACGGCCACGAACCGTCCGTCGATGGGCATGAGAAGGCGTTTCCGGCAGAGCGCGTTGAGCGCGTCACCTACTTGGCGCAAGACGACCGGATCACCGGCATCCGCGCCAAGCTCGGCGGCGACGTCGGCGGCGTCGGCGTGCCCCAGACGATACGTCGCGTCCCACGCGTGCCGTTCGTCGTCGCTCAGCACTCCCACCACCCGCACCTGATCGTCGTGCACGATCACCAGCGCCAGCCCGTGTCGCTCGAGCACCGTCTCGATCGAATCCCAATGGTCACCCATCACGCCGCGAAACAGGAAGTACGCATTGTTCGGCGGACTCTCCGAGACATACCGGAGGAGCAGCTTGGCCACGACCTCATCGGCGCAGGAGATGTCGATCATCGACACCTGGGTGAAATCGATGATCGTCAGCGCGCGGTCGGTGGACTCGCCCAACATCAGCTCGATTTGCCCGCGGACCGCGGCGCCGGTTGGACGGGTGACCAGGTTGGAGTAGAGATCACAGGCGAGCGTCTGGCGGAGCACGCTACTGATGTCGATGTGATTCATCATCGGTCGGACACTCCCGGTACGGCTTCTGGAATGATGACCTGCACCTGAGCCCCAGGGAATGGCGACAACCCCTCAGCGAGCGGGACGTCGTCATCCCAACTAGGGACGATCGCTATGCGTGCGGTGCCACTACGTGCCGACAACTTTCCATTCCAACGTCCCACATAATTTCGCGCACCGGCCAATCCTTGCCCACGGCTTCGATCACGAAACCGGCTCACGCCCCGAATCACCGCTTCCTCGAGCGCCGCCGCGTCGTCCCACCGATCGCTCGGTAGGTGTCCAGGCGCGCTCTCCAGCGATTTCCGAAATCCAAGGCCCGCGTCGCACACGGCGATCACTACCACGCGCCGTCCGAGTCGCTTGGTCCACCGATAACTCTGTACGGCGACCCAACCGCCCTGTCCGGCGTGCTCGATGATGTTCTGGCAGACTTCGCTCAACGTCATGGCGAAGCCAATGATGGCCTTGGGGTCGAGCTTGAGCTCCGTTTTGATGATGCGCTGCGCGCGCTCCTGCACGCGTCCCACCACGCTGTGCACGTCGTCGCTCTTGCCGATCGGCGTGATCTCGAGGAGGACGTTGGACTCGCCGACGTCCTTGCGCTTGGGATAGCTGCCGACGATGTCGTACACGGTCTCGGCGTACTGGAAGAACGCGGCGCGCGCCCAGTACGACGCCGTTTCCTCCAACTCGGGTACGGCAAAGGTGGGTCGCTCGCTTCGCGTCTGCGCCAGCGTGAGAAGTGCCGTGAGTCCGTACGGCGACGCCCACCGAGCGTGCCGCGCGTCGACGAGAAGCTTTGCATCTGGCGGCAGGGGTGCCACCTGCTCCAGCACCTGTTCGAAGGAGTGGTCGTCGAGCGAGGGCGGAACAGTGATGACGTTGGTCACGTAAGGCTGATCGTTCCCCTGAGATGATTCGCGAGACCGGTCGCACCGCGATGGCCGACATTGCGCGCCGCCGCGTTGTGCGCGGCAACAATCGCAGCGCCTAAGTTATCACCGGCGAGCAGTCGAGAGAAATAGGTCGCGCCCCAAACATCGCCGCATCCTGTCGGATCGAGGTCGCTCGTGAGCACCGCGGTGGCGGGAACGAGCGCCGTTCGCAACGGCCCAAGCGACGCGCCGAGCGGTCGCGGACGGCGGAGATCGTCGATGCGGTCGAAGTCGGCGGTGGCGAAATACACCGCGCCGCGCTTGCCCAGCGTTACGGCGAGCGTGCGAACACCGTTCGCCAACGCGGTCGCCGCCAGCGCCATGGGATCGGGGGCCATCATCGCCATCTCGTCTTCGTTCACCTGCATGAAGTCGAAGCACGAACACCACTCGGCGACATTCGGCAGCGGTCGAAGCGCGCGCAGTCCAGTCGGCTGCACCGACCACACGAGCATGTGCATGTCGCAGTAAATCGGCCCGGCAAAATGCTGGCGGATCAACTTCGACGTCTCCAGGTCGAGCTCCCAGCCCGTGAGGAAATTGATGCAGAGCGCATCGAGGCGCGCGTCATCGAGCACTGGCTTGAGCCCGAGCCAACTCCACGCCGGCGCTCCACCGGACAGCACTTCACTGCGTCGCTCGTCGTCGACGTAGCGAAGCTCCACCCGGCTGTTGGGGTAGGGAACCTCGATGAGCGCCGCGTCGGGCGCAATGTGCTGCAGCGACGCGACGAACTGACGCGCCCGCACGGCGAGGTCGGCGCCGACTTTGATCAGCGGGACGATTTCCCAATCGTCGCCGAGCGCGGCGTCAAAACCGCTCAACGTATAGGCGATCCCGCCCCATTCCTCGATCGGAAACGAACGCGGATCTCGCCCGTAGATGACGTCCCACACGAACGAACCGATGACACCAAGGCGTTTTTTAAGACGTTTTTTGCGCGACATGAGCGAGTTGTTGGCGGCGACGGCGGACTACATCTCGCCCAGATAGGCCATCTTGAACGTGGCCACGGCGCCAACGACTCCCGCTGTGCCAGGCAACTCGCCGGGCACGATACGCGTCGCGTCCACGGCCGGACGGAACGCTCGCCGCCGAACCTCCGCTCGCAAGGGCACGAACAGCGCGTCTCCCGCCTGCGTCACGCCGCCGGCAACCACCACGACGTCGGCGTTGATGATGTTGAGCAAATTGGCAATGCCGGCGCCGAGGTAGCGCGCCGTGTCGCGGACGATCTCGCTGGCCACGGCGTCGCCCTGTTGAGCAGCCTTGTACACCGTCTCCGCGGTGATTGCTTCGAGTCTGCCATCGACGAGCGACGGCAGAAGCGACGCTGTTTCCTCGCGCACGAGCACTTCGCGCGCGCGCGTGGCAATGGCGGGCCCGGATGCGTACGCCTCGAGACAGCCGTAGTTGCCGCATTTGCAATGGCGGCCGTTCAGGTCAATGGTGGTATGACCGATCTCGCCGGCGACGTCCGACGCGCCGTGAAACAGCTTGCCGTCGATGATCAGACCGCCGCCAATGCCGGTGCCGATCGTCATGCCGATCACCGTGTTTCCGCCGCGTGCCGCGCCCTGCCACCATTCGCCGACCGTGGCGCAGTTCGCGTCGTTGTCGAGCGTGACGGGAAGGTTGAGTCGTTCGCCGATGCGATCTCGCAGCGGAAAATTGCGCCAGCCGAGGTTGGGGGCGACGACGACGAGTCCCTTTTCGCGATCGAGCGGTCCCGGTGCGCCTACGCCCACGCCGATGAAGTCGTTCCGAGTTGCCTGGGTCTTCGATGTCGTGTCGAGAATCACGCCCTCGATCATGCCGACGATGCGGTCAGCCACGCCGTCCGCGCCCAGCTCGGCCCCGGTCGGCATCGAGCGCATGGCGTGATGATTCAGCCCGTCCGCCGACATCGCGCCCACCACGATGTTGGTACCGCCCAGATCGACGCCGACGATGTACTGTTGTCGCTTCTTCGGAGGCATGGTCAGGAGTCCCGAGGCGAAAGGAGACCGCGTGCGAGCGCTGCAACGGCTTCGGGCATAATCTCGCGCATACAGCGCCAATGTCCGAGGGGGCAGCGCATTGGGCCGTGTTTGTCGCACGGTCGGCAGGTCAGCCCTGTGTGTCCCGTGGTGATCGACCGATCGGCCAGCGGTCCAAAGCCGAATTCGGGAACGGTGGGTCCGAACACGGCGAGCGTCGGTGTGTTCATCGCCGACGCGAGATGCAGCGGCGACGAATCATTGGTCACGAGCAACGCGGATCGTCCAATCAACTCCGCCGATGCGAGGAGCGACAACCGGCCCGTGGCGTCGATCGCCTGTCCGTGCGTCGCACCCACGATCTCGCCGGCAATCTCACGATCCGCGGCGCCCCCCACGACAACGATGCGACCCAGATCGCGCAGGTCGTGCGCGAGCTCTTTGAAGTACGGCCAGCGCTTGGTGGCCCACACGCTGCCGGGGGCAAGCGCGATGAGTTGTTCGCCCGCGGAGTTTGTTCCGAGCACGTCGTCGACCACCGCGCGTTCGGCGACGCCGGGATACAGGTGCGGCCGCAATCGGCCGAGTGGCGCGCCGGCGTCTCGCGTCCCGAGCGACAGCAGTCGCGCCGCGTGATGCATTCCGTCGCGGAGAGCCACGCGCGTGGTGTAGAACATCCGTCCCGCCGACGTCGAGAATCCAACGCGATCCTTGATGCCGGCCGCGATCGCCAGCGCGCCGCTGCGCGTGGAGCCCTGGGCCAAGTACGCACTCTGATATTCACGAGATCTCAAGCGAGCGGCCATTCTCGCGAATCCACCAACTCCGCGATCGCCGCCGCGCTTGTCGTAGACGATGACGTCTCGGACGGCGGGGTTGTTCGACAACAACGGAGCAGCCGCCGGCGTGCACAACACGTCTGTGGCGCCAGACTCAGCGAGGTAGGCGATCAACGGTGTGGTGAGCACCATGTCGCCAAGGAACGACGTCTGAACGACGAGTGAGGTCGTCAATCCACCTGAAGGACAGCCAGGAAGGCTTCCTGCGGGATCTCCACGGAGCCCACCTGCTTCATCCGCTTCTTTCCCTCTTTCTGCTTCTCGAGGAGTTTGCGTTTGCGCGTGATGTCGCCGCCGTAGCACTTCGCGAGCACGTCTTTGCGCAGCGCCTTCACCGTGGTGCGCGCGATGACTTTGTTGCCGATTGCCGCCTGGATGGCGACCTCGAACAACTGCCTCGGAATCAACTCCTTCAACTTGTCGGCGATCTTGCGGCCCCACTCGTACGACTTGTCGCGATGGATGATGACCGAGAACGCGTCGATCTGCTCGGTATTGATGAGCATGTCGAGCTTCACGAGATCGCTTTCGCGGTAGTCGAGCATGTCGTAATCGAGGCTCGCGTAGCCGCGACTGATCGTCTTCAGCTTGTCGAAGAAGTCGAGAATGATTTCGGCGAGCGGAAATTCGAAATCGAACTCGACGCGCGCCGTATCGAGGTACGTCATGTTCTTGTAGATGCCGCGCCGCTCCGTTCCGAGCGTCATGATCGGTCCGATGTACTCGGCCGGCGCCATGATGCGCGCTTTCACATACGGCTCTTCGATCTTCGCGATGATTCCTGGATCGGGAAGCTTCGCCGGGCTCTCGAGCAGCTCCATCGTGCCGTCGGTATGCCAGACGTGGTATTCCACGTTCGGCACCGTCGTGACGAGGTCCAGATCGAACTCGCGCTCGAGCCGTTCCTGCACGATTTCCATGTGCAACAGACCGAGAAAGCCGGCGCGGAATCCGAACCCGAGCGCGGTGGATGTCTCAGGCTCGTAGTTCAGCGACGCGTCGTTGAGCTGCAGCTTTTCGAGCGCGTCGCGAAGTGTTTCGTATTGTTGGGTGTCGGTCGGGTACATGCCCGCGAACACCATCGAGCGAACTTCTTTGTAGCCCGGAAGCGCTTCGACCTCGCCTTTGGTCGCGTCGAAGATGGTGTCGCCGGCGCGCGTTTCCTTCACGCTGCGCACGTTGGCCACCACGTAGCCCACTTCGCCCGGTCCGAGCTCGTCGGTGACCACCTGGCGCAGCTGGTTGTATCCGACTTCAGCGACTTCATATGAGTCGCCGGAGCCGGCGGCAAAGCGAAGCTTGGTGCCCTTCTTCATCGTGCCGTCCACCACGCGCACGCTCGGGATGGCGCCGCGATAGCGATCGTAGTACGAGTCGAAGATCAGGGCGCGAAGTGGTGCGTCCGGATTCCCGGTCGGCGCTGGCACGCGTTTCACCACCGCTTCGAGCAACTCGGATATGCCGATGCCTTCCTTGGCGCTGACGAGCAGAATGTCGTCGGGATCGGCGCCAATCAGATCGTGCACTTCCTGCTTGCGGCGTTCGGGCTCGGCGCCCGGCAGATCGATCTTGTTGAGGATCGGAATGATCTCGAGCCCCGCGTCGAGCGCGAGGAAGAGATTGGAGAGCGTTTGGGCCTGGATGCCTTGCGACGCGTCGACAACGAGAATCGCGCCCTCACACGCGGCCAGCGAGCGCGACACCTCGTAGGTGAAGTCGACGTGTCCCGGCGTATCGATGAGGTTGAACTCGTACTGCTCACCGCTCTTTGCCGTGTACGACATCCGAACGGCGTTCAGCTTGATCGTGATCCCGCGCTCGCGCTCGAGATCGAGCGTATCGAGGACCTGCTCCTTCATCTCACGCTTCTGAAGCGTGCCTGTTGCCTCGATAATGCGGTCGGCCAGCGTGGACTTCCCGTGGTCGATATGCGCGACGATGCAGAAATTGCGGATGTGATCGAGCTTCAATGCAAACTCAACGGAAGCGGGAACGACGGCGAAACGACACCGTCTTCATCCTCAGACAGCCGGAGCGAGGCGAGCGGCGACGACGGATGACTCTAGCCCTAGCAATATAGCGGGTTGGTGGACCGCCCGGGCGTTCACCGCAGGGCTCTGAAACGACGAAGGCCGCGCACTGGCGTGCGCGGCCTTCGAGTATCCGTGTCGTGAAGACTAGGCCGTCGGCGGCTTTACCGGCGTGCTGCTCGGCGGAGCGGACGGAGGCGGCGAGGACGGCCGTGACGCCGGAGCTTCCGCGCGAGGTGGTGGCGGAGGCGAAGCAGGACGTTCCGGCGCTTGCATGCGCGGCGGCGGTGCGGTCCGCTCCGGCGGCGGCGTACGAGGCGAAGGCTCGCTGCGTACCGGCTGCTCAGCGCGTGGATTCTCATGCGTTTCCGGACGCTGATGCGTGCGCTGCTCCACTCCGGCACCCGGGTTGGCGGTGCCGTTCGCGCCGCTTCCCTGCATGCGACCGCGATACGTTGGCGTTTCCGCGCCGGCGCCTTGCTGCGCGCGCACCATACCGGCGGGCGTGCCTTCATGCGTATTCTCGGCGCGACGACTGGTCATCTCGTCGATCGATGGACGGACATGTGTGCCGACTGGTGCTTGTGGTTCCATTCGCGGTGGACGCCGCACCGGACCGCCGGACGACGGATCTTCGGCGGTGATCAAGCCGCGCTGACGATATTCCGGCGAGAAATGCGCGCCTTCTCCGGTGGGTGCAGGCGTCGCGTTCTGCGGCCTGGGCATCACGTGACCAACGACCACTTTGGGCTCGAGCGGCGAGCGATGGCCGTCGAGGTCGAACTTGCGCGGACGGCCGATGATGGGCGGAATGCCCGGCGTTTGCGCGATGCGGAAGCCGCCGTAGCCGAACGAGTACGGGCTGCCCGTACGATAGCAATCGCCGGCCTGATCGTAGTAGTAGGCCGTTCCGCGACGCGTGAAATTGTAGCCGTATTGGAAGCCCGAGCCAAACGGCCCGAACCCGCCCAAGCCAGTGTTGAAGAACGGCGACGTGAATCCAAACGGCTGCGCACCGGCGCAATAGTCAAAGCCGAGCGACGAATACCCGGAGCCGGCTCCGGCGTACAGCGCCTGCGAGTCGAAGTAACGAGCGAACTTCAACGTGTATGCTTCGCGCGCGTCGCCAACGAGGAGCGATGCCAGTTCTTGAACAGCCGGCCGCGGGTCTTGCAAGTAATCGAGGCTGGCGAGCTCGTAGCTGCTCCACGCCGTGCCGTCCGTGAACGCGTCGAAACGCATGGGCCGCCACGCCGCGATCATGAAGACGTAGCCGACGCCGCCGTCATACGAGTCCAGCGCCGCGCTCGTGGAACGGTACATTCCGCTTTGCGCGGATCGATAGCGAAATTGATCGTTGAAGCCGGCGAAGAACTCAGCGGTTCTATAGGTGCTGCTGCCCTTCACGAAGCCATCGTCCTTCGGATCGGTTGGAAACACGATGCGAACGACGCCGTCCGGATCGATGTGCCCAACCATGACGTACGCGTCGTCGTCCAAATGGAAGACGGCGCGCGCGCGCCGGCTGCCGGCGACGGTCTCGAACTCCGCTCGAATGGTGCCCGCCGGTCCTTCGCGATCCGCGATGGACTGCGCACGAATGGAGTCGAGCAGTGTTGCGCCCGGACTTCGGATCGGCTGTGGCGCCGGGGTGGTAGCGCTATACCGCGAACCCGATCCGTTTCCGGTGGTGGCCGTGCAGGCGCCGGCAATGGCCAGAGCGCCAAGAGTGAACCCAACAACCCGTACACGCCGCATATGACGCGTCCATAATGAGTGGTGTATACAATAAAGCATACACTGTACCAACGTGCAAGACTCCGCTGTAATTTGGCCCCCTCGCGGAGCCAGCGCCACTGAAGCCTGCATCAACCACGCCGATCCCGATGGCGTGTGCTAATACACTGTATGGTTTTCGCGAGGTCCATGGCGCCCCTCACGGTCCGTTGAATCCGCTGGTTAGGTTAGGCAGTTCATGGAAGCTTCCCTCCGCGCCGACCTCTTCGATCCGGCAAGCCTCGCGGCACTTGGTCGAATCGAGATTGTCGCCCGATGGATCGTCGACGGATTCATGTCCGGTCTCCACCGTTCCCCTCGCAAGGGATTCTCGGTGGAGTTCGCCGAGTATCGCCCATACCAGCCTGGGGACGACCTCCGGTACATCGATTGGAAGATCGCCGCGCGCTCCGACCGATGGGTCGTACGGCAATACGAGGAAGAGACCAATCTTCGCGCCTCGATCGTGCTCGACGTCTCCAAGTCCATGGCGTGGAGCGGCGTGGCCATGAGCGGCAGTCGAGATCCCGGCGCGGACCGACTCACCAAGCTCGCCTACGCCGAGCGACTCACCGCCGCGCTTGCGCTCCTGCTGCTTCGTCAGCGCGACGCCGTTGGCCTGGTGCGGTTCGACGACCGCGTTCGCACCGCCATCCCGCCGCGCGCGCGCAACGGCCAGTGGCGACGCGTGGTTGCCGCACTCGACGACCCAGGGTCAGGCCGAGCGTCGGCCGCGCCGGACGCACTGCAACAAGCCGCTCGGCTCCTGAGCCGCCGCGGTATGATCGTCCTCATTTCCGATTTGCTCATGGATCTTCCCGACGTCGAGCGCGCGATGCGCGCCCTGCGCGCCGCGGGGCATGACATCACGGTCATGCACATCATGGATCCGGCGGAGCGCGATCTCCCGTCGACCGGCGAGGCGCTGTTCGTCGATCCGGAGAGCGATCTGGCTGTGCCGGCGAGCGTCGCCGACGTGCGCGCCGCGTACCGAAACACGGTCGAAGAGGTGATCGGCGAGTGGCGCGCGATGTTCGGCTCACTCGGGATCGGCTACGAAGTAATCGCCACCGACGCGCCATTCGGTGTTCCGCTTCGCCGCGCGTTCGCCGCGCGCCAGCTGCTGCCGTGAGATAGTCCGAGATGAGTTTCCTCGCACCAGCGTTCCTCCTCCTCTCCGGCGCGATCGCCGTTCCGCTGCTCATCCACCTGATGCGCCGGCGACTCGGCCTGCGCGTGGAGTTTCCGGCGGCGCGTTACTTGGCGCGCGCCGAGAAGGAACACAGCCGCACGCTCAAGATAAGAAATCTCTTATTGATGCTGCTGCGCGTGCTCGCGCTGCTGGCCATCGCCATCGCCGCGGCGCGCCCCGTGGCCCGGTGGCTCGGGTCGGGACACGCGCCGACCGCGATTGCCGTGGTGATCGACAATTCTCTCAGCTCGTCGGCGGTGGTGAATGGCAAGCCGCTGCTCGATCAGTTCAAGTCCATGGCGCGCGATGTCGTGTCCAACGCCACCTCCGCCGATCGCGTGTGGCTGGTCACGATCGACGGACGCGTGCGCGGTGGAACGCCCGGCGCGCTTCGCGAGGAGATCGACCGCCTCGAGCCGACCGCCGGCGCCGGCGACGCGAGCGCCGCGCTGACCCGCGCCGCAGGAGTCGTGCGCAGTGCAGGCCTCGAATCCAGACAGATCGCACTGCTGACCGACGGTCAACGAACCGAATGGCAGCGCACACCGCAGATCGCCGACGCGCAACTGCTGCTGTATACGCCGTCCGCGACGCCGCCAATCAATCGCGCCGTGTTGCTCGCCGAAGCGCGCCCCGTGCGCTGGACACCGCGCGGCGCCGTGGCGACACGTTTTCTCTCGCACGATTCGACGACGTATCGCATTACGCTCAACGGCCGCACGTTCGCCCGCGGCACGGCGGCGCCCAATGAAGAAGTCGTGGTGCGCGCGACGCCCCCCGAGCGCGGATGGCTCGCCGGCACTGTCGAGCTGGAGCCGGACGAGCTCACCGGAGACAACGTCCGCTATTTCGCGGCGTGGATTGGACCGGCGCCGAGTGTCGCGGTTACGCCGGCGGCCGGCCCGTTTGTGAAGAGCGCCGTGGATGTTCTTCGATCGACCGAACGCCTGGTCGACGGACACGACATCGCCATTCTCACGGCCGATGAGCTCACGGCTGTTCCCGCACTCATCACCGCGCCGACCGATCCGGTGCGCCTCGGCGCGGCAAATCGCGCGCTCGAGCGCGCCGGGATCCCCTGGCGCTTTGGCGCTCGCCGGACCGGCGACGCAACGGTGCGCGGCACCGGCATGGACGGCGTGACGGTCTCGGCTCGCTACGATCTCATTGCGCAGGTGGGGACGCCGGCTGAAACGCTTGCCGTGGTTGGACGCGATGCGTGGATCGTTGCCGGTCCGCGCTATGTGCTGATCGCATCGCCGCTGTCACCCGATGCGACGAACCTTCCGGTTCGCGCCACGTTCATCCCGTGGCTGGGAAGCATGCTGACGGAACGGCTGGTCGGCGAACCGGGGCAGGTGATCACCGCCGCACCGGGCGCGAGCCTTCCCCGGCCGCGTTGGGCCGACGCGTTGGAAACGGTCGATGGACAGCGCACCGTGCTCGGAGAATCACTCGAGGTGCCGGCGCGCGCAGGAACCTACTTTTTGATTCGGGGCGGTCGTCGCGTGGGTGCAGTCGTCGTGAATCCGTCATCCGACGAATCGGTGCTCGATCGATTCAGTGCGAACGATCTGCGCCAGCGCCTGCGCACCGATCGAACCGTCGTCGCCGCCGATGCGTCGGCGTGGTCGAACCTGGCGTTTCGCGCGGCCGCGCGCCGTTCGTTGATCGAGCCTGCTTTAATGATCGCGCTTGCCATGCTCATTGTTGAAGCCATCGCCATTGGCGCCCGCTCGCGGCGAGTCGCCTAATGGCGCTCGATGCTCTGCTCGACGCCGTCGAGCGCCTGCCCGCGTTTAACAGAATTCTCAATACGCTTCCGCCGCCGGGGCGGCGGCTCATTGCCGGCGGTCTGCCGGGCTCCGCTGACGCCGTTGTCGTGGCCGCGCTCGCACGCCGGCTGCCGACGCGGTTTCTGGTTGTCGCCGCGGACGGCGTTGCCGAGGCGGAGCGATGGCTCGCCGACCTGGAGACGCTCGTTGTCGATACGCCGATCGCACTCTATCCGGCGCGCGAGGGGTTTGGTGAAGCCGAACCGCACATGGAAGTCGCCGGCGAGCGCGTGGAGACGTTGGAGCGACTCACGCGCGGCGAGTTGCGGATTCTGCTCACCACCGCACGCGCGCTGTTGGAAAAGACGCGCATGCCCCGCGCGCTCCAGGAATTGCGCGTGGAGCTCCGCAAGGGAGCGACGCATCGGCTGAGTGACCTCGCCGCCCACCTCGAGCGGATCGGGTTCGAGCGGGTGCCGATGGTGGAGGACGTGGCGCAGTTCAGCATTCGCGGCGGCATCTTCGACGTGTACTCGTTCGGCATGGCGGAGCCGGTGCGCGCCGAGTTCTGGGGCGACGAGATCGTGGACCTCCGGCATTTCGACCTCGCGTCACAGCGGTCGAGTCGCGCGGTGGATTTCGCGCTCGTCCTGCCGGTCGACGGGCACGTGAGCGAGGAGGCGGGCACGTTCGAGCGCGGCTCGATCACGTCGCTCTTTCCGCCAGACACGCTGTTCATCGTTCCGCGCGGCGCGCACATCGAGCCGGAGCTGAAGCGCACGTGGGACGACGCCCAGCATCACATCGAGCTCGCGCGCCGTCGCGGCGAAGACGTTGCCAACCGCGACGATCTGTTCGACGAACCGACCGTGGCGCTGTCCACGCTTCGCGCGCTCGGAACCCTCGCGCTCGTGCAGGCCGGCGAAGCGGAAGAAGCCGAGGCCGACGTCGTGTTTCCGATTCGAGAACCGGAACACATCGACCGCGACATCAAGCAGCTCAAGCGGCTCGTGCGCGACGGCGTGCCGACGATCATCCTCTGCGACAACGAAGGCCAGGCCGAGCGTCTCGACGAATTGCTGAGCGGCGACGATCGCGGCGCGTCGCCGGCAGCCTTGTCGATCGGCGTGCTGCACGGCGGCTTCGTCATTCCCGGAGGACCGAATGGTCTTCGCGTTCTCACCGACCACGAAATTTTCCGGCGTGAGCGACGGATTCGGCGCGCGCGCCGATACATCACGAGCACTGCGCTCGACACCGTGTCGCTCAAGAACGGCGACTACGTCGTGCATCTCGAGCACGGGGTGGGGATCTATCGCGGCATCGAGACCATCTTCGTGGGACAGAGCACGATCGAAGTGGCGGTCGTGGAATACGAGGGCGGAGACCGGCTGAACGTCCCGCTGTATCGCATCGACCAGCTCGAGCGCTACCGATCAGCATCCGACATCTCTGAAGACGCGCCGCCGCCGCGACTGCATCACCTGGGCGGACGACGCTGGGCGCAGCAGCGCGAGAAGACCCGCGTCGCCATTCAGGAGATGACGGTCGAGCTGCTCGACCTCTATGCGCGGCGCAAGATTGCCACGCGTCCGCCGCACGTGCCCGATACGCCGTGGCAACGCCAGCTCGAGTCGGCGTTCCTGTTCGAGGACACGCCCGATCAACGGACCGCGACGACGCAGGTGAAGGCCGACATGGAGGGCACGCGCCCCATGGATCGCCTGCTCGTGGGCGACGTCGGCTACGGCAAGACGGAGATCGCCGTGCGCGCCGCGTTCAAGGCGGTGCAATCGGAGCGGCAGGTCGCGGTGCTCGTGCCGACCACCATTCTGGCCGACCAGCACGCACGTACCTTCAGCGAGCGTCTCGCCGACTTTCCGATCCGCATCGCCGCCATGAGCCGGTTCCAAACGGCCAAAGAACAGACGCTCATTCTCGAGGATCTCAAGGCGAAGAAGGTCGACATCGTGATCGGGACGCATCGCCTGCTCAGTCCCGACGTCGTGTTCGCCGACCTCGGGTTGATCGTCGTGGACGAAGAGCATCGCTTTGGCGTGAAGCACAAGGAGCGTCTCAAGACGCTCAAGCTGCAGACGGACGTGCTGACGCTCACCGCGACGCCCATTCCGCGCACGCTGCATCTGTCGCTCGCCGGTCTGCGCGACATGACCTTGATGCAGACGCCGCCGCGCGACCGCTCGCCGGTGCTCACGTTCGTCGAGCCCTGGGATGACGGTCTGATCGACGAAGGCATTTCGCGCGAGCTGGATCGCGGCGGACAGGTGTTCTTCGTCCACAACCGCATCGAGACCATTCAGGCGATCGCCGATCACATTCAGCGCATCGTGCCGCGCGCCCGCATCTCGGTGGCGCACGGTCAAATGAAGGAGAAAGAGCTCGAGCAGCACATGCACGCGTTCGTGAACGGCGAGGTGGACGTCTTGGTGTCGACCATGATCGTGGAGTCGGGCCTCGATGTCGCGAATGCGAACACCATGTTCGTCAATCGCGCCGACAATTTCGGGCTCGCGCAGCTATACCAACTGCGCGGCCGCGTGGGACGCTCGCACCGCCGCGCCTACTGCTATCTCATCGTGCCGGATTCGGTGGACCCGGACGCCGAGCGCCGCCTGCAGGTGCTCGAGCATCACACGGAGCTGGGCGCCGGTTATCGAATCGCCCTCAAGGACCTCGAGATGCGCGGCGCCGGCAACCTGCTCGGCGCCGAGCAGTCGGGTTTCGTGCACGCTGTTGGTTTTGACATGTATCTCCGCATGCTCGAGGAAACGGTTCGGCGTCTCATGTCGGGCGACGCGGCGCCAAAGCTCGTCCCGTCGGATGTCACCATCGATACGCCCAACTACCTGCCCGACGACTACGTCGTGTCGCAGGAGGCGAAGATCGATGTCTACAAGCGGCTCGCACGGTTTGACGACGCCAAGGATGTGGAAGCTCTCCGGACCGAATTACGCGACCGCTTCGGTCCGCTGCCCGTGACTGCGGAGGCAATGTTGGCCTTGGCGCAGCTTCGGGTGATCGGGGGAGCGCTGGGGATAGAAGGGATCCTGGTGCGTGGTGACGAGGCGCGTATTACCTTTCGAGACTCTGCGGCACCCCGGGTCAAGGGGTTGTCCACGGCGTTCCATGATGTGCAGTTCCAAGCGGAAGTCCGCCGAGCGGTTCCGCTGTCCCTCAAGTTGACGCGTCTTGGTGGCGCGCCAATGCTTGACGGCCTGGTCCGCGCCCTCCGCGGATTGGTCGGTTAGACTTTTGCCCCTAACCTGGTTCACTTGTCCATGCGCTCTCGTTCCATCGTTGGCTTCGTGGCCGCCGGTACGCTCCTCGTCGCCTGCGGCGGGCTGAAGGACGCTCTCACCGCGCACGTCGACGTCGTCGCCCGCGCCGGTTCGCAGGAACTATCCGTCACCCGCCTCGGCGACCTGCTCGGCAACGCCAAGATCCAGGTGGGCGTGAGCCGCGACAACGCCGCGATCGTCACCGACATGTGGACGAGCTTCCAACAGCTCGCCTATGCCGCAGCCCACGGCGACTCGTTGAACGACAAGAAGGCGATTGACGCGGCCATCGCGCCGATCGTCAACGCGCAAAAGCTCCAGCGCTTCATGGACTCGATCTCCAAGTCCTTCAAGGTCGACTCCGGAAGCGAGGCGGCGTACAACCAGGCGTCGGGCGGACTCCTCGCCGCACGCCACATTCTGATCGGCTATAAGAATCAGGGCGTTCCGCCCAGCGCCGCGGAAAAGGATTCGCTTCGCAAACGCGCGGAGACACTTCGCGGACAGGTCACGCCGGCCAACTTCGCCGAGATGGCCAAGAAATACAGCACCGATCCCACGGCGGCGCAGAACAACGGCAGCCTTGGCGTGTTCGAGAAGGGCGTCATGATCCCGGCGTTCTCCACGGCCACTGCCGCGCTCAAGCCCGGTGAGATCTCGCAGCCGGTGGAGACGAATTTCGGTTTCCACATCATCCAGCGGCTCGCCTATCCCGACGCCAAGGCCGAATTCGCGGCGAAATATTCGCAGACCGCGGTGCGCGTGGCGGACAGCACCTACATGGCACAGCTGGCGACGAGCGAGAATCTCGTGGTGAAGGACAACGCCGCGACGATGATCAAGGACGCGGTGAAGGACCTGTCCAAGCACCGCAACGACAAGAGCACGCTCGCGACCGCCAAAGCCGGCGACCTCACCGTCGCCGACTTCCTTGGCTGGCTCGAGACCTTCCCGCCGCAGCAGCAGATCACGCAGCGTATTCCGCAGGCGCCAGATTCGGTGCTCAAGCCGTTCGTCAAGCAGATCGCCGTGCAGAATCTGCTGCTCAAGCGGGCCGAAGCCGCCAAGATGGACGTTGCGGCGCCGGAGAAGGCGAACATGTACAACGAGATTGGTCAGCTCGTCACGAACGTGTGGCAGGCGTTGGGGATCGATCCCAAGGCTTTGTCCGACAGTGCGAAGAGCACCGCCGAAAAGGAACGTCTCGCCGCGTCTCGCGTTGACGCGTACCTCGACCGGATGATGGCCGGACAGGCGCAACCGCTGTCGCCGCCGCCGCCGCTCAAGAAGATGCTCGAGGCCAAGTATGAGGCTTCGGTGAATTCCGCCGGCATCGACCGAGCCGTCGAACGCGCTACGAAAGTTCGCGCCTCGGCCGACTCGGCCCGCACGGCCAACCAGCCGAAGTCGCAGGTTCCGATTCCGGGTGCCGGCGGCCCGCCGGCCGGTGCGCCGCCGGCCAGTGCGCCGCCGCCGACAACCACGCAGCCGTCAAAACCCGCTCCAAAGAAGCCGTAACAGTTACCATAAGAGGGCCAGGGGCGGACCCCTGGCCCTCCTTCGTGGGTACTCTGCCGTATGAGACGAATTCTCGCTTCCGTATTTGCGCTGCTCGCCGCCGGTAGTGCCGGCACCCTGCGGGCGCAGCAACCCGTGGCTGCCAAGCCATTGCCGCTCGACGCGATCGTTGCCGTGGTCGGGGACCAGCCTATCACGCGCTACGATCTCACCGAGGCGCGCCTCGCGAAAATTCAGCGGCGAGAGGTCAAGGAGCCCGCGGACAGCGCGGCGCTCGCTGTGCTCGACAGCACCGTGCTGGACGACATGGTGCAGGACGAGCTCATTCAGCAAAAAGCCAAAGACCTGAAGATCGAGGTCACGGACGCCGAGATTACCCCCGACGTCGACCGGCAGGTGAAGGACACGCGTTCCCAGTTTCCGAACGAATCGGAATTCACCACCGCGTTGGCCAAGGCCTCGCTCGGCACTCCGGCGGAGTATCGTCGATTCCTCATGGATCAGTATCGCCGGCAGATGACGCGGCAAAAGGTGCTGCGAAAGCTGACGCAGGACGCCAAGATCATTCCGATCAACGTCACCGACGCCGAGGTGGCGGCGGAGTTCGAGAAGAGCAAAGAGTTTCTTCCCAAAAAGCCGGCGTCCGTCACGTTCAAGCAGATCGTGATCGCGCCGGCGCCCACGCAGGCGTCAAAGGAAGTCGCGCGCGTCAGGGCTGAGTCGTTGTTGGCGGAGCTCAAGCGCGGCGGTGATTTCGAGCGCATTGCCAAGCGCGAGTCAATGGACCCGCTCACCAAGGAAACGGGCGGCGATCTCGGTTGGGCGCGCCGCGGATCCAATCTTCCCGAGTTCGAGCGCTGGCTGTTCGGTGCCGGCTTCCAAGCCGCGTTGTCGCCGGGACAAATGAGCCCCGTGGTCGAGACGCCGTACGGATATCACATCATCCGCGTCGATCGCGTGCAGCCTGGTGAGGTCAAGGCGCGCCAAATTCTGATCGTGCCGAAAATTGATTCGGCTGACATTCTGCGCACGCAAAAACTGGCCGACAGCGTCGCGGATCGGTGGAAGGCCGGCGCGTCGTTCGACACGCTCGCCAAGAAATTCCATGATTTTCCGGGCAAGGAAGAAACGAGCATTCTCACGCCGTTCCCGCGCGACACGCTGCCCATCCCGTATCAAAAGGCGTTCATCCTTCACAAGCCGATGGACATCGTGACGTTCCAGATTCCCGGCGCCGCGGCCCATCCGGAGATTCCCAAGTTCGTGGTCGCCCAGCTGCTCACCGTGGACGAAGGCGGCGATCGCACGCTCGGGGAGTTGAAGTCCGCCGTGCGGAGCGAGCTGGCGCAGCGAGGCGGAATTCGACGGTACATCGACGGTCTAAAGAGGCAGACCTACGTCGCGATTCGATTGAAGACGGTGGAGGCGGACCCAACGAAGGTGGTTCCATAGCCGCGGTCGCGAGCGCACGCGTGGACCGCGAAGCGAACGCCCAGACCCGACCGAGGCTCGCGGTGACCCTCGGCGACGTTCGCGGCATTGGTCCGGAGATCATCGCAAAGGCGGCGGCGTCGCGCGAAGTGCGCGCCGCCGCCGATCTTGTTTTCGTCGGCCCGGCCGGCGCTGGTGTAGACGTTGACGAGCAAACCGGCGTCTGGCATTCCAACGCCGACGCCACGTCGGCAGGACGATTCGCCGGGCGGGCGATCGAGCGCGCCGTCGCACTCGCGCTCGAAGGCCATGTGGAAGGCATCGTGACGGCGCCACTCGACAAAGCGGCGCTCTTCGCCGGTGGCTACGCGTTTCCCGGACACACGGAGATGCTGGCGATGCTCACGGGACGGCGCGTCGCGATGATGCTCGCGGCAACGCGGCCGAGTCCCGACGCGACAAATCCGCTTCGCGTGGTGCTGGCGACGACGCACCTGCCGCTGCGCGATGTCGTTGCCGCCGTCACCCGCGACGCCATACTCACTGCGGCGAACGTGACCCGCGCCGGTTTGCGCGAGTGGTTCGGAATCGCCGAACCTCGTATCGCGCTCTGCGCGTTGAATCCGCACGCTGGAGACGGCGGACGATTCGGAACGGAAGACGACGACCTGCTGCGGCCCGCCGCTGAGGCAGCGGGCATCGCGGGACCATTCCCGGCCGACACGGTGTTCGTACGCGCGATGCATGGCGCGTTCGATGCTGTGATTGCGCCGTATCACGACGTCGGGATGACGGCGATCAAGGTTGCCTCGTTCGGGTCCGCGGTGAACGTGACGCTTGGGCTGCCGTTTCCGCGCTGTTCGCCCGATCACGGCACGGCGCTGGACATCGCCGGACAGGGAATCGCCGACGCGTCGAGCATGATCGAGGCCGTGCTCTTGTGCGCCGATATCGCGAGGCGCACGACGTCGCGCGCCCAACCGACCGCGCCCTTGCGCGCATAGCGCGACGCGACGGGCCCGACAGGAGATGTGATGATTCAGAGAACACTCGTCGTTGTCGCCGCGCTCGTCTCGCTCTCGTTGGCGCCGTCGCGGCAATCGGCGCAAGTCGCGACGCCGGTTGGGCCCAAACCAATCGTCCAGCGCGACGTTGGTTTGCCGTCGAACGACAACCTCGTCGCCCGCATGATTCAGGAAGGGACGCAGCGTTCGCACGTCGAAGCCGACCTCTCCTACCTGCTCGACATGATCGGCCCGAGGCTGTCGGGAAGCCCGGAGATGCGTCGCGCGAACGAATGGACGCAGCAGAAATTCCGCGAGTACGGCGCCGACCGCTCGGAATTGGAAGGATGGACGTTCGGCGTAGGATGGACGCGCGGTCCCATGACGTTGCGTATGCTCGCGCCGCAACGGCGCGAGTTGTTGGGCGTGTCGTGGGCGTGGTCGCCGGGCACCAATGGGGCGCTCGCTGGCGACGTCGTGTACGTCGACTCGCGCACACGACAGGACTACGATCGCCGCTTTGCAGGCAAGCTTCGCGGGACGTGGGTGATGATTGGTCCGGCCGCGGCGATTCCGAATCCCGACGGACCGGCAATCACGGGCGCGGATTCCCTCCGGCTCGACGCCATGCGCCGGACGCAGCTGCCGCAGAACGACGAGGAGCGAGCGTTCATGCCGGCGCGCGCGCAGCTGCTGGTGCGTGAGGGAATCGCCGGTCTCATTCACGACGGCGCCAAGGAATTTGGTCTGTTCACCATGGCCGGGTCCCCCGCCGCGGTGTCGCCGTTTCCGCAACTAGTGATCTCGAATGAGAACTACGCGCAGTTTCAGCGTCTGGCCCAGCGTGCCGAGCGTGTGCGCATTGAAGCCGACATCAAGAACACCTTCACCTCGGGGGACATTCAGCAGTACAACACGGTCGCCGACATTCGCGGCACGGAGAAGCCCGACGAGGTCGTGATGCTCGGCGCGCATCTCGACTCGTGGGATATTGCCACCGGCGGGACCGACAACGGAGCCGGCGCGATCGCCGTGCTCGAGGCGGCGCGCATTCTCAAGGCCTCGGGCGTTCGTCCCAGGCGGACCATTCGATTCGTGCTGTTCGGCGGCGAGGAGGAAGGGCTGTTCGGCTCGCAGGCGTACACGGAGGACCACCGGGCCGAGCTCGACAAGATTCAAGCGCTACTCGTGATCGACAACGGCACCGGTCACATCACGGGTATGACGCTGCAGGGCAGGGAAGAACTTCGCGATATGTGGAAGTCGATGTTGTCGCCGCTCGTTCCGCTCGGGCAACTGCTCGTGAAATCGGGAAACAAGACGGGAACCGACCACCTCGCGTTCCTGCCGTACGGCGTGCCCGGATTCAACTACGATCAGGCAACCGTGGGCTACAATCACACGCACCACTCGCAGGTGGACGACTTCAACCACACCGTACCGGCCGACGTCGCACAGGCCGCGACGATCATGGCGGTGAACGCATGGCAGCTGGCCGACATGAAGGAGTTGCTCGCCCGCGGCCCCAAGTCGCGCTAGGGAGTTTGTTCAGCCTGGCCGTTGCGAGTCGATTTGCCCGGCTGTTCCGCGCCGATCGCCGGCACCGTGAAGGTCCACCGCCAACGACTCGATTCGCCGGCCATCCATTTCGCGGACAGTGAACACGGCGCCGCCGGATGTCACTCGATCCCCAACAACGGGAAGCCGCCCGAGTGCGCCGAACACAAAACCGCCCACCGTCGTGTAATCCTCATCGGGCACGCTGAGCCCGAACCGCTCGTTGAGCTCTCCAATGTTCGTGCTCCCCGGCACAATGACGATGTCGGCGCCCTGCCGCTCCGGATGCTCCGGCGGCTCGTCGTATTCGTCGAGAATCTCGCCGACGATCTCCTCGAGCAGATCCTCCATCGTCACCAAGCCGGCGGTGCCGCCGTATTCGTCGAGAACGATCGCCATGTGCTCTTTGAGCCGCTTGAAGTCGGCGAGCACGCCTTCCACCTCGCGCGACCCCGGCACGACATGCACCGGACGCATGATCGAGCGAATCGAGAAGTCGTTCGTCGGCCGGTGGAGCACGGGAAGGAGATCCTTCGCCAGCACCAGTCCGGTGATGTCGTCGATCGTCGCCTCGAACACGGGGTAGCGCGAGCGCCGGGTCTCCTCCACGAGCGCGAGGGTCTCTTCCAGCGTCGCCTCGATCGCCAGCGCGTCGATCTCGGTGCGCGGCGTCATCACTTCGCGCGCGTTTTTTTCAGAGAACTCGAATACACCTTCGAGCATATCGGCGTCCTGCGCTTGCAACTCTCCGCCTTCCTGGCTCTGCTCCACGATGATCCGGAGCTCCTCGGCCGAGTGCACGTTCTCCTCGACGAGCGACGGCTTCTGGCCGGACGCGCGCAGCACCAGATTGGCCGAGGCGGCGAGGAGCGCCGTGAACGGCGTGACCAACCAGGCGAAGGCGACGAGCGGCGGCGCCAAGAGACGCGCAAAGCGCTCCGGGTGCGTGAGAGCCGCACCCTTTGGCGCGAGCTCGCCGAAGACCACGTGAAAGTAGGTGACGATGGTCAGCGCGGTCGCCGCGCCGATCCCGACACGAATCGACAGATCGAGCGCAAACGGCAGCGCTTGGAGATGATCGGCCAACCAGTGGCCGAACGCGTCTTCCGCAAGCGCGCCGAGCGCTAAGCTCGCGAGGGTAATTCCTAACTGGCTCGCCGAAAGGATACGAGCGAGATTTCCAGAGGCGCGCAACGCGATGCGCGCTTTCCAGTCGCCCGTTCGCGCCATCGACTCCAGGCGCGTGCGGCGAGAACGAACGAGAGCGAACTCGGCGGCGACGAAAAAGCCGTTCAGAGCGAGTAGAACAACGATGGCAATCAAGCGAGATAGCACGGGGGACAATCTACGGCGGCCGGCCGGTAGCGTCGATGCTGCGGCGGTTGCGATTCTGTCTCCGATAGCGTCGTTCACGCGGGGAGGTTCATGGCACATCTGCATTCTGACGGTCATTCCCACGATCACGGGCACGGCCACGGTCATTCGCACGGCGCGTCCACGCGAGCGCTCGCCTGGTCGCTGGGGCTCACGTTCATCATTCTCGTCGCCGAAGGGGTGGGCGGCTGGATGTCGAACTCTCTGGCGCTGCTCGCCGACGCCGGACACGTGCTCACGGATGCCGGGGCGTTGGGGCTTTCGCTGTTCGTGGCGTGGCTGGCCCGCCAGCCGGGGTCGCCGGCCAAGACCTTTGGCTACCTCCGCTGGGAGATTCTCGCCGCGCTGATCAACGGCGCGACGCTGCTGCTCATCTCGGCGTGGATCGTCTACGAGGCGGCGGTGCGCTTTCGGCACCCCGAGCCGGTCGCCGGGGGACTGATGCTGTGGGTGGCCGTGCTGGGCTTCGCGGTCAACGGCATTGCCGTGTGGTTGCTTCACGGCGTCCGCGACGGCAGCCTCAACATCAGGGGGGCGTATCTCCACGTGCTGGGCGATATGCTCGCCTCTGGCGGGACGGTGCTTGCGGCAATCGTGATTCGGAGCACCGGCTGGCTGCAGGCCGATCCGATTGCATCGCTGGTCACGACGGTGCTCATCGTCGCGGGCGCGTGGCGGTTGGTCCGCGAGTCGGTAGACGTATTGCTGGAGGCCGCGCCGGCCCATATTGCGCTGGACAGCGTGCGGGCGCGGCTCGAGTCGCTCGACGGAGTCGAATCGGTTCACGATCTGCACGTCTGGACGGTGACCTCCGGAATGATCGCCATGAGCGCGCATGCGATCGTCCGAGACTCTACCGACCATCAGAGCGTCCTGGAACAGGCGCACGATATCCTGCAGGAGATGGGCATTCATCACGCGACGCTGCAATTGGAGTGTGAGGAGATGCTCGACCGCGAGTTGCATCACCACCCTTAACGGTCCCCTGGGCCGGGAGCGTCGTTCATGAGCGAGTATCGCATCGAGAAGGTGCGCCTCCGCGTCGCCGTCGCTGTGACGGGTGGCGGAACGCTGAAGGGCGACGTCTTTCTCCAGCCGTCCGCCCGATACCGGACCGGACCTCAGGAACCGGCCGAACTGTTCAACGAGCCCGAATCGTTCGTTCCCCTGGCCATGCCGGACGATCAGATGATTCTGCTGGCGAAAGACCACGTCCTGCGAGTCGAGTTCGAGCCCCAGTCGGCCGATACTGAGATCGATGGGGCCGTGGACGTTTCGGTCGAGATCGTCTTGAACGATGGCTCGAGCGTCGCCGGTGAACTGCGCTATGACCCACGCATCGACGGGCCTCGGCTATTAGACTTTTTAAATAGGCACCACGAGCGGTTTCTCACGCTGCGCTGTTCCGCCGGAGTATGCCTCGTCAACTGGCGACAGATCGCGCAGGTTCGACAGCGATCATAATTTTTCCGCGGTTGTGACATGGCTCAGCTTGATCGCTTATTGGCCGTGCTGGCCGGCAACAAATCAGGGGTGTTGACGCTGGACGAGGGCAACCTCGCGCGGTTCCAGGTTACCGGCACGGGAGATTCCCAACCGGTGACGCGTCTGCCATTGACCGGACCGCAGATTCTGTCGCTCCTGAACGAAGTCGCGCCGCCGGATTCGGCGCGGAACCTCGCGCAGGGTGCGCCGGCGAGCTTTACCTACGTGTCCACCGAAGGGTCGTTTTCGACGAGCGCCGAACTGACGGATGGGCGCTGGCGCGTGCGGATCGGGAGCACGGACACGCCGGTGCTCGCTCTGGTGACTGACCTAGCGGATGATCCGATGGACGAACCGATCCCCGACGACGCGCTCCAGCTGGTACCCGGCTCGTACCTGGTCGCGAGCGAGGTTGCCGCCGGCGTTGGGTCGCCGGCGCACGACCGGATTCAAGAGCTGCTGCAGATCACCGTGTCGCGCGGCGCATCGGACCTTCACCTTCGCGTGGGGGACAAGCCGATTCTCCGGCGTCATGGCGAGATCATCCGCTTGTTCGACGCGCCCGTGCTCCGCGCAGACGATGTCGCCGCGTTGATCGACGCGACGATACCGCACGTCAACCGCGTCCAGCTCATGGAATCGAACGACACCGACTACGCGTACGAGATTGCCGCACTCGGCCGCTTTCGAGTCAATGCGTTCAAGGACCGTCTCGGAAGCGCGGCGGTGTTCCGCCACATTCCGCCGGCCATCGTCAACGCCGACGACCTGGGCCTGTCGTCCGACATTCAGGCGCTGTGCTCCCTCACACGCGGCCTGGTGCTGGTCACGGGTCCAACGGGCTCGGGCAAATCGACGACGCTGTGCGCGCTCATCGACCGCGTGAATCGCACGCGGAACCATCACATCATCACGATCGAGGACCCGATCGAGTTCGTGCACCCGAGTCTACGGTGCGTGGTGTCGCAGCGGCAGATCGGCATGCACACGCGATCGTTCAAGTCGGCGTTGCGTGCCGCGCTGCGAGAGGATCCCGACGTCGTCCTGATCGGCGAGATGCGCGACCTCGAGACGACCTCGATCGCGCTGGAAACCGCCGAAACCGGGCATCTCGTGTTCGCATCACTGCACACGACGACCGCGGCCACGACGCTCGACCGTATCATCGATCAATTCCCGCCAAACGAGCAGGAACAGATCCGCGTCATGCTCGCCGACTCGCTGCGCAGCGTCATTTCACAAACGCTCGTCAAACGAATCGGCGGCGGACGGATCGCGGCGCGGGAAGTGATGTTCAACACCGTGCCCGTGGCCAACCTCATTCGTGAGCGCAAGACGTTTCAGATCCCGTCGGTCGTGCAAACATCGAAACGACTCGGGATGCTGACAATGAACGACGCGCTGCTCGAGCTGATCGACGCGCATCAGGTCGAAATCGAAGAGGCCTACATCCACGCCACCGACAAAAAAAACTTTATCGGTGCGTTAAAAGCCAAGGGCTACGACACCACCGCACTGGAAATTGGGATCGGAGTCGGAGTCGGAGCCGGTCGGCTCAGCGGCTCAGTGCGGCCCTAGGAAGGGCTAGGAAGGACCTAGCTCACGTCCTGGTCGTCGCGGTCGTTCGGTTTCTCTCCAGGCGCATCGCCGGCAGCCAACTCGCCGCGCGCCTTCGCGTATTCGTCTCGCTCAGCGTAGCCGTACCCGCCGAGTACTTCGCCGCCCCGCATGTAATCGTGCCCGTAACCGCGTCCGTGAGGATAATTCGCGAGCGCGGCTTCGTCGGCTTGATTCATGAGCGCACCTCCTGCGTTGTAGTCCTTTTTTACCTGAGACGGACTCTCGGAGCCGAAAGCTCCTCCCCGGCATTCTGTGCAGGTCGCGGTTGTGACGCAAGGGTGACTTATACGGTACGGGCCGCCTGAGCCGCCTGCGGGGCCCATTTCGCTACGCTTGGGTTGTCTGCTTTTCGTCCGATCAGCTATACTTCAGGGCTATGCAAATCCGTAACATTGCCATCATCGCGCACGTCGATCACGGGAAGACCACACTGGTCGACAAGATGCTCCGTCAGGGGGGCGCGTTTCGAGACAATCAGGTCGTCGCCGAACGGGTCATGGACTCCAACCCGCTCGAGCGGGAGCGGGGTATCACCATCCTTGCCAAGAACACTGCGGTCAATTGGCACGGCACCAAGATCAACATCGTCGACACCCCGGGACACGCCGACTTTGGCGGCGAGGTCGAGCGCATTCTACGCATGGTGGACGGCGTACTGCTCGTCGTCGACGCGTTCGACGGTCCCATGCCCCAGACGCGCTTCGTTCTTCGGAAGGCGCTCGCCTTGGGTCGGACTCCAATCGTCGTCATCAATAAGATCGACCGGCCCGGCGCCGACCCAATGCGCGTCCACGACGAGGTCCTCGATCTCTTCATCGAGCTCGAAGCCGACGAGGCCCAGCTCGACGCGCCCGTCGTCTACGTCTCGGCGCGCAACGGCACGTCGACGCTCGATCTCGACCAGCCGCTCCAGGATCTGACGCCGTTGTTCCAGACCATCGTAGACAAAGTGCCGTCGCCGCCGCTCGATGCAGAAGGCCACTTCCAGATGCTGATCTCGACCATCGACCACTCGCCGTATCTCGGGCGCATGGGCATTGGCCGCATCGAGCGTGGAACGGCCCACGTGGGGGACGTCGTGGCCCTGTTGCCGCTCGACACCACCCAGAAGCCGGCGCAATCGCGCATTACGCGCCTCTTCACGTTCGACGGACTCGATCGTATCGAGGTCCAGCAGGCTCAGGCTGGGGAGATCGTCTCGCTCGCCGGGCTCGAAGGCGTCGAGATCGGACTCACCGTCACCGATGTGTCCAATCCGGAACGACTCGAGGGCATCGCCGTCGAGGAGCCCACGATCTCGGTCGATTTCATCGTCAACAACTCTCCCTTCGCCGGCAAGGAAGGGAAGTTCGTGACGTCGCGACAGGTCCGTGAGCGGCTGTACCGCGAGCTCGAGCGGAACGTGGCGCTCAAGGTGGACGACACCGATTCGACCGACACGTGGACGGTTTCGGGACGTGGCGAGCTGCACCTCACGATCCTCATGGAGACCATGCGGCGCGAGGGATACGAGTTCCAGGTCTCACGCCCTCGGGTGATCACGCGCGAGGGTCCCAGCGGCGAGCGAATGGAGCCGTACGAAGAGCTGTCGATCGACGTGCCCGAGGAATTCCTCGGTACCGTGATCGAAAAGATCGGCCCCCGCCGCGGCGAGATGTTGGAAATGAAGAATCCCGGGCAGGGCATGGTGCGATTGTTGTATCGCATTCCGGCGCGCGGATTGTTCGGCTATCGCTCGGAGTTCATGACCGACACGCGGGGCACCGGTATCATGCACCATCGCTTTCTGGACTATGGGCAATGGGCGGGCCCGCTCGCGGGGCGAACTCGTGGGTCGCTGGTGTCGATGGAAGGTGGCACGATCGTCGCATTCGCCCTCGCAACGTTGCAGGAACGGTCGACGTTGTTTGTGCAGCCCGGCGAAATGGTCTACGAAGGGATGGTGGTCGGCGAGAGCTCGCGGCCAGGCGACATGGACGTGAATCCAACGCGGGAAAAGAAGTTGACGAACATGCGGAGCAAGTCGAGCGACGAGAACATTTCGCTGGAACCGCCGCGGGAGTTGACTCTGGAAGCCGCCTTGGAGTATATCGAGGACGACGAACTGATCGAGGTTACACCGCAAACGATTCGGTTGCGCAAGCGGTTCCTGGGCGCATCGGATCGAAAGCGGTTGACGCGTGAAGCCAAGCGCGAACGTGCCTAGGTTGAGCGCGTCACGGAAGCACGCGTTATCTCTTTCTTTCGTTCCATCCCACTCAGAAGCTCTGCAAGGAGAACCGAGCAATGTCGGCCAAGTTCGAGTCGTCCGATCTGTCGCTGTCGCTGTCACCTGCGCGCGAAGATGACGATATCGACGATGAAGCCCTCGACGACGATCTCGACGACGACGAGGATGATGATCTCGATGAGGACGTAGACTTCGACGACGACGATGACGACCTCGACGACGACGAGGAGGACGAAGACGAGGACGAAGACGAAGAAGACGACGAAGATGACGAGGACGAAGACGACGCCGAAGTCGATGACGATCTCGTTGATCTGGACGACGAGTACGACGAGATCGACGAAGAAGAGCGTCCGCTCCGGCCGGGGCGGTACGACGAGTAGGATTCGCCTCCAAAGAGCGCGTCCACCCGCGCTCTGAGCGTTTTTCTTAGCGGCCCTGGCGTGCGCGTGCACGCCGGGCTCGCGTTGCATTTGGGCGTACCCGACGCCAACGTTCTGGTCCGTCATGTTTTCGCAGGCCGACGCATTCGGTGACCCCAATCGCCCTCCGACCACGCCGAGCGCACGCCGCTTGGACTACGCTACTCGTGACCGTTGCGTTGGCGGTGCTCACCGGCGCCGCTGGGCGCGCGCGCGCCGTACCGAATGCCGCGGGCACACTGCCGCCCGCCCGCCCCGCCACGGGACGAATCGAAGGCACCGTCGAGATCTCGAGCACGCTCGCCGCGCGACGCGCTCCCATTCGTATCTACGCCGACCCCGGCTCCGGCTCCACCCCACCGGCGTCGCCGCGCGATCCCATCGCCGCGGAGCTGAAGAACGTGGTCGTCTACCTGGACGGCGACGGCGAGCACCTCCCGGCATCTCCGTCGCGTATTGAAAGCCACCGGCACGGCAGCATTGCCCAGCGCGACGAACGCTTCGCGCCGCATGTCGTCGCGGTCATGCAGGGCGGCAAGGTGGAGTTCCCGAATGAAGACGACGTCTTCCACAACGTCTACTCCCTCTCGAGCGGGAGCACGTTCGATCTCGGTCGATACCCCAAGGGGAGCTCGCGCGCGGCGACATTCAATCGCGTCGCCACCGTGACGGTGTTCTGCCACATCCACCAGGACATGAGCGCCGTCGTGCTCGTGCTGTCGAACCCGTTCTTCGCATCGCCGGGCGACGATCATAAATTCGTCATCGACGACGTGCCGGAGGGCGATTACACCGTCGTGGGCTGGCATGAGCGCATCAAGACGCCGATCACGTGGCGTGTTCATGTGACCGCCGGGCAAGCCACGGTGGTCGATTTCAACATCCCGTTGCCGCAGGGCGGAAGGGTTCCGCGATGACGCCGATCGTATCGGCCGTCGCATCGCTCCGGCGTCGCACCCGGCGCAGCTCGCTCGGCCTCAAGCTCGCGGCGCTCGGCGGCGCCGTGACGGCGCTCGTGGTATGGATCGCGTTCTGGGCATTGAGCGTTCAGATCCGCGCCAACACGCGCGACTCGTTTGCCAACGAGCTGTCGCGCAACCAGCGAACGCTTCAGCATCTGCAGACGCGCAACGCCAGCCAGCTGTTGTTCGGCGCGTCGCTCATCGCGCAGTCGCCGTCCTTTTTGTATTCTCTAAAGACGTATCAGGTCGAGGTGAGCGCCGGACAACGGCCAGACGAACGCCTGGTGATCGAGATCGAAGAGGAGCTGGGACGCCTGTCGCAGGTCGTCGAAGCCGATCTGCTGCTCGTCACCGACGATTCGGGCCGCGTGTTTGCCAGCGCGGGCCCGCATGCGGCCGCCGTGCCGCGCGGCACGAGCGTCGCGTCACTCGCCGCCATGCGTCTGGCGCTCGATCCCAACGCGCGGGCCGACGCGGGCGGCCTCGCCGTATTGCGCGTGGGCCAGGCATACATCGAGACCGCGGTCTATCCGCTCGTGCAAGACGGATTCACCGTGGGCGGGCTGCTCGTCGGCGAACGGGTCGACTCGGCATTCGTCGCCTCGGCGCGCGCTGCGTCCGACGCCGACGTCGTGCTCACCGCGGGCAAGTCGATCATCACGGCAACGGACCGCGCGCTCGCGGGCGCATCGATGGGCGCGCTGCTCGACGCCCACGCGCGCGACAGCGCGACGACCACCATTCGCCTTGCCGGCGAAGAATATGTCGCCGCTCCAGTATGGCTCGGAGAAACGCAGGAACACGAAGCCGTTCGCCTCTGGATTCTTCAGCCGCTTACGCGCACCGTCGCCGCGCTCACGCGTCCGCTTCGCCGCGTCTTTCTCCTCTATGGCGCGTTGGCCGTGCTCGTCGCCGGCATTGGCGCGGTGTTTACGGCGCGAACGGTACTTGGGCCGTTCCAGCGTTTCGTGCGGTACATGCGTTCCGGCGCCGCAACCGAGCAGCGGAGCGCGCCCTTCGAGGCCGACGGCGAAGCGCTCGAGGTGCGCACGCTCAACGAGTCGTTCGGTCAGCTCATGGGGTCCCTCGCCGGAAAACGCCGCGAGCTCGAAGAACGCACCGCGGAGCTTGCCGCTGCCAACGTGGTGCTCACCGACGAGATCAGCGAACGGATTCGGGTCGAACAGGCGCTCCGCGAGAGCGAGGCGCAACTCCGCCAGTCGCAAAAGCTCGAGGCCATCGGCACACTCGCCGGCGGAATCGCGCACGATTTCAATAATCTCATCACCGTTATCTCCGGCTACACACAGCTCGCGCTCATGCGGTCGGAGCAGAACAGCTCCACGGCCGACGACCTCCAGCAAGTCGTCGAGGCGTCGGACCGCGCGGCCAATCTCACGCATCAACTGCTCGCGTTCAGTCGCAAGCAGGTGTTGCAGCCGACCGTGCTCGACCTCGGCGACGTGGTGAAAGGCATCGCCCCCATGCTCCGGCGCATCATTGGCGAGCACATCGTGTTGCGCATCGAAACCGGCGCATCGCTCGCTCGCGTGCGCGCCGACCGCGGCCAGCTCGAACAGGTGCTGCTCAACCTCGCCGTCAACGCACGCGACGCGATGACTGGCGGAGGCACGCTCACGATCGCCACGGCCAACGTGTTTGATTCCGCGACACCGCCGGATGCCGATCGGGATGAGGCGCGCGCCGTCTCGCTGGCCGTCTCCGACACCGGGCAGGGAATGACGGACGACGTGCGCGACCGAATCTTCGAGCCGTTCTTCACGACCAAAGAGGCGGGGAAAGGCACGGGTCTTGGCCTCTCGACGGTGTACGGCATCGTCAAACAATCGGACGGCACCATTGCCGTAAACACCGCCCCGGGCAAGGGAACCACGTTCACGATCTCGCTTCCCCCCGCGCAAACCATGGCCGTCACGGAAATCGCCGCGCCCGATGACAGCGAGCTTCCCCGCGGCACCGAGACAATTCTCATCGTCGAAGACGCCGAGGACGTGCGCATTCTTGCCCGGCGCAGTCTCGTTGAGCGCGGCTATAAGGTGCTGGCCGCGCGCAACGCGGCCGAGGCGCTCGAGATCGGGGCGGCGGGGACGATCGATGTGCTACTCACCGACATCGTGATGCCGAACACCAGCGGTCCGCAGCTGGTCGCCGAGTACGTCGCCATCCGCCGCGCGCCGATCGTGATCTACATGTCGGGGTACGCCGACGACGCACTCGTGCGCTACGAGCTCGATCCCAACGTTGTCTTTCTTCGAAAGCCATTCACGCCGGCGGTGCTCGCTCGAACCGTGCGCGCGGCGCTGGACGCCGCGCACGCTGGTGCGAATGATGACAGTGCGGAGACCGGCGGCGCGGATGTGGGCAGTGCAGCGGACTAGTCGCGTGCGTCGGTTCTCCGCCGCGGTGTTCGCGGTGGCCGGTCTCCTCGCCACCGGTGCTCGACAGACCCACGCTCAGGGCGGCGTGCTGTTGCAGGGCATTGCCGACGTCGAGGCGTGGTCCACGAATCATTCGTCGAATTTGCTGACGCGGAACGGTGGATACCCCGGAACCGTTGGCCGCGTGCAGGCGTGGGGCGCGTACGAACCGATTGCGGGATGGGTGATCTACGCGCAGGGCGAGGCGGTGACCGGTGACGCTCGCGCCCGCAGCGAATTCGATCACCTGATCACCGATCACTACGGCATTCGCTACTCGCCCAATCGCGCGCTCGTGTTCGACGTGGGAAAGCTGACGCCGATTCTCGGGACGTTTTCGCCGCGGCACTACTCCACGCGAAATCCGCTCATCGGAATGCCCGACGGCTACGCGGTCAAGTATCCACTGGGCGGCGAGGTGTCCGGAGAGACCAAGTATTTCGACTATCGTGCGGCGATGGTCTCGCTGCCATCGAGCCACGTGGATTACGTGCCGGCGCCCACACCGCGGCTGCGTCCGGCGATCGGCGCCGGGATCACACCGTTCACGGGTCTGCGCATCGGCGGCTCGTTCACGGTCGGCCCGTATTTAAATAACTCATATAGCTCGACGCTGCTCGCCGGGAAGAGTTGGACGGAGTACCACCAGCGCGTCACGGCGCTCGACCTCGCGTACTCACACGGATACCTGGAGACGCACGCCGAGTATGCGCGCGGCAGCTACGACGTGCCGGGAATTGCCGGGCCGATCAGCGGCATCACGTACTACGGAGAAGCGAAGTACACGCTGACGCCGCGCTTCTTTCTCGCGACTCGCGTGGAGCGAAACGAGTATCCGTTCATTCGCCCCGTGGGCCCGGCGTGGGTGGCGCGTCTCACCGATTTTGCCGACGCCGAGGTCGGCGGCGGCTTTCGTCTCACCGCGAGCACACTGTTGAAAGCATCCGTGCGCGCCGATCGCTATTGGATTCGCTACGGCGTCACAGGGTTTCTCGGAACGGGCGGACACGCGGTCGCGCTGCAGGTGTCGCAATCGTTCGACGTCTTGAGTTGGTTCGACCGCGAACCTTAGCCGTCGAGCACGCGAAGCAGGTCAGTCGCCGCCAACCGCGCGTCCGGTTCTTTTGCCAGCATGGGTTCGACGAGTCGCTCGACGCGCTCCGGCACGTCGCCCCGCGCCGCTCG